>JAOZPE010000004.1:0-71862 GCA_029932915.1 Candidatus Krumholzibacteriia bacterium
ATGTATCTTCTTTGACAAGGCGCGGAAGTGCCTCAATGGCCAACGCTTGGCGGGTCCGTACTGCGCCCCAGGCGCCACCACCGCGAACGCCTCACCGTGGCTGAGCACGCCCCCCGCGTCTTCGAGCTGGATGCGCTTCCAACCCTGCCTGCCCCTCTTCCCCGGCACGAGACGAAACGACGCCTTTCCGTCCGTCGGCTCCTCGCCGCTCACCATGGCCAGCCACACGTCACTCTGGTGGCGCGAACGAGCCGGCCGCGGCAAGGGCACGCGCTCGTTCAGCAGCAGAGCCCGCCCGTCGGTGGGATGGCCGCGCCGGCGCCGGCAGCCGGCGAGAAAGGCCAGCAGGGCCGCTCTCAAGGATGGAGGGAAGACGGTGGCCCGGTAGGGCCGATGAACGGCACAGCGCCGGGCCGCCCTCCACAGACCCCTCGGACCCGCGTCCGCGCCCCGGCGATCGTAGGACACGATGGCATCGGCCAGCCCCAGATCGTCGACGAACTCGACGAGCGCGGGCGCCCCCACCACGACCAGCTCCGACCGCTGCTTCATGAGAGCCAGCGCCGGCAGAGCCATCACCAGATCTCCCAGCCAGTTGGGGAGAACCGCCAGCTCAGGCTGGTTTCCCCGCATACTGGAGTTCATAGAGCCTCCGATAGGCGCCGTGCCGCTCGAGAAGTTCCTGGTGAACGCCCTGCTCGACGATCCGCCCCCGCTCGAGCACGACGATCCGGTCCACCCCGACGATGGTCGAAAGGCGATGGGCGATGACGATGGTGGTACGGCCCTGCATCAGCCTGTGCATTGCCTCCTGCACCAGGCGCTCGCTCTCGGTGTCCAGCGCGCTCGTAGCCTCGTCGAAGATGAGGATGGGCGGATCCCGCAGGATGGCGCGAGCGATGGCGATGCGCTGACGTTGGCCGCCGGAGAGTTGGGTTCCCCTCTCGCCGACCGTCGTATCATAGCCTTCGGGAAGCGACACGATGAACTCGTGGGCGTTGGCCGCCTTCGCGGCGGCTTCGATCTGCTCACGGCTGGCCTGCGGTGATCCATAGGAGATGTTGTTGGCCACGGTATCGTGGAAGAGGATGACCTCCTGGGTGACCACGCCCACCAGGGAACGCAGGGTCTTCAGTTCGATCTCCTCGAGATCGATGCCGTCGAGCAGGATCCTTCCCTCGGTGGGATGGTAGAAGCGCGGCAACAGGTCGACCAGGGTCGACTTGCCCGCTCCCGAAGGACCCACCAGTGCCAATGAGCTGCCGGCCGGGATGGTGAGATTGATGTCCTCCAGGACGGTGCCGCCGGTCCGGTAGCGGAATCCCACGTGTTCATAGACGATGCCCTGGCGAAGCCCCGTGAGATCGCGCCGGCCGTCCTTTCGCGGCTCCTCGCGTTCACCGTCGATCACCATGAACACCCGCCGCGCGGCGGCAAGGCTCTGTTGGAGGGTACTGTTGACCTTGATCAGGCTCTTCACCGGTCCGATCACCCAGAGCATGATGCCCAGGAAGGTGATGAGGAGATCGGGCCGAAGCCTTCCCTGCAGCACCAGATGGCCTCCGAAGCCGAGCACGACCATCGCGGTGAACACACCGAGGATCTCGCTCACCGGTGAGGAGAGCGCCTCGAGGATCTTCATCTTTGTATAGGCCCGGTAGTAGCGCTTGTTGTGCCGGTCGTAGCGCTCCTCTTCGCTGTCCTCGGTGGTGAACGCCTTCACGATACGGATGCCGGCGATGGTCTCCTGCAGGACGGTTGCCAGGTCGCCCATCGATTCCTGGGTGCGGTGGCTCCCCTTCCGCAGTTTCTGGCTGAGATAATTCACCAGCAGGATGTTGGGCGGGACGATGATCAGCGTCGCCAGCGACAACTGCCAGCTCCACCAGATCACCAATACGACCGCCAGAAGCACCATGATCGAATTGGAGAGCATCTGGGCGGCGCAACCCACCAGTGCGCCCCGCATCATGTCGACGTCGATGATCACCCGGCTCATGAGATAGCCGGTACGCTCCTCCGAGAAGAAGCCGAGCGGCTTCTGATGGATGGCCCGGAACAGTTCGGCCCGGATGTCGTAGATGATCTTCTGTTCGAGGGCGGCGGTCATCGCCCCCTGGGCGAAGGTGAAGAGGTTCTTGGCCAGGTACAGCAGGAAGAGCAGGATGGAGATGCGGGTGAGCATGGCGTGCCGATCGCCGCGGTACAGCCGGCTCTCGATCCAGTTCTGGATCTTGTCCCGTACCCGGCTGACTTCCCGGGGGATGGGCATCGTCGCCGACGGAGTCCCCGCATCATCCACCGCCGGCCGCGAGACCGCGCTATCCTGGTCTGCGGTCTGCGGGCTGGACACCTCCCCACCCTCCGACGGCACCGCCGCGACCTCGCCGCCACCCTCGCTCAATTCGGCCACCGGCGAGGGGTTCTCCATGAACAGAACCCTCAACAAGGGCGAGATGAAGGTGATGCCGGCGGTGGACAGGATCGACGCGAAGATGATGGCGACGACGAGCATCGCAGTGCGCTGCCGGTAACGGCCGAGCATTCCCAGCAATCGTAGCCAGTCACGCATGAGCGATTCGACTCTTTCCTCTGAAGGTATCCGCCGGTGGCACCTGAACCCGTTCTATTCCAGGAGCGCGTCCACCCTCGACATCACCGTGGCGAGTTCGAGTTCCACGCCGTCCTCGAGTTCGAGGATCTCCACACTCTCCCCCTCATCGGGTCTCCACCTGCGGCCGTCCCGTGAAGTGAACAGACCCAGGGCGGGTACACCCAGTGCCACCGCGTAATGGAAGAGATCGGTGTTCCCCGAGATGAACAGGTCACACTGACTGAGCAGGAGCACCACCTCCATCAGGGTGGGACGCGGCAGCCGTAGCAGATCGACCGTCAAGAGCGACTCGAAGGCGGCCGGCCTCTCCTCGTCTTCGTCCGCGGTCAGGACGATGCTCTTCGACGAGATGCGCTTCCCCAGATGGTTGACCAGGAAGGCCAGGTTCTCCAGACCCAATCGCGTGCCCATCTTCCCCACACCCGGGTCGACGCCCACGAGCAACTGGTCCTTGCGGGGCTTGTTGAAATGAACCAGTTGCGCCACCTGCCGCAGTTTCGACTCCGGAAGAGGCCAATTCAATGGTACGTGCTCGAGCGGCAGGCCGAAGAGCTTGCCCCAGGTGGCCGTGCGGCGGTAGGGGTAGTGCTCCTCAGCGCTGGACCGGACCGCGCAGTTCACGCGCGGATAGGCCCTCTCGTGCGCCGGCCCGACCCGCAACCGGGCCCCACTGACCAGGGCCAGTTCCTCCCGCGGCGGATCCTGGTGGCGGCCGAGCAGGATGGCCACGTCCCACGCCTCGGCCCCGACCGCGTCGGCGAGCAGGGAAAAGCCCTTCGAGTTCAACTTCAACTGTTCTGGGGAAAACACGATGACTTCGTGAAATGCACCGCTTGAAAGCGCCAGATAATGCAGGCGTTCGTCACTCACCAGGCCCACGTGCGCATGGGGGAAGCGATCGTGGATCTCCTCGACCAGGGGCATGGAGAAGAGCAGGTCGGTGGGATCGCCCGAATCGATGAGCAGGACCTTGACCCCGTCGAACAACGCGCCGGGAAGCTGGAAGGGCTCCGTCTCCACCCGGTCACCGGCGGATCCCTTGAAGACCTTCTGGAGAAAGGACGGGCTCACCGTTCCTCCTTGAAGTCCCGGATCAATGCCACTTCCCAGGCATCCTCCACCTTCTCCACCAGGTGGAAATCGATGGCGTCGGTGACCTCCTCGGGAAGCTCCTCCAGATCCCTTTCATTGGCCGCGGGGATGATGACGTCGGTCATCCCCACCCGGTGGGCGGCCAGGACCTTCTGGGTCAGGCCGCCGATGGGAAGGACCTCGCCGGTGAGGGAGATCTCCCCGGTCATGGCCACCCGGTTGTTCACCGGGATGCGCCGGTAGAGACTCATCAGGGAAGTACAAAGGGCGACCCCCGCGCTGGGCCCGTCCTTGGGAACCGCACCGGCCGGCAGGTGGACGTGGATGTCATGCACCTTGAACCACTGGGCGTCCCTCTCGTCATAGGTGTAGCGCGAGCGGATGTAGCTGAGAGCAGCCTGGGCCGACTCCTGCATGACGTTGCCCAACTGTCCGGTCAGACGCAGCATGCCCGATCCGGGCATGGCGACCGCCTCGACGAAGAGGATCCGCCCTCCCACCGTGGTCCAGGCCAGACCCGCCGTCACGCCGATCATCGGATGCCGCTTGCGCTCGTCCCCGCTGTACTGCGGCGGTCCCAGGAAATCCTCGAGGTTCTTCACCGAGACGTTCACCCGTTTGCGCTTGCCGGCGGCGAAACCGCGTGCCACCTTGCGGCACACCGTTCCGATGGTCCTCTCCAGAGTGCGCACTCCCGCCTCGGCGGTGTAGTCGGTGATGATGTGGGTGATCGCCGCATCGGTGAACCCGATTCGCTTGCGATCGAGACCGTTCTCCTGAATCTGGCGCGGCACCAGGTAGCGCTTGGCGATCTCCAGTTTCTCAAGGCGCGTATAGCCGGCGAGGTGGATGATCTCCATCCGGTCCAGCAGGGGCCGGGGTACGGTATCGAGGATGTTCGCGGTGGTGATGAAGAGCACGTTGGACAGGTCGAAGGGAATGTTCAGGTAGTGATCGGTGAAGGAGTTGTTCTGCGCCGGATCGAGCACCTCCAGCAGGGCGCTGCTCGGATCGCCGCGGAAATCGCGGCCCAGCTTGTCGATCTCGTCGAGCATGATCAAAGGATTGTTCGAACCGGCGATCTTGATGCCGTAGAGGATGCGCCCGGGCATCGCTCCCACATAGGTGCGCCGATGACCGCGGATCTCGGCCTCGTCACGCATCCCCCCCAGGCTCAGACGGTAGAACTTGCGCCCCATCGCCTCGGCGATCGACTTGCCCAGGCTGGTCTTGCCCACGCCCGGCGGACCCACCAGGCAGAGAATGGGACCGCGCATGTCCTTCTTCAGCTTCTTCACCGCCAGGTACTCGAGGATCCGCTCCTTGACGTCCTGCAAACCGTAATGATCGCGGTCGAGGATCTCCTCGGCGCGCTTGAGGTTGAGGTTGTCCTCGGTGGAGACCTTCCAGGGAAGATCGAGGATCCAGTCGATGTAGGTCTTCGATACCGTGTACTCACTCGCCCCGGGGTTCATCCGCGACAAGCGGTCGTACTCCTTCGACGCGATCTCCCGCACGTTGTCGGGCAGATCGGCCTTCTCGATGGCCTCCTTCAGTTCCTCCAGTTCGACGGTGCTCTGGTCGACATCGCCCAGCTCCCTCTGGATGGCCTTGAGCTGTTGCCGCAGGTAGTACTCCCGCTGATCCTTGTCCATCTCCTTGCGGACCCGGCTCTGGATCTTCTCCCCGAGTTCGACCACTTCGAGTTCGTGCAGCACGATCCGGCTGAGCTGTTCGAGACGCTTGCGGGGATTGAGCGTCTCCAGCGCGGCCTGCTTCTCCTCCACCGACAGATCGAGATTGGTGGCCACCATGTCGGCGAGCCGGCCGGGCTCGTCGATGTTCATGGCCACGACCTTCAGCTCGTCGCTGAGATTCTCACTGGATTCGACGATCTTGATGAAATTGTTCGCCACCCCGCGCATGAGGGCGATGGTCCGGGCATCCGTCTGTGGTGATTCCTCCAGGACCTCGATATCCGCCACCAGATAGGGCTCGGTCCGCACGTACTTCTTGCGCCGGATGCGCGCCACACCCTGCCCCAACAGCCGCATGGTCCCGTCGGGAAAGCGCAACATCTTCTGGATGACCACCGCGGTGCCGATCTCGTAGATGTCCTCTCCCAGGGGAAGCTCACGGTCGTCGTCATCCTCGCGCGGGAACTGGGCGAAGGTCCCCAGGAACTTGCTGTCGGCCAGGACATCATCGGCCAGCCGGATGAGGTTGGGGTCGCTCAACACCAGCGGCACCATCATGTACGGAAAGATCACCGCCTCACTGATGGGCAGGATCGCCAGACTACTGGGAATGCGGCCCACTTCCGTCGTGGCGGGGATTTCTCGTTGCTCGGTGGACACCGTGGCTCCTTCGCGGGGAAACGAGGTCAGTCCTGGATGGTGATGCTGCGCCGGGGCGTCGGATGTGATTTTCCTTTTCGCAGGCGGATGAAGAGGAAACCGGAGCGGTAGGACGCCTTGGCGGTCGAGATGTCCACCGATTCAGGTACCCGGATGTGCCGCTCGAAAGGACCGATCTGGATCTCCATCTTGTGGAAATGCTTCTTTCCCGGAGGAGCGATATTCGCCCTCTCCCCCTTGACCGATATGAGATCGTCTTCGGCGTAGACCTCGATACGCTCACGCTCCATTCCGGCCAGATCCATCTGGATCACCAGTTCGTCTTCGGTCTCGTACACATCGGTGGCCGGCCGCCACCCGAGATCCGATTGCATCCCGAAGGCATGCGAGGAGCTGCGGCTGCTGCCGAAAAAGAGTTCGAATGGGTCGTCCAAGGGACCGCGTCGTCGGCCCTGGAGATCTTCGGCCTGGAGCATGGAACCTCCTGAATACCCGGCCGGGCGTAAAGGAGTGGGAAGTCTTGCATACGATCTGCCAGGATGGTAGAAGCGACGTGCGGGATCGTCAATCTCCGAGGCTGCTCCCAGGACCCCCGAAGCCCACGATCGTTCCCATGACCCAAGCTGCTCAGCCCCTTCGGCCCCCGTGCCACCGACCCGATCTCTGGATCGGCCCCGCCGGGTGGAGCTATGCGGACTGGAAGGGGCGCGTCTACCCCCCATCCACTCCCTCCTCCTTCGACTCCCTGCAGTGGATCGCCCGCTTCTTCGACCTCGTCGAGGTCAACGCCAGCTTCTACCACATCCCTCCGGCGCGGCTGGCGGAGAAGTGGGTCACCCGGCTCGAAGAGGACCCTCGTTTCCGTTTCTCGGTCAAACTCCACCGCTCCTTCACCCACGACTCCCCTGGAATCGACCCGGCCCGGTCCAGGAGATTCCTCGACTTCCTCGAGCCGCTTCGGACCGCCGGACGTCTCGGACCCATCCTGGCCCAGTTCCCCTGGTCGTTCCGCCCCACCCGCGAACACCGTGACCACCTCGCCCGTCTCGCCGAGCTCTTCTTCCCCTTGACCCTGGTGGTGGAGCTTCGCCACGGAGCCTGGGCCCCTGATCGCAGTGGCATCGACTGGAACCAGCTTGGCATCCACCCGGTGAGCATCGACCAACCACAGGTCGGCGATTCCATCGGGCCGGTTCTCCAGGCCGACGATCGCGTCCAGTACCTACGGCTTCACGGACGCAACGAGGCATCGTGGTTCGATCGCAACGCCGGGCGCGACCAGCGTTACGACTACCGTTATCGGGTGGACGAATTGCGCCCGTGGGTGGAGGCGTTGAAATCCCAGAAGGGAAAGTCTCGTGAGACCTACGTGATCACCAACAACCATTTCCAGGGCAAGGCAGTGGTCAACGCCCTGCAGATGAGAGCCCTGCTCGGTGAAGAGGTCCCGCACTTCCCCCGATGGTTGGAAGAGGAGTTCCCCGAATTGCGCTCCGAACTCCGCACTGCCGGAGCCACCGACCCGCAACCGCTTTCCCCTTCCGATACCACCACACCTTCCGATCCTGGAGCCCAGGAACACGAGGCGAAGCGCAGCAGGAAGGAGAAAGCCGACGGGCAGGCCGAGCTGTTCGAGTAGATCCGTCGGGACTCAGTGCAATCGTGCCCTTTCCGCGCCCGCGGTCTTCCTTGCCAGGGATGGGGTCTTCATCGAAGCTGTCGTCCTCCTCGATCGGTCACGACCCCTCCCGGTCGGCCATCCACAGTTCCGGCGACCACTGCACCGCTCCGTCTCCAAAACGCCTGCGGATCCGGGCGATGAACGGCGCCAGGTCGGTCTTCACCCGCGCGAAATCGAAGGACAGGGCCTCGGGCGCCGCCCGGCGCAAGCCCCCGACTTCCAGGACACAACGGCTCACCGCCCGCCGTGCCGTCGGCATCTCCCCCCAGAGCCCCCAGGTACATTCCCGCAACACGGTCAGTTCGGCCGAGGGGGGATCCAGGCGTCGGGACCGCTGTGTGGTCTCCCCTCCGTGCCGGCGGATCCTCAGCTCGACCCGCCCGGCCTGGAGACCCCTGTCCCTCAGACGCGCGGCCAGACGATCGGCCAGCACTCCCACCACCGAGCGCACCCAACCCTCGTCGTCGTACACCGCGGGAAAGACATGATGCTCACGCAGGTACGGGGGGAGCTCGGCAGGCGGCAGGACACTCGAACCCTGACCCCGCGCCTCGCGCCAGACCTCGAGTGATTCCTCCCCCAGGGCCTCGCGCAGGAGCCGGGGAGGAAGGGCCGCCACTTCACCGAGGGTGTTCAAACCCAATTCCTCGAGCACCGGCACCCATCGGCTTCGGCTCTGCGGGAGACAGCGCAGGGGAAAGGGGGCCAGGAAGCGCTCGGCCCGGTCTCCTTCCACCTGCCACCACGAGCCCACCGGTGCCGTCGCCGCGGCCAGACGCGCCACCAGGCGGCTGGAGCCCTCTCCCGCCGCCAGGCTTCCCAGTTTCTCCTCCATCGCCCGTTCCCCGATCCTGCGGAGAAGGACCCGGCGATCGGGGTACAGGCGCTCACATCCACTCAGATCGAGCAGCGCCCCCCATCGGCCGAAGGTCTCCACCGACGGAGCCAGCGAGCGGAGGAAACGAACGAAGGCCGGAGGCAGCCCTCCGGAGAAGGCGTCCACCTCGTCGAAGAGAAGCGCCCGTTCCCGTGCTCCCGGCTGCGACGGAAGGCGGGGAGCCCAGGGACGCAGGACGACGAATGGAGGGGTCGAAGGTCCCGAAGCGGAAATCGGGTGGGAAGGCGGGGTGACATCTCCGCTGAAACGAAGAAAGAGCAGACGAGGCGTGGACATGTCCTAGATGAAACGCCGAAGGATCCCCACCACGATTCCCTGCACCCGCATGGAGTCGGCGGGCACGTGGATGGCTTCGTGGGCCCGGTTGGCCGGCTCGAGACGCACCATCTTGCCTTCACGGTAGAAGCGCTTGAGCGTGACTTCCTCTTCGTTCAACAGGGCGACGACGATCTCTCCGTTGCGAGGGTCTTCCCTCTGTTCGACGATCACATAGTCGCCGTCGCGAATGGCGTCTTCGATCATCGAGTCACCCTTCACCCGCAGGACATAGGCCGGGCCACGGCCGATCATGTCCTCGGGAACCGCGATGCTCTCCGATCGGGGAACCGCCTCGATGGGCCGGCCCGCCGCGACGGTGCCCAGCAGGGGCAGGCGACGGGACTTCGAATCGTTCAGACCGACGATCTCGATGGCCCGGCTGCGGTTCCACTGCCGGCGGATGACTCCCTTCGCCTCGAGGGCCTTCAAGTGCTTGTGTACGGTTCCCACCGACGAGAGTTGGAAGTGTTCGGCGATTTCTTCGAGACTGGGGGCATAGCCGTTGGCCGAGATGCTCGAGCGCAGGAAATCCAGCAGTTCAGACTGACGCTTGGTGAGATACACAGTTGCCTCCTTGACCCCAGCGAGCATAGGCGAAGAAAACAGGAAAGTCAACCGCCCCCCCGGAAGCTCCACATGCCGGTGCCCGACACGAAGAAGCCACCGACACGCGGCGGCTTCTTCAGCGAAACCATCGACCATGGCCCGTATCTGCTGGAGATGCGGCCGGCCGCTCCCCGAACACTCAGCCGCTGAGCACCTCGGTCGAACTCATCTGCAATCCACGGCGCTCCATCACCAATCCCAGGGTGCGACGGGCGGAACGCGGGCGATGAAGCATTCCCGCCGGGACCAGGAAACCATCTCCCTGCCGCAACACGTGCTCCTCGCCCGAAACCTCGAGGATGAGTTCACCCTCGAGGATGAAGATGAATTCGTCGGCGGGATGATTGTGTTCGACGTACGAACCCGAATAGGCCACGACGAAGACATGGTAGTCCTTGTCGATCGAACACAGATCGTGGGGGCGAAAGGCCTTTTCCAAGCCACGGGCGACTTTCAAGGCGGGTATCTTGGGCATGGCGTACTCTTTCAGGGTGCGCTGCCGATCTCGGCAAGTTTCTGACGGGCGATGAAGCTCTCGTCACTCTCCGGCCAATCCTTCACCAGACGACGATAGCCCTCCACCGCGCGGTCGGTCTCCCCCAGCTCCAGATGGCAATTGGACGCCTTGAGCAGGGCCGGCGCGAGTATATCACTTGCGGGATGGTTGCGCAAAACACGCTCGTACTCGACCACGGCTTCCCGGTAATTGCCCTGGGCATAGTAGCTCTCGGCGATCCAATAGCGGGCGTTGTCCGCCAGGTCCGACTCGGGATAACGCGTGACGAACTCCTGGAAGCCCTCACGCGCCAGGGTATAGGAACCACGGGTGAAGTCACGGAAGGCGGCGTCATAGACCTCCGCCCCGGGTGAGCCCCCTCCGATCAGGGAGGATCCCCCACCCGCCACCTCCTCGGCAGCCGCAGCACCGGCGACGCCGGCCGCGGCGGCCGACGTCCCCTCCTCCACCGCTCCCTGCGCCAACTCCCCTGTCTGCTCGCTTCCGCCGGAAGAGGCCGCTTGGGCGACACCGGCCTCTCCCCCTCCGGCCGCGCCGGACGCGCTGTCCGCCGCCGCCAGAGGCGTCGGAACCCCACCGGCACGAGTGAGCAGGTCGAGCCGCGATTGGATTCGCCGCAGCAGCTCGTCCTGCTCCTCCATCCGCGCCTGCATCTGCTGCATGGAACGCTCCATGTTCTTGAAACGCGACAGCAGCTCGGCCCGCTTCTCGTTGTCGGTGATCCCTTCGGCGTCGAGCGCCTTGTGCACCTCCTCCAAGCGCCCCTCGATGACCTTCTGGTTCTCCTGAAGGCCGTGGCTGGCGACGCTGATCTCATCCACCTTGTCCTCGATGCGGGTGAGTTGACCGCATCCAGGGGCGAGCACGATCAGCACAAGGGCCGCGACGACGCCTGTTCTCCCCAACATGGTTTCCTCCGATGGTCAACGCACGACGAAGTGCGCACGACGGTTCTGGGCCCATGCCTCTTCGTCATGACCCAGAGCGAAGGGACGCTCCTTGCCATAGCTGACGATATCGATCCTCGACGGGTCGATCCCGAGCGAGACGAGGTAGTCCTTCGCTTCACGGGCTCGTTTCTCTCCCAGTGCCAGGTTGTACTGCACGGTTCCCCGCTCGTCGCAATGGCCCTCGATGACGATGCGCAGGTCCTTGTGTTCGCGCAGGAGACGGCCATCCTGATTCAACCGTTCACGGGCCTCGTCGCTGAGATCGTACTTGTCGTAGTCGAAGAAGACGTCCAACAATTCGACGGCAGGGGTCTCCGCCTCCTCGCCCGAGATCTCCTCTCCCTCGAGCTCTTCACCGCCCACCTGTTCTCCCTCGAAACTGCCCTCCTGGAGATCGACGTTCTCGACGCCTTCCGTCGTTCCCGGAGCGTTCTCCTCCGGATTCGTCTCCACTGCTTCGTTCTTCTTCCCGCACCCACCCACACTAAGGGCGAGCACCAGAAGACCGATGAGAGGCAGGATGAAGGACCCCGCCGGGAAACGATGATGTCCTCGCTGGATCATGGAATCGTCCTCCTCACGATTGGGGTTCGCCGCTGGTGGCGGACCCTCGTTTGACCCCGCTCCAGTCGGGGTTGGTGTCACTCGCCCCGCCGGAAGTCAGGCGCCGGGCGACCAGGCTCTCCACATCGATGACCCACAGTTGCGACTGTCCGGAACGGTCACTGCTCACCACCAGGTGCCGGCCGTCCGGAGCCCATGACGGGTCCTCGTTGTTGCCGTCCTTGGCGAAGGTGATCTGTCGGAGATTGCTCCCGTCCGGTTCGATGATGAACACCTGGAAGCGGCCGTCGACACGGCTGACATAGGCGATGCGGTCACCTTTGGGCGACCACGCCGCACTCTCGTTGTAGCGCCCCTCGTAGGTGAGCCGGCGCCGATTGCTCCCCTCGCGGTCCATCACGTAGAGCTGGGGAAGGCCGGTGCGGTCACTGGTGAAGACGATCTGATGCCCGGTGGGGTCGAAATCGGGCGAGCATTCGATGGACGGCGCGTGCGTCAGCCGCTGGACGATGCTTCCATCGCGCCGCAAGCGGTAGATCTCCGCGTTTCCGTCCTTGCTCAGGGTCGTCACCAGTTCGCTTCCATCCGGAGACCAGTTCGCTCCGACATTGAGTCCTTCGTACTGCGCGATGCGCTTGCTGCGGCCGGTCTTCCCGTCGAGCAGGAGAAGGCGCTGGCGCCCGCGGAAGTACGAGGTGTAACACACGGTCTGCTGATCGGGCGACCACCGGGGTGCCAGATTGATGCTTCCGTTGCGGGTGATGCGTTTGAGATTCTCGCCGTCGTAGTCGACGATATGGATCTCACGGCGGCGCTCGTTTCCCCGGCTGAAGAGAATACGGGTGCGGGCGATCCCTTCGTCCCCGGTGAGCTGCCGGACGACCGTGTCGCAGAAATGATGGACTGCCGGGCCCGGCTGCTCCACATCCACCACATAGCGCTTTCCCAGGATCAGATTCTGCTGGCCGGGAGCGAGCAGCCGCGCGGTCAATGACATGTGCCCGGGATCCTCGCCACTGAGGCTGAGGGCCACCACGGCGTCGGGCCGGTGGTCGTCCCCTTCAACCTCGTTGGGCACGTCCCGCGGCAGCACCACGCCCTGGGGCAGGTCGCCCACCACCGCGATGACTCCGCTGTACACGAAGTCGCGGACGAGACGCGAGGCCAGGCTCCGGGAGCGGGCCTCCATGAGACTGTCGCTGCTCTGGACCGACAGCGGGGCCATGGACACACGCACCTTGCGCGCTCCGCTGCGATGCAGATCGATGAGGATTCCCTCGTCCTTGCCCGCCTGCGCCGGCGTCAGCGCCCAGGAGCCGACGATCGCCAGTGCCAGCAGGATGCAACTCAGTCGGCGCACGGCTTCTCCTAACGTTCCAGGTGGAAACGCACGTTGATGGGTAGCTCCATCACCTTCGATCCCGCCGGCGGGGGCGGCAACGGTGAAGCCGAGATCACGGCACGCAGGGCTTCCCGGTCGAAGACGGAGAACCCACTTCCCTCGACTACCCGCGGATTCTCGATCACCCCGCTGGCCGCGATACGGAAGCGGATGAGACAGGAGACCGACGGCCCCCCCCGGACCCCGGCCGCCGATGGTTCCCACCTGCGATCGATCTTCCGTTGCACCAGCGCCACGTAGTAGTCGGGAAGCCCGGAGTGCTTCTCCACCTGCACTGCCGCCGGGGCCGCCGGTTCATCGGCCGGCGCGGGGGTATCGGAACCCTCCGCCGCCTGCACCTCGGGCTCGACCTCCTCGGGTTCGAGGAAATCGAGATCGTCCGCCGCCTCGGCCGACGGTCTTGCCGGTGGAGGCACCACCCGCGGCTCTTCCCGCGGCGGAGTCGGCAAGGGCTCGGCCGAGGGCAGTTTCTCGACCGGCGTCGCCGGTTCCGGCTGCGGTGGAGGAGCCATTTCCGGCTCGGGATGCGCACGCTCGACCGGCTTGGGCGCTGGCGGTACCGGAGGCGTCTTCTTCTCCTGCTTCTTCACCGGCGCCACCGGCTTGGAGGGCGGTGGTGTGACCTTCTTCTTCGGCCGTGGCGGGGACGGCAGGGTGGCCAGGTCGACACGGATCACCTCCACCGGCTGCAGGGGTTGATGCAGGAATGCCCCCACCGCCCCGATCACCAGAGCACCGGCGAGATGAGCCGCCAGGGAGATCAACAGATAGTTTCGCATCGCTGGAGTCAGTCCTTGCCTTCCGGCTGGACCACCAGGCTGAGAGTCTCCACGCCGGCGGACTTGATCTCTCCCATCACCTTGATCACGAAACCGTAGGGGACCTCCTGGTCACTCCGAAGATAGACCGCTTGTTCCTTCCCCGTGGGCAGGGTCGATCGGAGGACCTCGGCGAGCTGACCGAAGGGCACCGGATCGTCATCGATGTACACCCTTCGCCCCTTGTCCAGACTGATCACCAGGCCCTCCTGAGCCACCTGCTTCACCGCATGGGTGGTCGGCAGATCGACCTCGATTCCTCCCTGGATGAAGGGAGCGGTCAGCATGAAGACGATCAGCAGCACCATGGTCACGTCCACCAGGGAGGTGACGTTGATCTCCGCCAACTGGGAGATCCGCGACCGGCCGGCCAGACCCTCTCCCGCCGCTCTCACGACAGTTCCCCCACGGACGCGCTGCGGTGCTGCCGCCGTTCCTCGACGGTGAAGGTCTCCAGAGCGAAGTGATCCTCGAGCAGACCCATCAGCCGGAGCATCTCACTCTCCTCGTGGCGAACGCTGCGCACCAGCCAGTTGTACCCGACCACTGCGGGAATGGCGACGAAGAGACCACAGACGGTCGTCACCAGGGCCTCGGCGATTCCCGGCCCCACTGCATCCAGGGTGGCGGTTCCCTGCCGGCCGATCTGCAGGAAGGAACCCATGATGCCCCACACCGTACCCAACAGACCCAGGAAGGGGGCCACCGAACTGAGCGTGGCCAGCCAGCTCACTCCCTTCTCGAGATCCTCCACCTGCCGGGTGGCCTCCCGGTCGAGGGCCCGTCGAAGCAGACCGCGGGCGAGCTCTTCGTCCGCACCGGCCAGACGCGACCGCCAGGTGGGACGGAAACGGCGATAGTACTCGAGGAAGACCTCCGTCAATGGAGATCGCGTGTCTTCCTCACACCACTGGGCGAGTCCCTCCAATCCTCCGTCTCCATCCATCCGTTCGTCGAAGAACGACCAGAACTCCTGGTCGGCCTTCCGGGCCGCGGTCAGACGGCGATAGCGTTCGACCATGACCGCCCAGGACACGACCGAGAGGATGAACAGGACGAGGATGATGAACTTCGCGAAGGGCGAGGATCCGGCGATGATCTCCCCGAAATCGCCCATGATGTTCGCAAGAGGAAGCGTGGACAACATGTCGCTCCTGTAGGCCGTCGTCTCACGGACGCCCGGAATGTGGTACAAGACGATCCGGAGAGTTCGACCCCGGATCGGGCCGGATGGTGGGAATCCCAGCCCACGATGGACGATGACAGGTATACGTTTCCGGGGTCGGCCCGGTTCCTCCGTCTTCGATCAGGGTATAGGCGGGCGCTGTGGAGAGGGTCAAGGGAAATCGATGTGGGGCGGATCCTCGTAGCGATGGGCGCCGCTGCGGCCGCCTTCCTTCGCGTGCAACCACACCGGCCCAAGCACCATGGCCCGATCGGCCGCCTTGAGCATGTCGTACACCGTCAACAGGGCCGCGCTCACGGCGGTCAACGCCTCCATCTCGACGCCGGTGCGGGCGAAGGTTCTCACCTCGACTTCCGCTTCGAGCACCCTGCGTCCCTCGTCGCGTTTCCAACGGACCTCCACCGCCCCCAGGGGCAGTGGATGGGCCAGGGGAATCCACTCGCCGGTACGCTTGGCCGCCTGCACCGCCGCCACCTGGGCCACCGCGATGGCGTCTCCCTTCCCCTCCTGCGTGGAGCGCCCGAGAGCGCGCCATCCCTCCGCCGAGAGATGGAGGCGTCCCCGTGCGACCGCCCGCCGGTGGCTCTCCGCCTTGCCGGTGACGTCGACCATGCGGGCTCTTCCATCCTCGTCGAAGTGGTTCAAGGTCCCCTCGTCGGATGCGTTCACGCTCACTCCTCATTCCTGGAGAGCCGCGGCGGCGACGGAGGGAAGGATGGGTCCGGCGTCCTCAGGAGTGGTTGATCGGATGATCCTTGTAGTAGTTGCGCTCGAAGACCTCGTCGAAATCGAAACGATCGGCGAAGTCCTCGGGGGAATCGTCCTGTGTCTTGCGCAGAACCCCCTGCTCGACCAGTTCGAAGACGATGGCTCCGAAGTCGTCGGTGCGGGTGATGCCCCAGGCGTTCAGCACGTGCTTGGCCATGGGACCGAACTCGGACTTGGCGTAGGTCTCGATGCCCTCGACGAGTTCCTGACCGCTCACGTGACGCAGTTCAGGCAGCGAACGAAGGGTATGATCGAGCCCCCTCAGGACGAAATCATACGCGGCCAGGGCATAATGCCCTTCCCGTGCCCGCCGTTCGAGGCGAGCCAATACCATGTCGATATCCAGGGATGGACGGCTCAAGTCTGCTTCCTCACGAATCAGGGTCCTGCTGGGTCCAAAGTGTAATGCGCCCGGCAGCGATGTCAACCGGGTGCCTTCACCGAGAGAGCCGACAGATAGCCCACCACCTGGCTCTCATCCCCGCTGGCCTCGCTGCTGTCGGTCTGGGCCACCACGTGGAAGCTTCCCTGAAGCTCGCGGGTCATCTCCATCAGGCTCAGGACCGGGCCCGCCCCGCACGCCTGGGCCACTCCCGACCCGAGGGCGACGGCCATCTCCTCCGGATCGCCCCGTACCAGGAGGTCCCGGAAGTGCCCGTCCAGTATCTTCGCCTGTTCACGCGGGTAGTAATGGGAGAGATCGGAGCTGGCCACGACCACCACCCGATGCCGGCGCCAGAGCTCGGCCAACACGGCGCCCACCCGGCGATGGACCACCGCCTCGGGAGGACCGAAGACCAGTTCCACCACCGAGGCCGACGGGCACGCACGCTTCAACAGGGGCAACTGCACCTCGACCGAATGCTCCGGAAAGGGCGGGCCCTGCGACGCCGGACCGAGAGCCTCGATCAGCTCGTCCGCGAGCTCTGCATCGGAGGCGACCGGGCCCAGCGGCGTCTCGAAGCCATCGAGCTCGAAGACCCGAACCCCATCGACCGCGTAGCGATGACTCGGTCCCATCAGGACGACCCGATCGACCTGGCGGCCCCGCAACACTCCGATCGCCTTGCCCGCGGTGGCGCCGGAGTAAACGTATCCGGCGTGGGGAACGATCATCCCCATCACCTCGCCATCCGGAGCAGGGGGCGCGCCGGCGAGGAAATCGTCGACCCAGGTCTGCAGGACCTTCGGTTCGTCCGGGTAGAAACTGCCGTCGAACGCACTTTGAAGACGCATGGTTCTCACCTCCCCTCCAGAGGGTTCAACCAGGGCTTCTTTCCCTTGCGGATAAAGGTATCACCCAGGAAGTTCGCATCGTCCGTCTCCGGGTACTGCACCAGACTGTGCAGACCACGGCTCTCCTTGCGGAAGGTGGCGCAGCGCACGACCAGACTGCCCAGGAGGGTCACGTTGCGCAACTCGTGCACGTCCACGCTGGGGCGCTGCTGCCGGCAGATGTTCCGGGCCTGCTCGGCCATCTCGTCCATGCGGCGGCGGGCCACCTCCAACCACTGCAGATCGCGTTGGATTCCCACGTAGTCCCACATCGTCCGGCGCGCGATCTCCCAGTCGTGCTGAAGCGGAGTCCGGGCCTCCTCCCCCGATCCGACGTCGGGGAACTCCGCCACTTCGCCTCCACCTCCGGCTCCGTCACCGTGCAGCTGCAGGATCTCCCTGGCCGCCGCCTCGCCGTAATGCAGGGCTTCGAGCAGGCTGTTCGAGGCCAGACGATTCGCTCCGTGGATGCCGGTCATCGCCGATTCACCCACCACGAAGAGATTCTCCAGATCGGTCACGCCGTTCTCATCGGTCACCACGCCACCGCACGCGTAGTGTGCCGCCGGAACCACCGGCAAGGGTTCCCGGGTCAGATCGAAGCCATAGTCGAGACAACGCCGATAGATGTTCGGGAAGCGCTCGATCGCCTGTTGTGCGGGGATGACGGTGGCATCCAGCAGCACGTGGTCGTCCCCTCTTGACTTCATCTCCGCATCGATGGCTCGGGCCACGACGTCCCGCGGCGCCAGATCAGCGAGTTCGTGATAGCGGAGCATGAAGGCTTCGCCGTCGAGATTCCGCAATACCGCTCCCTCTCCCCGCACCGCTTCACTGATGAGGAAGCTCTTCGCCTCGGGATGATACAGGCAGGTGGGATGGAACTGTTCGAACTCGAGATTGGACAGGGTGGCCCCGGCCCGCCACGCCATGGCCACGCCGTCACCGGTGGCGATGTCCGGATTGCTGGTATAGCGATAGACCTTCCCCGTCCCTCCGGTGGCCAGCACCGTGAAGCGGGCCCGGTGCACACCGATCTCGCCGCGCCTCTCGTCGAGGACCAGGGCGCCGACCACCCGCTCGTCGGCATCCTTCAACAGATCGATCGCGAAGTGGTCCTCGAGCACCTGGATGGAACGGTGGGCCCGGACCGCGGCGACCATCGCCCGCTCCACCTCCCGTCCGGTGAAGTCGCCGGAATGCAGGACCCGGCGCCGGCTGTGTCCACCTTCCCGCCCCATCTCATAGCTGCCGTCCTCACGCGTGGCGAACTTGAGACCCACCTGAAGCAGGCCCTCGATGAGATGGGGAGCGTTCTCCACCATCGCCCGCACCCGATCCTCGTGACACAGGCCTGCGCCGGCGCGCAGGGTATCGCGCACGTGCAGTTCGAATGCGTCGTCCTTGCCCAGGACGGCGGCGATCCCGCCCTGTGCCCGGTCGGTGTTCGAGTGGTGGTCGCGCGACTTGGTCACGATCCGCACCCGCAGGCGATCGGACAGGCTCAACGCCACCCGCAAGCCGGCCAGACCGCTGCCGATCACCAGGACATCGACCTCAGGGTAGTCCCTCACCGTATGCCTCCTTCACCCTCCGTGGGATTCCCTCCCACTGTAGACCATGGACCCGGAGATGGCGAAGAGGGACTCTTCCCCCCTTCAGAACCCCTCCTTGCAGCTTGCAGCCTGCGCCGGCCCCCTCTGGGCAAGCTGCCACCCTCGGCGGGGGAAATGCCCCACGGGCGCCCCTAAGCCCCCGTCCCACAAGCCATTGGCCTGGACCGGTGGGTGGCATACCCCTTGCTGCAAGGGACACGGCGCCCGCGGCTACGGCTGCCGGGTTCTGCCTATGGTGAGTTCCAGCGTCGCGGCCCGCGCGCCGTGCAAGGGAGGATTTCCGTGCGTACCTACATCGCTCTTCTGCTCGCCGCCGGTCTGGCGGTCTTCGCCCTCGCCGCATGTTCCAACGACGACATCGGCCACAGCGTGCTCGAGGTGGTCTCGATCAACGAAGGCGCCCCGGTCATCGACGCACAGCTCGATCCCGGAGCCGACAAGATCGCCGGAACCGAGGACGACTTCGTCCCCAACGGTCACGTCAAGGTCGCCGTGCAGAACCGTGCCTACGACGAGTATACCACGACCACCAGTGCGACCGATCCCCTGGCCTCCTTCGTCATCGACCGGGTCTCGGTGGAATGGCAGCCTCTGGTGTCGGGAACCGCGGCGGACAATCTTCCCGCCTTCAACCGGACCTATGACTTCGGTCAGGTGGTTCCCCGCGGAGAGATCGTCGAGTTCGATGTGATGCTCGTGACCTTCGAGATGAAGACCCAGCCCTTCCTGCAGGGACTCATCACCGGTGATCCGCCCTTCGTCGCCCAGGCCCGCGTCACCTTCACCGGTCACGACTCCGGCGCGACCAACACCTTCTACAGCTTCACCACCACGATTCCCGTCGAGTTCATCGGGGTCATCGTTCACGAATAGACGACCGTCGAGGAGCACGGAAGACCAGGGCGCGGCGGGTTCGATGGAGCCCGCCGCGTCCGTCTACCCTCCGCTCAAACTTTCCCGCACCATTTCCAGCGGATCGTCCCCCCCCTCCCACACGACCTTCGACTCCAGGGCCACCACATCCGCGTCGGGGATGGCCGCCGCCAGACGATCGAGGTTCTTCTGCGGACAGAGGATCCAGTCCACCCCGAGTTCTTCGGCCAGGCGCGCGATCTCCATCGACTCGCGCTCACCGAAGGATGCGTGATCGGCGTAACGCAGCGCCCCGACCGCCCGTGCTCCCGCCTCGAGGGCATCGCGTTCGAAGGAAACCGGCCGCGCCAGACCGCTCACCAGCAGACAGGGGCCACGCCTGCTGAGTTCCTCCAGTGAAAACGACTCGCCCGCAGTGTTCACCAGACGAACCGGGACGAGCCGGAAGACTCCCACCCTGCTGCACCACTGCCGTCCCCTCCGGAGCAGCTCTCCAGCCCCCGGGTCGTCGCCTTCCCGCCGCACCAGCACCATGTCCACCTTCGAGAGCGCCTCCATCGGCTCCCGCAGCGGTCCCTCGGGCAACAGAGCGGGCGGGCGGAGGAGATCCCGGCCCAGGACCACGGCGATCCGCAGACGTGCCCGATCACGGGCCTGCAGGCCGTCGTCGAGCAGAACCACCTCGGCCCCGCTCGCCGCCGCCCCATCGAATGCCTTCCGGCGATCCACATCGAGGAGAACCCGGGCACCGGTGGCCTGCTCCAGCCAGGCCGGTTCGTCCCCACCCCCCTGGGCACGGTACCCCCGACTGACCACGGCCACCTCGAATCCGGCCGCGGACAGGGAGCTGGCCAGGGCGGCCGTCACCGGGGTCTTCCCCGTTCCGCCCACCCGCAGGTTCCCCACCACCACGCTCAAGGGTCGGGCTGGCAGGAGTCGTCCGGGACGCAATCGCTCGTGCAGGAGGAAACCCACGCGGTACAGGCAGCGGAGCGGGCGCAGGAGAAGCGCACGCCGGGGCCGCTCCCGATCGAAGCGATCGAGCAGCCGGGCTCCCAGGGGTCTGCGGTCGACGATGCGCATGGAACTCACAATGGGCCCGCCGGGGCCAGATCCTCCTTCGGACCGGCAAGCGTGCTCTCGCCGGGGAAACGAGCATCCAGGCTCTCGGCCAGCCGGGACCCCGCCTCCTGCAGTCCGGCCGGCGAATCGGCGACCTCGATCGGACCCTTCACCTCGATCACCACCGACGATCCGGGCCAGGGCAGCTCGAAGTGGTCCCAGCTTCCGTGGAGCACCACCGATCTGCCGCAGGAGGCGACCAGGGGCACGATGGGGACGGAGGACCGCCGCGCCAGCCGCAGGATCCCATCCTGGACGAGGCCCCGGGGTCCACGCGGCCCATCCACGGCCATCCCCAGGCGTCCACCGTCGCTCAGGATCCTCAACGCCTCCCGTGCCGCGAGACGGCCCTGGGCCGAACTGCTTCCCCTCACCATCGAGAAACCGAAGGGCCGCAGCAGGGAGGCGAGCAGATCCCCGTCACGGCTCCGGCTGACCATGATCGTCAGCCCCAACCCCTCGACCCCGAAGAGGAGCGGCAGGAGCTGGCCATGCCGGGAGGCGAAGATGAATGCCTCGCCACGCTGCGCCCGTTCGAAGAGATCGGTCCTGCCCTCCACGCGCACCTTGACGGTGGCGCGCAGCAGACGGTAGGCGGCCTGGACGAAGGGAACACGTGGATCGATGTGTGGACTCATGCGACACCGGAATGGGGCGGCGTCACTATACGACGAGTCCGGCTCGGCGGTCGAGCATCTCCACCGCCATGTGGGCCACATTCTCGGCCGCTCCCCGGGCCGTTCCGAGCCTCGCGGCCAACTCATCGAAGCCCTTCTCCTGCTCGCTCCGCTCCCTCGAATGGGGGTCGAGCAGCTTCACCATGCTCGAGACCAGCGCGTCCTCCCGCAATCCACCCTGGACGAATTCGGGGAACACCCGCCGGCCGAGGACGATATTGGCCATTCCGATGGACTCGACGGTGGCCAGGGCCCGGGCCAGCAGGTAGGTCACCGGGGAGGTCCGATAGACGATGAGATGGGGAGTACGGGAAAGGGCCGTCTCCACCGACGCGGTTCCACTGCAGACCATGGCGGCCTCCGAGCGGCGGAGTTCCTCGAAGAGCGGCCCCTCCACCACCTCGACCTCGCCCAGGGGCGCCAGGCAGCTCCGCAACAGAGCGGGATCGATGGAGGCAGCCCGGCTCACCCTCACCGTCTCGACCCGACCCATCGAGCGAAGCGCGGCCGCCGAGCGGGCCATCACCGGTCCGATGCGCCGGAGCTCCTGTGGACGGCTGCCCGGCGCCAGGAGCAGACCTTCCCTCCGCTCCTCCCCTGCCGCCAATGCCGCGGCATGACGATCGGCCAGGGGATGCCCGACGAAACGCGCGGGAATGCCCCGGCTCCGGTAGTACTCCTCCTCGAAGGGGAAGATGACCGCACACTGATCGATATTTCGGCGGATGGAACGGTTCCTCCACGCCCCCCACGACCAGGTCTTCGGCGGGATGTAGTGCAGCACCTGCACGGATCGTCCGCGCAGGGCCCCGGCCAGGCTCAGATGGAATCCGGGGTAGTCGACCGCCAGAAGGAGATCGACACCCTCGCTGGCGATGCGCCGGACCAGGCGGCTGCGCAGACGCTGCAGACGCGGCAGGTGACGGATGACCTCGGCGAAACCCATCACCGACAGCTCGTCGATCGTGGCCCACCGATCGGACACCTCGGCCCCGAGGGCCTCACCACCCACACCGAACAGGGTCCAATCGGGCTGGAGACGATGGAGCCAGCGGGCCACTTCCACGGCGTAGCCCTCACCACTGATTTCGCCGCTGGAGATGAGGATCTTCCGAGGGATGGAAGCCATCACGGCCGACTCACCGGACGATACCCCGCTGACTGAGCTCGAAGAAACTGCGGAAGGCCTGCGCCACATCGTCCTCGCCTTCCTCGGCGATCCTCGCCATGGCCTCCTCCACCTTCAAACCCCTGCGGTAGAGGTAGCGATAGGCGCGCTTGATCCGGGCGATGGTCTCCGGCGAGTAACCCCTTCGTTGCAGTCCGATGGAATTGATCCCGGCCAGGCGCATGGGCGATCCACCCACCTTGACGAAGGGAGGAACATCCTGGGACACCCGGGTCGCCCCACCCACGAAGGCATGCAGCCCGATCACCGAGAACTGGTGGACCGCCGACAGCCCGCCGATCGAGGCCCAGTCGGAGAGCACCACATGGCCCGCCATCATGGCGCCGTTGGCCATGATCACGTGATCGCCGACATTGCAGTCATGTGCAACATGGGTGCAGGCCATGAACAGACAGTGGCTTCCGATACGGGTGGCCCCCTCGGGCGTCGTGGATGGATTGATGGTGATGAACTCGCGGAAGATGTTGTCGTCGCCGATCCTCAGCCAGCACTCGCCGCCCTTGTACTTCAGGTCCTGCGGCGGTGAACCCAGCACGGTATGGCTGAAGACGCGATTCCGTTTCCCGAGACTGAGATATCCATCGAGTACCACATGCGAGCCGATCTCACACCCGTCGCCGATCCGTACATGGGGACCGATGATCGTGAACGGACCGACCCGTACGCCTTCCCCGAGTTCCGCCGAAGGATCGACGACCGCGGTCGGATGGATCTCCCGTCTCTCTCTTCCTTCGTTCTCGATGTCTTCCATGGGCGCCCCTCTATCGATTGACGATCGCGGCCAACATCTCCGCTTCGGCGGCAACACTACCGTCCACACTGGCCGTCGCCTTCATTCTGCACGTGTTCCGCCGGAATCGCAGCAATTCGATGTCGATGATCAACTGATCGCCGGGCAGGACCGGTTTGCGGAAACGCGCTTTGTCGATGGCCGAGAAGTATACGAGTTTGGTCTCCGGCTGTTCGATCATGCTGAGCAGCAGGACGCCGCCCAGTTGGGCCATTGCCTCGACGATGAGCACACCGGGCATGATGGGATGGCCTGGGAAATGTCCCTGGAAGAACGGCTCGTTGATGGTGACGTTCTTCAGCCCTCGAGCCGATTTCTCCGGTTCGACCTCCAGGATACGGTCGATCAGCAGGAAGGGATAGCGATGAGGGAGCAGATCCATCACCGCCGAGATGTCCCAGTACGTGGGCTTCTTGGTGGGATAGATCCTCATCTGCCGTTTCTCCAGCGCCATCAGACGGCGCACGAACTTCACATTGGTCTCGTGCCCGCTCTTGAGGCTGATGATGTGTCCCTTGATGGGCATCCCCAGAAGCGCCAGGTCGCCCATCAGATCGAGGATCTTGTGCCGCACGAACTCGTCGGGGAATCGAAGGCCCTCCTCGTTGAGGATCCGCTCGTCATCGACCACCAAGGCGTTCTTGAGCGTCCCCCCCTTGATCAATCCCATCGCCTGCAGGTGGTTGATGTCCTTCTTGAGGGCGAAAGTACGGCTCGGCGCGATCTCCCGGGTGAAGGAATCGGGATCGATCTCGTAGCTGGCGTATTGGGTGCCGATGACCGGGTTGTCGTACTGGATGGTGAAGCTCACCCGGAAACCGTCGTAGGGAATGGCGGTGATCCCCACCTGACCCCGGCTCCACTGGATGGGACGCTTGACGTCGTAGAACACCACCGGCACACCCTGGTCGCGCATCCCGGCATCGAGCAGACGCTCGACGAAGGCCCGGCACGATCCGTCCTCGGGCTCGGGGGGCTCGCTTGCCGAGACCTCGATCACGCAGTTGTCGATGTTCAGACCGTACAGAGCGGCAAGGATGTGTTCGACGGTGTGGATCTCCACCCCCTCACGGCGCAGGGTGGTGTTCCGCAGGAAGGGCTGGTTCTCCGGGATGAAGTCGACCAGAGCCGGGATCTCGACCCATTCCTCACCCTTCTTCACCTTGAAGACCAGACCGCTGTTGGCGGGAGCGGGCAGGAAACGGACCGTGACCTCCTCGCCGGTGTGCAGTCCGATTCCCTTGTACTCGACGGGCTTCTTAAGGGTTCTCTGTTGGCGTAGCACCGTACGTCCTCTCCAATGCTTCCAATCGGCTCTTCAACTCCGCGATCTCGGCCGCATAGCGCTCGAGTCGCCCGTAGTGAACGATGAGGCGCTTGGCCTCCAGGGAGTTGCGCGCGGGATATCCGAACCAGGCCTCCCCGGCCGGAACGTTCTTGGAAATCCCGCTCTGAGCCCCGATCTGGGCTCCGTCGCCGATCCGGATATGCCCCACGACTCCCACCTGGCCCGCCATCATGACGTCGTCACCCACCTCAGTCGAACCCGAGATCCCCGTCTGTGCGGAAATGACGGTATGTTCGCCGATGCGGACGTTGTGTGCGATCTGTACGAGGTTGTCCAGCTTGGTCCCATGAGCGATCAGGGTGAGCCCGGTCGTGGCCCGGTCGATACAGGTGTTGGCACCGATCTCGACGTCGCTTCCGATGACCACTCGCCCGATCTGGGGAATCTTGTGGTAATGGCCCTCTTTCTTGGCGAAACCGAAGCCATCACTTCCGATCACCGCTCCGGCGTGGAGGATCACCCGGTCTCCGATCTCGCACTCCTCACGAACCACCACATTGGGATAGAGAATGCAATCGCGCCCCACCTTCACCCGGGGCATGAGCACGACGCCCGCCGCGATGACCGAAGCATCGCCCACGACACAATCCGGGCCGATCACACTGCCCGGCCCCACCCGGACATCCTTTCCCAGACGCGCGGTGGGATCGACGTGGGCCGCCTCGGAGATTCCCTCCGGAAAGAAATGCTGGGGAGGCTGGGAGAAGATCTCGATGGCCCTCAGGAAGGCCAGATGCGGATCCGCCACCCGGATCGCCGGCAGGCTCGTCTCCAGATCGTCCCGGCAGATGATGGCCGAGGCACGGGTGGTCTCCAGATAGGGCAGGTAACGCTTGTCGGCGAGGAAGGTGAGATCCCCCTCTTCGGCTTCACGGATCCCTGCCACACCCCGGATGTCGAGATCGGCGGCCCCGTCGAGCCGACCCCCCATCTCTCCGGCCAATTCCGCCAGTTTCCAGGCTCTCACCCCAGAACCTCCCCCCACGGGCACCCCGGCTTCCTTCCGGGCGGACAACCCTGATGAAGCCTCTTTCGTGTACCGTGGTCATCCATGCTGGCAGCCGCCGGGATGCTTGTCAAATGGCAACGAGCAGGGCTCACTGTCCGCCCTTCTGCAACTCGGCGAGAACCTGGTCCGTCAAGTCAACCTTCGAACTTTGATACACCACATTGACGGTGGCCGTATCGAGAATGAGGTCGTAGCCCCCCTCGGCGCCCAGACGCTCCACCACGGTGGTGATCTGGTCGTTGATGGGCTGACTCAGCTCCTGGTTCCGTTTCACCGCCAGGCCCGAGTTGGGATCGAGGATCTCCGCCCGGCGGCGGTCGTATTCCTGACTCTTCTGCTCGAGCTGCTTCTGCAGTTCATCGAGCTTCTCCTGCGAGAGCAGAAGCTGCTGCGAGCGGATCTTCTCGCGCATCGACAGGATCTCGCGCTCCATCCCCTGCAACTCGTCCTGCCACTGCTTCATCTCCTCCTGGAAGACCGCCTCGGCGTCCTTCGCTTCCTGGTACTCGCGGAAGATCCTCTGGCTGTCGATGATCCCCAGCTTCACACCCTTGTCCGCCGCGTGCGCGGGGGCGGCGAAGGGGCCGGCCAACAGCAGCAACGCCGCTGCGAGAACGACGATGCCCGCGGTCCTGAACGTACGATTCATGCTCTCTCTCCTCGTGTAGGCCTAGAAGAAGGCTCCGAAGTTGAAGTGGGTCTCCCAGCCGGGATTGAACTTGTTGAATCCATAACCGTAATCGAGACCGACCCTCCCCACCAGGGGCACCTGCAGACGGATCCCGAAACCGGCTCCCTTCCGCAAGTTCGTCAGGTCGGCCTCGGCGAAGGAATTCCAGGTGTCTCCCTGGTCGACGAAGGCGAGCAGATGGACCGCCCGGGTGACCGGATACAGCACCTCGGTGGTCAGGGTGGTGAAGAACTCACCTCCGACGAAGGTGAGGTTGCCACGGGGCACCACCGACAGATCGCGGTATCCACGCAGCCCGTAGATGCGATTGCCCCCCAGCCGGAACTTCTCGTAGTCAGGCACCTGCAGGGTCTTGCCGAAGGAGGTGATCCAGCCCACTGAGGTCTCCATGTGGAACACGAACTTGGCGGGCAGGGCCTGATACCAATCGTAGTTGGCCAGGACCTTGTGGAAGTCGAGATCGCCGCCCAGGGGTCCCCCGTTGAGTTCGTACCGGAAGAGCGAGCTGCTGCCATCGGTCGGGAAGAAGGGGTTGTCCGTGCTGTTGCGCGAAAGAGAGAGGGTGATCGTGCTGCGGGCCTGCGGCCAGTCCTCCTTGTCCAGCCGCTGTACACCGATGTCCCCACGCTGGCGCTCGAGCTCGTCGAGGGTACGCACGTATGCCGGATCGAAATTGCTGAGGCTGGTGAGACTGTACCCGTAACGGATGCTCACCCGGCTGAAACGGGTGAAGGGGATCGGCCGGCCCAGGCGGATGGCTCCTCCCTTCACCCGCGTGTCGTAGTAGTCGTTCACCTGGTTGCTGAAACGGTTGAAGACGTCGATGCCCAGGAGGGTCGGCGTACCCCGGAACCACGGCATGGTATAGGACAGGTTGAGGAAGTTGGCGCGCGAACCGAACTGCCAGGAGAACTGGAGCGCGTTGCCCCGGCCGAAGAGATTCGTCTCGCCGATCTGCAGGAAACCGGTGGCACGGCTCTGTTGGGAGAAGCCCATGCCCATGCTGAACTGACCCGTCTGCTTCTCCTTCACCTTCAGGGTCAGATCGATGTCACCCTCGTTGTTGGCGGGTTTGAAGTCGACCTGGACATCCTCGAAGAAGCCCAACTGGAAGATACGGCGTTGGCTGTCCTGCAAGCGGCTGCTCACGAAGAGATCACCCGGCTTGATCCTCAGCTCGCGCCGGACCACTTCCTCGTGGGTCTTCGTGTTCCCGGTGATGTACAGATCGTGGATCCGGGCCGGCTTGCCCTCACGGAAGGTGAAGTGGACATCGACGATGTGATCGTGGATGTCGCGGGTGGGCTCGACCGTGATGTAGATATAGCCCGATTCCCAGTACAGGCTGTTGAGCGACTGGACCGTCTCCTGGAAGACCGACTCACTGAAGACCCTGCCCGTCTGCAGGGCGATGACCGAAGCGATCCGTTCGTCATTGAAGACCGTGTTCCCATCCCAGGTGATCTTGCCCACCTCGAAACGGGGGCCCTCCTTCACCTTGATGAACAGGTCGAGCTTCTTCTTCCCCTCCACGAACACCTTTCGCACTTCGACGACCTGGGCATCGAGATAGCCACGGTCCTTGTAGTTGTCGATGAGCTTCTGCAGATCTTCCTCGAACTCGGCCTTCTTGAAGGTTCCGCCACGGATCCAGTTGTCGGTCTTCGTCTTCCAACCGTGGCGCAGATCGGAAGCGTTGACGTGCTCGTTTCCCTCGATGTGGATGGCGTGGACCTTGACCTTCTCGCCCTCGACCACCCGCACCACCAGGGTCTGCCGGCCTCCGACCGCGTAGATCGTCGAATCGGTGCTCACCTGGGCGTTGTAGTAGCCCTCGGACTGGTACTTCTGCTCGACCTTGAACAGGGCCCGGGTCACCTTCCCCGGGCTGATGATGTCTCCCACCTTGAGGTCGATCTCCTCCTTGAGATCCTTGACCTTCAGTTTCTTCACCCCGGTGAACTCCACGCCGGCCAGCCGTGGGTACTCGGCCAGATTGAAGATGACCTCCACGCCGTCGGCCACCTTGTTCTGGTAGGCGTAGATCTCACGGAACTTCCCCAGTGAGGCGAGCTTGCGCACCGCGGTGGAGATGCTCTCGCGGGTCACCTCCTTGCCGATCTTCAGACCGCTCCAGGAGACCACCTGGTCGGCCGAGATGGTGGTGACCCCCACCACCCGTACCCGCACGAGCTTGCCCGCCACCGCTTCCGAGGCGAGCAAGAGAAGCAGCAGCGACACAGCCGCAATGACTGCCCGTTGACGGGGGCCGTGAACCAGCATCGCGGTCATGCGATCTTTCGAAGGGGTCGGTGGCACTTCAGCACGTGGGGCGTGCGTTCGGATTGTCTACGCCCAGGAGAGCACAGGGGTTCCCGCCGCGGGCGAAGATGTGAGCCCGGGGAAAGTAAACTCACCGCCACCGTGGGTCAACCTAGAGGAGCAAACGGAGGGGGAAGGCCCTGGCCTTCCCCCGGTGTGCTCAGGAGGGGTGGGGAGCCTCCTTGGGGCTCGAACGGCCGGCCTTTTCGCCTTCCTCCCGGCGATGGACCACCTCGAAGTGGAGGAAATCGCCGCCGGAGGTGATCCGTACCGTGTCGCCGCTGCGGATCTCCCCTCGCAGCAGCTTCTCGCTGAGGGGATCCTCCACGTGCCTCTGCAGCGCCCGGCGCAGCGGGCGGGCTCCATGCTCGGGATCGAAGCCCACCGAGACCAGCAGTTCCTTGGCCTCGTCGGTGTACTCGAAGTCGATGTCCAGCCCCACCAGCCGCTCGTCCATCTCCTTGAGGAGGATCTCGAGGATCTGGGTCATGTCGTTGCGGTCGAGCGGGTGGAAGACGATGATCTCGTCGATGCGATTGAGGAACTCGGGACTGAAGGTCTTCTTGAGGTCTTCGGTGACGTTCGAGCGCATCCGCTTCTCGTCCATGCCCTCCTCGTCGACCCCGAAGCCCACGTTCTTGCGCAGGGCCTCCTTCCGGCTGCCCACGTTGCTGGTCATGATGAGGACGGTGTTCTTGAAGTCGACGTTCCGGCCGAAGGAATCGGTGAGAACACCGTCCTCGAGCACCTGCAGCAGCAGATTGAAGACATCGGGATGGGCCTTCTCGATCTCGTCGAGCAGGACCACCGAGTACGGCTGCCGGCGCACCTTCTCGGTGAGGATGCCGCCCTCGTCGTAACCCACGTAGCCCGGAGGAGCGCCCACCAGGCGCGACATGGAGAACTTCTCCATGTACTCGGACATGTCGATGCGGATCATGTTCTTCAAGTCGTCGAAGAGGAACTTGGTGAGCTGGCGGGCCACCTCGGTCTTGCCCACCCCGGTGGGCCCGAGGAAGATGAACGAACCGATGGGACGGCGGGGATCGCGCAGGCCCGCCCGGTTGCGCCGGATGGCCTTGCTCACCGCCTCGATCGCCTCCTGCTGACCGACGATCTTCTCCTTCAGGCGTTCCTCCATCCGCAGCAGCTTCTCGGTCTCCTCCTCTTCGACCTCGGTCACCGGGATACCGGTCATGTCCGCGATCACCCGGCTGATGTCCTTCACATCGACCTCGGTCTCGATCTCGTTGCGCCGCTCGGTCCAGGCTTTCCGTTCCTCCACCAGCTTCTTGCGCAGTTCCTTCTCCTCGTCGCGGAAGTGGGCGGCCTTCTCGAATTCCTGTTCGAGGATCGCGGCCTCCTTCTGCGAGGCCAGGGTCTCGATCTTCTTCTCGATCTCCCGCAACTCGGCCGGCACCGCCGACGCCGCCAGGCGCGCGCGGCTTCCCGCCTCGTCGATGACGTCGATGGCCTTGTCCGGCAGACTGCGGTTGGAGATGTAGCGCACGCTCAGGTACACCGCAGCGCGGATCGCCTCGTCGGTGAAATGGACTTTATGGTGCTGTTCGTACTTGTCACGCAGACCGAAGATGATCGCGACAGTCTCCTCCTCGCTGGGAGGATTGACCATGATCGACTGGAAACGCCGCTCGAGCGCCCCGTCCTTCTCGATGAACTTGCGGTACTCATCGAGGGTCGTCGCCCCGATGCACTGGATCTCACCCCGGGCCAGGGCTGGTTTGAACATGTTGGAGGCGTCGATGGCTCCCTCCGCCCCTCCGGCCCCGACGATGGTGTGCAACTCGTCGATGAACAGGATGATCTGCTCGCTCTCGCGGATCTCGTTCATGATGGCCTTCAGCCGTTCCTCGAACTGCCCGCGATACTTGGTACCGGCCACCACACTGGCCAGATCGAGGGTGATGATCTCCTTGCCCTTCAGCAGCTCCGGCGCGCGGCCGTCGACGATGGCCTGGGCCAGCCCCTCGGCGATGGCGGTCTTCCCCACTCCGGGTTCACCGATGAGTACCGGGTTGTTCTTCTTGCGCCTCGAGAGGATCTGGATGACGCGCTCGATCTCCTTGTCCCGGCCGATGGTCGGGTCGAGCTTGCCGTCGCGCGCGTGCTGGGTGAGGTTGCGTCCGAACTGGTCGAGGACCGGGGTCTCCTTCTTCTGTTCGGCCGAGCCGGGCAGACCCTTGCCTCCCCCGCCCAGCAGCTTGATGGCTTCCTTCTTCACCCGATCGTAATCGGCCCCGAGCTCCTTCAGGACGCGCGCAGCCACCCCGTCGCCTTCCTGGATCAGGGCCAACAGAAGGTGCTCGGTGCCCACGTAGTTGTGATTCTGCTTGCGGGCCTCGTCGATCGAGCGCTCGAGCACCCGCTTGGCCCGCGGCGTGAACGGGATCTCACCGATGGTGAGCGTCCCACTCTGCGACGATACGAGATCCTCGACCGCTTGCTGGATCTGGTCGAACTCGATGCCCAGACGCTGCAACACCTGAGCCGCGATCCCCTCTCCTTCGCGGACGATCCCCAACAACAGGTGCTCCGTCCCGATGTACTCGTGCTGCATCCGGCCGGCTTCCTCGCGCGCCAGGAAGAGCACTTTGCGAACCCTGTCCGTGAAACGGTCGTTCATTCCTCATCCTTCCTTGGGCGGGTCGAGAAGGGTCCCGCCTTCCCGGTCAGGACCTCTCGTACCCGCCGGGCCCGGATTTCGTCTCGCCGGCGCGCATCCAACTCACGGCCTTCCGCCAGTTGGAGATGCGCCGCCTGGGTGATCACAAGAAGCGATCGAAGCGCGGTTTCGTCCACCCCCGGCAGCAAATCGAGACTGGTCCCCAAGCGTACCTCACCCAGCAGCTCGAAGGCCTCCCGCGTGTTCAGCCGGCGTGCGTTCGTCAGGATGCCCCAGGCCCTCCACACCCGATCGTTCAAGGCCACCGCCTGCTGCCGCAGAAGCACGCTGCGTGCCTCCTTCTCCACCGAGATGACCTTTCGCACGTGGTGGAGCAGATCGTCGAGGATCTGCGTCTCCGACAGGCCCATGGTCACCGCGTTGGAGACCTGGAAGAGGGCCCCTGGAGCCGGCGTCCCCTCACCCCAGAAGCCCCGCACGGTGACGTGCAGGACCCGCAGACTGGTCAGGACCTTCTCGAGATCCCCGGTGAGCATCAGACCGGGCAGATGCAGGAGCACCGAGGCCCTCAGGCCGGTCCCCAGATTGCTGGGGCACGCAGTGATCCAGCCCAGCCGGGGAGAGCGCGCGAACTTCAGGCTCTCTCCCAACTCATCACTTGAACGCTTTGCCATTTCATAAGTTTCACGAATCTTCAGGCCGGCCCCAAAGGCCTGGATCCGCAGGTGGTCCTCTTCGTGGACCATGACCCCGTGCGCCTCGTCCCGCACCAGCAGCAGACCGCGTCCCATCGCGCCCTCGACCAGCTCGTGGGAGATGAGGTGACGTTCCAGCAGGAAGCGCCGCTGCAGCTCCTCGAGCTCCTCCAGAGGCCACCAGCGGGCCTGTTGCAGCGAAGGGCAGAGCAGGGAGGCGTCGTGGATCTCCTCGCGCAGACGGCGAAGCTCGTCCTCTCCGAGGCGATGGGGAAAGCGGCGGCCATGGAGATTGCGGGCCAGGCGCACCCGGCTGCTCAGGACCACGTCGCCGTAGGGCGCATCCTCCTCCCACCAGGGAGCCGCCCTCCGGGCCCACTCGCCCCAGTTCACGACCTTCCCTCCTGCGAGCCCCGCCCCCCGGCGCCGTCCTCACGCTCCCGTCTGCGTGCAGCGTCCACGTCGGCGGGGGAAGCGTCACCGGTGTCGGTCGTACCGCCTTCGCCGGTCGCCCGCTCCAGAGCCTCGGCCTCCTCCTGGTAGCGCCGGATCTCGTCGCGCAGACGCGCCGCCAGTTCGAACTCCTCCTGCCGCACCGCGTCGTCCAGTTCGCGGCGCAGCCCCCGCAGGACCCTCCGCAGACGCGCCTGGGCATCCATCTCCTCGCGCGGGGGCTTGTGCTCGCTGGTGCGATGCAGTCGGCGCAGGATGGGATCGAGTTCGTCGCCGAAGACCTCGTAGCAGTGGGGACACCCCAGCTTTCCCACACGCTGGAAGGTGGCCAGGTCCATTCCACACTCGGGACAGCGCAGTCCGGCGCCCGATGCCGGCCGGGCCTTCTCCTGCGGAAGGACGTTCTCCGCGGAGATGGCCGTGACCACGATGCCGCGTCGGGCCGCGCAGGCCCGGCACAGCCACAGCGTGTGCTTCTCGCCGCCGACCACCTCGGTGTAGTGGATCTCGGCCGGATTCTCGCCGCAACTCTGGCAGAGCATCGTTCCTCCTGCGCTTCTCAGCGCCGCCGCTCGAGCCGACCCTCGTGCAGGTGCAACCAGCGATCGGCCTTGGCCGCCGAGCGCTCGTCATGGGTGACCACGACCACCGCCAGATGCTCTTCGTCCCGGCTGGCCAGCAACAGGTCGGTGAGTTCGGCCGCCCGTTCGGCGTCGAGATTGCCAGCCGGTTCGTCCGCCAGCAACAGACGCGGATGATTCATCAGGGCCCGGGCCACGGCGACCCTCTGCTGCTCGCCGCCCGACAGTTCGCCCGGCCGATGATCGGCACGATCGTGCAGTCCCACCCGCTGCAGAAGTTCCATCGCCCGCTGCTGGGCCTCCCCCAGGGCGGTGCCGGCGATCCGGGCGGGCATCATCACGTTCTCCAGTGCGCTGAAATCGGAGAGCAGATGATGGAATTGGAACACGAAACCCACCGACTGGTTCCGCAGACGGCTCAGCCCTCCCGAGGACATCTCCAGCAGGTCCTTTCCCCCCCACCACACCTTTCCTCCCGTCGGGCGGTCGAGGGAGCCCAGGAGGTTCAACAGGGTGGTCTTGCCCGATCCGCTCGAGCCCGTCACCGCCACCACCTCCCCCTCCTCGGCATGCAGATCGGCGCCTCGCAGCACCTCCACCCGTCGTTTCAGGGTGTTGTACGACATCTCCAGCCCCTCGGCCTTCAACCAGGGTCCGCTACTCATAGCGCAACACCTCCACCGGAGTGTAACGCGAAGCGAACCAGGCGGGCAGGATGGTGGCCACCAGGCACATCGCCAGGGTCACGCCGCCCACGAGAAGGAAATCGCCGCTCTTCATGTGGACCGGGAGCGTGTCGACGAAGTAGACGTCGCCCGGCGAGGGCAGGCCCAGTTTCCGCACCAGGACCCACAGTCCCTGGCTGTCCAGGAAGCGGCTCAATCCGTAGCCCAGGGCGGTTCCCAGGAGCACGCCGCCGCCGCCGATCATCATTCCCAACTGGACGAAGACACCCACGAGCTGGGCCTTGCGCACACCCAGGGAGAGAAAGACGCCGATGTCCCGCTGCCGGTCCCGAACCATCATCAACAGGATCGCCACCACCATGAAGGTGGCCACCATGGTGATCATCGACAGCAGGACGAACATCAGCACCTTCTCGATGCGGATCCACCGGAAGAGGGTGCTGTTCAGCGAGATCCAGTCGTTGGTGAAGTAGGGCAAACCGAGAAGGTGCGCGATGCTGTCGGCATAGGCCGGAGCCGACATCATGTCGTCCACCTTGATCCCGATGCCGTCGGCCTCGCCCACCACCACGAAGATCTGCCGAACGTCGTCGATGTCCATGTAGGCGAAGACATCGTCGAACTGGTACATGCCGCTCTTGAAGATCCCGACCACCGCCACATCCACGCTGTGTCCCTCGTATTCGCGGGGACCGCCGCTCTTGCGAACGGTGGTGAGCGTCAGCCGGTCGCCCACTCCGGCCCGCAGACTCCGGGCGAGCATGTCGCCCAGGATGATGCCCGGAGTCCCGGACTCCACCCCGACGAAACCTGCGGTGGAGAAGCCCGTGAAGGGAGGCTGGACCGAGTCGAGCGCCTTGGTCACCGAACCCTGACGCTGGGGATCGATGCCCCAGATCACACACGGCCGGTTCTTCGTGCGCCCGCCGAAGCGCTCATAGGTGAGCAGGGCCTCCTTGCGAATGTACGGCGCAGCTCCCTCGACGAAGGACAGCCGGTCCACGCGCTCGATCACTCCCTCGGCGTCGGTCATGCCCAGGGGCGATTGGCTCATCACCGTCACCATGGGCATGTTCTCCACGAAGGTGAACTGTACCTGGTCCTGGAAGCCGTTCATCACCGCAAGCGTGGTGTCGAGCACCATCACCCCCAGGGTGATCCCGAGCACGGCGATGATGGTGATGACGCTGATGAAGCGCGAGCGCTGCGTCCGCAGGTAGCGCAAGGCGATGAAACTGGAGAACTGCATGGATACCTCGGCCGACGCCTCGATCCGTCCGCCTCTCAATCCCCTTCCGGTCTCATCTGGGGGAAGAAGAGCACGTCACGAATGCTGTGACGGTTCGTGAACAACATGACGATGCGGTCGATCCCCAGACCCAGGCCCCCGGTCGGCGGCATCCCGTACTCGAGGGCCCGCAGGAAGTCCTCGTCGAGCCGCTGCGCCTCGGTATCGCCCTTCTCACGCAGGCGAAGCTGGTCCTCGAAGCGGGCCCGCTGGTCGCGGGGGTCGTTCAACTCGCTGAAGGCGTTGCCCACCTCGAAACCGGCCACGAAGGGCTCGAATCGCTCGACCAGATCGGGGTCGCTGCGATGCCGCTTGGCCAGGGGGCTGAGTTCCCTGGGATGGTCGCACACGAAGGTGGGCTGGATCAGCGTGGGCTCGACCTTCTCGCTGAAGATCTCGTCGAGCAGCTTCCCCCAACCCATGCTCTCGTCCACCTCCACCCCCAGATCCCGGGCCACCGCCGCCACTTCGTCGCGGCTGAGCTTCCTCAGATCCTGGCCCACCGCCTCCTCCAGCAGATCGAAGAAACGGGCCCGCCGGAACCCCTTGGTGAAGTCGATGCGATGCTCGCCGTACTGGAGGATCCCCTCTTCCGTGAAGCGCTCGGCCAGACGGGCGAAGACCCGCTCGACCAGTCCCATGACGTCCTCGTAGTCCCAGTAGGCCGCGTAGCACTCCATCATGGTGAATTCCGGATTGTGCGTGCGGTCCATTCCCTCGTTGCGGAAATCCTTGGCGAACTCGAAGACCCGATCGTAACCGCCGACGATCAGGCGCTTCAGGTAGAGTTCGTCGGCGATGCGCAGGTACACCTTCAGGTCGCCCAGGGCGTGATAGACGGTGGTGAAGGGGCGAGCGGTCGCTCCGCCGTACATCGGTTGCAGGATGGGGGTCTCCACCTCGAGGAAAGCGTCCTCGATGAGCACGTCGCGGATGGTCTGGATGATCTCGGTCCGGCGCCGGAAGTCACGGCGCACCTCCGCGTTCATCAGCAGATCGAGGTAGCGCTGGCGGTAGCGGATCTCCTTGTCGGTGAGTCCGTGCCACTTCTCCGGCAAGGGGCGCAGGGTCTTGCCCAGCAGGTGCACCCGGGCGGCCTTCACCGTCAGCTCGCCGGTGCGGGTGAACATCATCGAGCCCTCGACCCCGACGTGATCGCCCACCTCCAGCAACTTGAACAGCTCGTAGTTCTCGTCTCCCACCTCATCGCGCCGCACGTAGATCTGCAGGCGGGCGTCCTCGTCCTCGATATGGGCGAAGGCGGTCTTCCCGTGCCGGCGCTTGGACATCATGCGGCCGGCCACCATCACCTTCGTCTCGGCCGCCGCCAGTTTCTCCCCCTCGGCCACGACCTCCGCGAGGCGATGGCTGCGCGCGTAACGATGGGGGTAGGCGTCGATGCCCCGCTGCTCGAGTTCCTCGAGATGCTGCCGGCGGACCTGTACGAGATGGTGCTGTTCTTCCATGGGCCTTCCCGGGCTCATCGAGCCAAGTTCTTGTCACACAAGCGGATCTTGGGACATCGGCGGCAGTATCCCGGCGGGCGCGGCCGCTGTCAAGTCGCCTGCCCCGCCATCCGCAGGTAGGCGTCGAGAAAGAGGCGCAGGTCACCGTCGAGCACCCGCCGGGCATCGCCGGTCTCCGCCTCGGTCCGGTGGTCCTTCACCTTCGTGTAGGGCTGGAGGGTGTAGGAGCGGATCTGGCTGCCGAAGTCGATCTTCATCTTCGAACTCTCCAGTTCCTGCTGCTTGGCCCTCTCCTCCTCCATGCGCCGGTGATACAGCTTGGTGCGCAACATCTGCATGGCCGCCTCGCGATTGCGGTGCTGGCTGCGCTCGTTCTGGCACTGCACGACGATGCCGGTCGGCAGGTGGGTGATGCGGATGGCACTGTCGGTCTTGTTGACGTGCTGACCCCCGGCTCCGCTCGCCCGGTAGGTGTCCACCCGCAGATCCTTGTCCTCGATCTCGATCTCCAGATCCTGATCCTCGACCAGCGGGTACACGAAGACCGAGGCGAAGGAGGTGTGCCGGCGGCTCTGGGCGTCGAAGGGGCTGATCCTCACCAGGCGATGGACCCCACTCTCCCCCTTGAGGTATCCGTACGCGTAGTCCACCGGGATCTCGATGGTGGCACTCTTGATACCGGCCTCGTCTCCCGGGGCCACTTCCATGAGCTTGTACTTCCAGCCCTCCGATTCGAAGAAACGGGTGTACATGCGCAGGAGCATCTCGGCCCAGTCCTGGCTCTCGGTGCCGCCCGCCCCGGGATGGATCTCCATCATCGCACCCTTGGCGTCATCCGGGCCGCCCAGCATGTACTGGCTCTCCAGGCGCTCGATGCCACGGGAGGCCTTCTCCAGGAGGCTGTCCGCCTCACGCGCCGCTTCCGGGTCGTCTCCGCCCATCTCACGGTACAGCTCGATGTCGTCGAGCCAGCCCTCGAGCTCGGACATGGGCACGGTCCAGCGCTTGATCGCATTGGCCGAATCGATCACCTCGCGGGCCTTGTCCTGGTCGTTCCAGAAATCGGATGCGCCCATGACCTTCTCCAGCTCGGCCAGACGGGAGCTCATGCTGGAGAAGTCAAAGACCCTCCTTCAGGTGGGCGACACGCTCGCGGATCTCTTCCAACGAAAGGGTGGGTCCTTCACTCATGGTCCTCGGCCCTCCGCTTCAGCTCTTCCGGGGGGAACTCGCTCTCGGCCAGACTCAGGCCCAGGGTGGCATCCACTCTAAGTAGCATCTCACGGCGCACTCGGCCAGGGGAAGCCGTGGTGTCCAGGACGATATCGGCCTCCCCCCGATGCCGGTCGAGGCGGGCCTGGCGGTCGAGGCGGGCCCGGGCCGCTTCCCGGTCGATGCCATCGCGCTGGATGATCCGCCGGAGCTGCTCCTCCGGATCGGTGACGGTCATCAGCACCGCATCGGCGGCGATGCGGGGCTGGAACTCGAAGTGCAGGGCCGCATCGACCACGATCAACTCGACCGCCCGGCTCCGCTTCAATTCCTCGATCCTCTCCTCCAGGCGGGCGAGCAGAGGCGGATGGACGATGCCATTGAGCGTGGACAGGGCCTGCTCGTCGCTGAAGACGCGCTTTCCCAGGATCTTCCGGTCGATCTGGCCGTCCTCGCCCAGGATCGCGGTGGAGAACGCCTCCACCACTTCCGAACGCACCTCCTCGAGGGTGAGGACCTCGTGACCGATGCGATCGGCGTCGAGCACGAAGCCCCCTCGCTCGGCCAGCCAGCGGCAGACCGTACTCTTGCCCGTTCCACTCTGGCCCGTCACCACCAGGATCCTCGCATCCGGTCCGCCCACGCCGCTCACGACTTGGCCTCCGCCCAGTTCTCTCCGAAGGAGAGATCGACCACCAGGGGTACGAGCAGATCGAAGACCCCTTCCATCTCCTCCTTCACCACCCGGCCCACCTCCTGGCGATCCTCGTCGGGCAGCTCCAGCACCAGTTCGTCATGCACCTGCAGAAGCATCCGCGCCGGGATCCCCTCGCGTTCGATGCGCGCGTCGAGGCGAATCATCGCCACCTTGATGAGGTCGGCCGCTGAGCCCTGGATCACCGTGTTCACCGCGGCCCGCTCACCGAAGGCCCGCTGCTGGGGACTCTTCGAATCGAGTTCGGGAAGAGGACGCCGGCGGCCCAGGATGGTCCGCACCTCCAGTTCTTCGCGCGCCCGCTCGATGGTCGAGTCGATGAACGCGCGGACCTTCGGGAAACGCGCGAAATACTCCTCGATGAATTTCTGCGCCTCCTTCGTGGAGACGGAGATCTGCTGGGCCAGGGCCCGGGCGCCCATCCCGTAGAGAATGCCGAAATTGATGGCCTTCGCCCGCGACCTCATCTCTCCGTCGACTTCCTCCAACGGGACGGACGCCACCGCGGCCGCGGTCCGGGCGTGGATGTCCTCGCCCCGGCGGAAGGCCTCGATCATCGCCTCGTCCCGGGCGAAATGCGCCATCAGCCGCAGTTCGACCTGTGAATAGTCGGCCGCAAGAAGGATCCAACCCTCCTCCCTTGGAACGAAGGCCTCCCGGATCCGGCGGCCCACCGTGCTGCGGACGGGGATGTTCTGCAGGTTCGGATCGGTGCTGCTCAAACGCCCCGTCGCCGCCACCGCCTGGTTGTAGGAGGTGTGCACACAACCGGTCTCGGGATCGACCAGGCGGGGCAGGGCCTCCGTGTAGGTGGACAGGAGCTTGGAGAGCTGGCGGTACTCCAGCAGGACCGAGGGAAGCGGGTGCTCGTCAGCGAGCTTCTTCAGGACCTCCATGTCCGTGGAATAGCCGGTGGCGGTCTTGCGGACGGGCTTCAGTCCGAGCTTGGTGAACAGGATGGTCTGCAGTTGCCGGGGGCTGTTCAGATTGAAGGGCTCGCCGGCCAGTTCGTGGCACCGGGCCTCCAGTTCGGCCAGACGCTTGCGCAGCTCCTCGCTGAGTTCGTCGAGCCGTGCCACGTCCAGACGGATGCCCCTGCGCTCCATCTTCAACAACACCTGCGACAGCGGGATCTCCACTTCGTGCAGGAGACGATCGAGCCCGCTCTCGCGCAGGCGCTCTTCGAAGACACGGCTGAGCCGCAGGGCGATGTCCGCGTCCTCGGCGGCGTATTCCCCCAGCTTCTCCAGGGGAACCGCGCGGATGTCGTTGCCACCGATGCCGTCGAAGAGCTCCTTGTAGGAGATCGTCGTCTCCTGGAGGACCTCGCGCGCCAGGACGTCGAGATTGTGCTGCCGGCGGCTGGGGTCGAGCAGGTAGCTCGCGATCATGGTGTCGAAGACCACGTGCTCCAGCGGGGCGCCATGGTGGTCGAGCACGAGCTGGTCGTACTTGAGGTTCTGGCCGACGAAACCGGCCTCGTGTCCCTTGAAGAAGGCCCCCAAGCGGGAACGCACCTCCTCCCACGGGACACCCACCGGCGCTTCCTGCTCGAACAGCCCGCCCGTCTCTTCCCCCTCCGACACCGACACCGGCAGATAGAAGGCCCGGCCCGGCTCGACGCAGAAGGACAGGCCCACCAGTTCGGCCTGCAGGGGTCTCAGGGAAGTGGTCTCGGTGTCGACGCTGACCGGCCGGCCCGGTGCCTCCAGTTCGTTGAGCACCTCCTCCAGACGGCGCCGATCACGGACGATCTCGTAATCGCGTCCCTTCTGCCCGCCCCCGCTGCCGCTCTTCGCGGCCGGTCCTTCGAGTTGCTCGACCAGGCTGGTGAATTCCAGTTCGCGGCACAGACGCAGGAAGTCCTCCGGATAGGGCCGCACCCGGCTGGCCTGCCAGTCGATCTCCACCGGCGCGTCCTGATCGATGGTGACCAGACGGCGGCTCAACTCGAGCAGATCGCGGTTCTTCTCGATCTTCTCCCGCAGCGAGGGGCGGATCCGCGGATCGTCCAGGTGGGCCAACAGCTCGTCGAGACCGCCGAATTGCTGGATCAGCTTCAGAGCAGTCTTCTCTCCGACGCCGGGAACACCGGGAATGTTGTCGGCCTTGTCCCCCATCAGGGCGAGGACGTCGAGGAAGCGTTCGGGCGGAATCCCGTAGCGTTCCTGAATGGCCTGCGCATCGATGTGCTCGTCCGACCCTCCGCGGACGGAGGGCTTCAACAGGGCCACCCCCGGCCGCACGAGAGGAATGAAGTCCTTGTCCCCCGAATAGATCCACACTTCGTCGCCGCGCTCACGCGCCTGACGCGCCAGGGTGGCGATGGTGTCGTCCGCCTCGTAGCCCTCCACCTCCACCAGCGGAGTGCCCATGGCCTCGATGAGCTGCCGCACGCGCGGGATCTGTTCGATCAACTCCGGAGGGGTCGGTGGACGGTGGGCCTTGTACTGCGGATACATCCGGTGACGGAAGGTCGGTCCCCTGGCGTCGAAGGCCACCACGATGGCGTCGGCCCCTTCGTCCTCCCGAAGATGCTGAAGAGCCTTGACCACGCCGAACGCGGCCGAGGTCACCTCGCCGTGGCTGGTCACCAGCGGCTTGCCCTTGAAGGCGAAATGGCTGCGGTACAGCAGCGCCGAACCATCCACGAGGATGATCTTCACTCTGTCTTCGGCTCCCGATAGAGACCATGCTCGACGATGTACGCATACACCGCGTCATCGAGGCCCTTGGGCCGACGTCCCTGGGCCAGGGCCTCACGAATGCGGGTGGAGGACAGATCGAGCGGTTCTCCCTTGAGCCAGATGATGGGAACCCCCATCACCGCGTTCTCCCTTCGCCCGCCGGCTCCGTACGAGCCGCTGCGGTTCAGGTCGACCGCCCGGGGCATCACCACCGGGGTGGCCATCTCCAGCAGGCGGGTGGGTTCGCGCCAACGCGGCAGATCGCGCAGATTGTCCTCTCCGAGCAACAGATAGAAGCGCTCGCCCAGGTGGGTGTGGATGAGGGCGTCCACCGTCTGCACGGTGTAGGCCACTTCCTCCTGGTCGATCTCGATGGTGCAGATGGCCAGCTTCTTCTTGCCCCGGATGGCCAGCTCGAGCATCGCCAGACGGTGCTCGCTCGAGGTGAGCGGATGATCGACCTTGTTGGGTGGTCTCCAGGCCGGGATGAACCAGACCTCCCGCAGTCCCACCTGGGCGAGGGCCCGACGCGCCAGCTCGATGTGGGCCAGATGAGGAGGATCGAAGGTTCCTCCGAGCAGGCCGATTCCCCTGCGACTCAAGGCTGCGCCTCCTCACTCTCCAGCTCCGCTCTCTTCTTCTCGATCTTCTTGAGCAGTTTCTCCGCCTGTCTTCTCTCCGAACTCTCCGGCCAGCGCTGGATGATCTCCTGCAGGTGACGCTGGGCCTCGTCGAAATTCTCCAGCTTGAAGTCGATCTCAGCGAGATTCAGCAGGATACGAGGACGCCGTTCGGTGGAAGGATTCTCGCTGAGGATGTTCTCGAACACCTGGTGGGCAGCATCGAGATATCCACGCCGCTTGTAGAAGGCCGCCTCCTCGAAGTGCTTCCTCTCCAACTGGTCCTGCAACTTGGCCAGCTCCTGCCGGGCTTCCTCGACGTGTTCGCCCGACGGATGCTGCCGCAGATAGTTCTGCAGCTTCTCCACTGCCTTGTAGGTGACGGTCTGGTCGAGGCGATAGTCGGGCACCTGCTTCGCATAGCACATGGCCTCGAGGAAGGCGGCGGCGTCGGTGAACGAGCTGGTCGGATAATCGACCTGCAGGATCTCGAACTCGACCGCAGCCACCGGATAGTCGTCCATGTCCATGTAGGCCTTGGCCACGAGGAACTGTGCCTCGGCGGCCCGCGGATCCTGGGGATTCCTCCGGATGAAGAGCTTCAGGTCGTCGATCGCCTGTTGCAGCGCGCCTCCTTCGACCTCGCTGCGCCCACGCTCGTAGCTGCCTTCTTCCAGCTTGCTCCAGGGACGGCTGCAACCGCCGAGCAGGAGAGCGCCGGACAGTCCGGCCAACAGCACGAACTCAACGAATCCCCTCGGCCTCCAGGGCCGCCACGCGTTCCCGCGCTTTCTCACGTTCACCTCCCGGGCCCGGGACGTCGAATTTCAGCACTTCCTTGTAGGCCTGCAATGCCTTCTCCGGCCGGCCCAGCTCTTCCTGACACCGGCCCGCCAGATAGTAGGTCTGGATCCGCAGCAGCGCACGCGGGGGAAGCGAGAGCAGCTCGTTGAGATGGTCGAGAGCCCCCTGGTAGTCGCCGTCCTCCATCCTCGAACGGGCCAGATCGAGGAGGATCACTCCCTGTCTCCAGGTCACGCCACCGTCGAAGCGAGTGTCCTGTTCGGGAGGGAATTCCTTCCAGTAGTCGCGATACGCCTGCAGACCCGCCTCCACCGAACCACTCTGCTCCAGGGAGAGTGCGAGATGGAAGAGCCAGAGCTGGCGCTGCTCCGGGTCGCCACCCTTCACCAGGAGGTGACGGTAGATCGGGATCGCTTCCTTCAGCTTCTTCTCATCGAAGAGCGCCTCGGCCACCGAGGATCCCAACTCCCCCATCTCCACCACTCCATCGAGTTCGTAGGCTCTCTTCATCCGTGAGGTGGCCCGACCCTTCCAGCCCTCCTCCCAATCGGCTTGGGCAGCCTTGCGGTACAGATCGGCCACCGCGGGGGCCAGGCTGGAATCGGCCCCCACCGCCTTCTCGAAGGACCGTGCGGCGGGAACGTCTTCGTCCTGGGCAAGCAGGGCGAGGCCTTCGTAGTAGTCCAGTTGGGACGACGACTCCCCCTTGCCGTGATAGAGCTGTACCCGCGCCTCGATCTCCTTGTAGTCGCCCGCGTCGGCCAAGGCCTGCAATTCCGATCCATGATCGGCCTCATGGCCCGCGCATCCCACAATCACGCTCGACATCACGAAGAGGCCAACCACCATCATCCGCGTCTTCCCCTGTCGCCACATGAGACTGGTACTCCTGAATCGCCACATGAGGTAGGTACTCCTGAACCGTCTACTGTGCTCCGGATACATAGAGGGCGATCACCGAACCGACCAGGGCCGCGATGACCACCTTCTCCACCAGACCCGACTTGCTCTTGGCCGAATCGTCCAAGAGGGGTTTGCCGATCCACTCCGGCTGGCCGCTCTCGACCATGGACAGCGCCGACGCGTCGAAAACGTCCTGCAGGGTGGAATCGAATTCCCTCTGCCAGAAGAGCCGCCCGCTCGCCGGATCCATCACGCGCGCCTTCACGGCGAGGGCGATCTCCCGCTCGATCTTCGGGGTCCCCAGACCCAGGAAGCCGTGCCGCTCGGCCGGGTAGCTCAGATCCGATCGGGAGACCTCGTACTTCAACAGCAGTGAACCCTCGGCCGGCTCCTGCTCGTCATCGAGGATCCACACCTTCCAGCCGGTGTCGATCAGCCGAGGCGCGAGCCGGTCCTCGAACCACTGGTTGAACGCCGAAGGACTCTGGGCCTGCAGCGCGATCCCGCTGCTGTCGCCCTGAAGGGGCCGCAGGGCCTCCTCCACCCGGTCCACGAGGATCCGGGTCGCCCGAGCAGCCACTTCCTCGTTGGTCAGGATCTCTCCGGCCCAGGACGGCACGGCCGCGGCCAGGACCACGCCCGCTGCCATGAGCAACACGAGAGCCCGGATCGTTCTCATTTCATTCCTTTCGACTGTGCCGCAGGCACCGCCCACAGGTCATAGGCGCCACAGGCAACGGGAGTGACCCGCGCGGAGTCGCCGGGCGCCAGGCCCTCTCCCTCCACCCAGATCCCCCCATCGATCTCCAGACTGAAGCCTTCGCTGCGGCCGAAGGCCACCGGCTTGCCGGTCCACCCCGAGCGGGGATCGTCGCCGCGTTCCAGGGGCAGGCTGTCCAGCTCGGCCTCCTCGGGATCGTCGAAGACCTCGTCGATGACGATGTCCATCGTTCTACCCAGCAGTGACGCCTTGCGTTCCAGGGCGATGTCCCACTGCAGATCCTCCACCCGGGCCTGCCGATCCTCCTTCTCCGCCTGGTCCACGGGATCGCCCCATGCATGGGCCGCGGTCTGCTCCTCCCTGGAGTAGACGAAGCTTCCCAGATGATCGAAACGCACCTCGGCCAGGAAATCGAGCAAGATCTCCAGATCCTCCTCCTCCTCCTGGGGAAAGCCGACGAGCACGGTGCTGCGCAGCATGATGTCCGGCCGGACCGTCCGCAGGCGCTCGATCCGGCGTCTCAGGGCGTCGGTATCGTAGGGACGGCCCATGGCCTCCAGGACACGTGGACTGGCATGCTGGATGGGAATATCCAGATAGGACACGACCTTGTCCACCCCGTACACCTCGTCCATCAGACGATCGGAGAACATCGACGGGTAGGCGTAGAGCACACGGATCCACTCGATCCCGTCGAGCTCGGCCAGGGCCCGGCAGAGCGCGCCGAGGCGGGAGTCGCCCCCCAGATCGATTCCGTAGGCCGAGGTATTCTGTGCGATGAGGATGAGTTCCCTCACTCCCCGCTCGCTCAGCCTCCGTGCCTCGTCCACGATGGAGGCGATCGGCCGCGAACGCTGCCGGCCCCGGAGGATCGGGATCTTGCAGAACGAACACGTCTGGCTGCACCCCTCGGCGATCTTGACGTGCGCCACGTGCGATGGGGTGTCATCGAGGGTGCGCACCGCGTAACCGGAGTAGACCGCCTCGTCGGGATCGCCCAGGGGCGGCGCCTCCGCGCTCGGATCGAGCAGAGAGGCCAAGGTCTCGTACTGACCCACTCCCAGTACATGGTCGACGCCGGGAACCAGTCGTTGCACCGGGTGGGTGCCTCCCTGGATGAAGCACCCCATCACCACGAAGGTTGCGTCGCCCTTGGTCTCGGCCAGTTCCTCGATGCGCTCCATCGATTCCCGCCGGGCCGCCTCCAGGAAACCGCAGGTGTTCAGGACGATGAGCTGCGCATCGGAAGGGGTCTGGACCGCCTCGAAACCCTGCCGCCGCAGCAGCCCCAACGCGGCCTGCGAGTCGACCAGGTTCTTGTCACAACCCAGGGTTTCCAGGTAGACCCGTGGTGCCCGGCTCATCCCTCGGCCTCGAACTCATCGGGCTTGATGAGCACCTCGCGCGCCTTCGATCCCTCGAAGGGCCCCACCACGCCGATCTCCTCGAGCATGTCCATGAGCCTCGCCGCCCGGGTGTAGCCCACCCTGAGTTTGCGCTGCAGCATGCTGGTGGAGCCACTCTGGGCCAGGATGACGATACGGCGTGCGTCCTCCAGCAGTTCGTCCTCGCCCAGATCCAGGGCCCCCCTTCCATCTCCAGGGCCGTCGAGTTCCAGCCGCTGTTCCTCCTCGGCCAGGGGGATCCAGTGCTGGGCGATCCGTTCGCACTCCTCGGTACTCAGATAGGCGCCGTGGATACGCTGCGGTTGGGTCATCCCGGCCATCAGGAAGAGACTGTCTCCCTTTCCCAGCAGGCTCTCCGCCCCCATGACATCGAGGATGGTTCGCGAATCGACCTTGGAGATCACCCGGAAACCGATACGCGAGGGGAAATTGGCCTTGATCACCCCGGTGATGACGTTCACCGAGGGCCGCTGGGTGGCCAGCACCAGATGGATGCCGACGGCGCGGGCCATCTGGGCCAGGCGGGCGATCGGAGTCTCCAGCTCGGCGCCGAGCAGCATCATCAGATCGGCCAGTTCGTCGACGATGATGACGATGTAGGGCATCGTCTCCTCGACGCGGCGGCCCTCGGCGTCCTTCACCTTTCCCTGACGCACCTTCGTGTTGTAGTCGACGATGTTGCGCACGCCCTGCCGGGCCAGCTTGTTGTAGCGGACGGTCATCTCCGACACCATGATCTTCAGGGCCTTCAGCGCTTCCTTGGCGTCGGTGATGACCGGATGCAGGAGATGCGGAATGCCGTTGTACAGGGACAGCTCCAGCATCTTCGGATCGATCATGAGAAAGCGGACCTGATCGGGATCGTTGCGCAAGAGCAGACTGCAGATGAGTGAGTTCAGACAGACGCTCTTGCCGCTGCCCGTCGCGCCGGCCACCAGCAGATGCGGCATGTCGGCCAGGTCGGCGGTCACCGGCGCCCCCTCGGGATCCTTCCCCAGACCCACGGTCAGGGGAGGGATGGCCTCCTGGTTCACCAGCGGGCCGAGGACCTCCTTGAGGGTCACGATCTGCGGATAGGAATTGGGGACTTCGATGCCCACCGCCGCCTTGCCGGGAATCGGAGCCACGATGCGGATGCGGATGGCGCGCATGGCCAGGGCGAGATCGTCGGCCCGGCTGGTGATCTGGCTGACCTTCACGCCCCGGTCGGGTTCGAACTCGAAGGTGGTCACGACCGGCCCGGGACGGACCTGGTTGATCCGCCCCTCGATGCCGAAGCTCGACAGGGTCTCCAGCAACAGGCGGGCGTTCATCTGCAGGACTTCGCGGGAGAAACCCCGGTTCTCCTTCACCACGTCGTCGAGCAGGTCGAGCGAGGGCAAGGGGTAGCCGCCCTTCCGGCGGCGTCTCCTCTTGACCGGAGTCACTTCCTCGTCCTTCAACAGTTCACTGGGGTCACGGCTGAGGTGGAACTCCTCGTCCGAGGCCACACGTCTTCCCGGCAGGGTCGGTCCGGGCCGCTCCGTTCCAGGCCCTTCGGAAAGCTCCTCACCTCCCCCTTCGATGGCGAAGTCCTCCTGCTCGCCTTCGCTCGACACGGGAGTCGCCGGCGCTTCCTCCAGCTCGGCCTCGTCCCACGCCCGGCCGGCCTCCTTCCAGTCCTCATCGTCCTGTCCGACGATCCGCGGTGCGGCCGCTTCCTCCTCGGTGGCCCGCCGCGCGGCCTCCTCCCGCCACCGTCTCCAGCGGAGCAGGGAAGCGCTCATCGCATCCCAGGCTCCCTGCAGGTATCCGCCGACGAAACGAACGGCACGAGCGAACGGCCCACCCAGGCGGCCCACCCGCTCGAGCAGGCCGTCGAGCCACGCCAGTTCCAGACGCAGGGGGGGGAGGACGCGGATGACGAGGAAGGCCACCAGACCCGCGGGCACGAGGAAGGCACCCAACTGACCGAGCACCGCGTTCATCCAGGAGTGCAGCTGCGAACCCACCACACCGCCGGCCATCGGGGGCATGCCCGCGCGGCGCAGCACCGGATGGCCCAGCAGCGCCAGGCTCAACAGCAGCACACTGCTGAACCACAGACTCCGCCTCCATGCCTGGCCACGGCGTGAACGCAAACGAAAGGCCCCCAGGGGCGACCACGCCCAGGGCAACAGGACGAAGAGCCAGCGCAGCCAGGGACCGAGGAGCCAGGTGGCCACTCCGGCCACAGCCGCACCGACCGGACCCACCAGGGTCCGCTCCCCCATGCCTCCACCGCCCAGGGCCTCCTGGAACGACGCCGGCACCACCATGCCGGCCAGGAAGCACGAGACCGCCACGAAGAGGCTCACGAGACTGGAGAGCAGGATCCTGCCCAGGGTGAGGTTGTTCTTCTTCACGTCAGACGACACCCCGGTTCCGTTCCGTATACCGGCTGAGGAAGCTCAGCGCCATCGAGCGAGCGCCGCACGCAGATCGCGCACCGCACTCTCAACCGATGGGCCACCCAGGAGAGCCGAGGCCACGGCCACCCCGCTCAAACCCAGACCCCCCAGTTCGGCGATGTTCCCGGCGTTGAGGCCTCCGATGGCGAATATCGGCAGTCTAGTGGCCTCCCGGGCCCGGGTCAACGCCTCCCCCCCGATGACCCGGCTGTGCCGGCGGGTCCGGGTGGGATGGATCGCCCCCAGTCCGAGGTAATCGGCCTCGGAAGGCGCTTCCCGCACTTGCCGCAGACCGTGGGTCGACCAGCCCACGAGGACATCGGGACCCAGCAGACGCCGCGCGGCCGACGGCGGCAGATCGTCCTCTCCCAGATGGACGCCGTCGGCCCCGGCCACCAGGGCCACGTCCACCCGGTCGTTGACGATGAGGGGAACCTCCCGGGCCCGGCACACCGGCAGCATCGCACGCACCCACTGCAGCATCGTGCCCGAGCCGACCTTCTTGGCCCGCAGTTGGACCAGGTCGACCCCGGCTTCGACCAGGCGCTCCGACACCGCCACGATCTCCTCACCACCGACCAGCGAGGCGTCCACGATGGCGTAGAGCAGCGGTGTGCGGCTCTGCAGACGGGAGGTGAAACGATGCGCCACGGCTCAGGCCTCCGCGGCCGCCATCGCTTCCTTCAGGCGTTCCATTCTCTCCTCGATGTAGGCGGTGGTCGCCTTTCCCTCCTGGAACACCTCGTCGCCCAAGACCTGCAGGTGGAAGGGAATGGAGGTGGCCACACCCTCGATGACCATCTCGCTGAGCGCCCGGCGCATCCGTGCCACCGCCTCTTCCCGGTCCTCTCCGTGACAGATCAGTTTGCCGAGCAGGGAATCGTAATGGGGGCTGACGACGTAGTCGGCGTAGATGTGGGTGTCCAGCCGCACCCCCGGGCCGCCGGGAGGGTGCAGCGCCATGATCTTGCCCGGGGTCGGTGCGAAGTTGCGCGCCGGGTCCTCGGCGTTCACCCGGCACTCGATGGCGTGGCCGCGGATGGTGATGTCGCTCTGCCGGAAACGAAGCGGCTCGCCCGAAGCGATCCGGATCTGCTCCTTGACGATATCCAGTCCGGTCACCATCTCCGTCACCGGGTGTTCCACCTGGATGCGGGTGTTCATCTCCATGAAGTAGAAGTTCCCGTCTTCGTCCAGGAGGAACTCGATGGTTCCGGCCGAGCTGTAGTCCACCGCCTTGGCCAGGCGTACCGCCGCCTCGCCCATCCTCCGTCGGAGATCCTCGTCCACCGCGGGTGAGGGCGCCTCCTCGATGAGCTTCTGGTGGCGGCGCTGGATGGAGCAGTCGCGTTCGCCCAGGTGCAGGATGTTGCCGTGCAGGTCGCCGAGGATCTGCACCTCGACATGCCGGGGCCGCTGGACGAGCTTCTCCAGATAGAGATCGCCGTTCTTGAACGCGGCCTGCGCTTCGTTGCTCGCCGTCACCACCGCGCTGCGGAGCTGTTCCTCGTCGAAGGCCGGCCGCATGCCCTTGCCGCCCCCACCGGCCACCGCCTTCACCATTACCGGATAGCCGATGGTCTCGGCCACCTCGACCGCCTCGTCCGCATCCTTCACCAGGCCCTCCGAGCCGGGAACCACGGGAACGCCGGCTTCGATGGCCGCCATCCGCGCCGCGTTCTTGTCCCCCATGCGGGAGATGATCTCCGCCGAGGGACCGATCCAGGTGAGTTCACAGGAGGTGACGATGTCGGCGAACTCGGCGTTCTCGGCCAGGAAACCGTAGCCGGGATGGATGGCGTCGGCTCCGCTGATCTCGGCCGCGGCCATCACCCGGGGGATGTTCAGGTAACTGTCGGACGCCAGATGGCCACCGATACAGACCGACTCATCGGCGAATTTCACGTGGAGGGAATCGGCATCGATGGTGGAGTGAACGGCCACCGTCCGAATCCCAAGCTCACGGCATGCGCGCATCACCCGGAGAGCGATCTCCCCGCGGTTGGCCACGAGAACCTTCTCGATCATGCTGTACTCCCAGTGGTTGCCCGGCTAGAGGAGCCTGAGAAGGTTTGAAGATGCCTGATTTGCGGCAAAACGGCAAGTCCCGGAGCGCAAAGCGCCCCGGGACTCATCCTCCGGGCCGGAACAGCCGCACGTCGACCCGCCGCGGCCGCACTCGAGTGTCCGAGCGTAGCTGTGCTACAGCTTCACGAAGTCCTCGGTCCCGCCGGTGACTTTGGGGTTGCCCTCGCCCTCGGCACCACCTTCGAAACGATCCCAGTTCGAATCGCTCGCACCGGTGATCCCCTTCACCCGCAGACTGAACTCGTGCGGATTGCTCGACGCCCGCATGGCCTCGTCCAGGGTGATGATCCCCTGCTTGAACAGGGCCATCAACGACTGGTCGAAGGTCTGCATCTGATATGCCACGTAGCCCTCGGCGATCGCATCGGCGATCATGTGGGTCTTGGTCGGGTCGGAGATGTATTCCTGGATGGTGCTGGTGGTCACCATCACCTCCACCGCGGGAACCCGGCCGGTCCCGTCCGCGCGGCGGATCAGGCGCTGGCTGATGATCCCCTTGAGGGTATTGGCCAGCAGGAGCCGGATCTCCTGGTGCTGGTGCGGCGGGAAGAAGGAGATGATGCGCTGGATGGTCTGCGGCGCATCGATGGTGTGCAGGGTCGAGAACACCAGGTGCCCCGTGTCGGCCGCGGTCAAGGCGGTCTTCATGGTCTCGGCGTCACGGATCTCTCCGATGAGGATGACGTTGGGGTCCTGACGCAGGATGTGGCGCAGCGCCTCCATGAAGGTGGCGGTGTCGGTGCCCACCTCCCTCTGGTTCACGATGCTCTGCTTGTCGCGGTGCAGGAACTCGATGGGATCCTCGATGGTGATGATGTTCACCGGCAACTCGGAGTTGATGGTGTCGATCATCCCCGCCAGGGTGGTCGACTTTCCCGAACCGACCGTACCGGTGACGAGGATCAGTCCACGCGGTTTCAGCGCCAGATCGCGCACCACCGGCGGCAGACCCAGATCGTCGAGAGGCTGGATCTCGACCGGCACGTGCCGGAACACCATGGCCACGCTGCCGCGCTGAACGTAGAAGTTCGCCCGGAAACGGGCCAAGCCGGGAACGCCGAAGGCGAAATCGACTTCGCGGGTCGTTTCGAACACCTCGAGCTGAACCGGGGTGAGAACCTGTTCGACGATCTGCTGCATGTCGCGCGGAACCGGGGGCTCGAACGATTCGATCGCCTGGAGCCGTCCGTTCACGCGGACGGTGGGAGGCACCCCGACCTTCAGATGCAGATCGCTTGCTCCCAGGTCGATCATCCGTTGCAGAACGTCTTTGATGTTGATGGCCATGATTACGACTCCACTTCCGGAAATGCCTCGTGCTTCCCCGTGATTCCCCGTCGTTCCTTCACGGGGAGAATCCCGGCCCAACGGTGGGATCCGCTCCTCCATGAGCAAACGGCGGTCCAAATGGACCGCCGTCGGCTCCGCCCCCGTCGGGGTCGGAGGAGAGGCCTTCCGGAGGTGGGATCAGCCGGCAGGCTCGATCAGGAAGAGAGGTTGTCCGAATTCGACGGGCTGGGCGTTCTCCACCAGGATCTCCCGGACCACCCCGGAGAACTCCGCTTCGATCTCGTTCATCAGCTTCATCGCCTCGACGATGCAGAGCACGTCGCCCTCCTGGACGCGATCGCCCACCCGGACGTAGGGATCGCTCTCGGGGCTGGGCGCCCGATAGAAGGTGCCCACCATGGGGCTGGTCACCTCCTTGAGACCCTCCGGACGCGCAGACGGCGTCGATGCGGGCGCTGCAGGCGCCGGTGTCCCCGCAGCCGCGGGCGCTGGAGCGGGGGCTGCCGGGGCCGGGGGCAGAGGGTAGGCCGCGCGGGCGGCATTCGCGCCCCCCTTGCTGATGCGAATGGTCTCGCCGCGGTTGGAAAGCTCGAGTTCGTCGATCCCGCTTTCCTCGACCAGTTCGATCAGTTCCTTGATCTTGTCCAGCTCCATGGGTGCTCCTCGCTCGTGTCGGTTCTCAGACCCGTGAGAGATACTTGCCGGTGCGCGTATCGATGCGGATCGTCTCGCCCTCTTCGACGAAGAGGGGGACGGAAACCACAAGTCCGGTCTCCAGCGTGGCCGGTTTGCTCCCACCCTGGGCCGTGTCCCCCCGTACCCCCGGATCGGTCTTGACGATCTTCAGCTCGGCGAAGTTCGCAACTTCCACGGTGACGGGTTTCCCGTCGCGGGTGAGGACCTTCACCATGTCGTTCTCCTTGAGATACGGCAGGGCATCGGTCAAGGCCTCCGCGGACATCTGGATCTGTTCGTAGGTGAGGGTGTTCATGAAGTGATAGAGATCACCGTCGTGATAGAGGTACTGGAACTCCTGCGCCTCCAGGCGCACCTCCACCACCTTCTCCCCCGCCCGGAAGGTCTTGTCGATGACCTTCCCGTTCTCGACGTTCTTGAGCTTCGTCCGGACGAAGGCGCCTCCCTTGCCCGGTTTCACATGCTGGAACTCCACGATCGTCCACATGCCCGAATCGAGTTCCAGCACGAAGCCGTTTCGAAAATCGCTGGTATCCGCCATGACCTGTCCTACCTCGACTCTTCTGGTCCGCCACCCCGGTTCGGCGCGTGATCGCCCTTCGATGCAGACGGGGTCATCCTACACCGGATCGGCCGGCCCGCAAGGGCGGCCTGCGTCTACGGTCGGGGACGACCGCGAAGGAAATCGACCAGAGCCCGCAAGCCCAGGGTATAGCTCTCGCCCCCGAAGCCCATGATGATACCGACTGCGATGTCCGACAGCAAGGTGGTGCGCCGGAACGGCTCGCGGCCGAGGATGTTGCTGCAATGCACTTCCACGAAGGGGATCTCCACCGCCAGGAGAGCGTCGCGGAGGGAGACGCTGCTGTGGCCCAGTCCCGCCGGATTCACCAGGAAACCGTCCGACCGGGTGCTGCGCTGGATACAGTCGATCAACTCCCCCTCGTGATTCGATTGGAAGATGTCCAGCCCCACCGACAGTTCCCCGGCCAGCTCCTCCAACGAGCGGTCGATCTCGGCCAATCCGACCCGGCCATAGATGGATGGTTCCCGGCTGCCCAGCAGGTTGAGGTTGGGGCCGTGCAGGACCTGGATATGCATCGCCGATCCTCCCTTTCCCCCATCCACACTCAAGACTTGTCCTTCCTGTGCCGGGCGATCCACGACTGGAAGCGCTCGCGTTCGTCCTCGCCCACATCCTCTTCGAGATCGTCCTGTGGCCGCGCGCCGCGGGAATCCCGGCCCTCGTCCTTCTCCCCCTCGAGCGGGGTTTCCAGATCCTCCACCTTCTCCTCGAGCACCTCAGCGCCACCGCCGTGTTCGAAACGATGCTGAAGACTGGACAGCTCCTCCTCGATCGCCGCCACCTTCGCCGCCACTCCCGGCGCATCGGGATGCCGACGGAGGACGGCCCGGTACATCTCCAGGGCCTTCGCCTTGAAGCCCTGCTCGTAGTACACGTCGGCCAGGGTCACGGTGACGATGGTCTGCCCCTCGAAGATCCCCTCCGGATCGAAGTCCTCCGGGTCGTTCTGGAGGGAATCGTTGCGGCTCATCGCGGTGAGCACTTCCGCATCCTCTTCGGCCTCTTCGGCCGAGTCGTCGACCGAACGGGCCACGAGCACCTCCGCCGCATCCTCCCGCTCCGCTGTCGACGGCGCGCGATCGTCCGCCTCGGGCGCGGGCCCGCCTGCGGTGGGATGGTCCTCGTCCGCCTCGGCGCTGCTCTCCTGTGCGGCAGGCTGCTCTTCGTCCGTCTCGGGCACGGTCGTCTCCGCGGCGCGCTCTCTTTGCTCTTCCCCGGACTTCCGGCGCGGATCGAGCTCGTCCAGCTGCCGCGCGTAGCGCCGGGCCGCCTCGATCTCGCCCTTCTCCTCGGCCAGCCGGGCCAGGCTCTCCAGGGCGATCAGATTCTCCGGGTCCAGCGAGAGCACCGTCTCGAACGCGGTACGCGCCTCATCCAACTCGCCGCGGTCGAGATGGATCTTGCCGAGGATGACGAATCCGGTGCTGTAGTCGGGGTGGCGGGCGAGGCCGTCCACGCAGAGGCGATATGCCTCATCCTGACGCCCCAGTTTCCGGTAGCAGTCGGCGAGGGGAGCGAACAGGCGTCCCTCGGGATTCTCCTCGAAGCGCTCGAGAAGACGGTGCAGTTCGTCTTCCAGGGACCGGGTGGGCACGCTACCGTCTCCTCACCGGCACATTGCGCCGGACGCAAGGTCGAAGCGATCAACTCCGCAGACTCTGCAGAGCCTGGCTCAATTCCGACCACTCAATGGTGTGGCCGACCGTAGCCGAGCCGATTCCTTCCGTCAAGACCATCCTGACCTTGCGGTCCCACACCTTCTTGTCGTAACCCACTGTCACCAAAGCGGTTTCCGGATCCAGTGAGGGGATCGCCCGGGGCAATCCCAGACGCCCGAGGAGATCGACCACCCGCGTTGTCGTCCCCGCCGGTGCCAGCCCGCGTTGCTGGGAGATCCGCAGCGCACCGATCATGCCCAATGCCACGGCCTCGCCGTGGTGCAGACGCGGGCGGACCGTGGCCTCCAGGGCGTGACCGAGGGTGTGGCCGAAATTCAGGATCTCCCGCCGGCCCTGCTCGAGAGGATCCTCCTGCACAACATCGCGCTTCACCTTCACCGCCCGCATCAGGACCTCCCCCCACAACTCACCGGCGCCGGGCAGGAGCAACTCGGCCCTTTCCTCGAGCATCTCGAAGAGTTCGGCATCGGCGATGACCGCGCACTTGACGACCTCGGCCAGCCCACCCGAGCGGTGACGCCGGCCCAGGGTATCCAGTGCCTCGAGCGCACCGTATACGCCGACCGGCTGGTGGAACGCCCCGATGAGATTCTTCAGCCCGTGACCATTCACTCCGGTCTTTCCCCCCACCGCCGAATCGGCCAGGGAGATCACCGTGGTCGCCACCGGGCACCAATCGACTCCACGCATGTAGCTGGCGGCGAAGTAGCCGACCAGGTCCCCCACCGTTCCACCTCCGAGGGCCACCACCAGGCTCCGGCGATCGACCCTGGCCTGCAGAGCACGTCCCACCAGGGCGTCGAGGTGGCGGAGGTTCTTGATCCGTTCGCCTCCGTCGATCTCCACCACCGCCTTGCGCTCGGCCACCGTCAGGCCGACCAGGGCCTGGGGCTGATGGTGCAGGACCTTGCGGTCGGCGACGACGAAGAGCCGACGGTCGGGATGGTCCTCGCGCAAGGCATCCCATACCTCCGGGAAGGTCGAGCGCAAGCGCACCGGATAGGGCGGATCGAGATGGACGATCGTATCTGCTGTCATCTTCATTCACCGATCGTGGGAGGCCCTAGGGGCGCAGGGTTTCGGCCACCGCCATCGCTTCACGGATGTAGGGATGCTTGCGCATGCCTGGAGCATAGGTGAGCACGTTGATGCCGTAGAGGCGATGCTTCTCCGGCTGGTAGAGGAAGAAGGTCCGGAACGGTCCGCCGTAGTCCTTCTCCTTGGCCTCCCAGAAGCCCGACAGCGTCAAGAGCTTGCGGCCGGCGAAGTCCACCTTCGACCACTCGAATCCTCCTGCGTCCTGCAGCTTCTCGTTGAGATAGCGTTCGCCCCACGAGCGGCGCAGTTGCAGCAGCGCATCGTGGTCGTCGAGCATCGTGCTGTCGGCATGATCCAGATAGTAGACACTCGCCGCCCGGGTGGGCCGCACGGCCGCCACTTCGACCACACCCTCGCCATCGCCCACGTGGAAGACGGTCTCGCGATAACTGGCGGGAATCTCCCATTTGAAGTGCATCTCGCGCTGGATCTTGTTCTCCAATTCGATCTCATGTCCGTCGCTCATGAGATAGCGAAGGATGCGCGCCCGGTTCTCCCGGGAGATCCGGTCGACCAGGATGCCCACGTTGCGCGCCAGGGAACTCTGCATGAGACCACGATCGCGCCCGGCGATGTAATAGACGAGCTGATTGCGGCTGTAGACATTCGACTCCACCGCGATGAACAGATCGCGGTGTCCCTTGTCACTGAGCACCGCTCCACCCAGGCGCCGGCGCAACTCCTTGCTCGCCGGATCGTCCCCCTTCAGAAGGCCCACGATGATGAGATTCTTGTACACCTGCGCGTTGCGACGGTCCGCCCAGTCGAAGATGTCGACGTTGAACAAAGGCTCGGGCTTGATGGCATAGGTGACGTTGACCGACAGGCTCTTCTTCAACTGGTGCGCGACCGGACCCAGAATGGGCATCTCGGTGAGAATGGCCACGTCCGAATACGATCCCACCGCCGATCCGACGGGCTGACCGGTGTCGCAAGCGCCGAGACCCGCCAGCAGGACCAGGACCATCGATACAGGAAACAGACGGCCGATACGCATGACCTCACCTCCGCGAGTCGCTTTGCTCGATCCCTGGATCAATATATGCGCGATGGAAGTGGATGCGGTCAATGCCGCAGGCAACGATTTCGCAGGGCCGCCTCCCGGCGGCCCCTTCGCGGCAGAGCGATCAGCGCCGCAGCGATGCCCTGTGGACGAGGGAATCGGCCCTGGACGCCGCCCCTCGAGGCAGGCCGTAGGCGCGATAGCCGAAACGCGGATGCAGGTCGAGGGTCTCGGGGAAGCCCATCCTCAGGTCACTGACCACCGAGACCTGACCCCGCAGCGAGGGCGGAGTCCGCCAGTCCGGACGAATCCCCGAGTTCCACACCGGAAGCGTGGAAGCCACCGGCAGGACCGGGGTGGCACTGTAGCCGTTCGAACGATTCATCCGCACCGCCGCCGGCCTCACGGCGGGATGGGAGAGCGTCGTGGTGGCCACGGTCGTGCTCACCGGCGATGCCCATCCCCCATTGGCAGATCCGGGAACGGAAACCCTGCCGGCTCCGATGGGCAGCAACCACAGCCCCACCAGGACGACCACCGCGGCGCTGACCGCGGCGCTGATTCCCAGCGGCTTCCAGAAGCGGCCGGGTACCGTGCTGTCCTTCGCTGCCTCCCGGCGCAGGGCCTTCCGGATACCCAACTGCACCTTCCATTCGAACTGGGCCGACGGAGCCAGCTCACTCTTCTGCAACAGAGAGCGGCAGGCGAGGAGGTCCTCCTGGTACTGACGGCAACGCGCACACGAATCGAGATGGGACGCCAGGGCGACGCTCTCCGGAGCGGAGATCTCGCCGTCCATGGCGGTGGAGATCAGGAATTGAGCCTTCGAGCAACGCATGATGCAGTTTTCCTCATGACCGTTCGGTGGACGGAGCCTCTGGTGGGGAGAGTGATTCGTCCCGCAGCATCGGCTCGATGATACGGCGGAAGTGATGACGGGCCCGGTTGATGCGACTGCGCACCGTTCCCAGCTTCAGGCCGGTGACGGCGCAGATCTCCTCGTACGAGAGCTGATTCACCTCACGCAGGAGGAAGGGGATGCGATACCGCTCGGGAATCCGGGAACTGGCTTCGGCGATCACCCTCTCGAGATCCTCGCCCACGGCCAGCTCCTCGGGATTGGGCGCGGTGTCCTCGATCTCCCACATCCTCTCGTCCTCATCGTCGCCACCCTTGAAGAACATCGAAAGGATGATGGGGGTACGCTTCTTCTTGCGGAAGCGGTTCCGTACGAGGTTGGTCGCGATGGTGTACAACCAGGTGGAGAAGCGCGCGATCGTTCGATACTTGTCGGCGTGGATGTACGCGCGCACGAAAGCGTCCTGCGCGATCTCCTCGGCCACGTCGGGCCTTCCGACCATTCTCAGGATGTAGTTGAACAGGCGCAGCTTGTACCGGCGCACGAGGATGTCGTAGCTGGACTTGTCCCCGTCCTGCACCCTCAGCATGAGGTCTTCGTCGCTGAGTTCCTCGCGACGAATGCTCCTGGGCCTCGTTTCGTCCAGGGCGATCACCTTCTCCAAGCCACCCATGGAATCAACCGCCTGCCGGAATGGGTCTGCGCCATCGATCGCCCTCCAAGCGGCGAGCCCGGAGGCCGCCGGGACGATCCACGCAGCTTATACCCTCAGCCGGCCGGCGGGTTCCCGGCCTTCATGGGAACGAGCGGATCGAGGAAACCGTCGTCCAGGGCCGGGATCAGTTCCACCGTCCAGGAACCCCGTACCCCGGCGTCCAGCATCGTTCCCTCCAGTTGCATCTCACGGGGAATCGCTCCCCATCGGGTCGTCTTCCACTTCCCCAGGCGGGCGCTCAGACGCTCGCCTCTCCACACCAGCCCGGTCTGGACCGCCCGTCCGGCCTCGATGTGCCCGCGCAGGCCGAAGCCGCCGTCCCGTGCGCTCCAGAGCTTCCCGTCCATGCGGCCCCAGGGCGCATCCTCCCCGAGCCACCGTCCCAGCAGGAGCCAGAGCACATGGCGAGCCCGAAAACTCCCCCCATGGAAATCGACACATCCGGGCTCATCCGCCAGTTCGACGAAGCGACCCTTCCGGCGATCGAAGAGAATCGCCGAATCGGGTCCCCACACCAGCACCTCGTGGCCCGGCCGCCCATTCTCGTCCTCGAAGCGCAGATCCGCCCGCAGCCAGCGGTCGGCCCGGATCCATGCCTCCACCTCGATCCAGGGCCCCAGACCCCATGCCGCCCCCTCCCATCGCCCCTTCAGGTGCAGCGACCACTGCTCCGCGGATTCTCCGACCAGGGTGGGCGCCTGGGTCCGCCCCTGAGGATCGCTCCGCAGGCCGGGGGCGGGGGAACAGGCGCTCCAGGCAGCCGCCAGGGCCAGCACGAAGCCGCCCAGCAACCGCCGGCGTCCTCTAGGGCGCATGCTTCAGCGCCTCCTCGGCCGCGTCGATCTTCGGCTGCAGGACCTTGGCATCGCCCCCCAGACGCAGGGCCCTGCGATAGATCTCCAACGCGGTGTCATGCCGTCCGAGCGCGCTCAGGACATCGCCGGTGTGCTCCAGGACGGTCAGGTCGTCCCCGATGCGGTTGGACGCATCGATGAGGCGGTCGAGCGCCTCCTCGTAGTGGCCCTGCCGGTAGAGCACCCATCCCAGGCTGTCCAGATAGTAGGGGTTCTCCGGTTCCTGTTTCACCGCCTCCTCGATCATGGCCCGCGCGCGCGCGAGCTCGCGGTCGTGATCGGCGAGGAGATAGCCGTAGAAATTCAGCAGGACGGCGTCGTGCGGTTGCAGTTTCACCAGACGGTCGAGCGTGGCGCAGGCCTCGTCGATCTGACCGGTCTCCTGTTGGGCCCAGGCAAGATCCCACAGCGCCTGGGTGTTGTCCCCCCGCAGGTCGACCGCCCGACTCAGGGGAATGATGGCCTCCTGCGAACGTCCCGCCCGTCGCAACAGCGCCCCCAGGATGAGATTCTGGCGGAAGCTGTCCTCCTCGACGGTTCCCTGGGCCAGGTTCAACAGACGCCGGTAGCGCTCACGAACGCGCTCGTCGGCCTTTTCCTCGCCCTTGGCCGCGTCCGCCTTCGACCCGGCGAGTTCGGGATAGCGTCGGCTCATGGCCAACAGCAGGCTCACCAGGATCTCCGGATCGTTCGGACGCAGCTTCAGCGCCCGGCTCAGCGCCGTCTCCGCACTCTCCAGTTCCCCCTGTTCCATCGCGATCTCGCCGACCATCTGCAGGACCACCCCGTCGCTCTCGCCCTTCTGCAGGAAGGAGCGGCCCAGTTCCCATGCCTCGTCGTAGCGCTCCTGGCGGACGAGCAGATCGGTGAGGACGATGAGTCCGTGGCGGTCGAGGAGGCCCTCGCGGGCCAGGGGCAACAAGAGGTCACAGGCCTCCGATTCACGACCCTGGGCCAGATAGAGGTCGGCCAGCAGACGCGCCTGTTCCTCATTCACCGGGGTCCGTTCGACCAGACCCTCCAGCACGGCGATCGCCTCTTCGTTGCGGCCCTCCTCTCTCAGACCCTTCACCAGGATCTCGGCCGATACCGCGTCGGTGGGATCTTCGTCGAGCAGGCGGCGGAGGATCGCCTCGCCCTGGCTCTTCTGCTCGGGCGAAGAGGAACGCAGGAGCAAGGTGGCGTAGGCCCGGCTGATCTGGGGATCGTGGGGATCCTCCTTCCAGCGTTCGCTCTGGAGGCGGAGGGCCTCGTCGAGGCGACCCTGCCGCTCGAGGATCTCCACCCGCAGGGAGAGCACCTCGAAGTCGTCGGGGAAGTCCTCGAGCAGGGAACGACTGAGTTCATCCGCGTCGTCCACCCTCCCCCCCAACAGAAGCAGGCGCACCTTCTGCAGACTCAGGTCGCGATCGCCGGGATGGTGTTCGAGAAGGGTGTTCAACCCGGCCAGGGCGTCCCCCAGACGCCCCGTCCTCAGGGCCAGACCCACGAATTTCTGTCCGATCTCCAGATCGCCCGGGGCGTGTTGCAGCGCGTAGCGGTAGTAGCGCAGCGCCCCATCGTAATCGCCCCCCTCGCTCATCGCCCCGGCGATGATCAGGGCGGTGGGAACCGAGGGCGGCAACTCGCCGGCCCATTGCGAATCGGCCGCCGCCGGAGAGGAGACGGTGTCCACCGCGGCCCACGCCGATCCGGCCGCGACCAGAACCAGTATCATCAGGGCCGCCGCCACCCGGTCCGCCATCGACGAAGCCTCCATGATCCCGCGGTATACCATCATCGCTCTTCTCCTGCTTCCCTCTTTCCGCGTCCTGTCTCCTCACAGTCTCCGTCCACATCGAGGAGCATCCGCAGGGCATGCGGCAGGACATCGGCCATGGCGTCGAGGGTCTCCACCGCCGAGCGCGGATGGCCCGGCAGGTTCACGATGAGAGTGCGGCCCCGGACCGCTGCGATCCCTCGGCCCAGGGCGGCCAGGGGAGTGATCTCGGCCACGCAGCGCGAACGCGCCAATTCCATCAAGCCGGGAACGAACCTCTCGGCCACCTTCGTGGTGGCCTCAGGAGTGAGATCGCGGGGAGAGAGCCCGCTTCCCCCGGTGGTGACGACCAGATCCGTGTTCCCTTCCGCGCACCAGCGCAACAACACCTCGGCGACCTCCTCGACCCCGTCGGGAACGAGTTCTCCAGGAAGGATCCCATAGCCGAGTTCCTCGAGCCGCTTCTCCACCGCTGGACCGCTGGCGTCCGGCCGCAGTCCCTTCGAGCTGCGGTCGCTCACCGTCAGCACCCGGGCCACATATCTGGAATCGCTCGCGTTCAAGTTCAGGGTTTGCGCTTGCCGCCGCTCATGAGGGACTCGTAGGCACGATCGAGATGACCGAGCTCTTCTTCGCTGGCGCTGCCGCCGCTCTGGAGGGCCAGCTCATACTTCTCCTCCAGATACCTGCACAGGAATACGTTCTTGAGCTCGATCTGTTCCTCAAGATAGCGGATCGCCTGCTCGCGCGCCTTGTGGAAGCTCTCGTCCTGTTCTCGCTGGTCCACGTTGTAGATGTAGTCACGCAGGAGACCCAGCCAGTAGCTCTCGGTCTTGCCGCCGTTGTCGAAGGCGCAGCCGTCGACATCGACAAGGAAGCAGTAGCCCCGGAAGAAGTACGAGCAGTGCAGGGCGCCCTGCAGGAAGTGCCGCCGATGACAGAGCTCCCCGCAGGCGGTGAACCCACAGGGGAGCGAACACACCTCGCAGAGCGACTCGTAGGACGCGCCGTGCGTGAAATGGGTGTTGATGGGCGGTTCGGTGGGTTTATGCATGGATGGTGGTCTTCAGGACGCCGGCGCATCCTCTTTCCAGGACGAATCGCCCTTGTCAGGTGGCATGTCCGGTGTCTTCGGCGCACGCGGCGTGGATGCCGAGCGCTCCGATTCCGTCCGCTCTTCCTCATCCGAGCCCGGGAACACGCCGCCCATGTTGGCCACATTCTCCTCCAGATGCACCAGAGCCGTCTCCGCCGCTCTCTGTTCGGCCTGTTTCTTCGAATTTCCCGAGCCCACGCCCAACACCATCCCCTTGAGCATCACCTTCACCGTGAAATGCCGCGCGTGGTCGGGGCCGCTGGTGGTGGAGATCTTGTAGCGAGGCGGGATCTTGAAACGCGCCTGGAGTTCCTCCTGCAAGAGGCTCTTGTAATTGCGGCGGCTGCGCTCCTGGATGGAATCGTTGACGTTCACCAGGATCTGTTCCCGCACGACCTTCTCGACCGGTTCCAGCCCTCCATCGAGATAGACCGCACCCAGGACCGCCTCCATGGCGTCGGCGAGGATCGACTCGCGGTGGCGTCCTCCACTTCCTTCCTCACTGCGCGAGAGGAGCAGATGCTCTCCCAGGGAGAGCTGCTCGGCGACCCGGGCCAGCGTCGACCCACACACCAGCAACGACTTGATCTTGGTCAAGTCGCCTTCTTCCTTGTCGAGGAATCGATCGTAGAGGAAGCGATTGACCACCAGCCCGAGAACCGCGTCGCCCAGGAACTCCAGGCGTTCATTGCTCTCGATGCGTTGCATGCCCGTCACGTGGACATGGCTGCGGTGGGTGAGAGCCTGACGCAGGACGCCGGGGTCGTGGAAATGGTAACCCAGCTTCGACTCGAGCTCGCGTTGCCCGGGAGCACGCTCCCCGGGTCCGGGCCCCCGCCCCACGATCGCGGCCAGGCGGTCGGCCATTCGACGCAGCCACGATCCAACTCTGCTGACCATCTCCGCCCTACCTTCCCGCTCGACCGGACCTAGGGTTCGAAGCGGCGGAATGCCAACGCGACGTTATGCCCTCCAAAGCCGAAGCTGTTGCTGATCACATTGTTGATTTCCATCTCCACCATCCCGTCCTTCACGTGATCGAGATCACAATCGGGATCGGGATCGGTCAGATTGATCGTGGGGGGGATCTTTCCGTCCTGGATGGCCTGGGTGGAGACGACCGCCTCGAAACTGCCGGTGGCTCCCAGCAGATGGCCGGTCATGGATTTCGTCGACCCCATCTTCAGCTTGTAGGCATGCTCACCAAAGACCCTCTTGACCGCCGCCACCTCGATCTTGTCGTTCAGTGGGGTCGACGTGCCATGGGCATTGATGTACTCCACATCCTCCGGTGCCATCTCCGCCGTCTCCAGGGCGAGGCGCATGGCTCGCGCCGCCCCCTCGCCGTCAGCGGCCGGAGCCGTCATGTGATAGGCATCGGCCGTCAGCCCCCAGCCCACCACCTCGGCCAGGATCTTCGCTCCCCGGTCCATGGCGTGCTGCGCTTCCTCGAGCACGAGGATCCCCGCGCCCTCACCGATGACGAAACCGTCCCGGTTGAGATCGAAGGGACGCGACGCACGCGCGGGATCGTCGTTGCGCGTGGACAGCGCCTTCATGCTGGAGAATCCGGCCACCGCCATGTGGGTGATGGTCGCCTCGGCCCCTCCGCTGACCATGACGTCGGCGCTGCCGTTGGCGATCATCATCGCCGCATCGACCACTGCGTTCGCCCCGGACGCGCAGGCCGAAACGGTGCAGTAGTTGGGCCCCTTGAAACCATGGCGGATGGAGACGAGCCCGGCCACCATGTCCCCGATCATCATCGGGATGAAGAACGGGGAGACCCTGCGCGGACCGCCCTTGAGCAGGGCCTGATGCTGATTCTCGTAGACGATCATCCCGCCGATGCCGCTGCCGATGATCACCCCGGTCCGCTCGGGATCCTTCACCTTCAACGCGGCGTGTCGGATGGCCTCGTCCGCGGCCACCACGCCGAATTGGGTGAAGCGATCCATCCTGCGCGCTTCCTTCGGATCGAGGTACTCGCTGGGGTCCCAGTCCTTGACCTCGCCCGCAACCTGACTGCGGTACTCAGAAGCGTCGAAGAGAGTGATGGGGCCGCACCCCGGCACGCCGGCCAGGAGGTTCTTCCAATTCTCCTCCAGGCCGATCCCCACCGGAGAGATGGCACCCAGCCCCGTGACTACGATCCGTCGTCCCTTCAAAACGTTTCCTTTCCCGCCGGGATCTCCGCTCCCCTAGGCGTTCAGACGCTCCTTGAGGTAGTTGATCGCTTCGCCGACCGTCCGCATCTTCTCAGCGTCCTCGTCGGGAATGTCGATCTTGAACTTCTCTTCGAACTCCATCACCAGCTCCACCTGGTCGAGCGAATCCGCGCCGAGCTCGCCGAGGAACGAAGCGTCGTTGGTGATCTGCTCGGCATTCTTGCCCAGCTTCTCCTCGATGATCTTCTTGACCTCAGCTTCGATGTTATCCACTGCCACGATTGTCTACCTCCGAGAAACCGCCTCACGGCGGAACCTGAAACCGAACGCGCGCAGGTGCGCGCCTCCGCAACGAGCTATCCCATCACCATCCCGCCATCGCAATTGAGGACCTGGCCGGTGATATACGACGCGTCCTCCGACAACAGGAAGGAGACCAGAGCGGCAACGTCCTCCGGCTGCCCGAGACGGCGCAGGGGAATCCTCTCGAAGAGTTCCTTCACTGCGCTTTCGGGCAGATCCTGGGTCATCGCCGTCTCGATGAAACCGGGAGCAACCGCGTTCACCGTGATCCCACGTCCTGCGAGCTCCCTTGCCGTCGCCAGGGTCAAGCCGATGATCCCGGCCTTGCTGGCGGCGTAGTTGACCTGACCGGCATTGCCGATCTGGCCGATCACCGAAGTTATATTCACGATCCGTCCCGCCCGCATCTTCATCATTCCCGGCGCGACGTAGCGGATGAAGTGGTAACTACCGTCGAGATTGGTCCGCAGAACCTGCGACCACTGCTCCTCCTTCATCCGGATGAGGAGTGCATCCCGTGAGATCCCTGCATTGTTCACCAGGGCATCGATGCGCCCCCAACGCTCCAGGACCTGATGGACCGTCTCCTCCACCGCCGACGAGTCGGCCACGTCACAGGGGAAGGCGGCGGCCTCCACCCCGCTGTCCGCCAGCGAGGCGATGACCTCGGCGAGCACCTCGGCCCGACGGGCGACGAGCGCCAGATCCCAGCCTTCGCGGGCGAGCCGTTCGGCGATCGCCCGTCCGATTCCCTGGCTGGCTCCGGTGACGAGAGCCACCCCACGTGTCCGGTCCTCAGACACCTCGAAATCTCCTAAGTTCTTGATCTGACATAGGCTATCCCCCTCCGCAGCGGAGAGGGAGCGTTGGGATCGTTACATGCCCCTTTCAAGGGTGGCAAGCACTTTTTCCAGCCCTTCGACGTCGGAAGTGGGCAGGAACGAGTGATCCTTGAAATCGCGTTTTCCCAGATTCGACAAGATCTTGTGGGGCCCCACCTCGACGAAGATCCCAACGCCTTCATCGACCATCCGCTGCACCGAGTCGTACCACAGCACCGGGGAGACCAACTGGCGTACGAGACCGCTTCGGAGTTCATCGGCCCGCTGCACCGGCTGGGCGGTGACGTTGGCCACCACCGGATGGCGGGGATCCTGTACGCCCATCTCCGACAGGACCGCCTCGAACTCGCCCTGCACACTCTCCATCAGGGGGGAATGGAACGCGCCGGAGACCGCCAGGGGCAACACCCGCCGCGCACCGGCCTCCTTCAGGGGGGCAGCAACGCCCTCGACCGCCTCGACATCGCCGGAGATGACGAGCTGACCAGGGCTGTTCAGGTTCGCCAGCACCACCACGCCCTCATGGGTCTCGCTGTAGCTTCGGCAGACCGCCTCGACCGTCTCGGCCTCGAGGCCGACCACCGCGGCCATGGTCCCCTTCTGGCGTTGGCCGGCCTCCCACATGAGCTCCCCCCGCGCCCGGACCAGGCGCACCGCATCCTCGACGGAGAAGCTGCCCATCGCGGCCGCGGCCGAGATCTCCCCGAGGCTGTGTCCAGCCACCAGACGGGGCTCCAGGCCCGCCTCCTCCTGCAGGACCGCGTGCACGGCCAGACTGTGGGTGAGAATGGCGGGCTGGGCGTTGCGGGTCTCCGTCAACTCCTCCATGGGACCCTCGAAACACAGACGGCTCAGGGAGAAACCCAGGGCTTCGTCCGCCTGCTCGAAGATCGTGCGGGCCTGGGGGAAGCTCTCCACCAGGTCACGCCCCATCCCCACCGACTGGCTGGCCTGCCCGGGAAAGAGGAAAGCGATGTCGCGGCTCATCCGTGAAGACCCTCCCGCTGAAGACTGGATCCGTTGGACGCGCTGGAGCTACGGCTCTCGGCGATGCCCTCGCGTTCGAGCTCGGCGCTGATGAGATCGCCCAGTTTCTCCTGGACCGCGCGGCTGGCCAGGAGCACCGCATTGGCGATGGCCGCCTCGTTGCTCTTGCCGTGACAGATGATGCTGATGCCCTTGCAGCCGAGCAGCGGAGCTCCTCCGTACTGGACGTAGTCGAAGCCCTCGAAGATGGTGCGCAGCCGGCGCTTGAGCATGAAACCACCCAGGCGCGCCCGGATGCTCTGCTGGATCTCGTGGCGAATGGTGGCCAGGAGGAAACCGGCGAAGCCCTCGACCGACTTCAGGAGGATGTTGCCGACGAAACCGTCGGTGACCACCACCTCGGCCTTTCCGGCGAACACCGCAGTGCTCTCGACGTTGCCCACGAAGTTCGGCTCGAGTTCGGCCAGCTTCTTGTGCGCCGCCTGGTACAGCTCGCTTCCCTTGGAGGGCTCCTCACCGATGTTCAACAGGCCCACCTTCGGATCCTTCCTTCCCAGGATCTTCTCCGCGTAGATGCGGCCCATGGCCGCGAACTGCACGAGGTGTTCGGCCTTGCTGTCGCTGTTGGCGCCGACATCGATGAACAGCGTGGTGCCCTTGAGGGTGGGGCAGTAGGTGGCGATGGCGGGACGGGAGACTCCGGGAAGGCGGCCCACGTGGAGAAGGTTGGCCGCCACCACGGCGCCGGTGCTGCCCGCGGAGACGAAGGCGTCGGCCTGGCCCAGACGCAGGGCGTGGGCCGCGAGCACGATGGACGATTCACGCTTCTTGCGCACCGCCGAGGCCGGCGATTCGTGCATGTCGATGTTCTGCGAAGCGTGGACGACCTCGACCCGTGAGGTCTCGACCCCGGCCTTCTCCATCTCCCTCACGATGATGTCGCGATCACCGAAGAAGATGATACGGGTATCCTCGGGCAACTGGGGAAGAGCCCTCAGGGCACCGTGGACCACCACGGAAGGACCGAAGTCCCCGCCCATGGCATCGACGGCGATGCTGTGCTCGACGACGGCGTTCACGAGGGGTGTGGGCTAGTCGCCGCTCTCCATGACCGCTTCGGTTCCATAGTGCCCGCATTCCTTGCAGACCCGATGGGCAATGCGGGGAGCTCCGCAATGGGGGCACTTGTCCAGATTCGGAACGAGGGCCTTGAAGTGGGTCCGTCTCTTGCGCTTGCGCGCCTTGGAGGTCCTTCTCTTGGGTACCGCCATGATTCCTCCTCCTTGAGAAGAACCCTTCGGGGTCCTACTCCTTCAACTCCTTCAGGGCCGACCAACGGGGATCGAGTTCCTCGATCACGCAGTCACAGCTGCTCACGTTCAGATCACATCCGCACCGCGGACACAGCCCCTTGCAATCGTCCCGGCACAGGATCTTCTGTGGATCGGCCAGGATCACCGCCTCCAGCAGGGGCTCGTCCAGGGAGACCACCCCGCTGCGCTGATGGATGACCCAGGCGTCGCCGCCTTCGTCCTGCGGATCCTCACCCCGGGTGGGATTCTTCAGGATCATCACTTCGATCTCCGGCGTGGTCACCAGCTCGAACTCACGAGCACAACGGTCGCAGTGGACCATCTGCCGCGCCTCGAAACTCCCGTGGACGAGGATCCTCTGGTCCATGTCGTCCACGGTGAGCTCGCCGCTCAACCTCACCTCGATGGTCTCCCCCTCCTCGGAGGGATCCTCCCGCTGCAGCTCCGCGTCCAGCGGAAGCCGGGAGCGGCCACGCGCGAGGCGTTCCAGGATGAGTTCGACCGCGATCAACCGAAGGCTCCTTAAAGTAGGGAAATACCGTCCGTTGTCAATGGATCCGCGGGGAAAGCGAGGCCCACGGGGCCCCTACCCCTCGATCGACCCCCCGAAGATCAAATCGAGCTCGCGGAGCGCGTTCTCCGGCGAATCGGAGGCGTGCACGGCGTTCTGCGAGAGATTCGTCCCGTACAGGAAGCGTATGGTACCACATGCGGCCTCGGCGGGGTCGGTCGCGCCGACGAGTTCCCGCATCCGGCGGACCGCATCCTCCCGGCGCACCCGCACCCCCACCACGGGTCCACTGGTCATGTAACGGACCAGATCGGCGAAGAACGGCCGTTCCCGGTGCACCTCATAGAAACGCTCGGCCAGCTCGCGATCCATGCGCAGGGTCTTCAATTCGACGATGGTGAAACCGTTGGTCTCCGCCATGGCCAGGATCCGGCCCACCTGACCCGCCGCCACCGCCTCGGGCTTGATCATCATGTAGCTTTCCTGCATCGACTCCGCCTTTCATGCGATGAGGCCCCTGCTGTGGCAGGGGCCCCAAAGAATGCAGCCAAAACGGCCGATCCGCCACCTCCCGGACCGCGCCGGGCGGCTGAGGCGCTCCTAACGGCCTTCCAGCGCCTTGCGGGCGGGCTCGTAGCTCTCCGCGAGCAGGGGCACGATGTCGCTCGGCTTGTCGGCCACCCTCACTCCGGCCGCCTCGAAGGCCTTCACCTTGCTCTCGGCCGTCCCCTTGCCCCCGCTGACGATGGCGCCGGCGTGGCCCATGCGCTTGCCCGGAGGCGCGGTCCGCCCGGCGATGAAGCTCACCACCGGCTTGCTCATCTTCGTCTGGATGTACTCGGCGGCCCGCTCCTCGTCGTCACCGCCGATCTCCCCGATGAGGACGACCGCCTCGGTCTCGGGATCGTTCTCGAAGGCCTCGAGGCAATCGAGGAAACCCGTTCCGATGATGGGGTCGCCGCCGATCCCGATGCAGGTGCTCTGGCCCAGACCGTTGCGGGTGAGCTGATCGACCACCTCGTAGGTGAGCGTGCCGCTGCGGCTGACCACCCCCACCTTGCCCTCGGCAGTGATCTGGGCGGGCAGGATGCCGACCTTCGACTGCCCCGGGGAGATGATGCCCGGACAGTTCGGGCCGATCAACTGGGCGCCCCTCTCCTTGACGTACTTGTAGGTGACGGCCATGTCGTTCACCGGAACGCCCTCGGAGATGCAGACCACCAACCGGCATCCGGCGTCGACCGCCTCGCGGATGGCGTCGCTGGCGAAGGCCGCCGGCACGTAGATGACGCTGGTGTTGGCGCCGGTCTCCTTCACCGCCTCGGCCACCGTATCGAAGATGGGCACGCTGCCCTCGAACTTCTGTCCGCCCTTGCCCGGGGTGACCCCGGCCACGACCTGCGTGCCGTACTCCATCATCTGCTTGGTGTGGAACGAGCCGTCCCGGCCGGTGATGCCCTGCACCACGAGTTTCGTGTCCTTGTTGACGAAGATGCTCATGGTTACTTCCCCTCTCCGGCCAGCTCGAGGGCCAGTTGTACCGCTTCGTCCATGGTGGCCGCCGGATGCAGCTTGGTGCCCTTCAACATCTCGCGGGCCTCTTCCTCGTTCGTTCCGGTCAGACGCGCCACGATGGGAACGGGAACGTCGAGCATCTCGACCGCCTTGATCAGGCCGGCCGCCACGTCGTCACAGCGGGTGATTCCGCCGAAGATGTTGAAGAGGATCGCCTTCACGTTCTCATCGCGCAGGATGATCTTCATCGCGGTGACGACCTTGTCCGGATTCGACGACCCGCCGATGTCCAGGAAGTTGGCCGGCTGGCCGCCGAAGTACTTCACCAGGTCCATGGTGGCCATGGCCAGTCCGGCGCCGTTCACCAGGCACCCCACGTTTCCCTCGAGCTTGACGAAGCTCAGCCCGGCCTCCTTGGCCTCGACCTCGCTCGGATCCTCCTCGCTGAGGTCACGCATGGCCTCGATCTTGGGCTGACGGTACAGCGCGTTGTCGTCGATGTTCAGCTTGGCGTCGACCGCCCACACGCTGCCGTCCTTGGCCTTGATGAAGGGATTGATCTCCACCAACGATGCGTCGCTCTCCACATAGATGCGGTAGAGCGTCAGCAGGGCCTTGGTCATCCCCTTCACCACCGCCGGATCGGAGCTGACCCCGTAGGCGAGACGGCGCGCCTGGAAGGCCTGGGCGCCGTAGCGGGGATCGATCACCAGGGTGTGGATCTTCTCCGGAGTGGTCCGCGCCACTTCCTCGATGTCGATTCCACCGGCGGCCGAGACGATGAACATGGGGCTCTTGCTCGCGCGGTCCATCAGCAGACCGACGTAGTATTCCTCGTCGATGTCCATGGCCTCGGTGATCAACACCTTCTCCACCGTCAGGCCCTTGATGTCCATCCCCAGGATGGCCGAGGCGTGCTTCCTCACCGCCTCGATGTCCTCGGCGTACTTCACCCCGCCGGCCTTACCGCGTCCTCCCACGTGCACTTGAGCCTTGACCATCACCGGCCCGCCGATCTTCTCGGCGATGGCGACCGCCTCGTCGACCGTCGTCGCCACTTCGCCCTTGGGCACGGGCAGGCCATGGGAGGCGAAGATCTCCTTCGCCTGGTATTCGTGAACCTTCAAGACCTTTCCTTCTTTCCGCGCGATTCGTCCCCGCGCATACGAGCCAACAAGGTCGTGGTCGCAATCCCTGGAACCATCGACAGGCGGACGACACGTCCTCCCCACCGCTTCACTTCCTCGGCCCCCACGATCTCCGAATCCTCGTACTCGCCGCCCTTGGCCAGCACGTCGGGCTTCACCTTCAGGATGGTGGGCAACGAGCTCGTGGCCGCGAAAATAGTGACCGCCGACACCGCGCGCAAGGCACGCAGGAGCAGGGCCCGTGTTTCCTGGTCGTGGAACGGCCGCCCCTCTCCCTTGAGCCTGCGGACGCTCTCGTCGTCGTTGATCGCCACCAGGAGGAGATCGCCCAGGGAGCGGGCCTCCATCAGCGAATGCACATGACCCGGATGCAACAGATCGAAGCATCCGTTGGTGAAGACGATCTTGTGGCGGGCCTTTCGCTGTTCCTCGGCCCATTGCTCCAGATCGTCCTCGGGAATGAGCGGAGCCAGATCGGTCGGCAGCAGACGGGCATCGGCGCTCATCTTCCTTCCTCCTTCGCCCGCCGTCTCCAGGCCTGGCGCAGGCTCTCCTGGCCGACCACCGCCGTACCCAGGGCGCCCACGGCGATCCCGGCCGCCGCGTTGGCCAAGCGCGCCGCCACCTCGGCCGCCGCTCCCGCGGCGAGAAGGGTGGTGAAGCCGGCGATGACGGTATCGCCCGCGCCGGTCACATCGAAGACCTGACGGGCCTCGGTCGGAATCCAGTGCGAACGCCCTCCGTCCTCGAGCAGATAGAGTCCATTCTCACCTCGGGTGAGCAGGATCATGTCCGTCCCGAGGCGATCGCGCAGGATCGCGGCGACCCGGGCCGCGTCGTCGTCCCCCTCGATGCTCTCGTGGCAGGCCCCGCCCGCTTCCTTCTCGTTCGGCGTGATCGCGGTCACCCCGCGATACAGATCGAAGTTGCCCTGCTTGGGATCGACCACCACGGGCGAACCGGCGGCCTTCCATTCCCGCAGCAGATCCATCAGCTCCAGATCGACGACGCCCTTGCCGTAGTCGGACACGATCACCGCGTCGAAGGGAGCCGCCCGGCGCAAGCGCTCGAGCAGTTCGGAACGGTCGTCGTCGTCCAGATGCCCTGTCGACTCCTCGTCGAGCCGCACCACCTGCTGGCCCGCGGCCAGGATGCGGGTCTTCACCGTGGTGGTGCGACGGCCGCTCTGCACCAGTCCCGATCCCCCGATCCCTCGATCGCGGAGCATCGATTCCATCCGCTGGGCTGCTCCGTCCCGGCCACACACCGCGAAGAGTTCGACCCCCGCTCCCAGGGCGGCCACGTTCGCGGCCACGTTCGCGGCGCCTCCGAGGCGCTCCTCCTCGTCCTGGATGTGCA
>JAOZPE010000004.1:71872-129707 GCA_029932915.1 Candidatus Krumholzibacteriia bacterium
TGGAGCCTCCGGAGAGATCCGGTCGACCCGGCCGCGCAGGAAACGGTCGAGCATGGTGTCACCGACCACCGCCACCTTCACCGGGGCAAGGGCGTCGAGACTGCGCAGACCTTCCTGATAGATATGGGAATCGAGGGGACCAAGCATGCTTTCGACCGCGGTGTGTGGAATCGGGGAAAACGGGCCGCCGCCGGACGGAGGCGCTGTCCTGCACAATAGGCGGCCGGTGACAGTGTGTCAACGAAGCCCCCTGCTCTTGACCCTTCGCTCCGACGGGGCTAGCTTGCCGCCATAGCCCGCACCAAGGGAGCCGGAAATGACACAACAGGGTCCGCAGATCAAGGTGGACATCGACCCCAAGGAGGTCGAGGGCACCTATTCCAACCTGGCCTTCTGCCACCTCAGTCCCAGTGAGTTCATCCTGGACTTCGCGCGCCTGATGCCCGGGCCACCGCAGGCCAAGGTCCATGCCCGTATCATTCTCACTCCCCAGGCCGCCAAGGCGGTCTCGCGCCTCCTGGAGGAGAACGTCCGCCGCTACGAGAAGCAGCACGGCGAGATCCATCTGCCCGGAGGCGGCTCCTCCAATCCCATCGGCTTCGCGGCCGGCGCAGCGGAGAGCCCCGAGGAGAACCGTCCGTAGGCGAGCCGCATGATCGGTGGGGCTTCCCCCTCCCCACCACCGGACCGGACCATCCAGACGGCGCCACCGGCAGACCATCCAGGCCGGCCCACTTCCACTCCCAGCGGCTCAGCCGGCCGCCTCCACGTCGCCTTCGGTCGAGCGTCCGCGCCGGGCGACGTCCTCCGGGCGGGTCTTCCACCGCCGGTGCACCCAGTAGTAGTTCTCCGGGTAGCGGCGCACCCAGCGCTCGAGGTCGTCGGTGAAGAGCTGGGTGAGACGCCGCACCTCCTCCTCTTCCGGCGCTTCGGGGTGGGGGTAGATGGCAGGCATCATCTGGCCCACGTGACGCCCGTCAGGCAGACGCCGCACATAGCCCTGGATGATGGGCACGTTCGCCTTCCACGCGAAGAAGGCCGGGCCCTTGAAGGTGGAGGCCGGCCGGCCCATGAAGTCGACGAAGACTCCGTGACGACCGGCGTCCTGGTCGGGAAGGATGCCCACCAGGTGCCCGTTCTGCAGGGCGCGCAACACGCCGCGCGCCACCAGGGGCCCCTGTTTGACGATCTCGATGCCGCCCATCGCCCGCAGGCGGTTCTGCATGCGCGAGGCCAGGGGATTCGACTGCTCCTTCACCAGGAAGGTGGTCGGATACCCGTTGGCCACGAAAGCCGCCCCGAAGAGTTCCCAGTTGCCGAAGTGTCCGGTGACGAGGATCACCCCCCTCCCGTCCACCTCCAGTGCCCGGTCGAGGTGCTCGAGTCCGAGGATCTCCACCTCCTCGAGCAGTTCCTTGCGGCCCATGCGCGAGAGCGAGGCGAACTCGAGCATGGTTCCCCCGAGCTGGGCGTAGGAACGCCGGGCCAGTTCGACCAGCTCCTTCTCGCTCTTCTCGCCGCCGAACACGAAGCGCAGGTTGTCCAGGGCGACGCGCCGGCGCACCCGCAGCACGTCGAAGACGAAACGCCCCACTGCCTCACCCACCTTCACGAAGAGACGGCGGGGCAGGAAGCGGCCCATCAGATAGAGCAGGTAGAGCCCCACGTACTCCAGGCGATGCTTCCAGGTGGGTCGCTTCTCGCTCATCGTCTCTCTTCTCTGGTCCGGGACGAACGCCCCCGGCAGGAGGGCGCCTCACACACTAGGGTCCGGCGGCGGCGGGGAGCAAGCGGGGAATCCGCTGGATTCCGACTCGAGCGCCACGTAACGTCCCCCTTCGACCCGGCGCACCCGCCCCTCCAGTTGCAACTGGGCCAACTCGGCCAGCACCCTTCCCAGCTCCATTCCCTGCAGACGTGCGATCTCCGCCGGCCGCCGAGGCCGGTCCAGGCCCAGCGGCGCCCGCTCCAGGGGAAGCTCATCGAAGCGTCCCAGCTCCTCCAGCACGTCGCGGGCATCGCGGACCAGCCGGGCCCCGTCCCGCAGGATCTGCAGCGAGCCCCGGTAGCTCTCGTCCTCGACCGCACCGGGGAAGGCGGCCACCTCCCGGCCCAATTCCTGCGCGAAGTCGACGGTGATGAGCGCCCCACTGCGCCGGCCCGCCTCGACCACCACCACCACACGCGAGAGGGCGGCGATGATGCGGTTGCGCGCGACGAAGCACCACGGCCGGGCGCCCTCACCGGGCGGGAATTCCGTGACCACACAACCCTGCCGGGCCACCTCCTCCTGCAGTTCCTCGTGCCCCGAGGGATAGACCGCGTCGAGACCGGTGCCCAGGACGGCGACGGGCCGGCCTCCGGCCTCCAGGCATCCCTCGTGCACCGCGGCGTCCACCCCTCGAGCCAGGCCGGAGATCACCGGGATCCCCGAACGGGCCAGGTTCGAGCCCAGGCGCCGGGCGCGGTCCAATGCCGCCTGCGACGCCCGGCGTGCACCCACCACCGCAATGGCATCCTCCACTGCCAGCCAACGCACCTCACCCCGTGCGAAGAGCACCGGAGGGGGCTGTTGCAACTGGAGGAGGCGCCGCGGATAGGCGACCTCGACCGGAGTGAGGATGAGCCCACCCAGGGCATCGACCCTCTTGCGTACCGCATCGATCCATCGCTGGCGCCAGGCGCGCGTGCCCCGCTTCGACCAGGCGCGCCGGGCCCGCTCCGTCGGCGGCCGTCCCGAGAGCCTTCCCTCGATGAACGCCTTCCACTGCGAAGAGGGCAACAGACAGCCCTCCAGCCATTCATCCAACGGCTCCATGGCCGTCCCCTCACCGGGAGGCGTGTCTTCTTCCAATGGGAGAGCCGGAAGCGATCACTCCGCCTCGGCCAGGATCCTTCCGAGCGCCCGCCGCAGGAGATCCATGCCCCGGCCGGTCACCGCCGACAGCGGGATGATCTCCTCGGCCTCGACGCCCTTCAGTTCGGGCAGTGCCTCGCCATCGGCGAGCAGGTCGATCTTGCTCAAGCACACGATACGGGGAAGCGACAGGAGGGTCGTCCCGTAGCGCGACAGCTCCGAGAGAAGGGTGTCCAGATGCTCCTGGGGCCGGTCGGCCACGTCGAGCAGGAAGACCAGGACCCGGGTGCGCTCCAGGTGACGGAGGAAGGCATGGCCCAGTCCCTTCCCCTCGCTCGCCCCCTCGATGAGACCGGGCACGTCGGCCATGGTGCACGAGCGATAGCCCCCGAGATCGACGATCCCCAGATTGGGCACCAGGGTGGTGAAGGGATAGTCGGCGACCTTCGGGCGCGCACTGGACAGCACCGACAGCAGGGTGCTCTTGCCGGCGTTGGGGAAGCCCACCAGCCCCACGTCGGCCAGGAGCTTCAACTCCAGGCGCAGACGCCGTTCCTCTCCGGGCATCCCGCGGTCCGCCTGCCGGGGCGCCCGGTTCGTCGGGCTGGCGAAGCGCACGTTGCCCCGTCCTCCCTTGCCTCCGGCGGCGACCACCAGGGTCTGCCCCTCCTCGACCAGGTCACCCAGCAATTCGCCGGTCTCGTCGTCGTACACCAGGGTGCCTCGCGGCACCTCGATCACGAGGTCCTTGCCCGAGGCCCCGTTGCGCCGTTGGCCCTCGCCCGGCCGTCCCGGCCGGGCCTTGTACTTCCGGCGATAACGGAAGTCGAGCAGGGTCTGCACGTTGCCCGCGGCCCGCAACACGATCGACCCACCGCGCCCGCCGTCACCCCCGTCGGGACCGCCCTTGGGCACATAGGGCTCCCGCCGGAAGGAGACACATCCGGGCCCGCCGTGGCCTGCGGCCACCTCGATTCGTACCTGGTCGACGAAAGGCATGACACCCAAGGGGGAAGCGGGGACTACAGCTGGGCGAACGCCTCGTCCAGCCGCTGGAAGGCCTCGTCCAACACCGCATCGGAGGCGGCGAAACTCAGCCGGAGATGTCCCGAAGCGCCGAAGGCCTCTCCCGGGACCACTGCCAGATGATGACGTTCCAGGAGCCATTCCGCCAGTGCCTTCGAATCGTCCATCGCCGAGCTGCCTGCGATCAGCTCCTTCACGTCCAAGAAGAGATAGAAGGCGCCCTCCGGGTCGAAGAGGGAGGTGCCGGGCAGGGTCCGTGCCTGCGGCACGACCCGCTTCCGGCGCCGGCGGAAGACCTCGACCAGACCCTCGACGAGGTCACGCCGGCCCAGGGCGGTGATCGCGGTCTGCTGGCAGGTGGCGGCGATGTGACTGGTGGTGTGACCCTGCAGACGGATCATCGCCTGGGTCCACCACGTCGGGGCGATGGAGAAGCCGATCCGCCATCCGGTCATCGCGAAGCCCTTGGACAGCCCGGTCACCACGCAGCAGCGCTCACGCAGTTCGGGACGGACGTGGAGGGGGCTGACATGACCCTCGGGGCCGTAGACGATGTCCTCGTAGATCTCGTCGCTGATGAGCACCGCACCGCTCTGGAGGATGAGGTCGGCGAGACGGGCCATCTCCTCGCGGTCGTAGGCGGCGCCGGTGGGATTGCTGGGTGAGTTGAGGATGACCGCTTTCACCCCATCGTCGAGCGCTGCCTTCAGCGCGTCCAGATCGGGCCGGAAACGATTCTCGGCCGGGCATGGCACGATCACCGGCTCCAGATCGAGGGCGTGCGCCTGCTCCAGATACGACACCCAGTAGGGCTGCAGGATCGCCACCTTGTCGCCGGCGTCGGTCACCGTGGCCAGGGCCTGATAGAGCGCCTGCTTGCCCCCCTGGGTGGCCATGGTCATCGAGGGATCGACCTCGACCCCCAGACGCTCCGTGTACACCCGGGCGATGGCCTCCCGCAGGGGCATGACCCCGGCCGTGGGGGTATAGCCGAAATGCCCCTCGTCCAGCGCCCGGTGGGCGGCCTCCACCACCGGCGCGGGGGTGGGCAGATCGGGCTCGCCCAGGCTGAGGTCGAGGATGGGCTCACCACGGGCCTTCAATTCCTTGGCCTTGGTGCTCAGGGCGAAGGTCGCACTGGGTTGGATCGCTTGGGCCCGTCGGCTCAGAAAGTCGGTCATGCTTCTCTCGTCCTTGATTGGAGCTGAGTGCCGTTCCCCACCGTCATCCCCGGGGAGGACTTCCATCGGCCGTCTTCCTTCGTTCATCCATGCGTCTCTCGACGGCCGGCGGAACGAGCTGCGAGACATCGCCGCCGTGGGCATGGATCTCCCGCACCAGCGTCGCACTCACACTGAGGAACTCGGCGCTGGGCATCAGGAACAACACCTCGAAGCTGGAACATAGCCGCCGGTTCATCAAGGCCATCATGTATTCGTACTCGAAATCCTGGAAGAGCCTCACCCCACGCACCACCACGTCCACCTTCTGGCGCTCGAACTCGTGTGCCAGCAGGCCGCGGAAGGCGATGACTTCGACTCCTTCTCGATCGGCCACCACCTCACGGAACATCTCCACCCTCTCCTCCAGGGTGAACATCGTTCCCTTCTCCGTCGACGAGGCCACCGCGACGATCACCCGATCGAAGAGGCTGCAGGCCCGGTCGAGGAGATCGAGATGACCCAGGGTGAGGGGGTCGAAGGTGCCCGGGTACAGTGCAGTCTTCATGGCTTTGCCCTTTCCAGGATACTGAAGGCCGAGTGCCCGTGGCGCCGGGTGACCACCCGCAGCCCTTCCCCCACTTCTTCGAAGGGGGTCAGACGGGCGGAATGTTCCAGGGCCACCAGGTCGATCATCCCACCGGTGACCAGAGCCCGGGCCGATCCAAGTATAGACTCCAGATCGCCGGAAGCGTAGGGCGGGTCCATGAGCACGACTTCCACCCTCTCCCCTTCGTCCACCGCACCGTGCTGGAGGCGCCGCAGCCAACGTCCTGCATCCATCCGGCGCAGCATCGCCTCTTCCTCTCCCACACCCAGCTCCTGCAGGTTCGAGCGGATGATCTTCAGGGCGCCCGGCTCGAACTCGACGAACACCACCCTGCGGGCACCCCGCGAGAGGGCCTCGATGCCCAGGGCTCCCGAACCCGAGTACAGGTCGGCCACGATCCTGCCCTCGATGCGCCGTCCCAGCGAGGAGAACATCGCCTCCTTGATCCTCCCGGTGGTCGGGCGCGTGACCGATCCGGCCGGCGTCCTCAGGCGGCGCCCCTTGAAGCGCCCGGCCACAACCCGGATCATCTCGCGCCTCCCGCAGGGTCCATCTCCATCCGCTCCAACGCATCCTCCACATTGCGGGCCACACGGGAGGGAATCTCCCCGGAGGTCTCTATCCGCAGGTGCGCCGCGGCGGCGTAGTACCGCCGGCGCGATTCGAAGAGAGCGACGAGTTCCTCGAGCCCGCGATCGGCGGCCAGGGGGCGCTCCTGCCGCTCAGTGGGCGTCAGGCGGGCGAGCACGTCCTCCAGTCTCAGATCGAGCCACACCACGGCCGCACGCTCGCGCAGACGCCGCCGGTTCTCCGGCGACAGGACCGTGCCTCCGCCGGTGGCCAGCACACCGGTGTCCTGGCCGAGGACCTCGTCGAGGATCTTGCTCTCCAGCCGACGGAAGCGGGCCTCCCCCAGTTCGCGGAGAAGCTCGGACACCGGCCTGTGTTCGTGCTTGGCGATCTGTTGGTCGAGGTCGACGAAGGGCAGGCCGAGACGAGCGGCGAGGAGCTGGCCCACCACGGTCTTCCCGGCGCCCATGAATCCCACCAGCGCGGTGATCGTCCTCACTTCCGTCCACCCTCCCCGGCCCGCCGCATCCTCTCGTTCAGCTCCTCCCGGTACGCTCCGACCGAATCCTCCAGCCGCTTCATCGTGTCCGACGAGAAGGCCCGCAGGAAGGCGTCGGTCAGGACCTGCATCACCACCGCCTCGGCGATGACCCCCGCCGCCGGTACCGCGCAGACATCACTGCGCTCGAAAGCCGCCTCCATGGGAAGATTCGTCTCCAGGTCGATCGAGCGCAGGGGACGCCGCAAGGTCGACAGGGGCTTCATCGCCCCGCGCACCACCAGCGCCTCGCCGTTGGTCATGCCCCCCTCGAGTCCGCCGGCGCGGTTCCCCGTGCGCCGGGGCAGTCCGGAGGGACGGGGCAGGATCTCGTCATGCACCCGCGAGCCCCTCCGGCCGGCGTTCTCCAGTGCGGGACCGATCTCCACTCCCTTCACCGCGGGAATGGACAGCAGCGCGAAACCGAGCGCGGCATCCAGCCGGCGGTCGGGCGCCATGGACGAACCGAGCCCGGGGGGCAAGCCCTCCGCCACCACCTCGAAGACCCCTCCGACCGTGTCCCCGTCCGCCATGGCGGACTCGATCTCCCGTCGCATCTCCTCGTAGCCGGCGGCGCAACGCAGGTCGTTCGCCTCCGCCCGCCCGGCGATCTCCTCCGGTGGCACCGCCTGGAGATCGGCCTTCGCCTGGCCGATCTGGATGACGTGCGAATACACCCGGACCGACAGGGCAGCCAGGAGGGCCCGAAGGATCTCCCCCGCCGCCACCCGGCCCACACTCTCCCTTGCGCTGGCTCGCTCGAGCACATCCCGGGCGTCGTGATGGTCGTACTTGAACATCCCCGCCAGGTCCGCGTGCCCGGGACGCGGCCGTGAGATCCGCTGCGGGATTCCAGCCTCCGGATCGCCGAAGGCGGAGAGGGTCTGGGCCCACTCGCCGGCCTCATTGTTGGTGACCACCAGGGTGACCGGAGCGCCGGTGGTGTGCCCGAAACGCACGCCCGAGAGCACCTGAACCTCGTCGGTCTCGAGCCCCTGCCGGGGGCCCCGCCCGTAGCCCACCCTGCGGCGGGCCATGCCCTGGGCCAGGGCCTCTCGATCGATCCTCAGACCCGAGGGAAGCCCGTCGAGGATGGTGGTGATCTGACGCCCGTGGCTTTCCCCGGCGGTGAGCAGTCGCAGCACGATTCCTCCTGGGTATGGGAGACGGTGGACGAGCCCCGCCAGGGTAGGCCATGCGATGGGGCCGCGGCAATCCCGGCTTGCAAGAAGGGGCGATCGCGGCCACGGACAAAAAGAGGCGCCGGACCGAAGTCCGGCGCCTCTCTTCTCCGGCTCGACCTGGATGGGTCCTACAGTCCCAGACCGTGGACCTCCTGGTGTGCGCGCTCCTCCTGGAGCTCCTTGAAGATACCGTCTTCACGCTGATCCATCATGTCACTGGGATCGCCCAGGATCGTCGGGGTGATGAAGACGATGAGCTCACGCTTGGCCTTGGCGGTCGACGTGCTCTTGAAGAGATTTCCCAGCAGAGGAATGTCCTTCAGGATGGGAACACCCGAGGTCAGCCTGCTCTCGACGTTGCGGATCAACCCGGCGATGACCGCCGTCTCTCCATTGTTCACGAGGACGCGCGTGTCGGCCTCGCTGGTGTTGATGATCACACCACCCTGGACGGTGGCCTCGCTCGACAGATCGGAGACCTCCGGATGGATGTCCAGGGTGATCTGCCGGTCACTGTTGATGTGAGGCGTCACGATGAGACGGATACCGATGGTGGTGAGCTGGGTCACCGCGTTGCCCGCCTCGTCGGCCACGATCAAGGGAATCTTCTGACCGACGAGGATCTCCGCCTCGCGGTTGTCGGTGGTGGTGACCGCCGGATTCGAGATGATCTGGGCCTTGTTCTCCTTCTCCAGAGCCTGCAAGGTCATCTGCAGTGCACCCCAATCCTGGATCCCACCGATGCGGATCTGGCCCAGCGGGTTCTCGATCCCCCCGTTGAAGGCCACGTCACCGCTGATGTTCGAGCCCGATCCCTTGAAGTCCTTCATGCCCCACTCGATGCCCAGGGAACGCCCGATACGGCTGTCCAGATCGAGCAGCATCGCGTCGATGTGGACCTGGGGCGTCCGGGTGTCGAGGTGACGCGCCATGTCCGCAACGAGATCGACCACCGACGGGATGTCGGTGACGACCAGGCTGTTCGTGCGCGGCTCGACCTCGACCGACCCGCGATTGCTCATCATGTTCTTCATCGCGTCGCGCACCTCATCGGCATTCGCGAAGTCGATGCGCACGACACGGGTGGTGAGCTTCTCGATCTGATCGACGCGCTGTTGGGCCGTCTTCTGCGCCAGCTCCTCTTCGCGAAGCTTCTTGAGCGTGTCGACACGGATGACACCGTGCTCCTCGACATACCCGAAACCGTTCGCGCGAAGGATGACGTCGAGCGCCTCCCGCCACGGGACATCGGTCAAGCTGGCGGTGACATTGCCCTCGACCTCCGGAGAGGCGATGATGTTCTTCCCGCTGAACTTGGCGATGCTGCGCAGGATGGTCTGGATGTCGGCGTTCTGGACGTTCACGCTGAACATCCGGGCATAGCTGGCGTCGGTCTCCCTGCGGACCGGCTGGGCCACCCGAGGCTCGTCCGCCTGGGCCTGCCAGTGGTCCATGGGAAGGCTTCCGTAGGCTTCGCTCGGATACACCGAGGCCTCCGGATCGACCTGGTCGGGAACCTGGCTCTGCGAAGCGACGAACACCACCAGCCCGTTCTCGGTCTCCTCGACGCTGCACTGCGCGGGTTGGGTCAGATCGATGACCACCCGGGTGACCGGAAGAGGATTGATGCTGAACTGCGCCACTCTCACCTGGCTGACCAGTTGTCCATCACCTTTCAACGGGGTCGTATCACCGCGCAGAATGCCGCCCGGCAGGTCGACCACGAAGCGGTCGGGGCCCGTCAACTGGGTTTCCCGGTGGCTCAAGTTCCCTTGAGCGTTGATCTCCACGCGGACACCGCTCCCGCCGTTCACGAGATTGACACCCACGATGTCGGCCGTTTTCGAGGAGCTGGGGCCGTCTTCAGCCGCGGAGCTCAAACCCGCGAAGGAAGCCAGACACAGGACCAGGACCAGAGTGCCGACGAACCCTGCTTTGCCGTTGAGGATCGTGATCATCGCTTGTCCTTCTTCTGCTCGAGTCGGAGAACGACCCGCGAGGTGATACCGTAGAGCGAGATGGAAGCCACCACGCTGTCGTCATTGATCGCGACGATGCGGCCGTTGCGGACCTTATCGCCGACTCGGAGAATGAATCCGTTTCCGTGTCCATCCTCCAGGAGCGCGAACTTCTCGTTCGCTCCCCACATCACGCCGACCAGGGTCGCGGCGTTCACGTCCGCGAGGTCGGCTTTCGGAGCAGCCTCGAACTCTCCCGTCACCAAGGCGCGGAAGGGATCGACTCGCCCATAGGATTGATAGAAGTACTCGTTCCGCCGGATCGAACGGATGCGCGCCTGCGCTTCGTCCGAAGGCGTCGCGGCCATCGCTTCACTCTGGGCGGCCGCCTCGACGGCAAAGCCCATCAGCAGCAGGCCGACGCCGAGAGTCGCGGTGAGGATTCGCTTCTTCATGCTCTGCAACTCCTTTGCGACTAGTGGGCCGCGGCCTTGGCCGCCGCCTTCCGGTTGGTGGAACGCCCCAGTCGCTGCCGGGCGGTGTCGAGATTCTGCTTGGCGCTGTCGGTCTGAGGCGGGCGGTTCGGGACGGTGTACGCCACGATCTGCATGGAGCCGGACAGGGAGTGGGTGTTGTCCTCCTTGCCCTGATCCTCCGGCCGAACGCCTTCCAGCTCCACGTTGCGGACGTTGACGATGCGGTTGAGGTTGGCGACCTGGCCGAGGAAGGTGCCCACCTGATGGAAGTTGCCCTCCACCTTGATATCGATGGGATTCTCCGTGTAGAACTCGCGCTGAATCGGCTGCTGCGGACGATACTCCACCCACACCAGGCCGGCCTGCTGCGCCGCGGCCGAGATCTTCCTCAGCAGCGGCTCCATCTCATTCTGCTCGGGAAGCAGATTGCGGGCGATCAACCACTGCTGATGCAGATACTCGTACTCCTGCTCGAGCTTGGGGAGATTGCGGGCGGTGATGCGCGCCCTCTCCAGATCGCGGTTGAGAGCGTCACTCTGGGACTGGAGCTCAGCGATCTGGGCCTTCTTGGCCCGGTAGGAGAAGCTGAGCATCGCCGTTCCGAAGAACAGGTACAGAATCAACACACTCACCAGAGATGAGATGAGGATTCGCTGTACCTTGGGACTCTGAAGATCCATTTCTCGCTTCCTCCCGTGGCTACATTCCGGTGGCCACGTCGGTGGCGGGCTGACCCACCTGCGCCGTCAGGCCGAACTTGAGAACGTCGATATCACCGATCTTGCCGCGCTCGATGTACTCGAGATCGACGGCGCGGTAGTTGTCGCTGGTGACCTGATCGCGCATGAAATCGGCGATGAGGAAGTTGCTGAAGGTGATCCCTTCCAGACGCACACTCGTGTTTCCGACTTCCTCGTAGCGAGTCAACCAGGTGTTCTCCGGCATGTGACGGCTGAGTTCACTCATGAGCCGAACCCGGAAGTACCGGTTCTTGTCGAGCATGGTGATGGCATCGAGGCGCCGATCGACTTCATCGCGCTCCTTCGTGAGCTGCTTGATGCGGGCGATCTGGGGAGCGAGACGCTGGGTCTCCTCCTTGGCCACCTCGATATCCTTCTGCAGCTTCACCACCTGGCCGTGCTGCAGGAAGCCGACGACGATGCACAGGGCCAGCAGGCCGACCGCCACGAAGACGGGAATGAAGCTCGCCACGGGCGGCAACTTTACCTGTACGCTCTTGGGGACCTCGTCCTTGGGAAGGAGATTGATGCGAATCATTGTTTGTCCCCCTGGGTACGAAGACCGAGTCCGACTCCCACGGTGAGCAGAGGCGACAGGGCTTCGACACTCTCCTCGCCGAATACCTCAGGGTCGTATGCAACGCCGGAGAGAGGATCTCCCACTTCCACCTCGTACTGATCGTGCTCGGCGAGCAGATCCTTCAACCCGGGGAAGCGGGCTCCCCCACCGCTGAGCACGACCCGGTCGATCGACTCGGCATCACCGGAGGTACGCAGGTAGGAGATGCTTCGATCGATGCCGGTGGACAGGTCGTGGGCGACGCCACGAACGATCTCCACCAGACGATCGGCGTCCGCTTCGTCCACCTTGTCCGGATGGGCGACGAAGTCGCGGGCCTCATCGAAGCTCACGCCGAATTCCTTCTGGAACTCCTCGACCAGTCGATTGGTCCCCACGTTGAGATCGCGGGTGAAGTACGGGGTTCCATTCTGGATCACGCACAGGCTGGTGACGTCGGCGCCCACGTTCATGAGCCCGATCACCTCGTCGCTGGGGCCGCCGTTGGTGGCTTCCCAGGCGTTCTGTACGGCGAAGGCATCCACATCGACCAGGACCGGACGAAGATCCGCCTCGCGGATCAGTTCGGCCTGGGCCTGGACGGTTTCCTTCTTGGCCGCGACCAGGAGGATCTCCATCTGGTTCGCGCCGATGTCCTCGCGGACGATCTGGAAGTCCAGACAGATGTCGTCGATGTCGAAGGGAACGTGCTGCTCGGCCTCCCAGAAAATGGCTTCCTCGGCATCCGCCGAAGCCATCTTGTCCATGATGATCTTCTTGACGATGACCGAGCGGCCGCCGATGGAGGTCGATACATCCTCATCCTTGATGTTCGCCTGGTTCACGACTTCGCGGATGGCTTCGACGACCATCTCGCGGTCCATGATTTCGCCCTCGACGATGGCATCGGGCATCAGCTCGACCATCGCGAAGTTCGTGATGAGCGGTTGTTCACCGGAGTGATCGATACGCAGACACTTGACGACGTTGGATCCGATATCCAGAGCCACCGTCGCCTTACTGCGCTTGCGAAGGAGCGAGATCATCGAAGTTGCCGACCTCCAGCTGCCTGGCGCGCTTTCCGCCCCCCCAAAGGGCGCGGTGACGCAACTCAGTCCATGATGGAAGGCCCCACGAGGGGACCACCCCGTGGGGTTCTGCGATTCCCTGGCGGTCAAAGGCAAGGGCCATGCCAAGAGGGAATCCCGTCGGAGGCTCCAACTCGTTGAGCGGTAAGGCATTGAGAAATCGACCGGCGGGGCGACTTTCCGGCCGGCGGGCGAGGCGACCGTCCTGCACGCCTTTTCGCATCGTGCATGCAATGGAGGAAGTCTTTGGGAATTCTCGGTTGCAAGCGATCCGCAGGCGGTCGCACCGGCGGAGGGGTGGGGCTAAGTGCTCAATCCGCTTGCGCGTAGATACCAATCGATCAGATCCGGACCGAAGAACACCACGACCAGCGCCGCCGCCGAGAGGAAGGTTCCGAAGGCGATGCGCGCGTCCCTGCCACGTCCCCCCACCACGAGTCCCCAGACGGCGCCCAGGAAGGATCCGAGAAAGATCACCATGAGCGCCGGGACGAGACCCAGGAAGGCACCGACCGCCGCCATCAACTTGATGTCGCCTCCACCCATGGCCTGGATTCCCCGCGCCTTCTCCCACATCCACCCCACCACGAGCAGGAGTCCCCCCGCTCCAAGGGCTCCGATGAGGGCGTTGACGATGCCCGTGCCACTCAGGGGTGCCAATACGAGTCCCAAAGCCAGGAATCCCAGACTGATCGAGTCGGGAATGATCATGTGCTGCCAGTCGATGACCGCGACCGCGCCGAGGGCGGCCAGCAGGGCGAAGAAGACCAGCCCCTGCAGGGTGGGTCCGTAGCGCCACAGACAGGCGGTCGCGAGCAGTCCACCGCCGAGTTCGACCAGCAGATAGCGTGCGGGAATGGACGCGCCGCACCAGCGGCAACGTCCCCGAAGGAGGACCCATGACACCAGGGGAAGATTCCACCAGGGAGGGATCCGGTGTCCGCAGACCGGACACGACGAAGGCGGGGTGACCACGGAGAGTCCCCGGGGAAGGCGGTAGATCACCACGTTCAGGAAGCTTCCCACGCAGGCTCCCACCGCGAAGACCAGGGCGTAGAGCCAGGGCACGGGCAACGCCCTCCAGCCCTCGACGAAGTCGGCGACGAAGTCATGCACCATCTCCGCCCTCCCGGCTCCGGGCCTTCCTCTCCTTCCGACGTCTCTCCAGTTCTTCGAGACTCTGGATCCCCGGGTCGACCTTGCCGTCGGCGTAGCGCCTCCGCTTGATCCACTCGGGAATGGGACCGTCCCCGCGGATGGCCGCCTCCAGCTCCTTCACCTTCCTTAGCGCGTCCTCCCTCTGGTACTTGTCCGAGGTGGTCTCGGCCAGGGTGCGGTACAGGACCAGACTCACCTGGAGGTCGCCGGCCCGGCCGGAGACGAAGGCGGCGAAGCGGCGTGGGAATTCCGGCGCGTTGGGCACGTCGGCCGCTCGCTTGAACCAGTGGAACGCCTCTTCGTCGTCCACGCAGGTGACGTACTCGATGAAGCCGGCCTCGAAGGGAAGCCACCACTCCTCGGGCATCGCTCTCATTCCCTTCTCCAGGAAGGCGATCCCCTCCTGGGGATTCCCCATATCCTGGGAGATCACCAGGGCGGGGAAGCGATACCCTTCGACGAAGAGTGGATCGAGGGTGATGATGGTCTCGGCCAACTGCTCGAAGAAAGCCAGCGAATGCTGACCCTTGCGACTCTCACCATAGTAGAGGATCAGCTTCAACCACAGAGCGTCGGCCACCAGTTCGTCGTACCCGAAGGAAGCGATCCTCATCACCTCGGGCTGAGGAAGGTAGCGGATGGTGTTCTCCACCGAATGCTCCTGGGTCTGGCGCGCCGCGCGCGCCGCCAGACCGCTCAGCCCGAACAGGACCACGGTGACGACCACCATCCAACGACCGGAGAGCCTCACTTGAAATCCCTCCGGCTGAAGACCCAGGAAGCCACCACCAGGCAGACGGTGGAGTAGAGAAGGGCGTAGACGCCGGCCCAGATCAGATGAGCCGAATGGATCGGCAGACCGTGCACTGCGGCGTTGCGGATGTTGAAGAGTTCCAGGTCGGGGAGGATCCACCGGACGACATCGATCGCCCACACCGTCCCCTGGTTGCCCGACATCGCCGCGAAGCTCTGCAGGTCGCCCAGGGTGTGGCCCGCCAGGAAGACGCCCAGGGTGAACAGGCTGGTCAGAACCGGCGTGGTGAAGGCGCTGAAGAGCATCACCACCGCCGTCACCACCACCATCTCACAGCCGGCGGTGTACAGCGACTTGATGAACGCCGGATCGAAGACCGTCGGGGTGACCCACACCGACAGGAAGAAGAGGACACTCATGCTGGCCATGATCACCAACAGGGTGATGAGCAGGCCCAGGTACTTGCCCAGCATGTAGTCGGTACGTGTGATGGGCTTGCTCAGCATGGTCATGATCGTCCGTTTGTCGATCTCCTTGTGGACCATCCCGCTTCCCATCAACAGCACGATCAACAACCCGAAGATACTGATGGACGACAGGCCGACATCGGCCACCATCTTGGTCTGCGCGCCGATGGTCAATGGACTCAACACCACCGACGACGCCACCAGCACCACACCAAAGGCCCCGACCAGGGCGAAGATCTTGTCGCGAACGGCTTCACGGAAGGTATTCCGCGCGATTGCCAGCACTCCCATCATCAGCGCACCTCCTGCACGTCCCGAACCGCCTCGACCACTTCATCGGTGGCTTCCTGTATCGACGAGGAATGCTCAGGTTCCGGTTTCGTGGCCGGTGACGGACGAATTCCGATCTCGGCCAGGAAGATCTCTTCGAGCGAGGAACGAAGGGGCTCGACGCGAAGGAGCCTCCCTCCCTCGGAATGGATGAGCTGCAAGACGTCGGGCAGCTTCCCCTCGTCATCCACGGCGATGGACGCCAGGTCGCCACGGATCTGCACCGCGTATCCCTCCCGGCGCAGACGATCGACGGCGGACGGACCGAGCTCGCGGCAGCGCACGGCCTTCGCCACTCCGACCCCTTCGAGATCCCTCATGTCCACCACCCTCTTGAGTCTTCCTCCGTCGAGGATCGCAACCCGATCGGCGAGGCTCTCGACGTCACTGAGGATGTGGGAACTCATGAAGATGGTCTTCCCCTGCTCCTTCAGGCCGGTCAGCAAGGTGCGGATCTGATGGCGGCCCACCGGATCGAGTCCACCCATGGGCTCGTCCAGGATGAGCAGCTCGGGATCGTTGACCAGCGCCTGACCCAGTCCCATCCGCTGGAGCATTCCCTTCGAAAAGGTCCGCAGACGCCGGTCCGCGTTCTCGGTCATTCCCACCAGCTCGAGGACCTCATCGACCCTGCGCCGGGACTTCGACCGGGGCAGACGGTGGAGATCGGCCACGAGGTGGAGGAACTCACGTCCGGTGAGATGGTCGTAGAACCATGGATTCTCGGGGAGATAGCCGAGGCGGGCCAGGGCGGCGGGGTCACCCGCGCGGTGGCCGAAGACCTCGACGCGCCCCGAATCGACCCGGATCAGGCCCAGCAGGGCCTTGATGGTCGTGGTCTTGCCGGCGCCGTTGTGCCCCAGGTAGGCCAGGGTCTCGCCCTCGGCGAGCTCGAGCTGGACACCTTGGAGCACCGGCTTGCGCCGGCGCAGGAAATCGGAGCGGTAGCTCTTGTGGACATCATGGAGACGGAAGATCGACACGATCGGATCCCTTTCGATCTGGTTTCCGGGCGAAATGGCCGAAAACCGGCCGCCTCGAACGTGAAAACGCTACACCAGGTAGCGTTTTGCACGTTGGGTGCCATTTCCACGGATGCCGGTCCGGGCGCCGGTCCACCGGTCCACCGGTCCGCCGGCTCTCGGCCGCCGGGTACGTGCCCGAGGTCCCCCAGCGCGCGTGGCGTCGGCCCGCAGGCGGGGACGTCCGGGGCTTCCAATCCGGCCACGGTGCTACTGCCCGCTGGTGAGGACGATCAGGGTCCCCAGAGCGGCGTCGCGACCGATGCCGTCGATGGTGTAGCCGACGTTGACCCCGTTCTCCACGAGCGGCACGTAACCGGTCTCCCCCGCCTGGGCCGCATGGGCCCCCCACTGGGGCTCGGTGTCCTGCTTGGTGAAGGGATTGGTCAGAAGGGCGCCCCCAGGCAGCAGATCCGTCAGGGTCGTCCCGTTGGCCAGGGCGTCGGCACCGCTGCTGTAGACGCCGTCGTTGCGGATGGCGAAGTCCTCGGCCGTGAGCTGGACGGTGTGGCAGTTCGACTTCACCGCGGCTTCCTTGGCCGTGGCCTGCATCGAGAGCCAGTTGGAGAACGCCATACTGGCCAGGATCCCGATGATCACCACGACGACCATGAGCTCGATGAGAGTGAATCCTTCACAGCGCTTGAACATGGGCGTGTCACCTCGGGCGCGGATAAGAGAAGAGGCGGGCGGGGCTGACCCCGCACGGCTCTCCCGTCTGCACCAATCTCCGTCAGGAGATCCGTACTCTACTGACCGCTGGTCAGGGTGATGATCAGGTCTTCCTTGCCATAACCGGTGATGGTGTAGCCGACGTTGGTATTGTTCTGCGTCACCACAACGTAACCGGTCTCACCGGGCTGAGCCGCAGTCTGGTCGACGGGCTCGGTGTCCTGCTTGGTGAACGGGTTGGTCAGCAGAGCGCCACCCGGCAACAGATCGATCATCGTGTCACCGTTGCCCAGGGCATCGTTGGTGTCGGCGGCATAGACACCGTCGTTGCGCACACCGAAGTCCTCAGCGGCGAGCTGCACGGTGTGGCAATTGGACTTGGTCGACGCCTCCTTGGCGCGATCCTGCATCGAGATGAAGTTCGGGATGGCGATCGCAGCCAGGATACCGATGATCACGACGACGATCATGAGCTCGATCAGGGTAAAACCGGAGTTGTTCTTCACTTTTCTTGGCCTCCTCGAGAGTTTCCCACCCCCGAGCGAGAACCGCCGGGGATACTGGGTGACTTACGGCTGTCTGGGTCAAAGCAGAGGACGTGCCAACCACCGTCAAAGCGCGGACCTTCACAACTTGTTGCCATTATTGTACTTGAAGGCCCGGGTCCATGGAGGTCCCGGGCCTTCCCTGCCCCTTGCGGTAAGCACATTGCAGCCTGGGGCTGGCAACTCGCCACTGCGCCGGCAAGCCCGCAAGCTCTCACTCACACCTCGACCACCTCTTCCTCGCTCTCCTCGGCCCCTTCCGATTCGCCCTGCATCGAATGAGGCGGCGTCAATCCATAGGTCTTGATCTTCCGGTACAGAGTGGACGGGTTGATCCCGAGGATTTCCGCTGCTCGCTTCTTGTGCCATCCCGTTTCCGCCAGCACCTTGATCATGTATTTCTTCTCGAGTTCTTCGAGGGTGATGCCCGATTCCCTCAAGGGGGTGGCCCCTTCCATGACCTCGCTGCGGCACAGCTTCTCGGGAAGATCTTCGCGGGTGATCATCTCCTCGTTCTCCTGGAGGATCACCGCGCGTTCGATGACATTCTCCAATTCACGCACATTCCCCGGCCACGAGTAGTTCTGCAGGGTCTCCAGCGCATCGGGGCTCATGACGCTCTTGATCATGCCCTCGTATCCGGGCTTGTAGCGGCGGAGGAAGTAGTCGATGAGCAGGGGAATGTCGTCGGGCCGATCGCGCAGCGGCGGCAAGGTCACCTGGATGACATTGAGGCGGTAATAGAGGTCGGCCCTGAAGTTCCCCAGTTGAACTTCCTTCTCCAGGTCACGGTTGGTGGCGGCGATGATACGGGTGTCCACCTTGATGGGCTTGGTCCCGCCGACGGGGATGATTTCCCGCTCCTGGATCGCCCGCAACAGCTTCACCTGGATCGCCGGGCTGGTCTCCCCGATCTCGTCGAGGAAGAAGGTCCCGCCCGAGGCCACCTTGAACAGTCCATCCTTGTCACGGATGGCGTTGGTGAACGAACCCTTCACGTGGCCGAAGAGCTCGCTCTCCAGCAGACTCTCGGGCAACGCGCCGCAATTGATGGTGACGAAGGGACCGTTGGCCCGGTGGCTCTGATCGTGCACCGAGCGCGCGATCAGCTCCTTCCCCGTCCCGCTCTCGCCATAGATCAACACGTTGCTCTCGGCGATGGCGATCTTCTCCACCAGGTGCAGGACCTTGCGGATCTCCTCGCTCTTGCCCACCAGCCGGGGCGCACTCTTGGCGTTCTTCGACAGGGCATGCTTGAGTTGGACGTTCTCCGTCTTCACCTGGCGCACTTCCACCGCGTTGCGCACCACCATCTTGATCTCGTCGTTCTTGGCGTGCTTGTTCAGGTAATGGAAAGCGCCCTTGTTGACCGCCTCGATCGCCGTCTTCTGGCTGGAATAGGCGGTCATGATGATCACCGGGACCGACGGATCGATGGCCTTCACTCCACTGAGAACCTGGATGCCATCCATCTTGGGCATCTGGATATCGGTCATCACCACATCGAACCCCCCCCTCTTCATCTCCCTCAGAGCCTCGACGCCGCTGTTGGCCGTGGTCACTTCGAAGCCTTCCTTGCCCAGCATGATGGCAAGGAACTCACACATGCTTCTCTCGTCGTCCACAATCAGGATTTTTCCGTGACTCATCATCGGTCCTTTCACGCAGGCGGCATCACCGCTCCACGGCTGGGTTCATGCGCCGGCCCCGGCCGGCTCTCGATCAAACGTGCAGTACCATCGTCTCCCGGCGGATCAACGCCCACGCTTCATCTCCCTCGACGAGGCGTCCGTCCAGCCAGACGCCGGCGAGAGGCAGGCGTACCAGGAATTCCGCGCCCCCTCTCCTGCGATTGCGCACCTCGATCCGTCCCTCATGGTTGTGCACGATCCGATTCGCCATCGACAGTCCCAGGCCGGTACCATCGCTCTTGGTGGTGAAGAAGGGATCGAAGAGATGATCGATCGATTCCTCGTCGATTCCGGGCCCCTCGTCGGCGAACCGGATCACCGCTTCCCACTTCCCGTCGTTCAGCTCGGCCTGCGAGCTGAGCGTCAGGGTGCCCTTCCCCTCCATGGCCTGGATCGCATTCAGGGAGAGATTCAGGAAGACCTGGGTCATCTGCTCGTCATCCACTTCCACGACCAGATCCACCGGGGAACTCATGAGTTCGATCGTGGTCTCCCCACCCAGATCGTCCCGGCGACGCAGCATGGTGCACAGCTCCTCGAGAAGCACCCTCAGGTGGTTGCGCCGCGGTGACTGGGGCCTCAGCCGCGCATATTCGAGGAAATCCTCGATGATCCGGTTGAGGCGTTCGCTCTCCTTCTGGATGAGATCCATCAGGTGACGGTTCTCACCCTCCACCGCCAGTTCGGACGCGAGCATCTCGACCGATCCACGGATGCTCGCCAGTGGATTGCGGATCTCGTGGGCGATACCCGCGGACAGCTCGCCGACTGCGGCCAGCCGGTCGCTGGCCCGCATGCGCTCGCGCATCCGCAACACCTCGGTGAGGTCCTGGAAGACCGCGATGATGCCGTTGTTGCCGCCCTCCTCGTCCAGTTGCTGGCTGATGCTGACCCCGATGGGCACCACCGTGGTGTCCTGGCGCAGGATGTTCAATTCGACGCGCTGCACCACCCGGCCCTCACGCAGCGACTCCATCAGATAGGAGACGAACGAGGGCATGATCGTTCCCAGGGCCTCGGCGATGGGCCTTCCCCGGATGCTCGACTCGTCGACCCCGAGGATCAACCCCGCCGCCGGATTCATCCGCAGGACCCTTCCATCCGCGTCGAGGGTCAACACGCCGCTGCTCATGTTGTCGAGGATCCCCTGTACCTCCAGACGGTGCCGGGCCAGCTCCTCGCGCTTGTCCGCCAACAGATGCGCCTGCCGGTCGACCCGCCGCCCCAACTCGGCCGCCAGGTAACCGATGATCAGGAACAGGCCGACGGCGAACTGCACCTGCAGCAGCTCAGGGCTGTGGCCGGGGCCGCCGTGGAAGCGGATGGACACCGGGTGGACGACTCCTGCCGCCACCAGGAGTTCGTAGCCCAACAGGGAGATCGAACTGAGGATGGCGGTGGCCAGGGCTCCCCGCCGGCGCCCGGAAATGGAGGCGAGAAGGATGGGAAAGAAGTAGAGCAGGGTGAAGGTGCTGCCGACCCCACCGGTGAGATGGACACAGGCGGTGATCAGAACGACATCGAGGATGATCTCGGCCGTCTGCACCCGGACCCGGGACACCCCCATCCGCAGCGCGGCGTAGCCTCCAGCCAGTCCCAGGTATTGAACGGCGAGAACGGTGAACAGAGCCAGACGCGGCACCTTGTCCGCGCTGAGCGACAGCAGGATCACGCCGGCGGAGACGACGAGCGTCGCCACCGCCAGGCGCAGGAAGAACCACTGTTGGAGGGCTGAATCCCTCTGCTCCGTCACGACCGATCCCCCCAGTCGATGGCCGTTCAATGAAGGTGAACGCGGTTTGGCTCAGCCGCCGATGACGCTTGCCATCTTGAACATCGGCAAGTACATCGCGACCAGCATGCCACCCACCAACGCACCCATGACCACGATCATGATGGGCTCGATCGCAGCGGTGAGCTGCTCGACCGCCGTATCCACTTCGTCGTCGTAGAAATCGGCGATCTTGTTGAGCATCTCGTCGAGAGCCCCCGTCTGCTCCCCGACCGCGATCATCTGGACGACCATCGGCGGGAATACATCGCACCTGCGCAGGGGTTCGGAGATGGTGTCACCCTGACTGATGCTCTCCCGGGTGCTCTGGATGGCCTCGGTGATGATGAGATTCCCCGCCGTCTTGGCGGTGATCTCCAGGCCCTGGAGAATCGGAACACCGGAACTGACGAGCGTCCCGAGGGTACGGGTGAAGCGGGCGACGCCGCCCTTGCGCAGAACGTTGCCCACGATGGGGATCTTCAGCATGAACGCGTCGATCGCGCGGGAGGCCTTGTAGTTCTTGCGTGCCGCCTTGTAGGCGACGACCGATCCCACGCCGAGGCCGGCCAGCAACCACCACCAGGTCCTCAGGAATCCGGACAGGCCCATGACGATGCGCGTGGGCGCCGGCAACTCGCCTCCGAAGTCGGAGAACATCTTGGCGAAAACGGGGATCACGAACATCAGCATGAAGATCGTCGCGCCCCCGGCCACGACCATCACGATCGTGGGATAGGTCATGGCGCTCTTGACCTTCCGCTGCAGGGCATCGGCCTTCTCCAGATACACCGCCAGACGTTGAAGGATGACGTCGAGGATACCGCCCTGCTCACCGGCGTCGACCATGTTGCAGTACAGATCGCTCCAGATCGACTTGTGCTTGCCCAACCCTTCGGCCAGGGTGGCACCGCCCTCGACATCACTCATCACATCGAGGATGGCCTTCCGGAAGATCGGGTGCTCGGTCTGCTTCCCCAGGATGTCCAGGCACTGCACCAGAGGAAGACCGGCATTCACCATGGTGGAGAACTGCCGGGTGAAGATGGAGAGATCCTTCACCTTCACGCCCTTCTTGAACATCGGAAGACGGATCTCCCTGCTCTTCCCATGGATCGACTCGATCACGATCCGGCGTTTGCGAAGATCGGTGATGGCCGCCTGTTTGCTGGGCGCTTCCAGCTCGCCACTGACCGTCTGACCGTTCGTCGTCCGGCCCTTCCAGACAAAAGTAGTCGTCGCCACGTCTTATCCTCCTGGTTAGGCTCAGACCTCGATGGTCTCGCCGATCATTCGGAGCAACTCGTCCTGATCCGCCGAGCGATTCACTGCCTCTTCATAGCTGATCTCACGGTTGGTGTAGGCCCGGTACAACGCCTGGTTCATCGTCTGCATCCCGAACTTCTGCCCCGCCTGCATGATTCCGTAGATCTGATGGATCTTCGAATCGCGGATGAGAGCCCGGATGGCCGGAGTGACCACCATGACCTCCGCGGCCAGGACCCGGCCCTTCGAACGGTGCCTGGGAATCAACTGCTGGGTGATGACTCCCTCGAGAACGAACGCCAACTGGGCTCGGATCTGACTCTGTTGGTTCTCGGGGAAGACATCCACGATACGGTTGATCGATTCGTAGGTTGAATTGGTGTGCAGGGTCGCGAAGGCCAGGTGTCCCGTCTCGGCGATGGTCAAGGCGGCCGCGATGGTCTCGCGGTCGCGCATCTCCCCGATGAGGATGACGTCCGGATCCTGCCGCAGCACGTACTTCAGGGCGTTGCCGAAGGAATCGGTGTCCGTGTGCACTTCCCTCTGGTTCACGATGCTCTTCTGGTGATGGTGCACATACTCGATGGGATCCTCGATGGTGAGGATGTGACAGGAACGATGGGCATTGATCCAGTCGAGCATGCTGGCCAGCGTCGTCGATTTACCCGAACCGGTCGGCCCGGTCACCAGCACCAGCCCGCGCGGCAACTCGGCGAAGGTCTTCACCACCGGCGGCAGGCCCAGCTTGTCGAAGCCCAGGATCTCGTACGGGATCTTCCGGATCGCGGCGGTGGTCACTCCACGCTGCAGGAAGATGTTGGCGCGGAAACGGCTGATTCCCTGCACCCCGAAGCTCAGGTCGAGCTCCTTGTTGTTCTCGAAGAGCTTCTTCTGTTCGTCGTTCAACACGGAATACGCCAGGGCGCGCGTGTCGTCCGCGGACAGGACGTCGAAGCTGGAATTGACGATCTCGCCGTCGATCCGGTATTGCGGGGGCAATCCGGCGGTCAAGTGCAGATCGCTGGCGTTCTTGCTGACCATGTCCTCGAGAAGCTCACGCAGACTGATCATCGCGTCCTCCATTACATGTTGGCCGTCTCACGGAGGACCTCCTCGATGGTGGTCACTCCCTTTTCGATGTTTCGAAGACCATCCTGACGGAGGGTCAACATGCCCTCTTCGATGGCCGCCTGACGGATCTCCGTCGTGGTGCCGCGGTCCAGGATGATCTCGCGGATCGTCGGCGTGATGGGCATGACCTCGTACAGGCCCTGCCGTCCCTTGTAGCCGGTGCCGTTGCATTCGGGGCATCCTTCGCCCTCGTACACCTCGGCGTCCGGACTCAGCCCGAGTTCTTCCTTGCGCTCCGCGCTGATGTCCACCTTGCGCTTGCAATGCTTGCAGATGCGGCGTACCAGGCGCTGGGCCATGATGAGGTTGGTCGATGAAGCCACCAGGAAGGGTTCGATCCCCATGTCGATCATACGGTTGACGGTGGCCGGAGCGTCGTTGGTGTGCAGGGTGCTCAAGACCAGATGCCCGGTCAGGGCCGCCTTCACCGCAATCGAACCGGTCTCGAGGTCACGGATCTCACCGACCATGACGATGTTGGGGTCCTGGCGCAGGAACGACTTCAAGGCCGCAGCGAAGGTCAAACCCACCTCGTCCCGCACCGCCACCTGGTTGATCCCGTCGAGGTTGTACTCGACCGGATCCTCGGCGGTCATGATGTTCACTTCGGGAGTGTTGAGCCGATTGAGGCACGAATACAGGGTGGTGGTCTTTCCCGAACCGGTCGGACCGGTGACCAGGACCATCCCGTAGGGAGCCGACACGGCGGCCAGGACGTTGCGGATGGCGTTCTCCTCCATCCCGAAACCCTCCAGATCGAACTGGAGATTCCCCTTGTCCAGGATACGCATCACGACCTTCTCGCCGTGGATGCAGGGCAGGGTCGACACACGCAGATCGATCTTCTTCTCGCCGATCTTCAACTTGATGCGCCCGTCCTGGGGTACCCGTCGTTCGGCGATGTCCAGCTCGGACATGATCTTCAGACGCGAGATGATGGCCGCCCGCATCTTGTACGGCGGATTCATCATCTCCTGCAGGACACCGTCGATGCGGTAGCGCACCCGCATGCTCTTCTCGTAGCTCTCGATGTGGATGTCGCTGGCTCCGCGCTTGACCGCATCGGACAGCAGCGAGTTCACCAGCTTCACCACCGGTGCGTTCTCCGACGCCGCCGACAGGGCGTTCGGATCTTCCTCTTCCTGCTCCTCGACGACCTCGATGTCCTCCTCGAGACCTTCGAGGACCTCCTTCAGGCTGTCGGCCGAGTCGTAGAACTTGTCGATGGCGGCCCGGATGTCACTCTCGGTGCAGACCACGGGCTGCACCTCGAGCCCGGTGATGAACTTGATGTCATCGATGGCGAAGACGTTCGAGGGATTGGACATCGCCACCTTGAGAACGCGACCCTGCCTCTCCAGGGGAACCACCTGGAAGCGGGTGGCGACATCGGCAGGGATGAGGGCGGTGACCTCGGCGTCGACTTCCTTGCCCTCGAGACTGACGATGGGCAGGTCGTAGAGTTTACCCAGGAAGCCCGCATACGCGGTCTCGGACAGGGCGCCCGTCTTGACGAGGTTGATCCCGAGGGATCCCCCTTCCTTCTGTTGCTGTTGAATGGCCTTCTGGAGTTGCTCCTGGCTGATCAGGTCCGCTTCCAGGAGTTTCCCGGCAATCTTGTCCTTCAAAGGCGTGACCTCGAGATGCTAGAGGCGTGCAGAATCCGAGCCCGCGGCGTTTCGCGCGTGAGCACCAGCGGCCACGGTGCAATGCCCGTGCCTTGCCGGCGATCCCTTCGAAATCGGATTCGCCCGGCTTTCCGCCGGTTTCCCACCATTTTCCATCGGATCCGCAGATGGCGGCTCCAGCCGGAGACACCAACCGGCGGTGCAGTTTGCAAGGCCCGGGCCCAAACCGGCCTCATCGGAGCGGATCGGCATCAATGCAGACGGATGAGCGGGGTGAGCCGCTGGAGGGTTCGCGGCCCCACCCCCTTGACCGCCAGCAATTCCTCCTTCCGGTGGAAACCACCCACCGAATCGCGGAGGGCCACGATACGGGCGGCCAGAACCGGCCCGACGCCGGGAAGCGCGGTCAGGGCCGCGGCATCCGCATGGTTGATGTCCAGGGGTTGGTCAGCCGTGACCAGGGGCGGACCAGGGGCGCCCGCGGCCTCGTTCTCCTCCTCCTCGGCCGAGGCATCGAGTCCGAAGGGGTGGACGATGGGATCGTCCCGGATCCAGTCCGGCGGGCGGCGGGAGAGGATCTCGGCCAGCCACCCCAGCACGAAGAGCAGCACCAGAAGGAACATCCTTCGCCGCATCGTTCCAACCTGTCCGGGAGACGAGGTGCCCCGCTTCGTCGGGGCGGCAATACCGGGTGTGCGCGAAGCGCGACGGCCTCAGTTCCAGAACGGCCACGAAAGACCCCACTGGAGATCGCGGTTGCGGCGCCGCGTTCCGGCCACTTCCTGAAGATGGGCGTCCATGAAATTGTGGACTTCCAGATAGAGTTCGGCATCGCGCAGCTTCAGGGCCACGCGTAGATCCTGCCGGGTCGTGTAGGGGAGCAGATCGCCCTCCTCACTGAACACTCCCACCCGGTCGCCGTAGTGCTCTCCGGCGTGGACCACGCGGTAGAAGATCCGGACCTGGTCGTAGGAGCTGAAGAGATCGTGCCACCAGCTCAGGGTGAGCTGGGCCTGGCTCTTCGGCCATCCTCCGCCCCGGCTGGCGTCGCGAGGAAGATCACCGAGCACCCATCCCCCCTGGACGCGCCACTGCGCGCCGTGGTGCACGTTCCCCATCGGCCATTTCAGTTCGCAGTCGAGTTGCTGGAGATCGTAGTGAAGACCTCCCACCGTGCGGGCCTTGCCGTCGGTGGCCGTGTACGAGTCGGGAACCCAGCCGATGCCGTCGCGCAGCCACCAGCTCTCCGCCCCCACCACCAGGCGGCCGCGGGAACCCACCTTCAGCCCGCTCTCCACCCGCAGCCGATCGTGCACTTCGAAGGGCAGATCGGGGTGGGGCATGCGGTGCAGCGTGAAGCCACCGGCCAGGTCGAAGGAGGCATGGCCCGAGGTCTCCAGCAAGGTCGGTGTCCGGGGCTGCCGGCCGGCGCGAAGACCCAGCCACCACGAACCGCCCGCTCGCCACCGAAGACGCGCATCGGCGGCCGGCGCCCAGCGGCCCTGGGCCAGTTCGGCCCAGTTCGCCCCCAGCTGGGCGCTCCAGGACCACTTCGAGGTGGGATCGTTTCGCCAACCCAGACGAGTCTGTCCCACCAGGGTCGTCGCCTGGCTGCGGTACAGATTGGTGTGGAAGAGAGCCGACCAGCGCTCGAAGTCGAGCTGGACCAGGGGACCCGCCCCTTCGGCGCTCCAGCTCAAGCGCCCCCCCAGCCGCGACGCGTCACGCTTCTCCTGGTGGATGGAATCGACGTCGTTCCAGTCGAGGTGGTACAGACGCACCCTCAGATGATGCGTCCCGTCCTGCCGGTCCAGCCCCGTCCACAACTGGCCGGTCCAGCGCTCGACGGCACCGGCATGGGCGACCGTCCCGTCGTGGTAGCGCCGCCCCCGGCCGAAGCCCACACTCCATCGGCCCAGACCGGTGTTGACCGCACCGGACAGAACCCACCGTCGCATCTTCGACCTTCCGAAGCCGGCGATCGCCCCCAGGTTGGGATCGCTGCTGAAACCATCCCCGTCCTCGGTCTTCCACTCCTCATAGTCCAGGCGCAGGGTCCGTGGAGCACGGGGAGTGGTCACGGACAGTCCCCGCAGGTAGGTCTCCAGCCTCGATCTCTGGAAATGGGTCCGGAAGAGGGTGCGGCCCCATACCGCAGGATCGCGTTCCATCTGCACCGCACTGCCCCCCAGACTCGACGCTGCCTCGCCCCTTGCGGCCTGAGCCCACGCGGTCCCGACCGCGGTGACGTCCCAGACTCCCGGATCGAGGTCGGCGGGCGAGCGGGTGGGAACACCATCGTAGAGGATCTCCGCCGAGCCCCCGTCCAGAGGACCCAGATCGAGGAAGGCATCGAAGCCCCGGTCGCCGGCCACACGCAGCGAGGATCGGGGCAGGGCTTCGACCACGTCGTCCGCCCCGCGCGGACGCAGGTGCTCCACTTCGACCGGCCCCAGCCACGCACCGTGGGTCCACGGGGGCAGCAGGGGACCCGGGTCGCTCAGCAGGGCCGAGTCGTGCTCGACCTCGCTCCCGTCGCCACCGGTGGAATCGGCGGCGGCCGGTGTTCGTGTGTCCATGGAATCGCGGAGGGCCGGTGTCTCCGTGACGACGGAATCACGGACGGCCAGGGATGGACGCAGCGAATCGGCGGCGGCCGACGCGGCCATGGAATCGCGGACGGCCGGCGCGGCGGCGGAACTGGAGTCCGGTGACGTGGGATGCTGGCCCCGTGCCGGCGTCGCCATCACCGCCACGAACACGAGGGCGATGAGGGGCGGCACCCGGAAGTGGTGAGTTGAAGACCGGATCACGGAGGATTCTCGGGAATGAGGCCATCAGCGGGAAGGCTTTCACCGGATGGAGGCATTGAAACACGCTCCACCGCGGTGGGCAACCCCCAAGCCGTTCCCCCCTGCCGCCTTCAGTTGCGCTGGCGAAGCTGTTCGAGGCGTTCGCGGACGTCGAGGAAGGATCCGTCGATGGCCGCCACGCGCTCGAAGTACTCGGCGCTCTCGTCCAGGCGGCCCAGCCCTTCCAGGGTCGAACCGAGCTCGTAGATCAGTCCCAGGTATTCCGTGGGACTGTGTCCGACCGTGGCCAGGCCTTCCTGATAGGCGGTCAGGGCCTCTTCCGGCCGGCCCAGTTTCCGCAGGCAGTTCCCCTTCATCTCCAGGGCCTTCAGGCGCGTCTCCTCGCCCTCGGAGGCCTTGGTGAAGGAGGCCAGGGCCTGCTCGATCATCCCCATGTCCAGGTAGACCAGTCCGAGTTCGTAGTGACCCTGGTGGTCGTGCTCGGCGACCTCCCCTCCGATCTGTCCCTCCAGGTCCTGCCGGATGGTCTCCACCTGGCTCTCCTCGGCCTGGGAGAGATCGATCTCTCCGTCGGCCAGGATCTCCTCGAGCAGGTTGATGCCCTGCTCGACGATCTCGTTCTCCTCGTGTTCCTCGTCCTGCCCACTCTCCGGGGCGGCCTCGCTGCCGGCGAAGGGGTCGACCGTTCCGCTCTCCTCGGGGACGTCGAAATCCAGATCGAGGCTGAACTCCTTGGAATCGAAGGAAGGGGTGTCGTCGATCTCGATCTCGATGACCTTCGTCTCGTCCTCGTCCGGGTCGATGTCTTCCGCCTCCACCTGGGAGTCATCGGCCGTCCCGCCTGCCGCGGCGTCCTCGGCCGGAGCACTCTCCCCGGCGAGTTTCTGGTACTCGGGAATGGTCTCCAGGGTCGTGGTCATGGCGCGGGCCCGGTCGAGATAGCGCTCGACGATGTCCTCTTCTCCGGCCTCCCGGGCGACGACCGCCTTGCACACGAGGATGCGCGCCCGCTCGGTGGGCATGTCCCAGTCCTCGTAGAGCTGATCGAGCCGTCCGAGGATGTCCAGATCACCGGGGAGCACCTCCAGGAGGACCGCGCAGCGGTCGAGGAAACGCTCGCGGGTGTCGTCGGTGATCTCCGCCGCGCAGTCGAGGAACTGCAGGTAGTGGGTGCTGGCCTCGGCGCCGAGTCCCTGCTTCCGCCGCGTCTCACCCAGCTTCCACAGGCTCTCCATGTGGGCGGGTTCGTAGCGCAGGATCTTCTTGAGGACGGCGACGGCGTTGTTGTTCAAGCCCACGGCGTTGTACAGCTCGACGGCCTTCTCGAAATGGGAGATGGCCTGGGGGATGTCGCCCATCTTGGCGTAGATGTCCCCCAACTCGTTGCGGTAGCCCGCATTGGAGCCTTCGAGGTCGCAGATCCGCTCGTAGAGCCGGATCGCCTCGTCCCACTTGCGATTGCGGCCGGCCTCGGTGGCTTTGCGCCTGAGATCCGTGATCTTGCTCACACGTCCTCCCGCCGAACGGAACGCCCCGCCCCGACCGGGGTGCAGTGTCATCAGGGGAAGGGGGAAATCAGCGCCGCCCTTCCCGCAGTCGTGCGTTCTGCGCACTTCCAGGGGCTTTCCATGGGCGCTCTGCGAACGCCGCAAGACCCCTCGAGCAGGCAGTACGCCCGAATATCGGGAGCCAGAGGCTCTCCGGGCGCCGGAAACGGTGTCCCCGGAACTCCTTAGCAAGTCCTTGACCATTCCGCTGCGCGCGGCGAAATGTCGGTGGAGAAGAAGAAGGGCAGCCCGGATGAGGCCACCCCCGTCGGGTACGCCCTCAGTCGGCCACGATGCGGCCGTCCTGCACCACGGTTTCGATCTCGTCGGCGCCCATGTGCTGGACCAGTTCGTCGATGGTCTCGGTCCGAAGCACCAGGAGGTCGCAGCGCTTCCCCACCCGCAGACTTCCCACCGAATCGGGCCGCCGCAGGGCCCAGGCGGCCTGGATGGTGGCCATCACCAGGGTCTCGTGCGGATGCAGGTGCATGCGGGTACAGGCGATCGCCATGGTCAGCGGTATCGAGGAACAGTAGTTCGATCCGGGGTTGAAATCAGTGGCCAGGGCCACGGCCACCCCGGCCTCGATCATCGTCCTCGCCGGTGCGAAGCGATCGAGCCCGAGACTGAAGATGGTTCCCGGAAGCAGCACCCCCACCGTCGGGGCCGCGGCCAGGGCCTCGATCCCCTCCGGCGCGATGGCTCCGAGGTGATCGGCGCTGGCCGCACCGAGCTCCGCCGCCAGTTCACTGCCCCCACCTCCTTCGAGCTCGTCGGCGTGGATGCACGCGTCCAGCCCCAGCTCCATGCCCCGGCTCAACACCCGTCGCGCCTGTTCCACCGTGTACACGCCCGGTTCACAGAAGACGTCCACCCGCTCGGCGAGGCCTTCAGCCACGGCCTGGGGCAGGATCGTCTCACACACCAGATCGACGTACGCGTCGCGGCGGTCGCGGTACTCGTCGGGGAACTCGTGGGCCGCCAGACAGGTGGGAACGATCCGGGGCAGACCGCTCTCGCCGGAGAGATCGCGGAGCACCCGCAAGGCCTTCAGCTCGGCCTCCAGCTCCAGTCCGTAGCCGCTCTTGACCTCGATCGTGGTGGTCCCGCTGCGCAGGGCCTCCCGCAGACGGCCCCGGGTGAGCGTCACCAGCTCCCGGCGGTCCCGGCGGCGGAAGTCGCGCACACTGGCGCGGATCCCGCCCCCGCTGGCGGCGATGGACTGGTAGCTCTCGCCCACCAGACGGCGGCCGAATTCCTCGGGCCGGGAGCGTCCGAAGACCGCATGGGTGTGCGGATCGACGAAGCCGGGCACGACGGCCCTTCCCCCGGCATCCAGGTAAGCTCCGCCGGGCAGCAGCCGGACTGCACGGTGCACCTCATCCTGCGGGCCCACCGCGACGATCTCCCCCTGGTAGGCGGCGACCGCAGCGTCCTCGACGAGGCCCACGTCGGACAACGCGTCGGGGCCCCGCCGCGGGCCCTTCTCGTCGCCCGGGCGATGGCAGGTGTAGAGCCGGCCGATACCGTCCACCAGCAGGTCACAGGCGATGGGATGGGTCATGGCGCTCAGCTCTCCCGCGGCGGCATGGGGAAGTGCAGATCCCTCTGCCGGGCGAACTCGATGGCCTCCGGGTAGCCCGCATCGTAGTGACGGGCCACGCCACTGAGGGGATCGGTGGTGAGCACGCGCTCCAGCCGCCGCGCCGCCGCCTCACTGCCGTCGGCCACGATGACCTGGCCGGCATGGATCGCCAGTCCCATGCCCACTCCGCCTCCGTGATGGATGCTCACCCACGAGGCGCCGTTGACCGCGTTGATCAGCGCGTTCAACAGCGGCCAGTCGGCCACCGCGTCGCTGCCGTCGCGCATCGATTCGGTCTCGCGGTACGGGGAGGCCACGCTTCCGCTGTCCAGGTGATCGCGGCCGATCACGATCGGCGCCTTCACCTTCCCCGTGCGCACCAGCTCGTTGAAGGCCAGACCCGCGCGGGCGCGCTGTCCGTAGCCCAGCCAACAGATCCTCGAGGGCAGACCCTGGAACTTCACCTGTTCGCGAGCCATCTCGATCCAGCGCTTCAGATGGGGTTCCTCTTCGCCGAAGAGTTCGATCATGACCCGATCGGTCTCGTAGATGTCCTCCGGATCACCGGACAGGGCGACCCAGCGGAAGGGACCCTTGCCCTCGCAGAACAGCGGCCGGATGTAGGCGGGAACGAAACCGGGGTAGGCGAATGCATCCTCGAAGCCGGCATCGCGGGCCATCCCCCGCAGGTTGTTGCCGTAGTCGAAGACCACCGAGCCGGCCTTCTGCAGACCCACCATCGCCTCACAGTGCTCGCGCATGGCCCGCATCGCCTCGCGCCGGTAGGCCTCGGTGTCGCGCGCACGAAGATCGAGGGCCTCCTCCAGACTCATCTCGTTGGGAATGTAGCCGGCGGTGGGATCGTGGGCGGAGGTCTGGTCGGTGACGACGTCGATCCTCTCGCCCCGGCGCAGGATCTCCGGCACGACGTCGGCGCAGTTGCCCAACAGGCCCACCGAGTAGGGCCGGCCCTCGGCCGCCGCGGCCCGGCAGCGCCGCAGGGCCTCGTCGAGGTCCTCGGTGCTGTCCATGAGATATCCGGTCTCCAGGCGCCTCTCGATGCGGCGGGGGTCGACCTCCACCACCAGCGCCACGCCCTCGTTCATGGTGACCGACAGGGGCTGGGCTCCTCCCATCCCCCCCAGGCCGCCGGTGAGCACGATCTTCCCCTTCAGGTCGCCCCAACCCTCCTTGCGCGCCAGAGCGGCGAAGGTCTCGTAGGTTCCCTGCAGGATGCCCTGGGTGCCGATGTAGATCCACGAGCCCGCGGTCATCTGGCCGTACATCATCAGACCCTTGCGGTCGAGCTCGTCGAAGTGTTCCCAGTTGGCCCAACGCGGAACCAGGTTCGAGTTGGCGATCAGCACGCGCGGAGCGTCCGGATGGCTGGGCATCACCGCAACGGGTTTGCCGCTCTGCACCAGCAGGGTCTCATCGTCCTCGAGCCGTTCCAGTTCGGAGAGGATGGCATCGAAGGATTCCCAGTTCCTCGCCGCCCGACCCCGGCCTCCGTACACCACCAGCTCTTCGGGGATCTCGGCCACCTCAGGGTCGAGATTGTGTTGGATCATTCTCCACGCCGCTTCCTGTACCCAGCCCTTGCAGTGAAGCTGGGTGCCCCGCGGGGCATGGACCGTCGGATGCGTCTTCGCCATGGCTGACTCCTTGGGTGGAAAAACCGGAAAGCAAGATAGCGCGCCGGCGCGCTCTTGGTAAGACCGAAGTGCGGGCTCAGGAACCCAGGAAGGCAATCACCCGATCGGCCATCTCCGCCCGCGTGGAGACCCATTCGCACGAGCGGGGCATCGATTGCAGGAAGGTCACCCCGTAGCTGTGCTGTTGCAGGCGCTGATCGAGCAGGAGGATGACGCCACGGTCGTCCCCGCTGCGCAGGAGTCTTCCCACCCCCTGCCGCAGCTTCAGGACCGCATCGGCCAGAGCCACCTCCTGGAAGGGATCCTTCCCCAGACGCCGGGCCCGCTCGTAGCGGCCCTGGGTGATCGGCTCGGTGGGAACGGCGAAGGGCATGCGCGGGACCACCAGCACCTCCAGTTCCTCACCGGGGAAATCCACCCCTTCCCAGAAGGAGCCGGTGGCCAGGAGGATCGCCGCCGGCGCCTGACGAAACGCGGCCATCAACTGCTCTCGGCTGCCGGTGGGGGTCTGACGCAGGAGCACCGTCGACGAACGGTACGTACGGCTCTCGAAGAGATCCTCCTCGACGATCTGGAAGACCGGACGCAACAGTTCCCAGACCCGGTCGATGAACTGATAGCTCGTGGACAGCATCAGGGTCTTGGTCGCCAGCTCCAGACCGATACGCTCGAGGATCTCGGCCACGATCTCCGCGAAACGATCGTCCTTGGGGTCGACCAGTTCGGGCGTGGTCAACACCAGCGCCTGTTCCTCGAAGCGGAAGGGAGACGGGATCTGGAGACTGTGGGTCATGCGGGAGACCCTGGAGAAGCCCACACTCTCGGCGAAGGGAGTGAAGTCACCGGCCACGGTCAGGGTGGCGCTGGTCATCACCACCGACTTGTAGTGCTCGTCCCACAGCTCAGCCAGCGGATCCTCCAGGGTCAGGGGAGCGGCCACCACCGCGATCAGTCCCCGGTTTCCTCCCCACTCGAACCAGTACACCCAGTCCTCGTCGTCGGCCGCCAGACAGAAACGGATGGACTCCACCAGATCGGTGTGGAAGGAGAGCAGCGAAGCCAGCCCTTCCCTCTCGTCCTGCACCTGGGGAAGGAGATCGGCGAAATCGCCGCTGACGTCGATCAGGTCGGCCAGGCTGCGGCGCAGTTCCTCCGCTGCCTCCATCAGGCGCCCGGTCTGTGGCCGCACTTCACCGAATGCCTCGTCTCCGTCGTGATAGCGGTGACGTCCGGCACGCCCATGACTCTCCTCCTGCAGCCGCTGCCGGCAGACTCCCTCCACCGCATCGAACCAATGGATGAAGGCGTTCAACCAGCCGTCGAGAGCGCGGTCGAAACTCCTGGCCGCTTCGAGCAGACGATCCGATCCCGGACGCTGCTGCACCGCGCGAACCAGATTGTCCACCACTTCCCTCAAACCGCCGGGGGTCTTCTCCCCGCAGAGATTCCGGTACACGTCGAGACGCTCGCGGCGGACCCACCGGCTCAGTGCCTGGGTGGCCACCGCTTCGAGTTCGTGCGCCTCGTCGACGATGAGGAGTTTCGACGGACCGAGAAGACTCTGCGCGCTCCGCAGGTCCATCATGAGCAACGAGTGGTTGACCACCACCACGGGTGCCTCGCGGGCCCGGCGCCGGGCCGCCACCACGAAACACAGGGGCTCGCGATGACAGATGTGGGGCGAGCAGGGTTCGACCGATTCGAAGTAGCTCTTCCAGTGCCGCAGGAAGAAGGGGTGATCGTTCAGCTCCTCCCTTCGACCGTCCGCGCTCTGGTATCTCCAACAGAAGAGGGCCAACTGGGCCAGGGCCGATTCCCGGTCCTCGGGCCGCTGGTGCATGGCCCGCCGGAATTGCCTCGTGCACAGGTAGTTGTTGCGTCCCAACAGCAGACGAGGGTGGCCCGGATAACCGAAGCGCTTCAACAGGGGCAGATCGCCTTCCATCAGTTGGTGCTGCAGCGCCTTGGTCCAGGTGGAGATGACCACGCGCTCCCTCTCGCGCGCGCCGTGCAACAGCGCGGGAACCAGGTAGGCGAGGGTCTTGCCGATGCCGGTTCCCGCCTCGACCATGAGGTGCTCGTCGCGCTCGAGCACCTCGGCCACCTTCCGGGCCATCTCGAGTTGCCCTTCCCGCGTCTCGAAACCCTCACCGAGGACACGGGACAGGGCACCCCCCTCGCCGAGGACCTCGTCGACCCCGCGACTGGACCAAGCCTCCCACGCTTCCCCATCGGCCGCCGGCTCGCCGGGCGCCGGTTCGTCGAACCAGCCGGGCACGAGTTCCCACGGAGCGTGCCCCGTGTACGGTCCCTTCGTCCGGGCCCCCGCCGGGACGGGCGATTCGAGCAGCTCGGCCAGAAGCGGGCTGAACGCCCGCAACACCCTCAGCCGCGGATGCCGTGTCCTCTCCTCCAGATCGTTCCACCACGAGAGGAGCGCCAGGAGCAGATCGGCCCCGGCGGCCAGGCGTTCCTCCAGGTCGACGCGGTTGTCGCTCTCGAAGGTCGCCTCCAGCCACTTGGCCATCGCGCCGAAGCCAGCCGGCCACAACACCTGGAAGACCTCGTGCAGGGACAGCGCATCCTCGGTCCCGACCGCGTCACCCACTGCCAGCAGATCCACATCGGCCGGCAACGGCTCGCCTTCCTCGATGAATCGCGTGTCGGGGCCGGGCACGAGGGGAAGGACGAGCCGGATCCCTCCGGGCCGGTTCACCCTGGCCGTCAAGGCGAAGGATCTGGTGCTCATCCCTTCCTCTCCCCAGGCGGAAGCCGGTTCGGCGAAGCGCTTCCTCTCACGCCTTCTTCTCCAGCATCTCCAGGAATTCCTTCTCGTCGAGGACCGGCACACCGAGTTCCTCGGCCTTGCTCTTCTTGCTGCCCGGATTCTCCCCGGCCACCACGTAGTCGGTCCGCCGGCTCACGCTGCCGGTGACCTTCCCTCCCTGCTCCTCGATGCGTTCCCGGGCCCTGCGCCGGTCCATCGTCGACAGCGTCCCGGTGAGAACGAAGGTCTTGCCCGCCAGCGGAGTCTCCGATCGCGGTGCCGATTCGGCGACGGTGGCGAACAGGCCGCGCTGCAGCAGCGCATCGATCAACTCCCGTCGCCGCTCGAGTTCCTCGACGACGCTGCGTGCGGTGGTCGGCCCGAAATCGGCGATCTCCTCGAGCTCCTTCTGACCGGCCTCCCGCAGCTTCGCGAAGGTCTGGAAGTGGCGCGCGAGTTGACGGGCGGCGGAGATCCCGACGTGGCGCAGGCCCAGCGCGAAGATCTGGTTGGCCAGCGGGCGCTGGCGGGAACGGTCGATGGCTGAGATGAGATTCGCGGCGCTGCGTTCCCCCCAACCCTCCAGTTCCAGGAGATCGTCTTCGCTGAGGTCGTAGAGATCGGGGATGCCCCGCACCAGTCCCTTCTCCAGGAAGAGATCGATCCACCGCTCACCGAGACCCTCGATGTCCATCGCGTCACGGCTCGCCCAGTGCTGGATGGCCCGGCGCTGCTGGCCCGGACAGAGGGGGTTGAGACAGCGCAGGGCCACCTCGCCCTCCAGGCGCTTCAAGGGCGAGCCACAGGACGGACAGCGGGTGGGCAGGCGATAGGGACGGCTTCCCGGGGGACGGCGTTCGAGCACGACGTGCACCACCTTGGGGATGATGTCCCCTCCCTTCTCGATCACCACCGTGTCTCCGATCCGCACGTCCTTGCGGTCGATCTCGTCCTGATTGTGCAGGGTGGCACGCGCGACCGTGGTTCCCGCCAGCTCCACCGGCCGCAGATTGGCCACCGGCGTGATCACGCCGGTACGCCCCACCGATGCCTCGATGCTCTCGACCACCGTCTCCGCCTGTTCGGCCGCGAACTTGAAGGCGAGCGCCCAACGCGGGGTCTTCGCCGTGCTCCCCAACTGCTCCCATACCGTGGTGTCGTCGAGCTTGATCACCGCCCCGTCGATCTGGTAGGGAAGCGACTCCCTTTGCCGCTCGAGTTCGTCCAGGCTCTCGAAGACCTCCTCCAGGCTCTCCACCCTCCGGCGCTCGGCGGTCACCGGGAAGCCCAGGTCCTCCAGGAAGGACAGCTCCCGCCAGTGCGAGCCGAAGACCGCCGGCGGCGGAACGGCGACGCTGTAGGCCCAGAAACGCAGGGGACGCCGGGCGACCTCGGCCGAATCGAGGGTCTTCAGGCTTCCCGCCGTCGCGTTGCGGGGATTGGCGAAGACGGTCAACCCCTCTTCCTCGCGCAGGCGGTTGAAGCGCCGGAATTCCTTCAGGGGCATGTACACCTCGCCGCGGACCTCGAGCATCGAGTGTGCGTCGAGGATCGCCGTGACCTTCCGCCAGTCGAGACGCTGGGGGATGTCCCCGATGGTGCGGAGATTCTCGGTGATCACGTCACCCCGGCGTCCGTCACCCCGCGTCAGCCCCACCTGGAAGACGCCGTTCTCGTAGCGCAGGGCAGCCGCCACGCCGTCGATCTTCGGTTCGACCACGTAGGCCTCGGGGGGATGGCCCAGGGCCCGGGTGAGCCGCTGATGGAAGCCATCGACCTCGGCCCGATCGTAGGAGTTGGCCAGGGAGATCATGGGCACGCTGTGCGGCATCGAGGGGAAGTTCTCGTCCCGGTCGCTGCCCACCCGCCGGGTCGGGGAACGCTTCGACCTCAGCTGGGGAAAGCGCTCCTCGAGCTGCTCGAGCTCCTTCACCAGGGCGTCGTACTCGGCGTCGCTGATCTCCGGCTCCGCCCGCCGGTAGTACAGTTCGTCGTGGCGGGAGATCTCCCGTCTCAGCTGGGCGATGCGCCGCCGCGCCGCCTCCAATGCCTTGCCGTCGTGCTCCACGTTCATCCATGACCCCCTCGAGCGGATCGATCGTCCGCCGAGGGTAGAGAATGCCACAGGCTCTCCACGATCGCCACGACGGAGCCCGAGCAACGGCAGCGGCTCAGAACTCGTTGATCAGGGCGAGGTGGATCAGACCCTCCGAGAAACCCACCGTGCCCGGGAAACCCAGACTCAGATCGATGCGGCCGAAGGGGGCCGGCGTCCGGATGCCCATGCCCAGGCCGCGGATCCAGGCCTCCTGGGCGCGCAGCCGGCCATCCAACTCGACGGTGTCCCGGACGTATCCCAGGTCGTAGAAGGCGTAGACGTTGCCACCCCGGGCCGCTCCCAGCACGAATTCGAGACTGCCGTGGGAGACCATCTCCCCGTGCCGCTCGTCCTCCCGATGGCCCCGCACCGTGGTGGCTCCCCCGATGTAGAACTGTTCGGACAACGGCAGCGGCAGATCCCCGGTGGTGACCGACGCCCACCGCGCCCGTGTCTGCACCGCCACCCGCGGTCCAATGGCCACCCCCAGGTGCAGATCGACATCGACGATGGTCTGCTGCGAATTGGCCGCCGCCGGCTCGGGAGGAACCGGATCGCGGACGGTCTGGGAGACCTTCGCCCACTCGAAGCGGCTCTTGAAGCGGCCGAAGGGACCCGACCGGCCCTCGGGCCGGATCGATCCGAGGCGGAGCTTCAGCAGCAACCTCCGCCGGATGCGCTCGATCCCCTGGTCGCCGACGAAGGTGGTGCGGTCGATGCCGCCACCGGCCTCGACGTCGTTCACCCCGTGCCAGGGCAGACGCAGGGAGAGATCACCGAGGATGGTGTCGAAGATTCCCTCCTGATGCCGCTGTCCGGCGGCCACCCTCAGGTCGAAGGGCGAGTGGAAGACCAGCGGCTCCAGGTACGAGATGTCCAGGGTCCGGCGGGATCGTCCGTCGTCCAGATACCGCAGGGAGAGCTGCCGCGCGGTGCCGAAGAGGTCGAGCAGGATCAGATCGACGTTTCCGAAGACCCGGCTTCCCCTGTCGTCCTGGCCACCGGTCATTCCCAGGGCAGCCGAGATGCGCCCGCTGCTCTGCGACTGCTGCACCTTCAGCAGGACGTCGACCTTCGACAGGTCGGCCCCACTTAGGAGGGGTTCGGCCTCCACCACCCGCTGGACGATCTGACGCGCCTCCAGGCGCTGGCGCGCCATCTCCAGACTCCGTTCGCTCCACACCTGGCCTTCCCGCAGCCCGGACAGCCGGGCCAGGATCTCCGGACGGGTATGGGTGGCTCCCTCCACCCGGATCTTCTCCACCGACGCCTGCACGCCCGGCAGGAGCAGGAGGTCGAGCTCGACCCCACCCTCCTGCGGACGGGGCTCGATCCGGCGCACGCTGAGGCTGGCGAAGGGATACCCCCCGTCCCCAAGGCGAGCCAGTCCGCGGGAACAATCGGCCTGCCACCGGCCGGGCCGGTACAGCGCACCTTCCACGATCCCGGAGGCCTCGGTGAAGCGCGCCCACTGCAGACTGTCCGCTCCCCCCCGGCTGAGGTGGAGGATCCGGGCCCGCGGCCCCGCATCGAGAACCAGGGTGTCCGCCCCCGCGCTGAGCGCCACGCGAGCCCACAGCCAGCCTTCCTCGCGCAGTCCTTCCCATACCGCCCGCGCCCATTCGCGCGGCGGACGAAGCCCCGGCGGCTGGTTCATCACCCGCGCCGCCACCGCTGCCACCACCGAATCCGCCGAGAGCACCGGCCTCGGCACGGGCTCTTCGGCCGCCCGGACGGGGCCGGCCAATGCGAGCAGCAGAAGGAACGAGATCGTGCGCATCAGAACCTCGCCCTCGTTTCGACGCTCAGATCGTGCAGCGCACGCCGCTGCGACTCGTCGCGCACCTGGTAACGGAAGGTGAGCGAGAGCACCTTGCCCAGGGTCCACTGCGCCACCAGGGACAGCCGCCGATTCGATCCCGGGCGTTCGAGGAAATAGGGACGCCGCAAAGGATCACCCTCCTCTTCGGTGACCCCTGCCCACCGGAACTCGGCGGTCCATCGCCCCCGCAACAGGTCGGTGGTCACGGCGGGCGTGAGTTCCCACACCTTCTGACGGATGCCGCTGTACGCATCGCGGCGGCGGGTCGCTCGTACCTCCAGACGTCCGCGGCTGCGGGAGCTGGGCCGGTAGCTCAACTCCAATCCGGCGAAGACATCACTCACCTGGTAGGTGTTCACTTCGATCGAGATGCGGTCGCCGCCCTGCCGCGAGCGTTCGCGATCGCCGCCGTCGAGACGCAGTCCCCAACCCCGCAAGAGGTCACGGTCGATCCGCAGGACCCTCTCCCTCCGGTAGAGTTCGACCGCGTCCGCGGAGAACCTGCGGTCGAGGCCCTGGATCTCATCATAGCTCAGCCGCAGATCGGTGCGCCGCTGATTGCGCAGCAGGGTCACGTCGGCCCTTGCCTGTTGCTGACCGAAGATCGTGGTCGTCGGATCGCGCAGTACCGATGGGTTCAGGCTGAGCACCTTCCTCACCTCATCGCTCTGCGAGCGTTCCTCGACACTGAACTGTCCGCTGAAGACGAGACCGCCGACCAGCGGTGCGCCGTTCCACTGCGTATCCAGCTTCGCCCGCAGCCGCACATCCACCGCCGCGGTCAAGCTGTCCCCGGCGGTGTAGATGACGTTGTAGTCGCCCAGGTTCTTCCCCACCTGGTTGCCGTCGCGGTCGTAGTCTCCCTGGCGTTCACCGACGAAGACGATCCGGCGCTGGATCACCCGCGAACGATCGTTGCCCGCGCGGTATTCCAGGTCGGCGCTGGTGAGCCCCCCTCCGGGACGCCATCCCAACCCGAACCTTCCCAGACGGGTCCTCTCCTCGAGCTCACCGGAGAGAAGGCTCTCCCTCCATGTGCCGTCGAGGTTCCAGCGGAAAACCCCGGTGATTCCATCGGCGGCCGCCTTCCACTCGCGCAGATCCTGCTGGAATCGCCAGTGCGTCCCGTCGGTCGAGAGGCTGTCGGCGAGACGGCGGCGGAACTCCACCTTGCCGTCGGCCATCGAATGGGTGCTCACGAGGCCCGCGCCCCACTCCTGGCTCTGGTATCCCCTCTTCTGCAGATCGGGTCCGTCGTCGTAGCGCTCGTCCGTCCACCGCAGATAGGGTTCGACGCGGCCCAGATCCAGTCCGAGGCGGAAGAGGCGGTCACGACGGTGGCCTTTCGACACCCCTGCGTTCTCGTTGCTGGTGAAGGCCAGATCGTGACGCCAGCGCAGCGGACCCCACAGCGGACCGGCCGCCGCCCACCGCGCCCGGGAACCGTCGTAACCACCGTGGCGGTGCAGCCGCTCGATGCTGGCGTTGCTCGAACGCTCGGTGCCGCGCGCCAGCACTTCGAAGGTCTCGTGTCCCTCCCACTGCGTACGGGGCTGGTTCTGGAGATTCCATGCGTCGTAGAAGAAGGGAAGGCGGATGCGCCCCAGTTCGTGGAAGTCGGGTCCGATCCCTTCGGCCGAGCCCCGCAAGCGCAAGCCCATGCCCTCGGCCGCGGACAACAGCCATCCGGTGGCGCCGGCGACCCTCCACGCCATTCCGTCGTTGTCACCGTCGTCCAGTTGGGAAAGGGTGTTCTCATCCCTTCGGGTGAAGTCGGCCTCGGCCCGCAGGTATCCCTCCTGCCCCGGGTCGGCCGAACCCAGACGGAATCCGATGACCGCGGCCTCGGTGCTCGAAGGCAGGGCCAGCCGCCGTCCGATGCGATGGTCGCCGTTGCCGGGTCCGACGTACTGGAAGATGCGGTTCCCATCGCGGTCGACATCGACCAGACGGTAGTCTCCCTGGCCTTCGCCCACCCGCTCGAAGTCGACGAAGTAGTTCGCCATGGAATCTCCGGGAGCGTAGACGTAGATCTCCACCCCCAGGGAATCGCGGCGGACATAGAGGCCCGATCCCTCATCGCCCGCCCCGACCCGGGTGATCCCCGAGCCCAGGGCCCGGTTCGGATCGTCGCCGGCCTGCCGCAGTACCTCCTCGTCCTCGCCGCTCAGGGGCCCTCCCAACGGACGGCTGGAATCGTCGGCCTCCCGGATCCATGAGGTATGGAAACTCAGGGGACCCACCCGCAGGCTATCGACCATCGCGCCCAGCACCGTGCGCGCATAGCCGGTCTGCGAGACCTCGAAGTCGACCGCGATGCGATTCTCCGGCCCGATGGGTCGGACCTCGGTGAAGGTGATGGTTCCGCGGATGTAGTCGATGGTGTACTGGTTGTTCACCCCGCGCACCTGGGGCACGCCATCCACCCAGACCCGCTCGCTGCCGGCCACGATGAAACTCTGGTCGCTGCGCAGACCGTCGAGCAGTTCGTACGGACCCTGCACACCCTCCTTCCCCCTGAACTCGATCTCCATGCGCCTTCCCCGGGGAGAGCCGGCCAGGAGGGTTCCCGTCCCGTGCGGGTCGCGTCCGTGCAACCACAGCCCCTGCAGCTTCCTCTGGTAGGGAACGAAGACGCCCAGAGGCTCGGAGATCTCGAAGTCGCCCAACAGCGCCGATCCCCGGGGGCCGTACAACTGGATCCTCACCTGGTCGACATCCTGCAGTTCCTCGGTGTTCCCCTCCGGGGTGATGGGCAGGTTCTCATCGGAGATCTCCGCGCGGACCCAGGTGTTCTCGGTGATCCGTCCGTTGACCTGCAGGTGCAGTCCCTGATCGACCGTGGCCTCCCGATGGGTCCCTCCCTGCACGGAGATGGTCTTCGAGCCCTTCACCTGCAGGCCCTCCCGCGAAGGCGCCGTCGATTCCACCCCACCTTCCAACCGTCCTTCCCCGACCGCCGGCTCCGCCTCCGCAACGGCGGCGAGCTGCGGCTCCTTCCCACTCTCCCGTCTCAACGGATGCAGTTGAACCCGTGGAGGAGCCGCCACTGCGGCGAAGTGGTATTCCACCACCAGATCGGCGGACGACTCCGGAGCCGATTCGAGAACGAGGATGCCGCGGACCGTGTCCATCCGGTACTCCGTCCACTCCGAAAGGAGACGGCCATCGAGCCATACCCTCTGGGAGTCACCCAGTTGGCTGTGGGAGAGGAGGAATCTCTTCTGTCCCGCACGCACGATGAAGGAGTCGCGGGCGACAGCCAGCTCGTCGGCTCCCAGCCAGTGCCATCCACTCGAGTCGGCAGGCGCGAGCGGTGACACCGCTTCCGGCGCAGAGGCATCCGGCGAGGAGGAGACCAACGGGAGGGAGTCGGCAACCGAAGCCGTAGAGGAGGACGGCGGCGGATCCGCCGCGTGCGAAGATACGGCGTTCACCGGTGGAAACACCGTTGCCGACAACAGAGCCCACACAATGAGAGATCGCCGGGGCACGCGCCCGCTCCCTCTCAGGGGAAGACGATCTGGTAGACGAGAAGCGCGTTCCGTCCCGCGTCCACCACGTACAGACGGTCCTTGGGACCGACGCAACAGTCGACGGGATTGATGAGATGATCCTCCGCGAACTCGTCGCCTCCCACCGTAGCGAGCAGAACCAGATCGGGAGCCCAGACATGGACCACCCCCATGCCCGGATCACAGACATAGAGGTTGCCGAAACGATCGGTGTCCATCCCCGACGGAGCCGTCATCGGAGGATGCGGAGCATCGATCCCCTCGGTGGCGGCCAGCGGCTGACCGGTGGCATCGAAGACCTCCACCCTGCCGTTGCCCCGGTCCGCCACGTAGAGGAAACCCTGCTGTCCGAAGGCGACTCCCCAGGGACGGTTCAGTTGACCCAGGAAACGCCCGTATTCTCCCACCGAGTACTCCAGATCGAGGAACGGACTGGTGACCAGTACCCGGTGACCCGCCTCATCGGCCAGGGCGAGACGGCCGTCACGGTCGATGTCGATGGCGCTCACGCGCACCGGCCGGTCCCGGTCGAGGAGATCGATGTCGACGATGATGTCCCGCAGCGCACCGTCCTGGTTGAAACGGACGATCCTCTGCTGTCCCCGGTCGAGCACATAGAGATGGAATCCCAGGCTCACCATGTCCAGCGGGGCGAAACCTCCGCCCGGATCGTCGGTGGTTCCCAGATAGGCGCCGTCGGCGTCGAAGCGATGGATGCGCCCACTCCCCAGGTCGCTGTAGAAGAGCGTGCCGTCGGGCAGGACCGCCACCGACGAGACACGGCTCAGGGGAGCGTAGGGCTCGCTCTTGCGGTTCTCCAGGGCCCCGATGTAGGTGAACGAGCGCGGCGCAGGCGCCGAGAGCTTCTCCAGCCCCCAACTGCGTGGAGCCGGCGCCGGCCCACATCCCGGGGCGAGAAGCAGCACCACCGCGACGGCCGCCAGCCATCCGCGCAGATCGTGGGCGAGAGCGGCAGGGCGGACCATCGGTGCTCAGAAGCTGCGGCTGAGGGTGAACGAAGAGGCCACGCCGCCGTTCCAGTCGGGGCCCACCTGCACGTCCATGCCGAAACCGGCGGCGTTGAGCATGTGCTCCTCGCCCGATCCCTCCCCGTCGTAGTCGGGAGGCCCGCTGCGCATGGCGTCGACGAAGGCGATGAGGCGATTCACCAGCGCGAGGACCAGGACGAAATCGGCGTTCTCGTAGGCGCCGTTGGCATCGCGCCGGAGGAAATTGTACTCGTCGTAGCGGGTCTCGCTCTGCCACCGCCAGGCATCCGATCCGGTGTACTCCGGACCTTCCGGATCGAGACCCGCGCGCAGATCGCGGCGCCGGTCCTCGTTGTATTCCTCGCTGCTGCGGTAATTGCCCACGGTCCGCCAGTAGTCGTCGTCCCGGTCGGCCGCGGTCACACCGGCGAATCGCTCGGCGTACTCCTGGTAGCGGTCCTCCCGGCTGTGGCCCTGGATCTCGAAGACCGCGTAGGAGGTCCAGATGGCCGCCTCGACGGTGAGGAAGAAAGCGGCGCGGTAGTTGTGGTGCGAACGCAGTTGCGACCAGCCCGGCAGGACCAGCGAGAGCGAAGCGTGTTTGAGCCGTCCACCCAGATCTCCGCCGAAGACCGGCGCGGTCTCGGTCGAGGCGTTCGTTGCCGACGGATCGAGGGCGATCTCGGTGCTCTCGCGCATCACATGATCGATGGATCCGCCCGCGTGGGCCGGCGGCGCGGCCAGGCCCACCAGAACGGCCAACGACACCATGGAGAAGAAAGCCGTGCGCATGGTCAATACCTCACTTGAAGCCCCAGGCGGGCCTGGCGGATGCTGCCGGCGTCGACGAACCAGTTCACCTGGGCCCCGTGGCTCTCTTCCAGATGGGCCAGCGAACCGCCTACTCCGGGGCCTTCGTAGTCGCTCTTGTAGCGGCCGCCGACGAAGCCCTCCAGATAGGCCACCTGCACCACGCTGAACACCCGCAGGATGAGGGAGATCGAGCGGAAGGTGTTGCTCTTGTCATAGGCGTCGTTCGAGGCGGTACGCATGTCCAGGTACTGATCGCGCAGAGGAGTCATGAACTCTGCCGGTGGGTGAGCCCAGTCCCAATCGACGGGATCGGTGATGCTGCGCGGCTTCGAATCCTCCCAGCCATACCAGAAGATGTCCCACTTGCCCAGGTTCTCGTAGTACTCGCGCGCGTCCTCTTCCCTGGAGACGTACAAGGGCACCTCGTCCTTGCTCTGGTAGTCGGTGCCGAACCACTCAGCTTGATCCTCCGTCCTTAGAGCCTCTTCCCACCGGTCCTCGCTCCAGTGGGCGTCGGCGAAGGCGATGTACTCGTCCTCGCGGTCGTCTCCCACCTGGTCGTAGTGGACGCTGGCCCCGATGGAGGCCACGTCGGCAGCCATCAGGAAGTACCCCCGCATGTGGCCGGTCACTGCTTCCCCCAGTCCGGGCAGGACGGCCGACATCACGAGCGGCCACCAGCGGCGCGGCGCCCCGGCCGCTCCGCTCGTCTCCCAGTCGGGTGTCACCTCCTCGCCCTCGGCCACGACCCGGTCCGCCTCCGATGCGCTCAGCAGGAAACGCATCCGGCTTGAGCTGGGATCGGAGAGCGCGGCGAGCTCTCCCACAGCACCCTGCCCGCCGGAGCCGAGCAGCTCCGCCGCCGGGTCGAAGGGGTGGATCCCGAGCGATACCGTCGCCTTCATCGAGCCCGGATCGAGCACGCCTTGGCCGGCGATGGTCGAAGCCAACGAAGGAGAGGCTCCTCCTGCCAGCGACGCGGCCACGAGTCCGGCAATCGTCCATTTCATCCAGCGCATGCCTGATCCACCTCTCAATTCTCGATGTAGAAGGGAATGATCTCGACCCGCCGCCCCGACGGAGAGAGGTAGTCGAGACGACAGAGATAGGCGCCCGACGCCAGGGTCTCGATCGGCAGATCGATCTCCGAGATGCCTTCCCCGTCGATCACCTTGTGGGTGCTGTAGCGGGTCTGACCCTCCAGGTTCATCAGCGCGGCCGACGCGCTCTGCGACCCCCCGCTGACGAAGCGAACCCGAACCAGGTGAGTGGCCGTCGCGGGGTTCGGATAGACGAAGGGCCGGAACTCGGTGAGAGCGATCGCCCCATCCTCGCCCGGAGCCACACCCTCGCTCGCCCGGCCCTGCCGGACCACGCTCCCGAGCAGACCGCTCCACTCGGCGAAGCGTGCCCGCGGAGTTGCCTGCGGCGGCGGCGGAACCTCCAGCTTCTGCAGACGAGGGCTGCGCACCGCCCCACCCTGGCGGATGGTGTCACCCTCGGCCTCGAAGAAGAGCAGCGCGCGACGGGGGCTGCTCCCGTCGAGGTAGTCGACCACCAGCGGGGAGAGGACGTCTCCCCCGGTGAGTTTGCGCGGATAGCCCTCACTGGTGCGCCCATCGGCCTCCAGCGAATAGAGCAGGCCCATCTTGCTCTCGAAGACCAGCTCGTTGCGTCCGTCGCCGTCCACGTCGGCGATCACCGCACTGCCCTTGGGCTCGTCGATCTGCCGTTCGCCAGGACTCACCAGGAACTGATCGCGCAGGGGGATGGGAAAACCCCGCAACGAGGTGCCGTGCGCACCGCTGAAGGCCCAGATCCGTTCGCGATCGAAGAGCACCACGTCGCGGTGGCCGTCGCCGTCGAGATCCCCCAGCGCAACCGGTCCGGTCGCCGGCAGGGGAAGCAGTTCACCGAGACGCCGCAGACTCCAGTCGCCTTCATCGCTGACCGCCTCGAGCAACATGGTGTTCGCCTCGTCCTCGGAGGTATCGCAGAAGAGGAGAAGAACGCGGTCCGCCCCCTGCCGTCCCTCGGCCGGCCAGGAGGTCAGACTCCAGAAGGTCGCGCTGGAGGAAGGAGGCAAGAGAGCGGCGGTGGACAGATCGAAGACCCGCTGGGGAGCGGACGCGGAGAAGTCGTAAGCCAGCAGACGGCCGCTCACCACGAAGGCCAGCGACTCGACGCGGCCATCGCCGTCCAGATCGGCCGCGACCGGCGCGCTCTGAAGGCTGTCGGCCCCGGTCAGACCCAGTCCCCCTTCCCAGTCGGTCCAGTCATCGCGCACCCTTCCGTCCTCCTGCACCACGTAGAGACGGCTGCGGGAGAGATGCGCTCCGGCCAGGAGGACCATGTCCCCCCGCTCGAACATCACCGGACCGGTCTGGATCGAATCGCCCACCGAGACCGGGAACGCGGTGACCGGCTGGGCGCCGCCGGAGAGATCGGCCCGCAGCACCTCGACCGTTCCGTCGACGGTCATCAGCCCGAAGGCCTCCACTCCACCGAAGTGCGGCAGATAGCAGATGGGTCCGGTGGTCGGTGCGGGAAGGTCCAGGATCTTCGGGTCGGCCGCGGCGGGCCGGCCATCGAAGCCGTAGGCATAGAGCGCCGCGCCGGGTGAACCGTCGGCGGGCCAGGCGCTGACGACGATGCGGGGGCCCACTCCCGAGGAGGCGACGGGCCCCTCCAGGTGGCAGATGCTGCGCGCGTCACCCCGCAGGGGGACGACGCCGTCCGCAGTGGAGAGGGTGGGGAGCAACACGGGGAAGGCAGAGTCGTCGGCCACCGGCGAGGGCCGTACCATCGCCGACACGTTCATCATGGTGTCGCTGCGGCTCAAGCCCCAGAACGCCGCGCCGGTGGGAACGCGCATGGCGCTCTCACTGGACGGCGTCGTGTCCGGGGTCAGGGCGGTGGCGGTCGAGTCGACCTCGATGATCAGGGGCGGATCGCGCAGTTTGTCCTTGTAGGTGCCCGAGGCCCGGAAACAGTCGGTCTCGCTGCCGATGAAACCGACGGTGCGGAAGTCATAGTGTCCGATGTCCTGGATACCGTCGGCCTCGATGATCTCCAGCGAGAAATCGCCGACCACCCCCTGGATCTCGTTGGCGGCGATCCTCTGTTCGAGCAGATCCTCGCGGACCCGCCACACCATTGCGCCTCCCATCCATGGCAGGAAGAAGTCGTAGAGATGCGTGTTCGGCGGACGAAGTTCATTGGTGTTGCGGCCCAGGTACAGGACCACCCCGGTGGACTGGTCGCGGATCAGGGCCCATTGCGGATTGCCCAGGGCATCGACCGGAACGAAGGGAGGAACCCAGCGGTTCTCCACCAGGAAGAACTCGTCACTCCCGCTGTCCAGCAACAAGCCCTTGTCGTCGCGACTCTGCAGGTAGGAAGCCGGGATCCGGAGTTGACGGGGCTCGGCCCCCACGCGGATGGGATCGACCCAACCGAGGAACCACTTCGACCACAGGCCGATGCTCGGCGGCAGCAGTCCGGTGACCTGGATGGGCTCGCCGCCCGCCTCGAGCTGGACCACCGCGGGAAGATTGGTTCCGCTGTCCATCAGCTCCCACCAACCCGCGGTCGGCAGACCGGTGATGGTGCTGTAGATGTCCGGCAGGCCCAGCGAATGCCCGAACTCGTGGTACAGCGCGGCGGCGATGCTCCCCAGCAGGCCGTCCTGGGTGGTGCTCTCGGGAATGACACTGCACTCGGTCATCCGCCCCTGGGTCCCGGTCACGCTGTCGACCGACTCGAGGGTGACCGCGTCGTCATCGCCCAGCTGGACGAAGAAGGTGGGGATGTCGTTGGGAGAATAGCCGTCGGCCCCCGGTTGCCACACCAGGTTGCTCTGCAGGTCGCCCCCGGCATGGGCGAAGATCACGTAGGCGTTGGGATTGTCGAAGTCGAAGTCGGCCAGGTTCACCGCCGGGTCGTCCAGGCTCGCCTGGTCGGCCGCGGTGATCATGTCCTGCACCAGCTTGACAAGCTCGTCGATGGTCCAGTAGCCCCCGTATCCAGGACCGTAGTCGGCGATGTCGCTCAAGCTGATGGCATTGCATGGATAGCGCTCGGCCTCGGGGTCGGCCGGTGGAAACACTTGCGCGTTCACCACCAGGCGGCCCCGGCTCATCGACGACCAGAAGCGCCCGAGACCCTCGATGTGCGAGTTGAAGAAGTTCTCGTCGTGCGGCGGCGGGTCGAAGATGATCGACGGGTCGGGCTCGCGCATGAAACCGCCGTCCTCGGTGACGCTGGTCAACGTTCCTGAACGGTCGGTCTCGAAGTCGATGAGAACCACGAGCACGTTGAGGGTGTCCGGAGCGACGGCCTCGATCCCCTTGGCCGCGACCTCCGCCCGGCGGCGCTGGGCCCGTTCCAGCCCCTTGCGGGAGATCCCGTGTGGACCCAGTTGCCGGCGGATCAGCTCTTCGGTCTCCTCCCGCCGGGCGAGCTTCTCCATCTGTTTCGCGGTGAGTTGCTTCCACGAACGCACCGGTGCCACGCGCAGATTGGGGTAACGCGCCGTACCCGCCGGAACCGCATTCTCCAATTCGACGGCCGAGGCGTCCTCCACCGCACACGGCCAGGGAAAGGAGACGGCGAGAAGCAGCCATGCGCCCAACACGGCGGCCAGGAACAGATGTCCCCGGCGACGGACTCCACCCCCGAGGGCCGGGCCCGTCATTCCATCTGCTGTGGACAAGTCGACCGACATGCTTCCGTTCACCCCGTCGGCAGAAAGGCACCTCGCCGGATCGCTTCTGACGATCCGGTCGGTCAGAACAAGAAGCCCAGGGAGATCCGGTTCACCCGGTCCAGATCCTTGGCTTGCGGAACGCTGGCGTAGTCCACGGTGATGGCCTGCCCGGTCCAGCGCGTGAGATCGACACCGAGGCCCCAGGTATAGTCCTGGATCTCCCCTTCACTGTCATCCTTGTAGCCGAGACGGACGAAGAGGCTCTCCGAGTAGTTCCATTCGAGGCCCACTCCGAAGATCTGGGTGTTGTCCTCGCTCACCAGGCTGTTCAGGTAGTCGCCCACGAGCAGGAAGCCCATGTACTGGCTCTGGTAGAGCTTCCACGACAGGCCCACGCGCCAGCTCAGCGGCATCGGATCGGACTGGTCGGCATCGATGAAGGTGATGTCCGGACCCCAGTTGGAGAGCTGGGTCCCCAGACGAATGGAGTCGGTGATGCGGTAGTGCAGACCGAGGTCGACCGCCCAGGTCGACCCGGTTCCCGAGCCGCGGTCCTGCGTGACCTCGTCCGGAGCCAGCTCGTTGCGGAAGTACTTCACCCCGACGCCTACGCCCAGATTCGAGGTGACCTTCACCCCGTAGGCCAGACCGACGGCGAACTCGTACGAACTGAAGGTCCCCAATTCGTTTCCACCCTCGTCGGTGCGCGTCTGCTCACCGTTGTTGAGATAGTTCACGTAGATGCCGAGCATGCCCCAGCCATTCACGTATTGGCCGTAACCGAGGAAATCCAGGCGGACGTCGTCGGCCAGGTCGGGCACCAACTTGGTGTCCATGAAGTGGAAGCCGTGACGACGGCCTCCGTCGGCGGCGAAGGCGAAGCCGCCGACGTTCCACCACATGGCGGTGATGTCGGTGCTGAGCGCGGTCCCCGACTCTCCCAGCGCGTTGTATCGAGCACCGATGGGAAAGGTCAGCGAGATCGCGCCGGCCTGGCTCACCGCGGCGGCCTCGTGCGTCACCGCGGTCAGCAGGGTGAGTACGGCCAGAGCGGCCAATAGGGAGCGGTTCACGTTTTCGTCCTCCTGTGTCGTATCGGTCGGCGCTCCAACGATGAGATCGAAGGGCCTTCCTGCTGAGACTCCAGATCTCAACGCATCTTCACCACCCGGCCGGTCCGGCTCAAGGTGAGCGATTGCGTCGAGGTCTGAAGGAAGGTGGCGCGCACCGTGTACAGATACGCGCCGTTGGCGATTTCGTCCCCCCGGAAGTCCAGACCGTCCCACTCGATGACCAGCACTCCGCGCCGGGGCTGGACGCCCTTCAGGCGGCGGATGACCCGGCCGTCGAGCGAATAGATCTGGATCTCCACTGCCGCGGCGTCGGTGAGATCGACCACGAAACGCGTCGCATCCGAGAATGGACTCGGTACGGCCAGAGCGTCCCTGATCTCCAATGAACCCGCGGCCTGCAGCGTGAACGAGATGGTCGCAGTGGAGAGATTCCCCCGCGTATCGCTCGCGCTCAAGATCATGGTGTGATCGCCCGGATCGAGATCACCGGGCAGGGCATAGGCAAGACTTCCCCGGTCATAACGGCCGTCGTCCAGGTGGAAGAGACTCGTCACATCCAGGGGGAAGTCCGAATCGTCGAAATCGAGGTTGATCCGGCTGGCCGGAGAGTTCCCCAGCACATTGATGCCGCTGGGATCGCTGAGGACCGCGACCAGGGTATCCCCGGGGATCACCACCGGCGAAGGCGAGGAGAAGGCGAGCTGGATCTGCGGACCGTCCAGGTCGTCGCTGTCGGTGGCACGCAGGACCACTGGAACCGGCTCGGCGTAGCCCGACAACATCCCGTGGGGATCGAGATCGGGCGAATAGAGGATACGGACCCGTCCGTCGGGACCCGGCCGCAGAGCCACCGGAGCGGGAGCCTCCACCCGCAGAGTGTCCCCCACCACCGAACCCTCTCCCCGGAAGAAGGACGCTCCATCGAGGACGTAGTCGATGTGGAAGATCGTGGTGTCGTTGTCCACGCGGCTGTAGCCCGAGTGATCGCGCGCCTCTTCGAGGCGGACCCGGTAGCGCCCGGAGAAGGGATGTCCGTCGGCGGTGAGCGCGGCCACGTTCCCCAGCACCCCGGTCTGGATGCTGTCGGCGAAGGCGCCGGACACCTGCAGTCCCAGCCCTGGAGCGGCCAGACTCAGGGCCGGGTCTCCGAAGAGGACGTACTTGCGGCTGTTGTTGTCGGTGAACGCGCTGCCGCCGAGCCCGGCCCGGGCGCTGCGCAGGACGGCTCCCACCGGCGGCGTGTCGGCCGGATCGTCGCTGGGGAACAACCACTCGTAGAGTTCGTCGGTCAGACTGTTGTTCGAGCCGACGAAGGTGACCTGGGTGGCGGCGATGGTCGCAATGGCCCCCCCTCCCGAATGGAGGACGAGCTGTTCGGACATGCTCTTCTCCGTCGGCGAGTCGAAGATGGACACGTCGCACGAGAGCGCCATCATCAAGGGAAGCCGATCCTCGTTGGTGAGCGTGCCCACATCCTCGATGAGGAAGACCTTCTCGTCGGCCATCTGCTTGGGCGAACCGTGCCCGATGTAGTGGACGATGAGTTTGCCCGCCGACCACTGACGCTTCATCTCCGCCCGCGCCGCGGGCTTGTTGCGGGGCCCGGGGGGATTCGGGTACTCGGTCAGATACAGCTTGTTCACATCGAGCACCGGCGGCACGTATTCCTCAGCCAGCCGTTCTCCCTGGTCGATGTGGAAGCTCTCGGTCGTGCTTCCGGAGGCCAGGGACACCTCATCGTCACAGACCAGGAGGATGTCGTTGCGCCAGGTGCCGTCGGCCGGCGAACGCTGGTACTCCACCAGGCGGCGGGCCACCATGCGCGCCTCGGCGGCGTTGGCCACCGGCAGCCGGCCGATCGCCAGCTCGGCCAGATCGTAGGGAGCGAGCCCTTCGGTATTGCTGCTGTCGGGCGCGTCGAAGGCTCCCAACCAGTCGTCCGAGGGGAAGGGCACCCACTTCTCGCCGCCCCGCGAATAGAACGAGTTGCTGTGCGGCCAATGGGTCTGGATGTAGGTGGGGCAACGGTCGCGTTCCTGTTCGCCGATGCTCGAGGGCAAGCGGCTGCGGTAGTCGCGGCTGGCGTCCCCCACCAGCAGGACGTACTCGGTCTGGCGTCCCGATTCTCCGGCGACCTCGTGCAGATAGCTGAACTTCAGGAAATTGCGCAGGGCCGCCGGTTCCTTCACCCCGTACCCGAAGCTGTCCCACACGTCCTGCAGATCGACGACCCCAACCCGCGGGGCCACGAGGGGATCGCCGGCGCCGTCGTCCAGTTCCATCCGGTGGAAGTCGGCCAGATCGCCCACCCCGTCGAGCAGCTCGGAGGGACCGACCACCACGTAGTCCCATCCCCCCTGCTGGAAGACCTCGCTCCGCAGATGACGCGGATCGGCCAGGCTCAAGGCCAATGGCTGCCGCACTCCGCGCGGCTGGTAGACCGCCAGATGCAGGTTCGGCCGGGCCAGGGTCTCGATCCTCAGGGTCATGCCACTGCCGTCCACCGTGACCGCGGTGAGCCGGACCGGATGCAGCGGGTCGCTGGTGTCCAGCACCACCGTCCCGTCCTCGAAACCGGTCGAAGCGGTTTCATCGTCCCCGACGACGAAGGTGCGGCCCACCGGTGAGGTGTACTCATCGGGAAAGATCATCCACTCCAGGCGGCCTCCCCGTACGAAGAGCCGGCGGCGATAGCTCAGGTCCACCAGGTCGAGGTCGATGCGCGTGCCGGTCGAGCGGTTCACCACCTGGATCTCGTTGAGGCCCTCCACAGGAGCGGGCATCGACATCCCGAAGCGGATGGGTTCGCTGTTCCAGACCTGCTGGTTGAAGCTCCAGGTGAAGGTCCCCAGATCGTGTCCGTTGGACAGGACCTGGACGCGGGGCGTGCCGCTCACCCACAGGGTCACCGGATTCACGTACAGCCGGCCGTCCGCGTCCACCACATGATCGGCCGCCCATTGGAGGCGTTCGGCTTCTCCCTCCTGCAGGGGGATCGCCGTCTGGGTCCAGTTGTCCTGGACGATGCCGTAGCGCATCGCCTTGGCGTCCTCCCGGTGGACACGCTCCCGACAGGTGGACACCTCCCCGTCGACAGACGGTGGAGCACCGCTCTCCTCCATGCGCAGGGGCGGGTCGTCGAAGGAGGTATCGTCCTCGCCCACCCTCTCCCAGCACAACCACAGGGCCAGGCGATCGGCGTACTCGTGCTCGATGTGGTCGAAGGACGCGGCCGAGGGATCGTGCCGGTCGAGCCAGGTGTCGATCCCCCCGTTGTAGAACAGGAACTCGTCTCCCGGCCCCATGCCCACCAGCGGCTGCGCCGCCCACACGAGCAGGGGACGCTCGACGAGTCCGTAATCGGACTCCCAGCTCTGCTCCCCCACGTTCGGGTCGATCGACTGCAGCAGATGCGGGGAAGCGAAGAGACGCAGGGTCGCCGGATCGATCGACGATGCCTCCGACAGCAACACGGCCTCGAGATCCTCGAAGCGCACGCGGTACAGCCCGGTCTCGGAGATCTCCAGGCGCAACCAGCGCGGAGAGCGGGCAAAGGTGTCCTCCTGGCCGGGCGCCCGTTTGGCCGCGCTCTCCAGCTGTGCCACCTGGGCCCGGCGGAAGGCCCGGGCCGCTTCGGGGTTGATCAGGCCCGCGGTGGGAAGGTGGCGGGCCGGATCCATCGCCCAGTCGGCGGGCGGAGGCAGGAATTCCCCCGCCAGGGCCGGGTGTTCGAAGTCCAGACGCAGGCCGCGCAGACGCAGGGGACGGCCCTGCTGGTCGAGGTAGTGCAGACGGACGGTGGCCACCACGCGCCATACCCCGCGTACCCGCACCGGAGGACCCAGTTCGACCAGTTCGCGGTCGCTGGAGACCTGGGGCAGCCCCTCCCGCCGGGCGGCGGGTTCCGAGCGCCGCTCGTCCACCCTGAGCTGCGGCAAGCGGTTCGAGGGCAAGGCGATCACCAGCCGAGCGGTCTGTGCCTCGTTGGATCCCGCTTCCCAACGTAGATGCACCACGGTGCGGTCCGGACCCTGCTCGAGCACCTGTATCCGCGGACGTGCAAGAGCACCGGACACACCGCCGAGGAGAACCAACGCAACGATGGCTCCCACCCCAAGACGGCAGGTCACGGATACGGCTCTCATTCTACTGCTCGTTGTTCTGGGGGGTCCGCGGCGGCCGGAGAACCCTGCCGACGGCGCCAACCCATCCCGGACGACCGAGATCAAGCCTCGTGGTGAGCCTCCAGCGAGATCGATTCGCCGATGAGCAGGACCGGAATGCCATCGCGTACCGGATAGAGAACCGCTCCGTCGAGGGTGACCAGGGCCTCTTCGATGGGCTCGGTCACCTCCTGACCATCGCGGTTGCGCAGGTCACCGCGCGCAATGCGCTCATTGACCTTCTCCAGTACGCTGCGGTCCGCTTGTCGAAGCGGCTGTTTCGTTTCCGGACAGACCAGGATCTTCAACAGATCTTCGGCGATCAAGACGCTCCTCTTTCCACCGGCAGCCCCTGCGGGCGGCGTGGATGAGACACACAAACACGCTGACGAAGTTCTTCGCCGGCGCGCGCGGGAGGTTGGGAAGGGGGGTCGACAGAAACGGACCCTCCGCATCCCTCGATGGTTGGCGGATACAGGATAACCGAGCCGGCGAGGCCGCGTCAAGCTGCGTTGGTCAGGAACCCTCCTCCTCCCAGACTCCCATGTTCAGGAACTTGGCCAGCCGGTTGTCCAGCAAGGCCTGCACCGAAAACGCGGAAAGCTCCTCGAGAGCCTCGTTCAGCCGCTTGCGAATGGTGTCGGCGGTGGCCTGGGGATCGCGGTGGGCCCCGCCGAGGGGCTCGGGCAGGACCCCGTCGACCACTCCCCGCTCATACACCTGGCGGGCGGTCACGCACATGGCTTCGGCCGCCTGAGGGGCCTTGGCCCGGTCGTTCCACAGGATGGCCGCGCAACCCTCCGGACTGATCACCGAGTAGATGGAATTCTCCAGCATGTAGACTCGATCGCCCACGGCCAGGGCCAGGGCGCCCCCGCTGCCTCCCTCACCGGTGATGAACACCACGATGGGCACGGGCAATCTCGACATCACCTTCAGGTTGCGGGCGATGGCCTCGGCCTGCCCCCGCTCCTCGGCACCGACGCCGGGAAAGGCCCCCGGAGTGTCGATGAAGGTGACGACGGGAATGGAGAACTTCGCCGCCAGTTCCATCAGACGCAGAGCCTTGCGGTATCCCTCGGGATGGGGCATCCCGAAGTTGCGGTGGATGTTGCTCTTGGTGTCGCGCCCCTTCTGATGGCCCAGCACCATGACCGCCCGGCCGTCCAGGTGCGCCATGCCGCCGACGATGCTGGCGTCGTCGCGGTAGGCCCGGTCGCCGTGCAGCTCACGGAAGTCGTCGAAGATCATCCCGATGTAGTCGAGGGTATAGGGGCGGCGCGGATGACGGGCCAATTGCACTCGTTGCCAGGGATCGAGCTTCGAGAAGATCTGCACCCCGAGCTTGTTCACCCGTTCGCGCAGTTGCTCGATTTCACGGCTCACGTCGAGATCGGTGCCCTTGGCCGACTCCTGGAGCGCCTGGATGCGCTCCTCGAGTTCGACGATGGGCTTCTCGAAATCGAGATGAATCCCCGCCTTCTTCGGATCGACCATGGTGAAACTCTCCTCGCGACGGCTGCGCGGATCCCCTCGGTGCTCGTCCGGCCTGTGGCCTCGTCCCAGCTAAGAGCCAAGCGGGCCGATTGTCAATGGGAGCCCCCTTGCAGTGCCCTTCCCGCCCGCGAGGGCCGGCCACCCTTCCTCCGCCCCTGCGGCACGCTGTCCACCGCGTTCAGGCAGACCGGAGCCACCGCATCCTCTCCGAAGATCTCCACCAGACCCAGCAGAAGGGTGGGAACGGGTGAGACCGTGGCGCGGGTCGCATCCACCTCGGCCTCGAAATCGTCGCCGTGGATACGCAGATGCAAGGGGGTCCGTCCGGGATGCCGGTGGACCAGATCCACCAGGGCCTCGGCCTTCTCCTGGGACAGGCCGGCCGGGACCCTCACCACCAGGGAACGGATGAAGGTGGAACAGGCCTGCGGCAGGCTGTAGGCCTTCTCCAGGATCACCTTCGCCTCCTCGCCGCTTCGCGAACTCACCCTGCCGGCGACGAAGAGGATCTCCTCGCCGGAGGTGAACAGGGCGCGGTGCTCCTCGTAGGCATCGGGGAAACAGATCACCTCGCAGGAGCCGTTGAAGTCCTCCAGCTGCAGGAAGGCCATCAGCCGTCCACTCGAACGGGTGGTGACGGTCTTCAGCCCGTGCAGGACCCCGCAGATGGTCACCGCCTGGTCGTCCCCGCGCTCGGCGACCGAGCGGCACTCGCCCGGACCGAGCCAATCGACGACGCGGCGATACTGGTTCAGGGGATGACCGGTGAGGTAGAGTCCGAGCACCTCCTTCTCCCTGGCCAGTCTCTCACCCTCGGTCCACTCGGGAACCTCGGGCAGGGGTTCCTCGTGGGTGGCCTCGTCCTGGCTCGCTTCGAAGAGCGCCCGCTGCCCCCGCTGCTGATCCCGCTGCCGGCGGGCCGCCCACCGCATGGCGGCGTCCAGGCCGGCCAGCTTCTGTTCCCGCGAGCCCGGAAGGGAATCCATCGCCCCGGCCAGGATCAGGCTCTCGATGACCCGCCGGTTCACCCGCGCGCCGTCGACCTTCTCACAGAACTCGTAGAGGCCGTGGAAGCCGCCGTCGAGTTTCTCCCGCGCCTCGACGATGGCTTCGATCGCGCCGCGTCCGACGTTCTTCACTGCGCCCAGGCCGAAGCGGACACTGTCACCCTGCGCCTTGAAATCGGCGGTGCAGGTGTTCACGTCCGGGGGCAGGATGGAGATCCCGAGCTTGCGCGCCTCGTCCACCAGGGTGACGATGCGATCGGTGTTGTTCATCTCGCTGGTGAGGGTGGCGGCCAGGAAGGCGGCGGGGAAGTGCGCCTTGAGCCAGGCGGTGCGCACCGACAGGACGGCGTAGCTCGCGCTGTGACTCTTGTTGAAGCCATAGCCGGCGAACTTGGCTATCAGGTCGAAGATCTCTTCGGCCACTTCCCGGCGCACGCCACGCTGTACCGCCCCGTCGACGAAGAGCTTGGTCACATCCTCCATCACCCCCTTCTTCTTCTTCCCCATCGCCTTGCGCAGGATGTCGGCCTGGCCCATGCTGAAGCCGGCCAACTGCCCGGCGATCTGCATCACCTGCTCCTG
>JAOZPE010000079.1 GCA_029932915.1 Candidatus Krumholzibacteriia bacterium
CCATGCGGTGAGTATCATCGCGCTTCTTGATAGACGGTCCTTCGTTCTTGCTCGCGGCGATCAGCTCGGAGGCCAGACGCTCGGGAAAGCTCTTTTCATTACGCTCGCGGGCGTAACCGATGAGCCAACGCATCCCCAGCATCAGACGCCGCTCGTTCTTGATCTCGACGGGCACCTGGTAGGTGGCCCCTCCGATCCGGCGGCTCTTGACCTCGAGCGCTGGCTGGACATTGCGAAGGGCGGTGCGGAAGACGTCGATGCCTTCCTGACCGGTACGTTCCTTCACCAGATCCAGCGACTCATAGAACATTCTCTCCGCCAGGGTCCGCTTGCCCCGGCGCATGAGGTAGTTGATGAAGCGGGTCACCACTACATCGTTGTACTTGTAGTCCGGCAGCAGCTTGCGCTTTTCAGCAGCTCGACGTCGCGCCATTTGAACCTATCTCCCGTGAACGCTCTCGCCCAGCTCTACTGCTTGGGACGCTTGACGCCGTATTTCGAACGGCCCTTGCGACGGCCATCGACCCCCGAAGCGTCCAACGCACCACGAACGATGTGGTAGCGGACACCCGGCAGATCCTTCACACGGCCGCCCCGGACCAGGACGATGGAATGCTCCTGCAGATTGTGACCCTCACCGGGGATGTAGGCCGTGACCTCGATCCCGTTCGTCAACCTCACGCGAGCGATCTTCCGCAACGCAGAGTTCGGCTTCTTCGGAGTGCTGGTGTACACGCGGGTACACACACCCCGTCGTTGGGGGCAACCCTGCAGGGCCGGCGCCTTGCTCTTGCTCGTCTTCTTGTTGCGACCCTTCCGGATCAACTGATTGATGGTCGGCAAAGCGTCGTTCCTCGATTCGAAAAGAACGGATTCGATGGAGCCGGGCCGGCCGTACCGGCAGGGCTCCTCCACAAAAACGCGCCGCCCTCGACGGAAGGGCGACCGCGGTCGAGACCTTCTCAAACCCTTTTCTGACAGCGCCTTGCGGCTACCGCCACCCCGTCGGGGGTGGATTCCCGCACAAAGGCGGACGAATAGGGTAGCCGCAGCATGCGGCCGTGTCAAGGCGCAGAAGCGCCGTTTTCCCCCTCACGGCCGAAAATCGGGCGATTTCCACCCGTTTCCGGCCGGGGGCCCGCCCGATGGTCCGTCTTGGAACCATCATCTGCGCCCCGGGGATGTCGGCCGCCCCGTCCACAGCTCCTTCCGGCCCGCTCCGCCGACGAGCGGTGCGGCCCCCGAAGCCCGGGCTCAGGAGGCCTCCGACACCATCTCCTCGTCCTCGCCGCCGTCGTTCTCCTGGGCGGGAGCCTGGGCGAAGATCTCGTCGTCCTCCTCCGGCTCCTCCACCTCCAGGTGCTTCAGACGGCTCATCCCCGTCCCGGCCGAGATGAGGTGGCCCATGATCACGTTCTCCTTGAGCGAGCGCAGTTCGTCCCGCTTGGAGTGGATCGCAGCCTCGGTCAACACCCGGGTGGTCTCCTGGAAGGAGGCCGCCGAGATGAAGGAATCCGTCGAGAGGCTGGCCTTCGTGATGCCCAACAGCTGGGGCTCGAAGACCGCGGGACGCAGTTCCTCCTCGCCGCGCTCACGCCGCTCGCGGTTGCGGGCCTGCAGCTCCTCGTTCACCGAACGCACCTCGGACTTGGTGACCAGCTCGTCCTCGAGGAACTGGGTGTCGCCGGGGTCGGTGATCTTCACCTTCTGGAGCATCCGGCTCACGATGATCTCGACGTGCTTGTCGTCGATCTTCACGCCCTGGAGGCGATAGACCTCCTGGATGGCGTTCACCAGATAGCTCTGGACCGCGTTGACGCCCTTGATGGCCAGGATGTCCATGGGGTCGACCGCGCCTTCGGTGAGCCGGTCGCCGGCCAGCACGTGTTCGCCCTCGTAGGTCCGCACGTGGCGGCCGTGGGGAATCAGGTACTCCTTGGCCTGGCTGGGGTCTCCGCCCTCCGGAGTCACCACGATCTTGCGCATCCCGCGGCTGACCCCGCCGAAGGTGACGATACCGTCGATCTCGGTGACGGTGGCCGCGTCCTTGGGCCGGCGCGCCTCGAAGAGCTCGGCCACCCGGGGCAGACCACCGGTGATGTCCCGGGTCTGTCCGATGTCGCGTGGGATCTTGCACAGGCTGTCCGCCTTGCGCACCTCGTCGCCGTCGTGCACCTGCAGGACCGATCCCGTCGGGATGATGTACTCTTCCTTCTTCTTCCCCGCCTTGTCGGTGATGATGATCGTCGGGTGCAGGTTCTTGTTCGTCGACTCCTTGATCGTCATCTGGCGGCGGCCGGTCTTCTCGTCGAGTTCCTCGCTCAGGGTCACTCCATCGACGATGTCGTTGAAGTGGACGACACCGTTGACCTTGGTGAGGATCTGGTCGCTGTAGGGATCCCACTCGAAGATCGGCGCGCCCTTCTTCACCTTCTGCCCGTTCTTCACGTAGACCACCGCGCCGTAGGGAACGGCCAGGTGGCTGCGCGTCACCCCGCTGTCGAGCACCAGGCGGATCTCGCCCTTGCGCCCGATGGCGATCTGCTTGCCCGAGTGGTGCTTCACCAGCTCGACGTCCTTGGAGAACTCGATGGTTCCGTCGGCGACGGCTTCCTTCACCGTCTGCTCGGCGATACGGCTGGCCGTTCCTCCGATGTGGAAGGTCCGCAGGGTGAGCTGCGTGCCGGGCTCACCGATGGACTGGGCGGCGATGACCCCGACGGGCTCGCCGATGTCCACCAGCTTGTGCTCGGCCAGGTTGTGACCGTAGCACAGCGCGCACACGCCCCAACGCGCCTCGCAGGTGAGCACGCTGCGGATGCGCACCTGCTCGATGCCGTGTTCCTCGATCTTGGCCGCCAGTTCGGGCCCGACCAGCTCGCCGGCCTCGGCCACCAGTTCGCCCTGATCGTCGATGACGTCGTCGGCCAGGGTACGGCCGCGCACGCGGTCGGCGAGCGATTCGATGACCTCCTCGCCTTCCTTGATCGCGGTCACGTCCAGACCGAGGATGGAACCGCAGTCGTGTTCAGTGACCACGATGTCCTGGGCCACGTCCACCAGACGGCGCGTGAGGTAACCGGCGTCGGCGGTCTTCAGGGCGGTGTCGGCCAGACCCTTGCGCGCGCCGTGGGTGGAGATGAAGTACTCCAGGACGGTCAGTCCGTCGCGGAAGTTCGACAGGATGGGCTGTTCGATGATCTCGCCCACGCCACCGGTCAGCTTCTTCTGCGGCTTGGCCATCAGTCCACGCATCGCGCCGAGCTGACGGATCTGATCGCGGCTGCCTCGGGCGCCCGATGCATGCATCATGTGGACGGGGTTGAAGCCCTGCCGGTCCTTCTCCAGGCTCTTGAACATCAGGTTGGCCACCGTGTCGCTGACCTCGGTCCAGGTGTCGATCACCTTGTTGTAGCGCTCACGGTTGGTGATGATGCCCTTCTGGTGCTGCTCACGGATGAAGTTGATCTTCTTCTGGGCCTCGGCGACGATGACTTCCTTGTCCTCGGGAACCAGGACGTCGTCGATGCTGATGGTCAGGCCCGCGGTGGTGGCCTGCTCGAAGCCCAGCACCTTCAGATCGTCGAGGAACTGCATGGTGCGCGTGGTACCCATCATGCTGTGCACCTTGCCCACGATCTTGGCCAGATGCTTCTTGCTCAGTTCCTCGTTGAGATAGCCCAGCTCGTTCGGAACGATCTGGTTGAAACGCACGCGGCCCATGGTGGTCTCGATCAGCTCTCCATCGATCCTCACCTTCACCAGGGCGTGCATGGAGATCAAGCCGTGCTCGTAGGCGTTGATGACGTCCTGCGGGCTGTAGAAGATCTTCCCCTCGCCCTTGTCACCCTTCCTGGCCTTGGTCAGGTAGTACAGACCGAGCACCATGTCCTGGCTCGGCGTGGCCACCGGCTCGCCGTTGGCCGGGCTGAGGATGTTGTTCGGGGAGAGCATGAGCACCCGGCTCTCCAGTTGCGCCTCATAGCCCAGCGGCACGTGGACGGCCATCTGGTCGCCGTCGAAGTCGGCGTTGAACGCGGCGCAGACCAGCGGGTGGATGCGGATGGCCTTGCCTTCGACCAGCACCGGCTCGAAGGCCTGGATGCCCAGGCGGTGCAGGGTCGGGGCGCGGTTGAGCAGGACCGGATGATCGGTGATGATCTCCTCGAGGATGTCCCACACCTCGGGCCGCTGCTTCTCCACCAGCTTCTTGGCGCTCTTGACCGTCTGGACGTAGCCCTTCTCCTCGAGCTTGCGGATGATGAAGGGCTTGAAGAGTTCGAGGGCCATGCTCTTGGGCAGACCGCACTGGTAGAGCTTCAGCTCGGGTCCGACCACGATGACCGAACGGCCCGAATAGTCGACACGCTTGCCCAGGAGGTTCTGGCGGAAACGCCCCTTCTTGCCCTTGAGCATGTCGCTCAACGACTTCAGGGGGCGATTCCCCTGTCCCTTCACCGCGCGGCTGCGGCGGCCGTTGTCGAAGAGGGCGTCGACCGCCTCCTGCAGCATGCGCTTCTCGTTGCGCAGGATGACGCCGGGCGCCTTGATCTCGATCAGCTTCTTCAACCGGTTGTTGCGGTTGATCACCCGCCGGTACAGGTCGTTCAGGTCGCTGGTGGCGAAACGGCCACCGTCGAGGGGAACGAGGGGACGCAGATCGGGCGGCAACACCGGGATGCAGTCGAGGATCATCCATTCCGGATCGTTGTTCGAATTCAGGAACGCGTTGACGATCTTCAGACGCTTCAGGACGTTCTTCTTGCGCTGGACCGAGGTCTCCGTTCGCGCGCGTTCCTTCAACTCCTCGGACAACTCGGCCAGGTTCAGATCCTGCAGGAGTTCCTTGATGGCCTCCGCTCCCATGCCCACCCGCATCTTCAGGCCATCGATGGTCTCGTGCAGCTCGTCGTACTCGTCCTCGGTGAGCAGCTCGCCCTTCTTCACCCCGCTGTTGCCCTCTTCGAGCACGACGTAGCTCTCGTAGTAGAGCACGCGCTCGAGGTCCTTGAGCTTCATGTCGAGCAGATGCCCGATCCGCGAGGGCAGACCCTTGAAGAACCAGATGTGGGCCACCGGGACGGCCAGCTCGATATGACCGAGCCGCTCGCGGCGGACCTTGCTCTGGGTCACTTCCACCCCGCACTTGTCGCAGACGATGCCGCGGTAGCGGATGCGCTTGTACTTACCGCAGTTGCACTCCCAGTCCTTCACCGGACCGAAGATGCGCTCGCAGAAGAGCC
>JAOZPE010000080.1 GCA_029932915.1 Candidatus Krumholzibacteriia bacterium
CGATGGATGAACGAACCCCGCCTCCTCAGGGAGGCGGGGTTTTTTCGTGCGCTGTGCTCGCCTGTGGCGGTGTCTTCCTCACAACGCCTTCACCATGTAGCTGCCGTGCAGATGGTAGCCGAGTCTGCGGTAGTACCCGCGGGTTCCCACCGAGGCGATGATCGCCATGCGCGGGTAGCCGCGCTCGCGCGCGATGGTCTCTGCATGCTGGAGCAAGCGGCGGCCAAGGCCGCGGTGCTGTGAAGCTGTCGTGGGGGTCTCGTCGACTGCGGTCTGCCGTCTCGCCTCGGCACTCGAAGACCACCCACCGCCGGTCTGGGCTTCGGGAGAACTGCCATCCTCCTCGAGCGGCACCGCTTGTCCGAAGACGTGCAGCTCGCGCACCAGTGCGCAGCTTTCCAGTTCGGGAAGACCCAGGTCTTCCTCGCCGGCGCGGCCCAGACGGTCGGGCAGGGACAGACGCAGGTAGGCGGCGCAGCGGTCGGCTGCGTCGTCGAAGGAGAGGAAGTGCTCCTCGCTCTCCTCGGTGCGGTAGGGCTCGTCGTGCAGCACGAGTTCACTGCTGGCCGGCACCGCCTCCTTCACCTCGCGGCAGCGCAGACAGTGGCAGACGCGGCCGGTGCTCTCCATCACCCGTTGCACGTGCTGGCGCAGGTTGGTGATGCGGCATCCGGCGACGACGTTGCGGCTGGGGATGTCGCGGTAGATGCGGTTGATGCGGCAGTAGCGAGGGGTGCGCTGCTTGCACGCGATCACCACTTCGGTGAGGGTGTCGTCGTCGTAGGGTTCATATTCTCCCTGCCTCCACCGCTCGAAGAGCTCGGTGCCCGCGAGCAGGGTGGTCGGGTAGATCTTGATCTCGTCGGGTCGCAGCGCGGGGTCGTCGAAGAGACGGGCGAAGTCCTGCCGGTCGCTTGCGGGCGTGGCGCCCAGCAGGTTGGGCATCCAGTGCAGCACCAGCTTGAAGCCCGCCGCGCGCAGGAGGGTCATCGCCCGGCGGGTATCCTCGACCGTATGCCCGCGGCGGTTGCGCCGCAGGATGCCGTCGTCCAGCGACTGGGCCCCCATCTGGATCTTCGTCGCGCCCAGCCGGCGCAGGTGGCGCAGCTCCTCGGGGTCGATGAGGTCCGGCCGGGTCTCCAGCACCAGGCCCACGTTGCGGCAGCGCGCGCGCTCATTGATGCGCTGGAGTTCTTCGAGGCTCGGCCCTGCCGTTCTTCCGCTGGAAGCCGTGTCTTCGACGGCGGCCTCCCCGGGTGGCCGCGAAGCGGTGGAGACTTCAGGCCCGGCGGCGGAGGATCCGGCGGTGGTCTCCATGTGTCGGCCTTCGCCGGCGCCGTTCATGGCCTGCAGGCAGCGGCGGATGAACCACTCCTGGTAGTCGCGCGGATAGCTCGACCAGCTTCCCCCCAGCACCAGCAGTTCGATCTTGTCGGTGGGATGTCCGTTGGCCCGCAGGGCGGCGATGCGCCCGGCGGTCTGGGCGTAGGGGTCGAAATCGTTCTGCAGGGCGCGCATCGCGCCGGGCTCGTCGGGCAGGTAGCTCTTGGGCATGCCCTCGGCCTGCGGGCAGAAGATGCACTGGCCGGGACAGGGCCAGGGCCTCGTGAGCACGGTCACCGGGGCGATGCCGCTGAGGGTGCGCACCGGCCGCGCGCGGATGCGTCGCAGCAGTTCGTCGTCGGCCGCTCGTTCGCCTCTCTCGTGCAGAAGCTGGTAGGCGGCCACCAGGTGGCTCTTGCGGAAGACGCCTCGCCCGTCGCGGGGGTGGCGGCGCAGGACGGCGGCCACCGCCTTCGGCGAGGCGTCCTCGAGCGCGGCGATCTCGTCGAGGATCGCTCGCAGGACGGGAAGGTGACGCTGCAGTTCGGCCGGGCTCAATGGAGAGGGTTTGGCCATGGCTGCATCGCCTGCCGGTGGTGCATCCCCAGCCGCGGCGGATGGGCGATGCACGAGGGAGATCGGGGGGTGGATGCCCCGGGGCGCGGCCTCCGCTTCCATGCGGCCACCGCGCGCCGGGGCGTGTCGTTCCCGCTTGGCCCGAGGGCTACTCGATACCCTGTTCGGCCAGCCAGCGCTCGGTCCGGATGGCGGCCTGGCAACCGCTGCCCGCGGCGGTGATGGCCTGGCGGTAGTAGTGGTCCTGCACGTCACCGGCCGCGAAGACGCCCTCCACGTTGGTGAGCACCTCGTCGTGGGTGATGATGTAGCCCACCTCATCGAGTTCGAGCTGTCCCTCGAAGATCTTCGTGTTGGGTTCGTGGCCGATGGCCAGGAAGAAGCCGTCGATCTCGAGCGTCGACTCCTCGCCGGTTTTGGTGTCCTTCAAGCGCACGCCGGTGACCTTGTCGTCGCCGAGCACCTCGATGGGAACCTTGTTCCAGGCCACCTCGATCTTCTCGTTCTCCAGCGCGCGCTTCTGCATCACCTTCGACGCACGGAACTCATCGCGGCGGTGGATGATGATGACCTTGCGGGCGAACTTGGTCAGGAACAGGGCTTCCTCCATGGCGGTGTCGCCGCCGCCCACGATGGCCACCACCTGGTCGCGGAAGAAGAAGCCGTCGCAGGTGGCGCAGGCGCTCACCCCGTGTCCGCGCAGGCGGGTCTCGCTCTCGAGTCCCAACCAGCGGGCCGAGCTTCCGGTGGCCACCACCAGGGCTTCGGCGAGGAACTCCTCCTTGCCGTCCACTTCCACCTTGAAGGGACGCTGGGACAGATCGACCGCGGTGACGGTGCGGAACTGGGTGTCGGCGCCGAAGCGCTGGGCCTGCTTGCGGATGAGCTCCATCAGCTCGGGCCCCTGGACCCCGTCGGGGAAGCCGGGGAAGTTCTCCACCTCGGTGGTGATGGTCAGCTGGCCGCCGGGCTGCTCGCCCTCGAAGACCTTCGGGGCGAGGTTGGCGCGGGAGAGGTACAGCGCGGCGGTCAGACCCGCCGGGCCCGATCCGATGACGATGGTCTTGTTGATCTCGCTCATGGTTCAGCCTTTCTCGGGCTCCAGGTCGGATTGCGGGGCGGTTTTCTCATGGGCAGTGGCTTCATTTCTAGTGCCGAAGAGGGCCTTTGGCAAGGCCCTGCCCTTGACGCTGTCCATGGGCGATGATATATTAACCGGCCTGTGCGGAGATTCCGCGTAGGTCGAATTATGCTTGCGGGCGGGAAACCGCGCAAGTCCAACTGGTACAAGCAGGTAGCCATCATGTCCCAATCCGCTGTGGTCCGCATCCAGGACATGCAGTTTCGCGTCAGCGAAGACGACCTCATCCGCGTGCCCCTGATCGAGGCCGAGGTGGGGGCCAAACTGGAATTCGACGAGGTCCTGCTGGTCGGTGGCGACGAGGTCCGCGTGGGCACTCCCCTGGTCGAGGGCGCCAAGGTCACCGCCGAGGTCGTCGAGCAGGGCAAGGGCGACAAGATCATCGTCTTCAAGAAGAAGCGGCGGAAGGACTACCGGCGCACCCAGGGCCATCGCCAGCCCTACACCGCCCTGCGCATCACCGGCATCCTGGCCTAGGAGAGAAGCAATGGCTCACAAGAAAGGCGTCGGCTCCAGCCGCAACGGACGCGACAGCAACGCCCAGCACCGCGGGGTGAAGGTCTACGGCGGCCAGTTCGTCTCCGCCGGCAGCATCCTCGTCCGCCAGTTGGGTACGAAGATCCACCCGGGCACCAATGTGGGCCTGGGCAGCGACTACACCCTCTTTGCCAAGGTCGACGGCCGGGTCCAGTACGAGGACTGGGGCAAGGGCCGCAAACGGGTCAGCGTCGTTCCGGCGAGCTGAACCCGATGGCAACCGTTCTTCCGAGCGCCCACCTCCCTTCTGGGGGGTGGGCGTCTCCGTTGGAGCCACCCCGGTGGGGTCCGGCTCCGGCCGGCCGTGCGTTTCCGGTGGGGCCGACCGTGAACCGTCGATGAGGTGATCGTGATGAACCAGCCCAGGCCGATCGCGCCCGCCGAGGTGGTGGCGGTCATCCCCGCCCGCTACGGGAGCACCCGTTTCCCCGGGAAGCCGCTGGCCCCGTTGTGGGGCCGCCCGGTGATCGCCCATGTGGTGGAGGCCGCCCGGCGGGCCCGGCGGGTGGGCACGGTCCTGGTGGCCACCGACGACGAGCGCATCGCGGCCGCCGCGCGGGAGGCCGGGGCCGAGGCGGTCCTCACCCGCGCGGACCATCCCACCGGCAGCGACCGCATCGGCGAGGCCATCGCCTCCCGCAACGAGCCGATCGTATTGAACGTGCAGGGCGATGAGCCGATGGTGTCGCCGGAGGCGATCGACCGCCTGGTCGCTTTGCTCGAGGAACACCCCGAGGCGGCGGTGAGCACCCTGGCCTCGCCGCTTCCGATGGATACGCCCGAACACGCCAGCCCACACGTGGTCAAGGTGGTCTGCGATCGCCGGGGAGGGGCCCTGTATTTCTCCCGGGCGCCGATTCCCGGGCACCATCCCCACCGGCAGGGACAGGGTGGACCGGAGCAGCCCACCATCGCAACCGGTGGAGGCGGGGCCGTCTCCGGCGAGGACGCAGCGTCCACCGGCGCGGCCCCTGCCCAAGCGCTGCGCCACGTCGGGCTCTACGGCTTCCGCCGCGAGGTGCTGGAACGCTTCCTCGCCCAGCCGCCGACGCCGCTGGAGCGCATCGAGGGGCTCGAGCAACTGCGCCTGCTGGAGATGGGCGAGCGCATCGTGGTCGCCCGGATCGAGAGCCTGCCCCCGGGGGTGGACACCCCGGAGGATCTGGCCCGCCTGCAGGCACGAGGGCGGCGGGAATAGTCTTCCGGCTGTGGGCGCCCGCGGCCGAACGGGCCGGGAAGGACGGCGCGCCCGGCGGCCACCGCCGCGCGGGTGAGGGGAGCCCACCCCGCTCTTTCCCCCTGGCGGCCCTTGCAGTAGGGTGGGCCTGGAGCCGCCACGGCATGGGGGCGGATCCGTCAGGGTGATGGAGCGAACCCGCTACGGCGAAGGAGAGGACCCGGTGGACAAAGGACACACCCGCTACATCTTCGTCACCGGTGGAGTGGTGTCGAGCCTGGGCAAGGGCATCGCCACCGCCTCGCTGGGAAAACTGCTGAAGGCCCGCGGCCTCAACGTGGTGCTGCAGAAGTTCGATCCCTATCTGAACCTCGACCCGGGTACGATGAGCCCCTTCCAGCACGGCGAGGTCTTCGTCACCGACGACGGGGCCGAGACCGACCTGGACCTGGG
>JAOZPE010000020.1:0-16576 GCA_029932915.1 Candidatus Krumholzibacteriia bacterium
AGAACGGTGGCGGCCAGCAAGCCGGCCGCCACCAGAACGAGAACAATGGATCTGCGCCTACGAAACATGAAAGGCCTCCTCGAGAAAACCCCGCTCACGGCGCCCTGCGCCGCTCGGCTCCGTGCAGATGCAGCACCTCAGTGCAGATACAGCACCGCATCCCCGGCAAACGGAGGACTGAAGGTCTCCCACCCGCCACCGGGAACGCTTCCTCCGAGCTGCGGATTGCCCGTCGACGGATCGAACCACTCCACAGTGAGATCGCCGCTCACCGAAGACAGGTCGACGGAGATCCCTCCCCCATCGGGAGCATACACCAGATACTCGCTGCCTCCACTCCCCACCGACGACAGGCAGTAACCGGTCGAGGCGAGATCGCCGCGCGGCTCCATCGCCACCAGGTTCACCCGGTCGGCGAAGGCCTGCACGTATCCCAGGTTCGCCCGCAGCGAAACCCAGGTAGGGGCGTCGAAGTCGAAACCCTCACCGCCGACACCGTAGGCCGCGCCATCGTATCCATCCATGAACACGGGATTGCGTCCGCGCATGAAGCTCTTCCACACCCACTCGCGGTCGCCGCAGATACCGCACAGATGGTCGGTATCGTCGAGGATGACCTTGGTCCCGTCGGCCGCCGGCGGATTGTCGATGCTTCCGTTCACCGAGATCCAATCGGCCGGCGAGGCGAAGAGTTCGGCGTTGTCGCCACCGGGGTACTCGACGGTCATCCCCACCGGATGCTGCTTCACCAGGGTCCTCTCGTAGTCCTTGATGAAGTCGATCATGTGGTATTGCCAATCCTGGCTGTTCGAGTGGCTCTCGTTGCTGATCTCATAGAGCACGTTGTCCAGATCGTTGACGGTGTCGATGACCTTGCGCACGTAGGCCTCCTGGATCGCCAGGACCTCGGCGTTGGCCAGCTCGTGGGTCTCCTCCCCGCTGTCGTCGCCATCGACATCGCCATCGACGCCGTTGATGTTGTTGGCCGCGTTGAAGGGATGACCTCGCCACGGGTTGTTCTCCGAGAAGTTGCCCTTCTCCTTGGCCACACTCCAGCCGTCGAACAACATCACCGCCACGTAGATCCCCCGCTCACCGGCCTCCTCCACCCTCGCACGCAGACGGTCGAAGTAGGCCTGGTCGAAGGTCTCCAGATCGAAGCGCGGCAGACCGTCCAGGGCGTCGCCCGGACCCGTCCGCGCGAACGGCGTGGAAGGACCGAACCAGTAGAGATCGTCACTGGTCTCCAGGGTCCAGCGGGTCTGCTCCCAGGTCCACAGGCGGAAGAAGTTGTGGCCGTTCTCCTCGAGGAAATCCAGGAAGCCCGGATAGTCGAAGGAAGGCGGCGGATTCCCATGACCCGCATCCTGGAAATCGAGCCAGGTGTGCGAACCGGTCAACAGGATGGCCTTCACCGTGCCGCGCGAGAAGTAACGGGGGTTCGCCAGGTTCACCTTCAGCGGACCACTCTCGGCGGGAATGCTCTCGAGCACATCGAGCTGAAGCCTTCCGGTCACCCCTCCGTAGCTGGCGATGATCGCCACGCTCCCCTTGGAGAAGGCCTCCAGTTCACCCTTGCTGTCGCCCTCGTTGCCCACCGATGCCACGGCCGGCGCCTCCGAGGACCATTCCACATCGCCGGTCACATCGGCCATGCTGTTGTCGGCGAAAGTCGCGATGGCCCGCAGGCGCATCGACCCACCCACCGCCAACCGACCCTCGGGCGGACGCACCGCCAGAGATGTCAGGGGCAGGACGCCGGTGGCTCCGTCGCCGGTCGCATCGTTGCGCGAGCAAGCGGAAACGCTTCCCAGCAGGAAGAGTCCCAGCAGGAGGATGAGAGCGAGGGCCGGGGATGAAGAAAGACGCTTCGATCCGGATGTGATGGCGGACTTCCGCCGCTCCATGGAATGCATGTGGGTTGTGCCTCAGCGGACGTCTTGTCATCGAACGGGGACCGGCCGGGGGAGAGGAACGTCCGATCCCGCTCCCACGGGGCGTGACGACCAATATACACATTCCAGGGTGTGTCTGCTCAAGGAGGTGGCGAATCTTCCCTGGAAGACCGCCCTTGTGGGCCCGCGTGCCCATTTCCGGCCGAGAATCACGGGAAAGAAGAAGCGGCGCCCGGCCTGAGCCAAGCGCCGCGCACGCTTTCGTCTCGACCCATCCGCTGGTGGCCTAGACCCAGTCGCTGGTGGGCTCGACCCATCCGCTGGTGGACTAGACCCAGTCGCTGGTGAAGTGGGTCAGCGCCCGCATGTAATTGCCGCGCTCGAAGGCGGCCGGATCGGGACAGTTGGCCTGGCTGAAGCTGCCCTTCAACTGCTCGACGCTCTCGTATTCCTTCTCCTCCATCCACCGCTTCAGCCCGTCGAGGATCTCGCGGACGTGGCCGGGGCCCTCGCGCAACAGGACGCTGGCCAGAGCGACCGCATCCGCCCCCGCCAGGAGCATGCGCGCCAGGTCGAGGTGGTCGTGGACGCCGCTGGTCCCGCACAGGCTGATGCTCACCTGGTCGCGCAGGATGGCGATCCACCGGAAGGCCAGCAGCATCTCCTCACGCCGGCTCAGCACCAGGTGGGGAACGATCTTCATCTCATCGAGATCGAGATCGGGTTGGAGGAAGCGGTTGAAGAGAACGAGCCCGTCGGCGCCGGCGAAATCCAGGCGCGACGCCATGTGGGGCAGACTGCTGAAGAAGGGCCCCACCTTCACGGTCAAGGGGAGCTTCACCACCTCCCGCACCTCTTCGACGAGCTGGACCATGCGCTTCTCCACCTGCTCGCCGGTCATCTCGATGTCCGTCGGCACGTAGTACACGTTCAGCTCGAGCGCGTCGGCTCCGGCCTCCTCCATCATCGCCGCGAAGCGCGACCACCCACCGGGCGAGTGCCCGTTGAGGCTGGCGATCACCGGCACCGACAGCGAGCTCTTGGCCTTTCGGATGAGATCGAGGTATTCATCCGGCCCCTGCCGGTAGTCCTCCACCTCGGGGAAGTAGCCCATGACCTCGGCCGAGTTCGCCTCGCCGTAGTCGTACAGCCGGCTGGTCTCCATCTCATCGTGCTCGACCTGCTCCTCGAAGAGGCTCGGCAGGACGACTCCGCCCACGCCGGCATCCTCCAGCTTCTTGAGGCTGTCGAGGTCGCCGGTCAGGGGCGACGCCGACGCCAGCACGGGGTTCTTCAGGTCCAGACCCAGGTAGTCGCTCTGCAGCTTCGGCTTCATACCTTCGAATCCTCCGTGTCGAGAGGAGCGTCTTCCTGTTGCTCATCGTCGGGCACGATGCGCTCCAGGCCAGCCAACTGCGAGTAGTACTCGTACTTGTGTTCGATCTCGCTCTGGGCCAGGGCGAAGAGCCGGCGCGCTTCGTCCGGATTGCTCCGGGTGAGCATCGCGAAGCGCCCTTCCTTCATCGCGAACTCCTCGAAGGGCATCGTGGGCTTCTTGCTGTCGAGCTTGAAGGGCTTGGCCCCCTCGTGATGCGCCTCGTCGGGGTTGAAGTGGTAGAGGGTGATGAAGCCGCTCTTCACCCCTTCCTTCTGGTGGGTGAAGGCCGTCGCCATGTCGATGCCGTGGGCGATGCAGTGGCTGTAGGCGATGATCAACGAGGGTCCGTCGAAGGCCTCCGCTTCCTTCATCACCTTGATCGTGTGGTTGGGATTCGCTCCCAGGGCCACCTGGGCCACGTAGCAGTTGCCGTAGGCCATGGCGATCATGCCCAGGTCCTTCTTGCCCAGGGGCTTGCCGCCGGCCGCGAACTTGGCCACCGCCGCCCGCGGCGTGGCCTTGCTCGCCTGGCCTCCGGTGTTGCTGTACACCTCGGTGTCCAGGACGAGGATGTTCACGTTGCGCCCGGAAGCCAGCACGTGGTCCAGGCCACCGAAGCCGATGTCGTAGGCCCAGCCGTCGCCGCCGATGATCCACACGCTGCGGCGCACCAGTGAATCGGCGATGGCGAGCAGATCGGCCGCATCCTTCTCCTTGCTTCCGGCGAGCTTCTCGCGCAACTGCTTCACCCGCGCACGCTGGGCGACGATGCCCTCCTCGCTCTTCTGATCGGCCTCCAGCAGCGCAGTGGCCAGATCGTCACCGATCACCCCGCGCAGGCGGTCGACCAGACTGCGCGCGAACGATTCCTGCGCCTCCACCGCCAGGCGCATGCCCAGGCCGAACTCGGCGTTGTCCTCGAACAGCGAGTTGTTCCAGGCCGGGCCCTGACCCTCGGCGTTGACGGTGTATGGCGTGGTGGGCAGGTTGCCGCCGTAGATCGACGAACAGCCCGTCGCGTTGGCGATGATCATGCGGTCGCCGAAGAGCTGGGTGGCCAGCTTGATGTACGGCGTCTCTCCGCAACCCGGGCAGGCCCCGGAGAACTCGAAGAGCGGCTGGGCGAGCTGGCTGCCCTTGATGCTGTCCAGCTTGACCTCTTCGCGCGGCAGATAGGGGATGGTCTCGAAGAACTCGAAGTTGCGCCGCTCCTCTTCCAGGTGCTCCAGTTGCGGCTCCATGTTGATGGACTTGTGCTTGGCCACTTCCTTGGAATGGGCCGGGCAGACATCCACACACGCTCCACAGCCGGTGCAGTCGTCCGGTGCCACCTGGACCGCCATCTGGTAGCCGGGGTACTCCTTGCCCTTCCAGGGCATCGACTTGAAGGTCGGCGGCGGCTGCTGCTCCAGGGTCTTCGGATCCCACACGTTGATGCGGATCGCCGCGTGCGGACACACCAGCGCGCAGAGCGAACACTGGATGCAGATGTCCGGGTCCCAGATGGGGATCTCCTGGGCGATGCTGCGCTTCTCCCACTTGGTGGTCCCGGTGGGGAAGGTCCCGTCCACCGGCAGTGCGCTCACCGGCAGCAGGTCGCCCTTGCCCTCGATCATCATGCGGGTGACCCGCTGGACGAAGTCCGGAGCGATGTCGGGCACGCCGGGGTGGCGGCGGATGTCCGAGGTGATCTCACCGGGCACCTTCACCTGGTGCATGGAGGCCAACGCGGTGTCCACGGCGGCGAAGTTGCGGTCGAGGACCGTCTGGCCACGTCGGCCGTAGGTCTTGCGGATGGCGTCCTTGATCTTGGCGATGGCGTCGTCCGGAGGCAGGATGTTGCTCAGGGCGAAGAAGCAGGTCTGCATGACGGTGTTGATGCGCGTTCCCATGCCGGCATCGCGGGCCACCTTGTAGCCGTCGACCACGTAGAACTTCAGCTTCTTCTCGATGATCGCCCGCTGGGTCTCCATGGGGATCTTGTCCCACACCTCGTCCGGACCGTAGGGGCTGTTCAACAGGAAGGTGGCGCCCTCACACGCGGTCTCCAGCACGTCCATCTTCTCCAGGAAGTTGAACTGGTGGCAGGCCACGAAGTTGGCCCGGCGGATGAGGTAGGTGCTCTCGATGGGACGCGGCCCGAAGCGCAGGTGGCTGACAGTGACGCTGCCCGCCTTCTTCGAGTCGTAGACGAAGTAGCCCTGCGCGTACATGTCGGTCTCTTCGCCGATGATCTTCACCGAGTTCTTGCTCGCGCCGACCGTCCCGTCGCTTCCCAGCCCGTAGAAGACCGCGCGGGTGACGTCGTCCTTCTCGGTGACGAAGTCGTCGTCCCAGGGCAGGCTCAAGTGGGTGACGTCGTCGATGATGCCGACGGTGAAGCGCCGCTTCGCATCGTCCTTCTTCGCCTCGTCCAGCACCCCCTTGACCATGGCCGGGGTGAATTCCTTGCTCGACAGGCCGTAGCGCCCGCCGATGACGCGGGGCTCCTTCTCTCCCTTCCAGAACTCGTGGACCGCGGTCAGCACGTCCTGGAAGAGAGGCTCGCCGGCCGCGCCCGGCTCCTTCGTCCGGTCGAGCACGCAGAGTGTCTTGGCCGTCTTGGGAAGCGCGTCGACGAGGAGCTCCTCCTCCAGCGGGCGGTAGAGGCGGACCTTCAGGAGGCCGACCTTCTCGCCCTGCTCGACCAGCGCTTCGACGGCTTCCTGCGCCGCGCCGATGCCGCTGCCCATGAGGATGACGACGCGCTCGGCGTCGGGCGCGCCGACGTAGTCGAAGAGGTGGTAGCTGCGCCCGGTGAGCTTGGCGAACTCGTCCATGACCTCCTGCACCACTCCGGCGCAGCGCTCGTAGTAGGGATTGCAGGCCTCTCGGGCCTGGAAGAAGACGTCCGGATTCTGGGCCGAACCGCGCAGCACCGGAGCGTCGGGGTTCAGTGCGCGGGCGCGATGCTCGTGGATGGCCTTCTCGTCGATCATCGAGCGGATCTGCTCATCGGTGAGCACGTGGACCTTGTTGATCTCGTGACTGGTCCGGAAACCGTCGAAGACGTGCAGGAAGGGGACGCGGGTGCGCAGCGTGGCCGCCTGGGCGATCAGGGCCATGTCGTGCACTTCCTGGACTCCGGCCGAGACCAGCATCGCCCAGCCGGTGCCGCGGGCGGTCATCACGTCGCTGTGGTCACCGAAGATCGACAGGGCGTGGGTGGCCACCGTGCGGGCGGAGATGTGGAAGACCGTCGGCATCAGCTCGCCGGCGATCTTGTACATGTTCGGGATCATCAGAAGCAGGCCCTGCGAAGCAGTGAAGGTGGTGGTCAACGCACCCGCCTGAAGCGAACCGTGGACGGCGCCGGAGGCTCCGCCCTCGCTCTGCATCTCGATGACATCGGGAACCTGGCCCCACAGATTCTTGCGCCCGACCGCGGACCACGCATCGGCGTGCTCCCCCATCGGTGAAGCGGGGGTGATGGGATAGATCGCCACCACCTCGTTGGTCAGATGGGCCACCCGGGCCGCTGCTTCGTTGCCGTCGATCACCGCGAAGCGATCAGCCATGATCCATGCCTCCTGAGGTACACTTCCGCCCCCGGATCGGGGGAGAACCGACTACCAGAGTGGTCCCAGCGTGGGGGAGGCGCAAGCCCGCACTTGGGAAGAATCCGCAGCGGGGCAGGAATCTCCCTCCCCGGCGAGTGAAAGGCCGGAAGTCTCCGCCGGAGATGACGGGAACGGCGCCACACCCCCGGTCATGACAAAATGTCCAGAACCCGACCTGGACATCTTGTCAGGGCCCTGGGGAAAGGGTATCCTGTGGGGCGGCTCACCCCGACCCGCGCCGTCTGCCCACGAAAGGTCTCGACCCATGGACGATTCGCTCTCTTCCTCCTCCGGCGCCTTCGCCTCCTCCAACCAGGGAACCATCCTGGTGCTGGACGACGAGGCCCAGATGCTGCGTTCGCTCGACCGCATGTTGAGCCGGGAGGGCTACCAGGTCCTGACCGCCTCCAATGGCAAGGAGGGCCTGGAGGTCCTGCGCCATCACGCCGGCGAGGTCGATCTGGCCCTGTGCGACCTGAAGATGGGCGAGATGGACGGGATGGAGTTCGTCGAGGCGGTTCGCTCGCTCTATCCCGACCTGGAAACGATCATCATGACCGGCTACGGCACCATCGAGGCCGCCGTGGAAGCCATGCGGGCCGGCGCCTACGACTTCCTGCCCAAACCCTTCAAACGAGTGCAGATCCTGAAGATCCTCTCCCGCGCGCTCGAGCGCCGTTCGCTGGTGGTGGAGAACCGCCGGCTGCGCGCCCAGATCGAATCGCACGTGGGTGGACGCAAGATCGTCGGCAACAGCGAGGGCATGCGACGGGTCCTCGAGCTGGTGAGCCAGGTCGCCGCCAGCGAGGCCACGGTCCTCATCCTCGGCGAGAGCGGAACGGGCAAGGAGGTCATCGCCCGGGCCCTGCACGCAGCCAGCGACCGCTCGCGCAAACCCTTCATCAAGGTCAGTTGCGCCTCGATTCCCGAGAGCCTGCTCGAGGCCGAGCTCTTCGGCCACGAGCGGGGCGCCTTCACCGGCGCGGTCAAGCGCAAGCCCGGCCGCTTCGAGCTGGCCGAGGGGGGTACGCTCTTCCTGGACGAGATCGGCGATGTGCCCATGGAGATGCAGGTGAAGCTGCTGCGGGTGCTCCAGGAGCGCGAATACGAGCGCCTGGGGGGAACCGAGGTGCTCCGGGCCGACGTGCGCATCCTCGCCGCCACCCACCGCGACCTGCGCGAGCGGATCGAGCAGGGCCTCTTCCGCGAAGACCTCTACTACCGCCTGGCGGTCATCCCCATCGAGATCCCGCCCCTGCGCGAGCGCCGTGACGACATCCCCCTGCTGGCGGTCCATTTCGTGGAGAAGCTGAGCGAGAAGAACCGCAGCTCGATGCCGGCCATCGTCCCCGAAGCCATGGAACGGCTGATCTCCTACGACTGGCCGGGCAACGTCCGCGAACTGGAGAACGTCCTCGAACGCGCGGTGGTGCTGTGCAAGGACCGCCTCATCCGGCCCGAGGATCTGCCCCCCCACATCGCCCCGCGCCGCAGCCGGCGCAACGTCCTGAAGGTTCCGCTGGGAACGCCCCTGCGGGAGATCCAGGATCTGGTGATCGACCAGACCCTGGCCATCACCAACGGGAACAAGGAGAAGGCGGCCAAGCTGCTGGGCGTGGCGGCCCGGACGATCTACCGCCACGTCAAGGCGCGCGAAGAGAACAAGGAAGAGAAGAAGGTCCGGCGGACTTGACAAAATGTCAGAAAAGCGACGGAGCGGGTCCGATCGGATTCTTGGATTCGCCGCCCCGGCTGACTAGTTTTGACACGCTTCCCCCTGGATGAGGCCGATGGCGGAAACCCTCCGGCCGCAATCCAGCCGCGACGAACGAGGATGCATTCCATTCAGAGCGCGAGATCCAAGCGCAAGAACGGCGGCGGACCGAAACCCGGCTTCCCGGAATCATCCGCCCCCTGGCAAAAGGAGCTCCACCGATGAGCACCAAGACGGTCGAGGACCGGGGCAAGTGTGAAATCATCCCCGATCTCTGCAAGGGTTGTGGACTCTGCATCGCGATGTGCCCGGAGCACGTCATCATTCGCGACGAGACATTGAACCGCCGCGGGTATCGACCCGCGAAATATGTGGGACATGGCTGCACCGGCTGCGGGATCTGCTTCGAGACCTGCCCGGAGCCCAGCGCCATCATCGTCACTCGACTCCGATAGAGGGAGCCTGCCATGGCTGGAAACAACAGGGCCTTCCGCGACGCCATCCCCGTCTGGTCGTCGCCGGAACAAATCGACACGAAGGGGCGCAAGAGCGCCGACGCGGTGGTCCACGACGGAACACCACTGCTCATGAAGGGCAACGAGGCGGTCATCCACGGCGCGCTGCTCGCCGGCTGCCGGGCGTACTTCGGGTACCCCATCACGCCGGCCAGCGAGATCGCCCACACCGCCGCGGCGATGTTCCCTCCGGCCGGAGCGGTCTTCCTGCAGGCCGAGAGTGAAGTGGCCGCCATCCAGATGTGCTACGGGGCCGCATCGGCGGGCATCCGGGTGATGACCGCCAGCAGTGGACCGGGCATCAGCCTCAAACAGGAGGGCGTCTCCTACGCGGCCGGCAGCGAGCTGCCCATCGTCATCGTCGACATCATGCGTGGCGGTCCGGGGCTGGGCAACATCGCGCCGGAGCAGGGCGACTACTTCCAGATCGTCAAGGGCGGCGGCCACGGTTGCTACCAGGTGGTGGCCCTGGCCCCCAACAGCGCGCAGGAGATGTGCGATCTGACCATGGAGGCCTTCGAGCTGGCCGACCGCTACCGCAACCCGGTGGTGGTGCTGGCCGACGGCCTCATCGGCCAGATGAAGGAGCCGGTCCAGTTGCCCCACGCGGTCAAGGATCTTCCGGACAAGACCTCATGGGCGACCGAAGGCACCGCCGAGACCCGCGCGAACCTCATCTCCTCGATCAAGCTGGAAGCCGAGGAGCTGGAGGATCACATCCGCGACCTGCACGAGAAGTACAAGCGAATCGAAGAGAACGAGATCCGCTGGCAGGAGTACCGCACCGAGGATGCCGACATGCTCCTGGTAGGCTACGGCGTGGTCAGCCGCGTCCTGCAGGGCGTGGTCGATGCGGTGCGCGAACGCGGGATCAAGGCCGGCCTGTTGAGGCCGATCACCCTGTGGCCGTTCCCCAACGAGGCACTGCGGGCACTGGCTTCGCGCAGCCGCATGGCCCTGGTGGTGGAGATGTCCACCGGACAGATGGTCGAGGACGTGCGCCTCGCCATCAGCGACCTGGTTCCGGTGAAGTTCTACGGCCGCGCCGGGGGCGTCGTTCCCTCGGTGGAGGAACTGGTCGAGGAGATCGAGATCATCTCGAAGGAGAAAGCGGGGGTGACGGCATGAAGATCATCCAGAGACCCGAATCCATCCTGGAAACCTTCCCCCGCAAGGGCGGAGCCGAGCCCGATGCGACCCACTACTGCCCGGGTTGCGGCCACGGCATCGTCCACAAGCTCATCGGCGAGTGCATCGACGAGCTGGGCATCCGCGACGACACCATCCTGATCAGTCCGGTCGGCTGCTCGGTCTTCGCCTACTACTACTTCGACACCGGCAACGTCCAGGCGGCCCACGGACGCGCTCCCGCGGTCGGAACGGGCATCAAGCGGGCCCGGCCGGGCAGCATCGTCATCTCCTACCAGGGTGACGGCGACCTGGCGGCCATCGGTGGCAACAACATCCTGCAGGCGGCCAACCGCGGCGAGAACCTGACGGTGATCTTCATCAACAACGCCATCTACGGGATGACCGGCGGCCAGCTCGCGCCGACCTCCATCCTGGGGATGCACACCGCCACCACGCCGCGCGGACGCGAGTTCAGCGACTACGGAAGCCCCATGCGGATGGCCGAACTGCTGGCCAATCTCGACGGGGTGTCCTTCTCCGCCCGGCACGCGCTGACCACCCCGGCCAAGATCAACCGCACCAAGAAGGCCATCAAGAAGGCCCTGCAGTACCAGATGGAGAACCGGGGCTTCTCCATCGTGGAGATCCTCAGCCAGTGTCCGACCGGCTGGAAGATGGACCCGGTCGATTCGCTGCAGTGGATCGAGGAGAACATGGTGCCGGCCTTCCCGCTGGGCACCTTCAAGGACACGCCGCACGATCGGCTGACCCCGCCGGAACCGGCCAACTACGATCCCGACCTGGTCGAGCGCATCGTCCGCCACAAGGCCGAGGGCGGCGGCGAGCACATCCGCCTGCACGAGGCGCCGTGGGCCGATGCCTTCGGCGGCAAGGGCGGTCAGTGGGATGCCATCCGGATGAAGGTGGCCGGCTTCGGTGGACAGGGCGTGCTCATGCTCGGTGAGCTCGCCGCCCGCTCGAGCATGTTGCAGGGCCTGAACGTGACCTGGCTGCCCAGCTACGGCCCGGAGATGCGTGGAGGAACCGCGAACTGTTCGGTGGTGGTCTCCACCCGCGACATCGGCAACCCGATGGTCGACAAGTCCGAGGTGCTGATCGCGATGAACCGCCCCTCGCTGGAGAAATTCGAGCAAGACGTGCAGCCCGGTGGGGTCATCTTCTACGACAGCAGCCTCATCAACATCGAGCCCAGTCGCAAGGACGTGGAGGTGCACCCGGTGCCCGCCACGAAGATCGCCGACGGCCTGGGCATGGGCCGGGTCGCGAACGTGGTGATCCTCGGCGCGATACACAAGGCTCTGGGCTTCCCCGACGCCGAACGCATCGAGGAGACCATCCGCCTGATCAGCAAGAACGACAAGATCCTGGAGATCAACCGGAAGGCCTTCCAGGCCGGCATCGACTCGATCTAGCGGAAGCCTCGGGGGAGTGGGGCTCAGAAGGCGCCGCTCCCCTCCTCTCCATCCACTGGCTGGGCCTCGGCGTCGAGAGCGGGCAGCCAGACGGTGAACACAGCGCCATGAGGCTCGCGGGAGCCGACGGAGATGGTGCCTCCGTGCTCTTCCACCAGGGTCTTGCAGACCGATAGTCCCAGACCGGTCCCGTTGGCCTTGGTGGTGAAGAAGGGATTGAAGATCTTGGGCAGGTCCTGCTCGGGAACGCCCGGCCCGCTGTCCTCGACCACCACTTCCAGGCCGGTCTGCTCGCGTCCGTCGGGAGTGATGGGGCAGCTCTGGCGGGCGGTCATGATGACTTCGCCGCCGGATTGGACGGCCTGGAGCGCATTCATGCACAGATTGAGGATCACCTGTTCGAGCTGGTTGATGTCGCCGAGGATGGGCGTCAGCTCGGGGTCGATGCGCAGTTCCAGTCGGGTTCCCTGCTTCTGGGAGGCGTGATGGATCAGGCGCTTCACCCGCAGCAGGACGTCCTCGATCCGCAGCACATCCATCTCCGGACGCTCCGGACGCGAATAGCTCAGCAGATCGCGCACCAGCCCACCGATACGGTCGGTCTCGTGGACGATGGCCTCCAGCTCCGGCCGGCGGACGTCGTCGTCGGGCAGATCGAGCATGAGCAGCTCGGCGGTATTGGAGATGATCCCCAGGGGCGTACCGATCTCGTGGGCCAGGGTGGCCGCCATGTTGCCCACGGCGGTCATCCTCTCGGTGAAGGCCATCTTCTCCTCGGCCATCTTCCGCTCGGTGATGTCACGGACCACGAAACTGTAGCCGTTGGGCCGGCCACTGCCGTCCAGCAGGGGCGTGCGGCTCAGATCGATCCACAGGGTCATGCCCTCGCGCGACTCCACCTTGATCTCCCGATTGTCCAGGGCGGCCATCGGATCCTCCGGGGCGAAGACCTCGGCCGCCTGTTCCCATGCGGTCTCGCTGAAGAGCGACTCGATGGGTTCTCCGACCGCCTCGCTCACCGAGAAGCCGAAGATCTTCTCCGCCCCGCGGTTCCAGAAGCGGACGGTGCGGGTGCGGTCCAGGGCGATCACGCCGTCGTTGCCGTTGCGGATGGCCGACAGCAGGAAGCGTTCGCGCCAACTGTCGATGCGCCCCATCTCCTCGCTCGACAGCGGAAGGATGAAGGTGCAGACCATGTTTCCTTCGCCGCCGAAGGGGGAGACCACGATCCGGAACCACGAGAGCGATCCGTCCTCCTCCTGGGCGGTGCGGATGGTCTCGGCCACCTCTCCCGAACGCAGGACCAGGGGGGGAAGGCAGTCCTCGCAGCGACGCTCCGGCGGGACGTAACCGGTGAAGCAGTGGCGGCCCTTGAGCCCGGGAAGGTCCTCGATCTTCTCGTGGAAGTACCGGTTGCCCCACAGCAGGTTCAGATGCTCGTCGAGAATGGTCACCCCGGCTTCGACGAGGTCGAAGGCGACGAGGGAGGGCCGAAGGTCTTCGAAGGAAGGCATGGCCTACAGCTTCGAGAAAGCACGCCATGACGTCAAGAGGCGCCCCACCTGTTTTCCCCGAATCCGAGCGGAGGGGATCTCCGTTCCTGCCCGACCGGGCCACCTGTCCGGCCTGTCTCAAGGAGATCTTCGATCCCTCGAGCCGCCGTTACCGCGACCCCTTCGCCAGTTGCCCCCAGTGCGGCCCGCGCTACAGCATCGCCCGCAGCTCCCCCTGCACGAGGGAGGTCACCGCGATGGCGGCCTTCCCCCTGTGCGATGCCTGCCGCAGGGAGATGGAGGATCCCGGCGACCGCCGTCACGGCTATGCCCTCATCTCCTGCCCCGAGTGCGGGCCGGCCTACTGGATCGAGCCCACCCCCCACCACACGGCCACCGGCGACGTCATCGCCGAGATCGCCCAACTGCTGCGGCAGGGCAAGATCCTGGCGATCAAGGGAACCGGCGGCTTCCACCTGAGCTGCCTGGCGACCGACGACGCACTGGTCCAGCGCCTCCGGCGGCGGATGCAACGGCGGACCAAGCCGATGGCGGTGATGGTGCCCGATCTGGAGTGGGCCCGCCGCGTCTGTCACCTGAACACCTCGGCCCGGGGCGAGCTGAAGGATCCCTCGGCCCCGATCGTGGTGGCCCCCAAGCGCATTCCCGAACTCCTGGCGCGCTCGATCGCTCCGGAATCACCCGACTACGGCCTCACCCTTCCCAGCACCCCCTTCCGGCACCTGTTGATGAACGCGCTGAAGGAGCCCATCGTGGTCACCGCGGCCAAGCTGGGCGACGAGCACCTCATCTTCGACAACGAGGAAGCCCGTACCCGCCTGCTGGACATCGCCGACTACCTGGTGCTGCACGACCGGGAGATCGAGATGCCCAGCGAGGACACCGTGCTGCGGGTTCAGGGCGACGACGTGATCCTCACCCGCCGCTCGTGGGGAGAGGCACCGCGTCCCCTCCTCCTTTCCCGTCCGGTTCCCCGGATCCTCGGCCTCGGCGCACTCCACCGGGGAACGCTGGCCCTGGGCTTCGACCGCAAGGTGGTGCTCAGCCAGCACATCGGGGAACTCGACCAGCCCGCGGCGGAGGTCTTCTACCGGCGCACCCTCGCCCATCTGCAACGTCTCTTCGACTTCGAGCCCGAGCACCTCGCCTACGACCTCCACCCCGACAGCCTGGGACAGCGCCTGCGGCAGGAGATGGACCTGCCGTCGACAGGGGTGCAGCACCACCACGCCCACGTGGCCGGGGTGATGGCCGAGCACGGGCTCCAGGGACCGGTGCTGGGGCTGGCCCTGGACAGCGCCGGCTGGGGCGAGGACGGCACCCTGTGGGGAAGCGAATTCCTGCTGGGCGACGCCGTCCAGGTCGAGCGCATCGAACACGGCCCCTGCTTCCGTCTGCCCGGCGGGGAGAGCGCCTTCACCCATCCCTGGCGCAGTGCGGCCGGCCTGATCTGGGAACTGCTGGGGGAGGACGCCGCCGCGCGTTGGCTCGGCCGCGCCGCCCCCGATCCGGTGGCGGCCCGCAACGTCCTCTCGCTGCTGCGCGACGACGTCGACTGCCTGCATTCGTGCGGATTGGGCGTGCTCTATGACGCCCTGGCCTCGATCCTCGGGGTCCTGGACCGGCAGAGCTACGACGGCCAGGCTCCCATGTCGCTCGAGCGCCTGGCTGGTTCCCCCCACGAGATCGACGGTCCCGCGCTGCCCGACCCGGAGGCGCCAACCCTGACCTACTTCGCCGCGGTCCTCGAGCACCTGCTGGTCGCGGTCTACTCCGGAGCCGACCTGGCCGCCACGGGGGCCTGGGTCCAGAAGGCCGTCGCCCACTGGGTCGCCCGGCGCGCGGTCCGGCTCGCCCGGACCCATGGGGTCGACCTGGTCCTGGCCAGCGGCGGATGCATGGTCAACGCCTGGCTTCGCCACGAACTCCACACCACCCTTCACCGCGAAGGACTGCATTTCTTCACCAACGAGGCCATCCCCCCCAACGACGGCGGCATCCCCCTCGGGCAGATCCGGGTGGCCGCCGACCGCCTGGCCCGGGCCTGAGGCCAGGTGACTCCAGGTGGCCTGGCCCGGATTCGGATCCAGGTGACCACCGAGCACGTGGCTCAGGCTCGAGCCCAGGTGACCACCGAGCACTTCACCCGGCTTCGAACACGTAGCCTAACAATCGTTCGCTCCAATAAGATCGACAAAGCCGCCCATTTCCTGCTTGTATCCTCGGCCCAAGCCGACCACAATGGGTTAGGAGACTTGTTAACGGTCGATTACTCAACTCGACCCATGTGAGCCTGGAGAGGTAACCATGCGGAAAATCGTCCTGTTTGCATCAGTGGCTGTCTTTCTCTTGATGGGCTACGCCTTCACCGGCGTGGCGGCGGATCACTCCTACGTGGGAGTGGGCAAGTGCAAGATGTGCCACAAGAGTAAAGCCAAGGGAGACCAGTACGGAATCTGGCTCAAGAGCGCGCATTCGAAGGCCTACGAGACCCTGGCCAGCGACGAGTCCAAGGCCGTCGCAGCCAAGCTGGGACTCGAGGGAGACCCGCAGCAACTCGACGAGTGTCTCTCGTGCCACGTCACGGGTCACGGCGTCGCAGCCGAGCTGCTGGGCAAGAACTACAAGGTCGAAGACGGCGTGGGTTGCGAGAGCTGCCATGGGCCGGGAGGCGACTACTGGAAGAGCTCGGTCATGAAGGACCGGGAGAAGGCGGTCGCGGCGGGGATGATCGTTCCCGACGAGAAGACCTGTGTGCAGTGCCACAACGAGAAGAGCCCCACCTTCAAGGAGTTCGACTACGAGAAGATGGTGGCGAAGATCGCCCATCCCTATCCGGACAAGGCGGAGAAAAAGGAGTAGCCTTCGCGTGGGCGACCAATCCTTCGCCGGAGATCCAGGACAACGCCGGCCGCCCGCGGCCGGCGTTGTTCATAGATCCCAGGAAACTCTTTCCATGACGGCTCATCTCGCCGAAGAGCCGATGAACCCAGGAGGATGAAATGCACGGGAGGATCGCGCCCCCCCGCCTGCCCCTGATCGGACTCGCCGTTCTCGCCACCGTGGCCCTGCTGCCCCGCCTTGCAACGGCGGCCACCACACCACAAGACGAAGACTGTCTGGCCTGCCATGCTCCCCAGGAGGACATGGTCGAGGCCGCCTACCAGGTCGACCCCCAGCAGTGGTCCGGCTCCATCCACTACGAACTGGGCTTCACCTGCACGGACTGCCACGAGGGAGACTTCGACGAGATCCCACACGAGAACGTGCAGAAGACGAGCTGCGTGTCGTGCCATGAGGACGCCCAGGACGGTTTCGCGTCGAGCGTCCACGCCTCGGCCATGGCCCGAGCCGGATCGGAGACACCGTTCGGGGACAATGCCTGCGCCGCCTGCCA
>JAOZPE010000020.1:16676-48067 GCA_029932915.1 Candidatus Krumholzibacteriia bacterium
TGGCCCGAGCCGGATCGGAGACACCGTTCGGGGACAATGCCTGCGCCGCCTGCCATGGCTCCCACGACATCCGCCTGGCCAAGGACCCGCAATCCCCGATCAATCCCTTCAACATTCCCCACACCTGCGGTACCTGTCACCCGGAGGAATCGGAGGCCTACACCAGCTCCGTCCACGGAGCGGCCTTCGAGCGCGGCGTCAGCCTCGCGCCCACCTGCACCACCTGCCATGGCGTACACACCATCGCCGCGGTGACCGAGGCCAACGGCGCCGATCCCACCCAGCCGCATCTCGTGCGCAGAACCTGTTCGGCCTGCCACGAGAGCGAAGCCCTCATGAACACCTACGGGGTCACCGCAACGCGGGTCTCCACCTATCGCTCGAGCTACCACGGCCTGGCCAATGCCCGCGGGAACACCGACGTGGCCGACTGTGCCTCCTGTCACGGCACCCACGACATCCTTCCTTCGAGTGATCCCCGCTCGAAGGTGGCGCCGGCCAATCTGGAAGCCACCTGCGGCGCCTGCCATCCCGGAGCGGGCAGCCGTTTCGTCCGGCATCCGGTGCACTTCGATCCGTCGAACCCCACCACGACCGGAGACATCATCGTCCTTTGGGTGAAGCGGATCTACTGGGTGCTGATCCTGGCCGTGCTGGGCGGGATGTTCCTGCACAACCTGATCATCCTGCTCTACTACGTGCGCAAGAAGTGGAGGGAAGAGAAGGCCCAGGGCGAGCGCGTTCGCTTCGCCCGGTCCGAGGTCATCCAGCACTCGCTCTTCGCGCTGTCCTTCATCGTCCTGGTGTTCACCGGTTTCATGCTGGCCTATCCCGACCAGTGGTGGGCCCAGGCCATGTTGAACCTGGGGCTGACCGAATCGATCCGCCGTGTCATCCACCGGGTGTCAGCGGTGGTGATGATCGCCGTCAGCCTGTACCACATCGCCTGGGTGGCCTTCACCCCGTACGGGCGGGCCGAGATCCGGCGCATCTTCCCCAGCCTGAGGGACGTCCGCGAATTCATCCAGAACATGCGCTTCCATCTGGGACGCAGCGAGCAGCCCGCGGCCTTCTCCAAGTTCGACTACCCGGGCAAGGCCGAGTACTGGGCCCTGGTGTGGGGAACCGCCGTGATGGCGCTCACCGGTCTCATCCTGTGGTTCCCGGTGCTGGCCACTTCCTTCCTGCCCTCATGGATCGTCAAGGTGTCCACCGTGGTCCACCTCTTCGAGGCGTGGCTGGCGACCCTGGCCATCCTGATCTTCCACTTCTTCTACGTGATCTTCCATCCGGAGGTCTATCCGCTGTCCTTCTCGATGATCCGCGGAACGATGCCGCGCAAGATGGCCGAGCACCATCACCCGGCGTGGACGCCGGACATGGACGCCCCCACGCCGGGCGCCAAGACGGACGAGGAGAACTGAGCGGGCGGCAACGAAGCGATCAAGGGGCGTGGCACTCGGTACAGTTCGTATCCTGCCACGCCCCCCCGATGTCCTCGGGGTGTCGGTACTCCCGGCCGCCAAGGTCGGTGAAGCCGGATCCATCGTCGAACGCCTGGGCCACGATGGTGTGGCAGACGTTGCAGTCGTGCGGGATCACCGTACCGTCGTCGCTCTCGTGCCGGCCGTCGTGGCAGCGGAAACAGCCGTCGCTGTAGAGATGGCCGATGTGGTTGAGGTGGGCCCTCCAGCTCGTCCGCATCACCGGGAAGTAGTTCTTCCGGTACAGATCCCAGGTGACCGCGGCCGCCGTCGCCACCGCGGCCGCATCCACGCCTCCCGTCACCGCCGGCCCCGCCGCACCGGGGTTCGCCCCAGCCACCGTGCCCGGTGACACCTCGCTTGCTGCGCTTGCATCCGCCGCCGCGGCGGCATAGTGGTCGCGGACGAATCCCGGAACCGCCACGGCCGCCTCCTCCCGGCTTGTGAGCTCGTCCTGTTCGAGGGCCTCGACCATCACGCCCTTGATGCCCGGCAGCGCCTTGCTGACCCGCCCGGAGGCCAGCGCCTGGTTGGCCAGCCGGGCGGGGTGATGGAAATCGTGCGAGGGCCGGTTGTGACAGTCCATGCAGTCCATCCGGCGTACTTCGTATTCATCGAGCCGGCTCTCGTCGAAGTCGAGATCGGCGGTGCGGAAGATGTGCGTCCCTCCTTCCGGTGAAGTGGACCGGACCCAGGGGATCTGCTCGCGCTGGGTGTCGATGGCCACGTACTCGACCTTGTTGCGCGAGTTGCTGTGCCAGTGGATACCCTCGGTATGGCCGCTCTCACCGTGCGCGCCACCGACCTTCATGAGCAGATGCAGGCGGAAGTGGTGATTGTTCTCCTCCGCCGACCAGTAGTCGTGCACCACGTACTTGTCCCGGTAGAAGACCTCGGGCCAATGGCACTGCTCACAGGTGTCCCGTGACGGCCGCAGGTTGCGGATGGGTGTCTCGATGGGACGGGGATAGACGTCGGCCAGGACAGCGTATACCTGGTAGGCCCCCGACAACTTCGAGCGGACGAACCACTCGGCGCCCGGCCCGATGTGACACTGGACACACGCCACCCTGGCGTGAGGGGAGTTCTGGTAGGCGACGTATTCGGGCTCCATCACCGTATGACAGGTCGTCCCACAGAAGGCAACGCTCTCGGTGGCCTCGTAGGCCTTGAAGGTTCCGAACGCGGTCATCCCGAGCAGCAGCACGGTGCCCACGGTGAAGATCATCGTCGCCCGCCGGGTCCGCGGCTCGTTGAGATCGATGAGGGGAAGTCTCTTCTCGCCCTCCCCGCGTCCCCGCCGGCGGTGTTCGCGCCACGCGCCGGCCGCCACCACGACCAGACCCAGGATGAGGAAGACCGGCAGGATGGTGAAGGCGATGATGCCCATGTAGGGATTCTCGCCGCCGCCCAGCGCGTCCAGGACCACCAGGAACACGATGAGCACAAGGCTCAGGCCGGCGAGCGCGGCGCCCAGGATGGTCACCATGTTGTAGAACACCGACGGAAGTCTCGGTTCTGCCGGTCGTGTGTGTCCCATGGTCGCTCTCCTGCCCGACCCGGTGGGGAATCCCTCCACCGCGGACGGCCTGAACGCCGCCGCCGGGAGGCGGCCGCCGTCCGCCGGAGAATATGGACCTCCCCGACAGCCTAGGGCCCCCGTGGGAAGAAGACCAAGGCTTTGTTTTCTTCGTGATCACATGGCCTCCGCCCATTCACCCACACCACCGGACGAAAACGCTCATTCCGTGCATTCGTGGCCCGATTCGGGAGGTTCTAATGTTTATCCCGTGTTTACTTCCGCTCCCATCATCCGAGCTTCCGATCCTTCTTTCGTCGATCCACACTTGACGCCACAAGCGCTTGCGAGACAATGGAATCCGGTCGATTCCACCAGGAGTGCACGATCCGGGCCCCAATGGCCCTCTTCCGTTCGACGCCGAGATCTGGAATCGCCCGGTTAACGCTCGTCGCCGCGAAGCCATGACGCGCCCGAGCGGGTCATCCAGCAAGAGAGGTCTGGTGTGATACCCACGCAGCGTCGGAATTCGAAGGAAGGCGTCCTGCAGATCGTCGTGGGTGGATTCCTCGTCCTGTTGCTCACGGGTCTGCTTCTTCCCCCGGCTCCGGCCCGGGCCCAGTCCGGGCAGTCGCCTCCCGCCTTCGACATCGCCGACTCCTGGTACCTCAGATCGCGCACCACCGGCTACTCCTTCCGGACGGCACCCCCAGTGGGGCAGCCCGAAGAGGACCACTTCGAGTTCTACCAGCACTTCGACGGCGCCTACAGCGGCATGGCCCACGGCAAACTCGACCTGCGCTTCTCCATGCGCTTCGCCGATGACTGGGCGATGCGGGCCAACCCCACCACTCCCAACCGTCTGCACGTTCTCTACCTGCAGTACCACACGCCGTGGCGCGGCCGGGCCCGTCTGGGCCGCCTCTTCCTGCAGGAGGGCGTGGCCAACTACACCATGGACGGCCTCTACCTCTCGCTGAAGCCCACAAGGCGGGTGCGCCTGCGCGCATGGGGTGGCTCCCACAGCCCGCTGGACAGTCGATGGGAGATCAACAGCCTCGGTCAGGAAGGGACGATCGGCGCCCGTGCTCTCCTGATGGCGACACGTTGTCTCGACCTGGGTCTGAGTTGGGCCTATCTGGAACGCGGTGGATACACGCGCTACCAGAAGGTCGGAGCCGAGGCCAAATGGGCGCCCGTGCGCGGGCTCAACACCATCCTCCGCGGGCACTACGAACTGGCCACCGAGCAGTGGGACCGGGCCGAGCTGCGGGCCTGGTACCAGCCCACGCCCTCGTGGCCCCAGTTGAGTCTCCAGGTCCTCGACCGGCGGCAGAGTGTCGACAAGAACACCTGGTGGGAGCGCTTCCTGCCCTCGCTCGACCGCATCCGCCTGGCCCGGGCGGCCCTGCGTTACGAGACCGATGCCCGATGGGGTCTGGAGCTCTCGTACTTCGGCAGCTTCGTCGACACCTTCTCCCAGACCCGACTGGACGGTGCGCTCATCTTCCCCTACGGGCGACTGGGCTATTCGACGCGACTGGGAGATGCCGGGGAGGAGAGCCGCTGGTTCGGGGATCTGCGCTGGAAGCCCGTCGGATGGTGCGATCTGCAGGGCGGTGCGATGCTCGCCACCTATGCCCTGATGAAGGACGCGCCCAGCGATGAGGAGCGCGATCTGGTGACACTCTACCTGAGAGCACTCACCCGCTTGAGGCAGGGCTTCGATCTGCACCTCGAGTTGCAGAGCCTGGAGAATCCCCTCTACTCGACCGACGTCCGTCTCCTCGTAGGTATCGATCTGGCCCTGGGCGGCGGCGCTTCGCGCACCGGCCTGGGGACCGGGGGGTGGTTGCAGTGAAACAGCACTTCGCCTTGGGACTCGCCGTGCTCACGCTTCCGCTGCTGGCCGCTCTCGCGCTCGGCGCTGCGATGGACACCCCTTCGTCCAGCGGGATCGTTCCGGTCCATGGGATCCACGCCGAGGCGGAGGTGGACTGCGAGAGCTGCCACGACACGGCGACCCTCGAGTTGACCGGGCTGTTGCCGACGATGCAGACCTGCGCCGACTGCCACGACATCGAGGACGAGAGCGCCTGCGGCACCTGTCACCAGGACGGCCCGCCGGCGAAGGGAGTGGTCTTCGACTGGCCGCGACACGGCAGCCTGGCGCACTTCCCCCACGAGACCCACGTCGAGGGACAGAAGCAGGCCTGTTCGGACTGCCATGGGCCGGACGGCCAGGGAGGGATGACCCTTCCCCAGCACGACACCTGCCGGCAGTGCCACGCCACCGCGGCCGGTTTCACCGACTGCCGGATGTGCCACGCCGACGATGCGGATCTGCGCCCGCGCAGCCACGATTCCCAGTACATGGCCACGCACGCGTTGGACGCCACCTACGACGAGCAGAGTTGCCAGAGCTGTCACACCCAGGCCGATTGCCAGCAGTGCCACCGGGGGGACAACGTGCGTCCGCGCGTGCATCCGTTGAACTATGTCTCCAGCCACGCCCTGGAAGCGCGCAGCAACGAGCGCCTGTGCGTGAGCTGTCACGAGGACGCCAGTTTCTGTTCGAGTTGCCATCAGGCAGAGAAGATCCTGCCCGATGACCACTCCCGCGCCGACTGGATCTCCAGCCGACACGGCGTGGAAGCGAGCTTCAACATCGAAACCTGCATTGCGTGCCACGACCAGGGTGAGAACGATCCCATCTGCGCACGGTGTCACGGGAGGTAGTCCATGGGTCCTCTCAAACAGCTCACCATCGTCTTCCCCTTGGCCGCGGTCGCGATCGTGTTGGCCGCGTGTTCGGCCGACCGCCAGGATCCGGCCGACAACGGGCTGCTCGCCCATCCCGATACCTGGATGGAGGAGGAGAGCGCCGACTTCCACGGGGCGCTGGTGGCCGAGAACACCCCGCAGAGCTGCACTTCCTGTCACGGGGAGCAGTTCGAAGGCGACGGCCGCGCTCCCGACTGCTACCAATGCCACAACGGCCCCGGCGGCCATCCCGAGGGATGGGTGAGCCCGCTCGAACCCTTCCACGGCCAAGCGGTCGAAGAGGCCCAGGACATCACCCATTGCTCGACCTGCCACGGGGTCGACTACCGCGGCGGCTGGGCCGCGGTCTCCTGCTACGAGTGCCACAACGGGCCCAGTGGGCACCCGGTGGGTTGGCTCACGCCCTCCTCGCCCGCCTTCCACGGCCACGAGGTGGCCGACGACGGCGATGCCCAGTGCGCCGCCTGCCACGGGGCCGACTTCCTTGGGGGTTGGAGCGGGGTGTCCTGTACCACCTGCCACGACTACCCGCCGGACGGGGCCGGACGATAGGGGCATGGGCGGCCCATTTCTGTCGACCTTCTCGACAGGGGCGTGGAAATCCCCGACATGCGGCTCCAAGTGGTTGATTTTCCAGTGACTTGGCAGCCCATCGACAGCACCGCGGAAGAACCCCTGTGGAATCACCCCACACCAGGAGCCAAGGGGCCTGGACGAACCGTCCTCCCGGCCTACCTCGTAAGCGACTGCATCCCAACGAGTTGTGGATTTTCGTCTTGACAGGATGTCCGACTCGAAAAGCAGGCACGGCCCATGCCTTGGCATGTGGGTGCACCGGGCGTGGTGCGGAAAACGATCGAGCCCCCTTCCGGGACCACGCAACACGCCCCCAGGAGGTGAAAACAATGGTCGTCCTGCTCGTCGTCCTTATGTACATCGCATTCATGATCATCGATGCCCTCATGGAGAGGCGCCATCGCAAGCAGCGCGAACTCGAGACCGAGGCGCGCCATGCCCAACTGCTCCAGGAGGAGCCCAATTTCGTGGCCGGCTACAACCTGCCCGAAGGTTTCCAGTATCACCGTGGCCACACCTGGCTGCACTGGGTGAGCCCCGACGAGGCCTATGTCGGCGTCGACGACTTCGGCCGCCGGCTCATCGGTGCCGATGCCACCATCGTCCCGCCCAATCGCGGAAGCTGGGTGCGCCAGGGCATGCACGCGGCGAAGGTCAAGCGTGACGGACACACCGTCGATCTGCTCTCGCCGGTCTCCGGCGAGGTCATCGGGGTCAACCCCGACCTGCGCCGCGATCCCTCGGTGGTGAACCACGACGCCTACGGCCGCGGCTGGCTGTACAAGATCAAGGCCAGCGACCTGCACCAGCAGATCGCCAACCTGCTCTCGGGCAGCCTGGCCCAGCGCTGGATGGAGGACACCCGCGACCGCTTCCAGCGCGAACTGATGGCCACCACCGGCAACGTCATCCAGGATGGAGGCACCCCGGTCGAGGACATCGCCTCCCAGCTCGATCCGGCCCAGTGGGAGCACCTGGCCGAGGAGTTCTTCGAACTGAAGGATGACGACCACCAGAGTTGACGAAGATGTCCCATTGACCTCATGGGGCGACGCTTCGTCCCGGGCTCAGGACCCGCCGCAGGCCGCGGCGGGTCCTTTTTGTGGATCTTTTCCACAGCGTGTCGAGCGGATCCACAAACGGGTTAAGCCCCTATTCGGCAAGGGATTGACCAATTCGATGTCCCGGCAGACGATCCTCCTGTTGATTTCCTCTACAGGCAGGGAAGTGGAGGGGGCCGCGAAGGGTCCCCTTACGCATCTTCCAACTCGTTGCCATTCCATGAGTTGCCGGATTCCACCCTGACAAAGTGTCCCGCCGCGAGACGGGGCACGGGGCATGCCCAGGGTGCATCCATGCACCGGGCAAGGCGCGTCATCCTTCGGGTCCCCTTCCGGGACCCCCGCGCCCGTCCTCAGGAGGTGAGAACCATGGTCGTCTTCTTGGTTGTCGCGATCTACCTCGCGTTCGTCGTCATCGATGCACTCATGGAGCGCCGTCAGCGCAAACTGCGGGAGCTGGAGACCGAGGCCCGCCACGCCGAGCTGCTCGAGAAGGAGCCCCATCTGGTGGCTGGATACAAACTTCCCGAGGATTTCCATTACCACCGCGGCCACACCTGGCTACATTGGGTGAGCCCCGAAGAAGCGTACGTTGGCGTCGACGATTTCGGACGCCGGCTGATCGGGGCGGACGCCAGTGTCATCCCGCCGAATCGAGGTAGTTGGGTGCACCAGGGCATGCATGCGGCCAAGGTCAAGCGCGACGGCCATGCCGTCGATCTGCTCTCGCCGGTCTCCGGCGAGGTCGTCGGCGTCAATCCCGATCTGCGCCGCGATCCCTCCGTGATCAATCAGGACGCCTACGGACGCGGTTGGCTGTACAAGGTCAAGGCCGCCGACCTCCATCAGCAGATCGCCAACCTCCTGTCGGGCAGTCTCGCCCAACGGTGGATGGAAGATACCCGCGACCGTTTCCAGCGCGAACTGATGGCCACCACCGGCAACATCATCCAGGACGGAGGAACGCCGGTCGACGACGTCGCCTCCCAGCTCGATCCCGCCCAGTGGGAACACCTCGCTGAGGAGTTCTTCGAACTCAAGAACGAGTCCAAGAACGCTTAACCAGAGGAACCGATCGAATGAAAGCTCTCCTCTACGACATCAATCTCTGCATCGGCTGCGAAGCCTGCGTGGATGCGTGCAAGGAACACAACGGCCTGCCCGAGGAGCCCCGGGACAAGCTGTGTGCCACGAATTTCACACACCTGGTCGATGTGGGGGACGACGAATTCTACCGCCGGATGTGCATGCACTGCGTCGATCCGGCCTGCGCTTCGGCCTGCCCGGTGGGGGCGCTGCAGAAGACTCCCGAGGGCCCGGTGACCTACGACTACGACAAGTGCATCGGCTGCCGCTACTGCATGGTCGCCTGTCCCTTCAGCGTCCCGCGTTACGAATGGGACACCGCCACTCCCCGCGTCCGCAAGTGCGAGATGTGCAAGGACCTGGTGGCCGAGGGCAAGCCGACGGCCTGCGCCGCCGCCTGTCCCACCGGAGCCACTGCCTTCGGTGAGCGCGACGAACTCATCGCCGAAGCATGGAAACGCATCTCCGCCGATCCGGACAACTACGCGCACCATGTCTTCGGTGAGGAAGAAGTGGGTGGCACGAGCGTCCTGATGATCGGCCCCAAGGAAGTCCTCGACGTCGCCTTCGACGCGGATCTTCCCGACGAGGCCCTTCCCGAGAGAACCTGGGCCGTGATGTCGCGCATTCCCGCCGCGGTGGGTGTCGTCGGCGTAGGCCTGATCGGGATCAACTGGATCATCCGGCGGAGAATGGCCCTGGCGGCCGAGGGCGAGACCGATTCCACCAATGATGGCCACGGGGAGGTTCAGTGATGAAGGCGATCAATTGGATGCTCGAGCATCCCTGGCGCGTGGTCGGAATCGTGGTGATGATCGCCGGCCTGTACGCCACCTGGGTGCGCTTCACCCAGGGCCTGGGCGCCGCCACCAACCTCAGCGACGATTTCCCCTGGGGCATGTGGATCGGCGTCGACGTGATGAGCGGCGTCATGCTGGCCGCCGGCGGTTTCACCATCAGTGCCCTGGTCTACATCTTCCAGGTGAAGAGATGGCAACCGGTGGCCCGGCCGGCGGTCCTCACCGCCTTCCTCGGCTACGTCCTCGTGGGCGGCGGAATCTTCTTCGACATCGGCCGCTCCTTCCGGATCTGGCACCCCCTGGTCATGTGGAACCATCACTCGGTGATGTGGGAAGTGGCCTGGTGCGTGACCCTCTACACGACGGTGCTGGGAATGGAACTCCTGACCTTCCTCTTCGAGAAGCTCGAGAAGGAGAAGCTGGCCCACATCTTCCACCATCTCACCTTCCCGTTGACCCTGGCCGCCGTGCTGCTCTCGATGCTGCACCAGTCCTCGCTCGGCAGTCTCTTCCTGTTGGTGCCGGGACGGCTGGATCCCCTGTGGTATTCGAGGCTCCTGCCCTTCCTCTTCTTCATCTCCGCCATCGCGGTCGGTCTGACCATGACCATCGTCGAGTCCACCCTCAGCGCGAGGGCCTTCGGTCGCTGCATCGAAGGACCACTCCTGCAGAGCGTGGGCAAGGCGGCTGCGTGGGTGATGGGCTTCTATCTGGCCCTGCGGATGGGCGATGTGATCTACCGGGGAGCCTACACCGAGCTGTGGCCGCTCGACCGGGCGGCGTGGTTCTTCCTCGCCGAGATCGTCGTCGGGGTGATCATTCCGTTGATCATCTTCGCCTACCCGTCGTTGAGACAGAACACCCGATACCTGTATCATGCAGCCCAGTTGACAGTCCTGGGCTTCGTGATCCATCGTCTCAACGTCGGGATCACCGGTTTCGAGGTGATCAAGGGCAAGATCTACACTCCCTCGTGGATGGAGGTCGCCATCACCCTCATGTTCGTGACCATCGGCGTGACCGGCTTCAACCTGGCATGCCGCTACCTTCCCATCTTCGAGACGGAGGCCGAGGATTCCGAACGTCTCGAATCGTGGTCGATCTGGGTGAGACAACTCGCCGCGACGAAGGGCTCGGCTTCCCAGGTCTCCGAAGGGAAATCGTAGTGACGCCTTCCCGGAGCGGATCCGGATGAACGAGAAGCGCTCAACCAAGGCCACGTCCCCCCCATTGGGGGAACGTGGCCTTTTGCCCTTCCTCCGACACTGGATCCAGAGTGTCCGGGACTGTGTCGGCTGGCGCCTGGTCCTCATCCTCACCTTCATCCTCATCGTCTTCTTGAGCGGGGCCGGCGTCTTCATCGACCGCATGCAACGCCGTCACATGGTCGATTTCCTCGAGGACATGGCCCGCGGCATGGGTTCGGTCGCCCTGGCCACCATGCATTCGGCCATGCTCGAGAACAACCGCAAGCTCCTCGAAGAGATGATCGATCACATCGGCCAGCAGGATCAGATCCTGGCCGTGCGCGTTGTGGCCGCCGGCGGCGCGGTCTGTTGCTCATCACGCAAGGAAGACCTGGGCAAGATCGCCGATATCACGGCCGGACCGTGCAAGACCTGTCATCTGGGCGACCGGACCCTGGTGCCCCGTTCGACGCAGGAGGGCCTGCAGGTCTACCATCTCTCCGAGGAGAACCAGGCGCTGGGCATGGCCATTCCCATCCTGAACGAGCCGGCCTGTTACAATGCGGCCTGCCATGTCCACAGCCCGGAGCAGGCGGTGTTGGGCATCCTCGACCTCGAGCTGAGCACGGCCCATCTCGACGCCGCGGTTCACGAACAGCAACGGCAATACCGCATCCTCTCGGCGCTGATGGTCATGACCCTCTGTGTCGTCGTGGGGGTCTCCGCGTGGAGAGTCGTGCACCGTCCGGTGCACGCCCTTCTGGACGGCACCCGGCGGATCGCCGCCGGAGACCTGTCCTTCCGCCTGCCCCCGCAGTCGGTCGGCGAGGTCCACGAGCTGGCTTCCTCCTTCAACATGATGGCCGAGGAGCTGGAGGCGGCGCACCGAGACCTGGAGGAATGGAATCGAACCCTCGAAGATCGAGTGGCCGAGAAGAGTCACCAGCTCGAGCGCGCGCACGATCAGCTCGTGCTCACCGAGAAGATGGTGTCGTTGGGAAAGCTCTCCGCGGTGGTGGCCCACGAGATCAACAACCCCCTGGCCGGCGTGCTGGTCACGGTGAAGCTCCTTCACCGGCGTCTACCCAAACTCATCAACGGAGAACTCGACGAAGAGGTCATCAAGGACACCGAAGCCAAACTGGACCTCGTCGAGAAGGAGACCGCCCGCTGCGGCGACATCGTCCGCAATCTCCTGCTGTTCTCACGCCAGCAATCGGTGGAGGCGCAACCCGAGCAGCTCGAGGTCATCGCAGAGCGCTGCCTGAAGCTGGTCGGCCACCAGGCCGAACTGCAGCAGGTACGCATCCACAAGGAGTTCGAGGAAGGCCTTCCTCCGGTCGAGTGCGATGCGAACCAGATCGAACAGGCCTGCCTCGTCATGGTCATGAACGCCCTGGACGCCATGCCCGACGGAGGTGACCTCACCGTTCGGATCACCGATCTGCCCCCGCAGAAGATGGTACGGGTCGAAGTGGTCGATACGGGGCCGGGCATCCCCGAGGAGATCCGCTCGAGGATCTTCGAACCCTTCTTCTCCACCAAGGAATCGGGAAAGGGCACCGGCCTGGGACTGGCGGTGCTCTACGGGATCGTTCACCGCCACCACGGCCATGTCGACTTCCGTTCGGCCACGGGCAAGGGAACGACCTTCTGGATGGACCTTCCCCACCATCCTCCCGACCTGGATCCCCAGGTTCCCAACTCCGATTTCAACCTCAAGCGAGAGGTCATCGACTCATGAATCCTTCGACTCCTTCCCCCTTGCGTATCCTGGTCGTGGACGACGAGGCCATCGTCCGTGAATCCCTCGCCAGTTGGTTCGAGGAGGACGGCCACCAGGTGAAGACCGCCGCGAGCGGACAGGAGGCGCTCATCCTCCTGAAGAAGGAGAAATGGGATCTGGCATTCGTCGACATCAAGATGCCGGGCATGGACGGACTCGAACTCAACCGCCGGATCCAGGAGCTCTCCCCGGAGACCACGGTCATCATCATGACCGCCTTCGCCTCGGTGGAGACCGCGGTCCAGGCCCTCCGGGAGGGCGCGCACGACTACATCACCAAGCCCTTCGACCCCGAACACCTCAGTCACGTGGTCCGCAACACCGCCGCCCAGCATGACCTGGAACGGGAGAACCGCGAACTGAAGGAGAAGCTCGCCGAGACCCTCTCCCATCCGGAGATCCTCGGTACGAGCCCGGGCATCGAACGGGTGCGCAAGCTCATCCAGACCGTTGGCCCCACCGACACCACCGTGCTGATCACCGGCGAATCGGGGACGGGAAAGGAGTTGGTGGCCCGCGGTATCCACGCCGCCAGTCCACGCGCCTTCCTGCCCATGGTCACGGTGAACTGCGGCGCGCTGCCCGAAGGGATCCTCGAGAGCGAACTCTTCGGCCACGAACGCGGCGCCTTCACCGGGGCCCAATACCGCCACAAGGGCAAGTTCGAGCTGGCCCACAAGAGCACGCTCTTCCTCGACGAGATCGCCGAGGTTTCCCCGAAGATCCAGGTGGAACTGTTGCGGGTGCTCGAGGAGAAGAAGGTGACCCGGCTGGGCGGAACCCAGAGCATCGAAGCCGACTTCCGCACCATCGCGGCCACGAACAAGGACCTTCTCATGGAGGTCAAGGCGGGGAACTTCCGGGAAGACCTGTACTACCGCTTGAACGTCTTCCATATCGAACTGCCTCCCCTTCGAGAGCGCAGGGAGGACATCCCCCTCCTGGCCGAGGCCTTCGCCGCCCGCCTGGCCGCCAGCATGAACAAGCCCGTCCCCCACTTCGAACCGGAGGCGATGAAACTGCTGATGAGTCACGACTGGCCGGGCAATGTCCGAGAGCTGACGAACGCCATCGAACGGGCCCTGGTGGTCCACGAGGGCGACATCATCCGCGCCTCGGACTTCCCCTTCATCGGCCAGGGCAACAAGGCCGAAGGCTGGGGCGCCCGCTCCCTGGCCCAGGTGGAAAAGGCCCATATCCAGCGGGTTCTGGAGGAATGCGACTGGAACATCTCCCAGGCCTCGCGCATCCTTGAAGTCGACCGGACGACGGTTTATAACAAAATGAAGCTGTATGGTCTGAAGAGGAGTTGAGTCCGTGCGAACATTGGCTCTTGTGGCGGTGGGCGAGCTGCCCAAGGGCTTTCCGGCGCTCTTGATCGGGCGCCTGGAGAAGGAAACGGGCATGAGCTGTGAAGTCCTCGATGAATCGGTGGACCCGAGTGCAGCCTACGATTCCGTACGGGCCCAGTACGATTGCCGCAAGATCCTCCCCCTTCTCGATGAGATCGCCCTGCGCCGCGGGGACCTGGTATTGGGGGTGGCCGACGTCGATCTCTTTTCCCCCATCTTCACCTTCGTATTGGGAGAGGCCCGTCTGGGAGGAGACACCGGCCTGTTCTCCCTGCACCGTCTGCACCCGTCGTTCTACGGACTCCAGGAAGATCAGGAACTGCTGTGGGCCCGCGCCGAACGCGAGGCGCTCCACGAGACCGGGCACCTACTGGGACTGGAACACTGTACGAATCCTGACTGTGTCATGAAGTTTTCGGCCTCGGCGGAAGATGTGGACCTGAAGCCGGCCGAATTCTGCCCTGCATGCGCGGCCGTGGCGCGCGGGGCAGTCTGACTGCGCACTGGACGGACCGGGGGAACTCGCCCCTGCCGGCCCGGCTTCAGCGCGAACCACCGCGGCCATGCTGGAGGAGGTAGCCATGGATCGTCAGCTCAGAATCCGTCGGCACAATGGGCACTATCATCTCATCTTCCACAACTTCCAGGGTCCCCACGAGGGCAAGCAGATCGGAGGATATCTCGGCCTCGAGCTGGTCGACCCCCCCTCGGAAGCCCAGCACGAACAACCACCGGGACTCGGCCAGTATTTCCTCTGGCAGGCGATGAGCTTCCACCCCGACCTGCACGCCCTGGTCGCCGAGGACCGCATGCCCCGGGTAGCCGACCTCGTCCAGCGCATGCATATCCACGTCATCGAAGGGGAGGAGCTGCTGCCCCAGGCCGACGGCAACACCACCGCGTGGGAAGAGGCGGGCAAGCGAGCCCAGCCAGTCCACGAGCACATCTCCATGACCGAGGAAATGGAGAAGCTGCACGAGCGGGCCTGGCACCGCGGTCCCAAGGCCATGGTCTCGGCCTTCCTCATCCGTGCCGTGCCCGTCGCCGTCATCATCCTGATCGGCATCATCCTCTACCGGCACCTGGGCAATCACTATCACACCGTGGAGATCCGCGAAGCCCTGCGCCAGGCCGCCCAACCGCGCACCGAGCAGAGCGCTTTGGAGAAGTTCTGGAAGCCCGACTACTCGCACATGGTCCACATGCAGTTGCGCTCGGCGAACTTCGCCGGGGGACAGAGGGTCATCTGCCAGAACGGTGACGTCCTCCAGTTCGAGGGCGCCCACGACATCCGCGCGGTCCTGAAGAAAGCGTCCGAATACAGCGGGCTGCCCCAGATCTACGGCGAAGCACGGGACAAGGCCATCTACGTGCAGAAGCTCACCGCGGGCAACGCCATTCTCCTGAAGAACGTCGTCCTGCGCCGGGTGGAGAGCCTTCCCAAGTGTGCGCCCAAACCCAAGCGGGTCTCCCCGGGCAACACCGATGGATTCCAGGAGTTCGACGAGCTCGATCCCGACGATCAGTTGGGACTGGACGCGGTGGCGGGCAAGCGCATCAGCCTGGAGGGAACGGTTCGACAGGAAGAGCAGGGGCGGGTGTTGCGCTTCGAGAACGGCGCCGGAGTGGTCCTGGTCACCACCAAGAAGAACACCCCTTGCGACCGGCTGCTGAAGCTGTTCATTGGGGATCCGAGCACCCTCCAGGTGGACGGTATCCTCCAGAAGGTCTACCCGTTGGTCGACCGCAAGGATCCGGCCCACTCTCGGAAGAAGACCCGTCTGATCGGCGAATTCCTGGTCTATTCGGCCTCGGCCCAGCACTATCACGCGGTCGACCGCCGCTGAGCGGAACGGTGGGGCCGCGCTCGGGAGCGCGAACTCGTGCGCAACGTCGCGATGGCCTTCGACGCCTACCTCGACCGGCCGGACGAGGAAACGCCGCGCTTCAGCCGCACCGTCTGAGTTCGATCCTCAGGCCAGCAGGGCCAGCAGTTTGAGCACCGTCCCCCCGAGCTCGTCGATGTTGTCCTTCAGACGCATCAGGCGGCGGTTGTCGCTGTCCGAGGACTTGACGATCTCCATCAGTCGGGCCAGGCGTTCGACGTCGGCCGGCCGGGGAAAGAGTTCGCGGACCTCCTCGTCGGTGAAGACGGTGAGCGAGGAGACCGAGGAGGCCAGCTTCTCGTCGGTACGGCGGCGCGCGTCGCGTGCGGCGCGCTGGGCCTGGCGGCGCAGTCTCCCGAAATCGATGCTCATGGCCTTGCCTCCTGTTCTCCACCGGCCGGCGCCTGGGCTCCGCCGGCGGACGATGGATCGCGCAGTTCGTCGAGGATCCTCTTCATCTTCTCCAGGTAATCCTGGGCCGCGGCCACCGCCTCTTCGGCCTGGCGCTTGCGCACCACCAGATCGTCGACCGCCTCGTCGGCTTCACGGATGGAGGCGCGCAGCCGGTCCTCGTCCACTCCGGCCATGCCCAGGTACTCGCGACGGGTCTGGTCCACCTGGGAGGCCGAGGCCAGGAAGGCGGTCAAGGCGTTGTTGACCGCCTTGGCCTGCAGATACTCGTTCCGCAGACCTTCGGTGAGTTCGCGCTCGATCTCGTCGAGGGGCTGGAGCATCTCCCGGCGTTTCGCTTCGATCTCCTCGATCAGAACCGGCGCGATGGCGAGGATGTACCGGGTGCGGTCGGCGGCCGAGCCGCCCTGGACCACCTCTTCCCACGCTCCGAGCATCTCCGGATCGGAGAAGAACTCCTCGGCGAAGAGCGGCGTCCATTGGCTGTCGACGAACTCGCTCACCCGGGCCCGCCGCTCGTCCATGTAGCGGTGCACCAGCGCGAGATGGGCGTTCTCCAGGCTCTGCAGGCGCTCTCCGAGTTCGCTGGACAGTTGGGGCGCTTCCGACGGGATCGAAGCGCAACCGGCTGCTCCCAGGAACGCGGCGCCAAGCATCGCCACGGCCGCCGAGAAACGCTTCAGCCAACGGGGGACCCCGCCGCAAGCCCTCCACGCATCGACACGAAATCGGGAGGGAATCAGCATCACGGCCTCCTTGTTGTCCCAGTGGGAGGGCTACCGCCGAGGCGGTTGGAATCAAGGATAGCGCGCTGGAGAGCGGCTGTCGCCCAGAACTTGCCCTCCCCGGCGCAGGGAGTACACTCCTCGTGCCCGTGGGAGGCCGCTGGAGGAAACACCGCGCTCCGACGGCCAGAGCGAAAGGCAGGAAGCCGGCCCATGACACCTTCCAGTCGAGGAAAGCACCGCCCCCACCACTCTTCTTCGAAGAAGAGTGCCGCCGACACCCGTCCGCCCTCCGGAGACGAGGTCCGTCAGATCTTCGGCATCATCGCCGCCGTGGTCATCGTCCTCGGAGTGGCGGCGATGATCTTCTTCCCGCAACTGCGGGGCAATGGCAACGCTGGCCTCGCCGACGAGGACGAGGCCACCGGCGATCTCATCGTCCTCGCCGCGGCCAGTCTGACCCAGCCGCTCAACGAGGCGCTCGAGGTCTTCGAGGACGCCGACAGCCTCACCACCGTCCAGCTCTCCTGCGCGAGCAGCAACTTCCTGCGCCGACAGATCGAACGCGGTGCGCCGGCCGACGTGTTCATCTCCGCCTCGGCCGAGCACATCGCCACCCTGCAGGATCGCGGCTGGGTCGATCCCAAGGATGTCCGCCGCCTGTGGACCACCGAGCTGGTGGTGATCGCTCCGGCTTCGGCCGCGCAGGAATCCACCGGTTCTCTGCCGGCCACCCTGAACGCAGCATCGAGGATCGCCATCGGCGACGTGGGCGTTCCGGTCGGCGAGTACGCCCGGCAGGCCCTGGAGAGCCTGGCCCTGGCCGACAACCTGACGGGCCGGCTGGTTCCGATGATCGACGAGGTGGCGGTCATCCAAGCGGTGGCCAACGCCTCCTGCGATCGGGGCATCGCCTACCGGGCCGGCGTCAGTGGAGCGGTCCAGCGCGGCGAAGTACGGGTGCTGGCCGTCTTCCCTCCATCGAGCCACGATGCGATCACCTATCTGGCCGCGGTCCTGGGGGATGCCCAACACCCCGAGCGCGCGCGGCGCTTTCTCGATTTCCTGACCGTGGGCGCGGGCAAGGAATTCTTCCTGCGGGCGGGCTACCGTCCCCTTGAGCCGACGTCGGCTCCCTGATCCTTTCCCGTCGATCCGATCTTCCCCAGTCGAGGATACCGGCCCTGTCATGCTCTCCCCGGTGGAATGGACGGCGCTTGCGGTCTCGCTGAAGGTGGCTTCGGCGGCGCTGGTCTTGATGGTCGTGCCCGGAGTTCCTTTGGCCTGGCTGTTGGCCCGCCGCGAGTTTCCCGGACGTCTTTTCCTGGACGCCTCGACCAGCCTTCCCCTGGTGCTTCCCCCGGTCGTCACCGGCTACCTGCTGCTGTGGTTGCTGGCTCCGGCCGGACCGGTGGGCGGATGGCTGCACCGCCGCCTGGGCTTCGATCTGGTCTTCACCTGGCAGGCGGCGGCCATCGCCGCGGCGGTGGTGGCCTTCCCCCTCTTCCTGCGGACCTTCCGTACCGCCATCGAGTCGGTCGATCGAGGCCTGGAGGAGGCAGCGGCCAACCTGGGCGCTTCGCCCTGGCGCATCTTCGCCACCGTCACCTTTCCACTGGCGCGCCATGGATTCGTCGCCGGCGCGCTGCTGGGCTTCTCGCGCGCGCTGGGCGAATTCGGGGCGACAATCCTCGTCGCCGGGAACATCCCCGGCCGCACCCAGACCATTCCCCTGGCCATCTTCTCCCTGACCAACAGCCGTGAACTCAGCGCGGCCTGGCCGCTGGTGATCACCGTCTCGACCCTCTCGTTCATCCTGGTGGCGGTGGCCGACCGCAGCAGCAGGAGAGGACGGCCGCGATGATCGAACTCGATCTGCATCTGCAGCGGCCAGAGGGCTTCGTCCTCGATCTCACCGTGAGCTCTTCGGCCGGGGTGCTGGTGTTGTACGGTCCCAGCGGTTCGGGAAAGACCACCGTCCTCGACCTCATCTCTGGTTCGCTGCGTCCCGAACACGGCCGGGTGCGCATCGAGCAGACCACGCTCTTCGATTCCACCTCGCGCATCGATCTGCCGCCCCGGCGACGGCGGACCCCGCGCGTGTACCAGGAGGGCCGGCTCTTCCCCCACCTGACGGTCCGCGCCAACCTCCTCTACGGCGCCGACAGCGGCGAGGGAATGGACGAGGTGGTCGAGATGCTCGAACTCGCCCCCTACCTGCACCGCAAGCCCGCCGAACTCTCCGGAGGTGAACGGCAGCGGGTGGCCGTCGGTCGCGCCCTGCTCACCCGGCCCCGGGCCGTGCTGCTCGACGAGCCGCTGGCCTCGCTCGATCGCCCTCTGCGCCTGCGCATCCTTCCCGCCCTGAAGACGCTGCGCGAGCGTTTCCAGATCCCCTTCGTCTACGTGACCCATGCGGTGGAGGAGGCCCTGGCCCTGGGCGAGGAAGTGGTCCTGCTCGACGAGGGAAGAGCGGTCGCACAGGGCCCGCCCGCGGAGGTCCTCGCCCATGGCCTGAAGGCACCCACCCCGGCGATGACGGCCCACGATACGCTGATGGAGGTCGTGGTGGACGCCCATCATCCCGACGAAGGCATCAGCGATTGCCGTTGGGGTGGAGTCCGATTGCAGGCGAGCCTTCTGGACGCGGCGGCGGGAAGCCGGGTCTTCCTCGCCCTGTCCTCACGCGACGTCATCCTCACCCGCCGGCGGCCCGATGGCCTGTCCGCGCGCAATGCGCCGGCGGCCGTCCTCACTGCCCTCGACGAGGGTGACAGCAATCGGGTCCTCGCCCGCATCCGTCTGGACGGATCGCCTCCACAAGCGGCCGAACTGGTGGTGATGCTCACGCCCCAGTCGGTGCGGGAGATGGAACTGCGGCCGGGCGTGCCGATCGTGGCCATTTTCAAGGCCAGTGCCCTGCGTCCCGTTCTCATCGACCGGAAAGGGTGATCATGCACGAGGCCGCCGGTGTCGCTCTCACCATCACCGTCTGGGCGGGTTACTTCCTGTGGGCCCTTCTCATGCTGGCTTCGACCGTCAGCATCTTCGTCGGCCTGCCCGGCGGATGGATCGCCCTCGCTCTGGCCGTGCTCTACGATCTCATCTGGGGCTTCCATGCCCTGGGCTGGAAGGCCCTGGCCGTCTTCGCCGCCCTGATGGTGGTCGGGGAGATCGTCGAATCGCTCTTGGGGACGCTGTACGTGGCGCGCAAGGGCGCCACCTCGTGGGGGGTCATCGGCGCCCTCCTCGGCGGCTTCGCCGGTGCACTGGCCGGAGGAAGTGTGCTTCCCCTGGCCGGGGCCATCCTCGGCTCCTTCGCCGGCGCCTTCATCGGCGCGGTCGCCGGCGAGTTCCTGCGCGACCGGCGGCTGCAACCATCCATGCGCGTGGGCCTGCACGCGCTGGTGGGAAAGGTCGTGGCCAGCAGCATCAAGTTCGCCCTGGCCCTGGCCGGCGCGGTGAGCATGGCCGTGGTGGCCTGGCCCGCCTCTTCGTAGCAAGCCCCCAGGCCCGGCCAGCCTCTTCGCAGCAAGCCCGGCGGCGGGCCGGCCTCTGGAGCCATCCTCTCCCGTGGTGGACCCCGGCGGCCTGGAAGGTTAGAATCGGCCTCCATCCGCCCCGTCCCGCTTCGCTCCCCGTGCGAAGCCTTCGAACTGTGGACCCCTGCTCCACGGAGAGACGCGATGTTCGAGCAGTTGAAGGATTGGCTCATCCAGCGAGGGCTTTCCGCCTCCCTCTCCGCCGACCTGGTGGTCATCGCCGAGATCCTGGCCCTGGCCGTGGCGGCCGGTCTGACCAACCTGGTGGTCAAGCGCATCCTGCACCGGGTCATCGAACCGATCATCCGGCGCAGCCGCACCACCTGGGACGATGCCTTCGCCCAACGGGGTGTCCTCGATCATCTGGCCCACCTCGTTCCGGCCTGGGTGATCTACACCTTCCTGCCCGCCACCTTCGTCGACCATCCCGTCATGCAGGCCCTGGTCTCCAATCTGGTGGAGGCCTACATGATCCTGATGGTGACGATGGCCATGGCCGCCACCGTCGCCGCGGCCCAGGACATCGCGCGCCAGTTCGAGAGAGCCCGCCGCGCTCCGACGGAGGTCATCACCCAGGCCCTGCGCATCGTGGTGTGGTTCGTCGGCGGCATCCTCATCCTCGCTGCCCTGGTCGACCGCTCCCCGGCGGTCTTCTTCAGCGGCCTGGGCGCGATGACTGCCGTTTTGATGATCATCTTCCGCGACAGCCTGCTCGGCCTGGTGGCCGGTCTGCAGATCGCCAGCAACGACCTCGTGCGCGAGGGCGACTGGATCGAGATGCCCAAGTACGGCGCCGACGGCGACGTCATCGAGGTGGGACTGCTGACGGTGAAGGTGCAGAACTGGGACAAGACCATCTCCTCGGTTCCCACCTACGCGCTCATCAGCGACTCCTTCAAGAACTGGCGGGGGATGGAGCAGTCCGGCGGGCGGCGGATCAAGCGCTCCGTCCACATCGACATGACCAGCATCCGCTTCTGCGACGACGAGATGCTCGACCGCTTCTCGAAGATCCAGTACATCCAGGAGTACATCGACCGCAAGCTGAAGGAGGTCCGCGAGTGGAACGAGCAGCACGAGGTCGACGAGAGGATTCCGGTGAACGGGCGGCGGCTGACCAACATCGGCACCTTCCGCGCCTACCTGGAGTCCTACCTGCGCCACCACCCGATGATCCTCAGCGAGACGATGACCTTCCTCGTGCGGCAGCTTCCCCCCGGACCCACTGGTCTGCCGATCGAGATCTACGTCTTCTCCAAGGACCAGCGGTGGGCCTACTATGAGGCCATCCAGGCCGACATCTTCGACCACATCCTGGCCATCATCCCCCAGTTCGACCTGCGCGTGTTCCAGGAGCCCACCGGATCGGACCTGCGGCACCTGAAGGCGGCGCATTGATCCCGCCGCTCGACCCATCAACCTCTGGAGCGTCCACATGCTCGCCTGGCTGAAGGAACTCTACCCCATCGTCATCCTCCTGGTCGCCGTGGCCATCGTCTTCGCCCGGCTGCCCAAGATCGAACTCGGCCACAGCGCCGCGTTCATGACCCGCCGCCGGTGGAACTGGCTGCCTCTGGGGTTGACCTACGCCTTCCTCTACATGGGCCGCTACAACCTGAAGGTGAGCAAGCTCGCCTTCGAGAACCTGCAGGGCAGCCACGGCGGCTCGATGATGGGCAACGAGGCCTTCGGTATCATCTTCGGGGTCGGTACGGTGGTCTACGGGGTGTCCTTCCTCATCAACGGCCCATTGACCGACAAGTTGGGTGGACGCTTCTCCATTCTCATGGGCGCGGCCGGGGCGAGCATCCTCAATCTCCTGATGGGGCTCATCTCCTGGTCGTTGATGCACCAGGGCCTGGGACACGCCTTCTTCGCCCGCAACTTCGTCGTCCTGTTCTCGCTGCTCTACGCGATCAACATGTACTTCCAGAGCTTCGGCGCGGTGGCCATCGTGAAGGTGAACTCCTCGTGGTTCCACGTGCGTGAGCGCGGCGTCTTCGGCGCCATCTTCGGCATCCTCATCTCCCTGGGCATCTACTTCGCCTTCGACTGGGGCAAGCTCATCCTCGATCACCTGGGCCTGGCCTGGGTGTTCATCGTGCCGGCCATCCTGCTCGGGATCTTCTGGCTCATCGACTTCGGCCTGGTCCGCGACCATCCCCGCGAAGCCGGCTTCGCGGACATCGCCCTCGGCGACGCCACCGACGGCGACGAGGGACCGCGCCTGGGCCCGGTGAAGGTCTTCAAGATGATGTTCCGCAACCCCATCATCATGAGCATCGCGGCCATCGAGTTCTGCAGCGGCTGGCTGAGGCAGTCGATCATGCAGTGGTTCCGCACCTTCGCCAAGCAGACCGACATGGCGCTCCACCTCAAATCGAGCTTCGTCTACGACCACTGGGGACTGCTGCTATGCGCGGCTGGTATCCTCGGTGGAGTCCTGGCCGGGGTCATCAGCGACCACGTCTTCCAGTCGCGGCGCGGCCCGGTGGCGGCCCTGCTCTACGGGGTCATGCTGGCCAGTTCGATCCTGATGATCTTCACCTACACCCAGCCCTGGGTGGGCTGGCTGGTGATCCTCATGTCGATGGCGGTCATCGGGGTGCACGGCATGCTCTCCGGTACGGCGAGCATGGACTTCGGTGGCAGCAAGAACGCCGGCATCGCCGTCGGCCTCATTGACGGCTTCGTCTACCTGGGCACTGCCGCCATGAGCTTCACCTACGCGGCCATCATGCCGCGGGAGGGTCTCGACGAGGCGGGCCGGATCATCGGCGCCGCCACCGATCCGGCCAACTGGCAGGTGTGGCCGGTGTCGATGGTTCCTTTGGCCGCGATCGGTCTGTTCATGGCCTGGCGCATCCGCAACGCCAAGCCCAAGCCGAAGGTCGCGGTGGCACACTGAGGCTTACATGAAGCGCTTGAAGAAACCGAGCACGCCCTGATCCCAACCCACCCGGTGGGTCACGCCGGGGCGGCTGTGCGCCAGCTCGTCCTTGTGTTCCAGATACCACTTGTGCGAGGTGATCAACGCGTCGGCGTTGGAGTACTTCGGTTTCCAGCCGAGCTTCTCACTGATCTTGTCGGTGGAGACGTAGCTATCCTTGTCCGCGGTCCCGTACACCCACTTGTACAACGGCGAGACGTGGATGAACTCGAAGAAGGCCAGGGTGGGCTTCACCAGTTTCGCCGGAGTGGGCATCACCCTGGCTCCGTTGCCCGCGAACTCGCATAGGTCGCCCACGTCCTGACGGACCTGCTGGAAGCGATCGGCTCCGACGTTGTAGGTGTCGTTGGCCACCTCGTGTGGTGCCGCCGTCGCCAGGGCGATGGCGTGGGTGAGGTCGGTCACCTCGAGCAACTGGTAGCGGTTGTAGCCCTTGCCGATGATGGGGATGCGCTTGCCCGAGTCGACCCAGTCGTAGAGGATCTGGAACACGCCCAACCTTGCGGTTCCGATGAAGGTCTTCGGCCGGATGATGGAGATGCTCATCCCCCTTGATCGGAACTCGTCGCAGATCTGCTCGCCGAGGATCTTGGTCTCCCCGTAGGCGCCCACCCCTTCCAACGGGTCGCTCTCGACCAGCGGGTGTTTCTCCGGCACTCCGTAGACCGCGGTCGAGGAGATGTAGACGAAGCGCTCGACCCCGACTTCCTCCGCCGCCTCCAGGGTGGTGCGCAGGCCGTCGACGTTGGTCGAGTAGATCTCGCTGCGTTTCCACAGGGGCAGGGCCGCCGCAGTATGGATGACGACGTTGATCCGCTGATCGCGCATCAGGCGCAGCATGCCCTCCTTGTCGCGGACATCGACGTTCACCAGGACCGAGCCTTCCGGGTATTCCTCCTTGAAGAAGGGCGCGATGTCGTTGAAGGCCATCTCGCTCACACCGTAGGCGGGAAGCTCCTGGGCCAGGTGATAGCCGAGGAATCCGGCGCCGCCGGTGATGAGGATGCGTTTGTTCTCGAGCATGGAAGCGCCTCACAGGGGTTCGAGATGCCCCATATATACTATCCCACCGCAGAAAAAGCCAAGATCCCGCCGCGAGGAGCCTGCAGGCCTCTACTCGGCCAGGGGCAGATGGACCCGGAAACTCGACCCCTCGCCCACACGGCTCTGCACCAGCACGCCGCCCCCCAATCGGGCGGTGATGTGCTTGACGATGCTCAGACCCAGGCCGGTCCCTCCCAGCTCGCGTGAACGGGCCTTGTCGACGCGGTAGAAGCGCTCGAAGATGCGATCCAGATGCTCTTCTTCGATGCCGATACCGGTATCGCTCACCTCCGACCACACCTGTTTTCCCACCTTCTTCAGGCTGACGGTGACGCGGCCGCCCTCGGGCGTATAGCGCACCGCGTTGCTCAGCAGGTTGTCGAAGACCAGTCGCAGGGCCTCCTGGTCGGCCTCGACCGGGAAGCTCTCGTCCGATGGAAGCTCGGCCACCAGGCACAGCTCCTTCTTCTGCGCCGCAGGCCGGATCTGCTCGACGGCCTCCTCGATGGTCCGCCGCATGTCGATGCGGTCGCGCCGGAGGGGAAGCTCGTCGTCCTCGAATCGGGACAGGGCCAGCAGGTCATCGATGAGGCGGCCCATGCGGCGGGTCTGAGCGAAGACCCTCTGGAGGAAGCGGGTCTGGGTATCGGGATCCATCTCCCGATCGTCGAGCATGGTCTCGACCATGCCCCGGATCGAGGCCACCGGCGTCTTGATCTCATGGGAGACATTGGCCACGAAGTCGCGGCGGACACTCTCGAGGTGACGCAGGCGGGTCACGTCGTGGAAGACCATGACTGCTCCACCCCGCTCCCCATCGCCCTGGCGCAGGGCAGCCACCCGCACCTCCATCCTTCGCACGGGCGCTCCGCCGCTCGACGGGATCAGCATCTCCCTTTCCTGCTCGAGGCCCGTATCGAGAGTGGCCTCGAGCATGTCCAGGATCTCCGGATTGCGGATGATCTTCCACACCGGCGCCCCGACACACTGGATCGACCGGCGGTCGAAGATACGCTCGGCCTCGGCGTTCATGTGCAGGACCATCTGCTCGCGATCGACCGCCACCACGCCCTCGGTCATGCTCGCCAGGATGGCCGCGAGTTGCGCTCCCTCTCCGGCCGCGGCGCTTTCCTCCGTGTCCGGGCCTTCACGCCTCAGGAACATGGCCAGCGATACGCCCAGGAGGAGTCCCACCGAACCCGCGATCAACAGGGGAACGTTCATGCCTTCCCCCCATCCTCCAGGAAACGGTATCCCACTCCACGGATGGTCTCGATGAGGCCGCGGGCGTCGCCCAGTTTCTTGCGCAGGGACTTGATATGGACATCCACGTTGCGCTCGGTGACGACGACTCCCTCACCGATGGCCTGCCGGATGAGCTGTTCACGGGTGAAGACCCGGCCGGGCGAGGTGGCCAGTGCCTCCAGCAGACGAAACTCGGTCGGGGTCAGATCGATCCGGCGGTCGTCCACCTTCACCTCGTGACGATCCCGGTCGATGACGATCGGATCGGCAACCAGTCGGCCGGTGGCCGCCTCCCCTTCCCGGCGGTCGCGCCGCAAAACCGCCTTCACCCGCGCGACGAGCTCGCGCGGACTGAAGGGTTTGGTGACGTAGTCGTCGGCGCCGAGTTCCAGACCCAGGACGATGTCGCTTTCCTCGCCGCGGGCGGTGACCATGATCACCGCAATGCCGCGGGTTGCTTCGTCTTCCTTCATCCGGCGGCAGATCTCCAGACCGTCCATTCCCGGAAGCATCAGATCGAGGAGCACGAGCTGGGGATGCTGCTCGCGCACGAGCCGCCATCCCTCTTCGCCGTCACCGGTGCCGATGAGTTCGAAACCCTCGCCCTGGAGGTTGTAGCGGATCACCTCGCGAAGATCGGGCTCGTCCTCGACCACGAGGATCCTCGTCCCCTTCGTTTCGTTCAATCTCGCCCGTCTCCCGGAAGAGCCATGGCCGGCCGGCCCAACCTGCCGCGCAGGGCGGAATACAGACGCCGGATGAGCCAGTCGATCCTCACGGCGAGATAGTACAGGGACGGGATGGCGATGAGAATGAGGATCGTCGAGGACACCAGTCCCCCGATCGACGACAGGGCGAGGTTCTCCCAGATCTCCTGGCCCTTCTCCGTGTCCGCAAGGACCGGAAAGAGATGGACCAGCCAGTCGACCACGGCGCGCGAACGCTGTGCTCCGAGGAAGGACAGCCAGGTCTCGATCCGGCTCTCCTTCAGGAGCAGAGGCACCAGACCCAGGATGGTGGTTCCGCTGGTCAGCAGGATCGATCGCAGCCGCACCGACACACCGCGGGCGACCGCCCTCTGCAGCAGATGGGCCCGCTCACCGGCCGCCAGCATCCACAGGTCGCTGCCCCCGAGCTGCTTGCGGCCCGGTCGGGTCAGGGCAGCCTCGGTCTCGGGATCGCCGCCCAAACGGTCCTTGAGCACCAGGGCGCTCTCGTGGCGGAAGCGGCTCACCAGGAGGATGGCGTTGTTCACCACGATGCCGAACAGCAACACCAGCCCGATCCGCGCCGACGAGTCGAAGGCCGTGTGGCTCCTCCAGTAGATCAACACCACGCCCACCAGGCCCATGGGGATGGAAAGGGCGACCAGGAGGGGCAACGCCACGCTCTCGAACAGGGCCGCCAGGACCATGAAGATGAAGACCGCGGCGAGAACCAGCGTGAGGGTCAGCTCCTCTTCTTCCTCCTCGGTGAAGAAGGTCCGCTCGCCTTCCTCGGCCGAGTACCCGTAGGGAAGGTCGAGACTGTCGATGACCCGCTTGAGGTAGGCCTTCCGCATGCGGTCGGTGCCGATGTACTCCCAGTTCAGGAAGATCGTATAGCGTTGGTTCTCCCGGGTGATCTCGCCTGGAATGTCCTCGGTCGCCAGGCTGATGAGTTCCTCCAGCCGCACCGTTTCGCCATTGGGAGTGCGGATGAGGGTCTGGGCGAGGCGGGAGAAGTCCATCTCATCGGCGTCGTCGAAGCTCAACTGCACGCGCTGCTGTTTGCCGTCGATGAGCATGGTCCAGGGATAGTCCACCCCCACGAGGCGGCTGATCGTGCCCACCACCTGCTGGACGTCCAGACCCCAACGGGAGAGGGCGGAACGGTCGATGTGGATGACCGTCTCCTCCGGAGAAACCGCACGAAATTGCGAGACGGTCGACACTCTCGCGTTGCGGACCCGCCTTTGGCGGCGGATGCGTTGAAGGGCCCTCTCGGCGATCTCGTCCAGCTTGTGGGAGTTGTAACCGGTGATCTTCACCAGGCTGTTCCCGGACGATCCCCGCAGATTGCCCCGGAAGTAGGGCGTGTCCGCAAAGCCCCGAATGAACACCACCGCCCCTGCGGTCTGGTCGGCCACCGAGACCAGACAGGAGCGGTAATACAGTGGCACTTCGCTCTTGAGCACATCCTCGTCGAAGTCGATCTCGATGACCCCGGCGCTGCCGAAGCATCGCACCCGCACGTGCGCGCCCTCGCGGATGGGCATCAGCGCGTCCTCGAAGTTCTGGAGAACAGCGGCCGTCTTGTCGATCTGCGTTCCCGCAGGCAGACGCAGGAAGAGGAACAGTTGCTCGCGATCGGGAGGCCGGAAGAACCCGCCCTTGTCCACCTTCTTGTCGTAGATGTTCCAACTCCACAGGAAGAGCAGGGCCAGCAGCGGCACGATCACCCACCACAGCCTCTGGTTCCACACCACCAGCCTCTCGAATCGCGACGGAGGCCGATCGAGTTCACAGCGATCCGCCACGAACGCCTCGATGTCCTCTTCAGCCCTTCCATCCACCCCGGCAGACTCTCCGGAAACCGGCCCATCAGGCTCCGCGCTGCCTGCGGATGAAAGCTCCCTGCTGTCCTCGCCGTCGGCTCCGGCCTCTTCCTTCCTCCGGTCCTGGGCCTTCACCACCGACTTCACCCAACCCTGATTGAGCACCATGGGAATCCACCCGAAGGCCACGAACAAGGAGGCCCCCATGGCCGTGGCCACGGCAACCGCCAACGGCACATAGAACAGCGCCAGCCGACCGGAGAGGAAGATGAACGAGAGGAAGGCGACCATCGTGGTCAGGGTGGTTGCCATCACCGGGAACAGCACTTCGCCGGTTCCGGCGACGATGCTGCGCATCGCGATCTCCAGGCGTTGCCGGCGGCCCAAACCCGAACGGGCCGCCCGGTCGAGCCCTTCCAGACGGCGGTGCACCGAATCGAGCACCAGGATGGAGTTGTCCAGCAACAATCCGAAACTGATGGTCAGACCGCTGATGGTGATGAAGTTCACCGAGATGTGGAAGAAGTAGAAAAGGCTCAGGCAGATGACGATGGAGAAGAGGATGCTGCCGATGACGATGGCGGTCAGCCGGATCTGCTTGAGGCTCAGCGCGAGCAGGATGAAGAGGATCACCAGGATGAGAAGGCTGCGTTTGACCAGATCCTCGAGTTTGTCCTGCAGCTCCTTTCCCTGATCGGCCTCGATCTTGTAGTCGGCGTCGAAGGGAACGTGATCGAGCAGACCGGGCAGGGCCCGTTTGAGGTTGCGGCTGACGGTGACGGTGTTGGCGCCGCTGCGCTTCTCCACCACCACGTCGACCACGTTGCGCCCGTTCGAGCGCACCAGGATCATCGGATCGTCGTAGGAGGGACGCACCTCGGCCAGCATGCCGAGGGTGTACAGGCGGCCACCGCGGCGAGCGACCACCGCCTGGCGCAGGCGCTCGACGTCGACCGGATCGCGCAGGGTCACGAACTTCTCCAGTCCCCTCTCGCGGATCACGCCTGCGCTCGACAGGTCGTCGAGCTGCGACACGGCCTGCATCACTTCGCCCGCGGAGATGCCGGCCCGGTCGAGGCGGTTGCGGTCGAGGATGATCTTCAGCAGGCGTCGCGCGCCGCCGCGGACCCGCGCGTCGGCCACCCCGTCGACCGCCAGCACCTGCGGAACGATCCAGGTCTCCGCTCGCTCGCGCAGCTCGTTGGCGGCCAGCGACGAGACCAGGCTGAAGACGAAGAACTCCTCGGTCTGCACCTCCTCGGGCACGTAGGCCACGATCTGGGGCTGGCTGGCATTCAGGGGGAGGTTGCGGCGCACCGTGCCCAGCTCCTCGTTCACGTCGAGCCGCGCGAAGTCGAGCTGCCGGCCGCGGTTGAATTCGACCCTCACCGTCGAGCGGCCCATGCTCGAGGTCGACACCACGTTCTCGACGCCCTCGACCTTGCGCACCGCCTCCTCGATGGGCAGGGTGATCGCCTTCTGGACGGCCTTGGGCGAGGCACCGTTCCAGCTCGTGGTGACGGTGAGGCTGGGCAGGGCCACCTCGGGCATGGCCTCGACCTGCAGCTTCGGCACCGCGTAGATACCCAGCACCACGAAGGCGGCAAACAGCATCCAGGTGGTCACCGGGTGTCGGACGAAGAAGCGGGTCACCGCAGCCGGCCCTCCTGGTCCTTCGAAGAGGAGTCGCCGCGGACCCGATGCGCCAGGTCGTAGAGGATGGGCGTGTAGAAAAGGGTCAGGGCGGTGGTCAGCGTCAAACCGCCGATGATGGTCACCGCCAGCGGCCGCTGCAGTTGTTCACCGCTGCCGATGCCGATGGCCATGGGCAACATGGCCAACACGGTCGTGACGCTGGTCATCAGGATGGGCCGCAGGCGCAGCCGGCTCGCCAGCAGGATGGCCTCGCGCTTGGCCATCCCCTCCTCACGCAGGCGGCGGATGGTATCGACCTTCACGATGGAATCGTTCACCGCGATCCCGAGCAGGGCCACCGCTCCGATCATCGACAGGATGTTCAGGGTGTTCCCGGTGACGGCGATGGCCAGCAATGCCCCGGACAGACCGATGGGCAGGATGGCCGCGATCAGGAGCGGATCGAGGAAGCTCTCGAATTGGGCGGCCAGGATCATGTACACCAGGATGATGGCGAGGATCATCGCCCAGCCCAGATCGCGGAACGAACGATTGCGCGCCGTGCGTTCGCCTCCCTGGACGATGGTGACGTTGTCGTCACCCCGCGCCTCGAGGGCCACGACCGACGCATCCTTCCACACCTCGTCCAGCGGCCGTCCACTGACCTGGGCGCTGACGGTGATCATCCGCTGCTGGTTGCGCCGTACCAGTTCGCGAACCGGGCGTTCCTCGTGCATCTCCAGGAACGCCGCCAGGGGGACGCTCCTGCCCCCTTCGACCTGGATCGGCGCACTCACCACCCGGTCGAGGTTCTCGCGCGTCGTGCGGTCCAGGCGTACGGAGATGTCGATGCGCTGTTCCACTTCGTTGAAGGTGGTCGCTTCGATGCCACCGATCCGGTTGCGCAGTTCGGTGGCGATGGTCTCCGGGTCGAGGCCGCTGCGCAGGATCTCCTCGCGCCGCAGACGGATCACCACGATGGGATTGCCCAGGACCCGATCGACCTGGATGTCCTGCAAGCCTTCCACCGCTTGCAGTTCCTTCTCCAATCGGGTGGCGACCCGAAGCGCCGCCTCTGCGTCATCGGAGACCACGCCCATGGCGAAGGCCGCCTTCTCCGACGACAGGATCTCCTCCAGTCCGATGCCCTCCTCACGGAAGGCCCATTGGATGCCGTCGAAGTCCTGCAGATGGCCGGTGATCTCCCTCTCCAGCCGCCGCCCCTGTGCGGCAGCCCCCCGCTGCGGTTTCAGCAGGATGCTCATGCGGGCGACGTTCGGAGCGGTGTACTCCTGCAACGACGCCAGGGTGCGCTGCGTACGGCCGACCTGGCTGAATACCGCCCGCACCACCGGGTCGGCCTCGATCCAGTCGGCCAGATCGGCGGCGAAGGCCATGGTCTCCTCCAGCGGGGTTCCTGCCGGCAGCTCCAGGTCGAGGCGCATGTCGCCACTGCTGCGGGCGGGCATGAAGCTGCGATGCAGTTGGAAGCCCAAGAGGAAGGAGCCGGCGAGGAAGATGACGAGTGCGATGAGCATCCATCCCCGGTGTTCGAGCGCGGCCACGAGGCGCCGGTGATAGAAATCGTGGAAGGTGGTGAAGAGCCGCTCGAACCAGGCGAAGATCCCACGCGAGCGGTCACGGTCGCGCAGGATGCGCGCGGCCAGCACCGGCTGCAGCAGGAGCGCGGCGGCGACGGACACCAGGAGGGAGAAGGTGACGGTCAGGGCCTGGTCGCGGAAGAAGGCGCCGGCGATGCCCGGCACGTAGACCACGGGAAAG
>JAOZPE010000021.1:0-39697 GCA_029932915.1 Candidatus Krumholzibacteriia bacterium
GGGACTTCCTAGTAGTACTTCACCTTCATTTCCACCGGGAAGAAGATGCCAGAGCCGCGGAACGCGGTTCCCGCCATGTAGGCTTCGCGGGTGACCCCCATGATCGTGCTCTGGGCGATCACCACGTCCTGATAGTTCTCGATGTTCAGGACCCCGAGCATCGCCCCCCAGTACTCGCCGTTGTAGCCGATCTCGCCCTCCCAGCTCTCGGTCCACTTCACGTGACCGTCGCAGTGGACCTTGCCGTAGCGGTAGCTGACCTTCGTTCCCTGGGGCGCTCCGGTGAAGACGTGGATCTGTGCGTATCCGGAGAAGGCCTCTTCCATCTCGGTGTCCGAACACTCGGGAGGATCCACCAGGCGGAGCGCCGGATCTCCCTGGTACCGGACGCTGACCCAGAATCCGCCCCGGTCGTACCAATATTGCTTGGGGAAGCTCTCATCGCTCAACCAGAGCGCCGGAGTGATCGAGATCTCCCGGTCGACGTCGAGCATCTTCTTCATGAGGTTCTGGTTCCACGCGGCGTTCCAGTTGGTGTAGACCGACCAGTTGAAGCCCATGTAACCGGCCGCGTGGGCCTTCTCGGTGATGACCGTGGGCCACGAGCCGAGGAAGCTGAAACAGAAGCCGCCGTAGAAGAGGGTGCCCAGGTTCGAGAAGCTGTTGTGGGCGGCGATGAAGGCGGGGCTGACGAAGATCTTCGCCGGGCCGCGCAGCTCCTTCACCAGGGGAAGGTCTCCGGAGTGGAATTCCCTCCAGTACTTCTCGTACAGCGATTCCATCCAGGTCTCTCCGGTCATCAGATAGACCTCTTCGATCGACCACGAGTGCGGCCAGGCCCATCCGTGCGAGTAGATGTGGACGATGCGGTTGCCGCTGAGGTGGGTGTAGGCGTCCAGCCCTGCGTCCAGATCGAGGAGCGAGACCAGGGGTGCGAAATCCGCCGGGGTCAGCAGGTGATCGTAGTTGTCCATGATGGCTTCGGCGTACTCGCGGCGCTCGTAGTTGGACGGGTTGAGGAAGATGGCCTTCGATTCGGCCGCCTTCGCCGCTCTTCCCGACTCCATCTCGAAGGGGGCGGGGTTGGGAGGATCGACTCCTTCGGGCTCATCCTGGGGATCGACGAAGATACCGCCGCGGATGCCGTTCTTGTACTGGACGGCCACCCCCTGCTCGCCGCTGGCGGCCCAGTCCACGTTGGGGTCCTGCTCGAAGAGGGTCACCACGGAGTCCATGGCCGCCGTGGTGTCCATCGAGGCGTCGAGCAAGTCGGCCAGGATGTCTCCCAATGAATCCAGGGGAGCCACCACCTGATCACTGACTTCTTCGCCGGTCATCGGTGGTGTGGCGGGTTCGGTGCTTCCGTCCCCGCTGCTGGAACAGCCGGCGGCGGCGATGGCGAGCGAGAGCAGGAGAAGGAAGATGGACGAGAAATGCTTGCGAGGGCCTGAACCCATGGGGAGCCTCCTTGGGGATCTCGGTCGGGGAACCGTACATGGCCCGCTCAGTGTAGCATGGTGCCCGATCGGGAGACCAACGAGATTGTGGGGATCCCGGCATGCCGCCGCGAGATGTGCGGCCGGCCGCCGATCACCACCGTTCACTCACCTGGTTTCATTCCACGCATTCCACGTCCACCGCTGTTTCCCCGACCTACTCCCCGCGTTCGCCGGTCATCTCGAACTCCCACTCGCAGTCGTCCGTTTCGCAACCGCTGGTGTAGACGTTGTCGATGTGGTAGGTGGCGGTGAAGTGGTTCGAGTCGGAGAAGGTGATGACGAAACTCAGGGTCTGCGTGCCCCAGCAGTCGTTGGCGACGTCGATGGGAATGGTCTGCTGCATCGTTCCCTCGCCGCTCGATCCGTACCAGGGGCCGCTGATCCCCAGGAAGGTGATCGTCTGGCCGTCTTCGCTGATCGAGACCGACTGGGTTTCCAAGGGAGGCGTGGGACCGATGTTGCAGGTGTTCACGGTCAGGACGCTGCGGGTGGTGTAGCTCGTCGTGCTTCCCGGCTCGAGGACCTCGTTGCGGACCCGGCCGATGCCGAAGGTGGCCACGTCGACGAGTTCGTCTCCATCGAAGACGGCCGCCCTGGCCGACCCGCCGTCACCTTTGGCAGCGCCGGAGACGATGTTCCCCGGCCCGAGCACCGTTCCGGTGACCACCTGGGCGTCGATGTCGGTCGAGGAGGAGGCCACTTCCTCGGCCGTACCGTTCTCCACCAGGTAGATCTTCATCTCCGTCGGTTCGACCCCGCTGGGAATGAGGGAAGGATCGTAGGCGATGGTGAGGGTCACCGCCTCGAGGAAACCGGCCGTGTCCATCTTGAGCGCGTACACCCGATCGGGGATCAGACCGGGGATCAGCGGATCGAGGGTGTCCGGCGTCCGGGACACGGGACACCGATGCAGGGGCCGCAATTCGGGTGTCTGCACTCGACCCCGCTCCGATTTCCTTGTCGGGAAAGGAGTTGCGCTGGATCCCGATCGTGCCCGCAAGTTGGCACCGTCTCTGCAGTGGGGTGAGGATGAACCCGGCGCGATCGGGGGCTGTCCTCGTTGCTCTTCCTTTATGGGAGGCGGGGAGGGCGACGGAGACAGCGGATCGCGCCGGGTTCGACCCTCCAGCGGGATCCACCGCAGACAGGAGGACCTCAACCGGCCTTGGGGTCCTCGTTCCCTCGGTTCCAGCACCCATCGATTCGGATGCAAGGGTCGGCCGCGTCCTGGCCCGATGAGTGGGTTGGGCGCCCGTCGAGCAGGCTAGGCCGGAACCCGGTAGCCGCCGTTGTCGATTGCCGAAGCCGCCACCACCCGTGCCGCGTCGACGATGTCGACCGGCGGCACCTTGGTGAAGCGCCGCAGACCGACGAGCATCATGTTCAACTCGTCACCGTCGGCGACGTGGGTGAGCGCGGCCCTTCCCGCTCGCCCGGCCCGCTCCACCGCGTCGTTCACGAGGACGGTGATCATCGCCTGCACCACGGGGATCTCCTTCCCCGAGGCGATCATCTTGCGGGCTCGTAGCACCGCACTCTCGAGCGCATAGGTCTCCATGATCATGTCCGCCGTGTGCACGAGCACTTCCTGCTCGTCCTGCAGATGGGCGCCGAGCTTCTGCGCCGCCACTCCGGCCACGAGCAGGACGGCCTTCTTCAGCTTGCCCACCTGTTCCATCTCCGCCTCGAAGGGCTCCTTCTCACCGCCCTCGTCCAGCGAGGGAATGGACAGCAGCTCGTCCTGGATGGCCTTGGCCGCGGCCAGAAGCGGCAGATCGCCCTTCATCGCCCGTTTGAGGATCATGCCGGGAATGAGCATGCGATTGATCTCGTTGGTGCCCTCGAAGATGCGATTGATCCTTGAGTCGCGGTAGTAGCGCGAGGCCGGGTAGTCCTCGACGTAACCGTAACCGCCATAGAGCTGCACCATCTCGTCGACCACGTGGTCGAGCACTTCCGACGCGAAGACCTTGATGATGCTGCACTCGATGGCGAAGTCGTCGATGGCCTTGATCACGTTGCGGTCGAAGTCCTCGGAATCGTGATCGAGCCGGGCGATGGCCTCGTCGAAGAGTCCGGCGGTGCGGTAGACCGCGCTCTCGGCGGCGTAGATCCGTGAGGCCATATAGCCCAGCTTGTACCGGCTCAGAGGGAAGTCACTGAGGGCCTTGCCGAATTGCTGGCGCTGGGTGGTGTAGCCGATGGTCTCCTTCAGGGCCTCCTTGGAAGCACCCACCACGCTCGCTCCCAGCTTGAAACGGCCGACGTCGAGGATGTTGAAGGCGATGACGTGGCCGCGGCCCACCTCGCCCAGCAGGTTCTCCTTGGGAATGCGGGCGTCCTGCATGATCACGCTGACCGTGCTGCTTCCGTTGATCCCCATCTTGTGTTCTTCCTCGCCCACGCTCACTCCCGGTGTATCCATGGGGACGATGAAGGCGGAGAACTTCTCGCCGTCCACCTTGGCGAAGAGGATGGTGATGTCCGAGAAACCACCGTTGGTGGTGAAGGTCTTCTCCCCGTTGAGCACCCACTCGTCGCCGTCGAGGACGGCGGTTGCCTTGGCGGCCAGGGCGTCGCTGCCGCTGCCGGCCTCGGTCAGGGCATAGGCGCTGATCACTTCACCGGTGGCCAGCTTGGGCAGCCACTTCTGCTTCTGCTCGGGCGTGCCGAAGTACACGATGGGCAGGGTCCCGATGCCGGTCTGTGCCCCGTGGGCCACGGGGAAACTGCTGCCGGCCCCGATCGATTCCGCCACCACCATGCTCTGCACCTTCGGCGCGCCCAGGCCGCCGTAGTTCTCCGGAACGTCGACCGACAGGAGACCGATCTCGCCCGCCTTCTCCAGCAGTGAGCGCATGAGTCCCGGCTCGTGGGCATTGAGGCGGTCCAGGACCGGCAACACTTCCTGGGCGACGAAGTCGCGGCAGGTCTGCGCCAGCAACTGGGTTTCCTGCGAGAAGTCCTCGGGCGTGGTGATCTCTTCGAAGGGCGTCTCCTCGATGAGGAAACCACCACCGCGTCGCTGGGTCTTGTCGCTCATGGCAACTCTCCTGTCCGTAGGGTTCAAGGTGTCTCGAAGAGGGCGGCGGCGCCCATGCCGCCTCCGATGCACAGGGTGGCCATCCCCTTCTTCTCCTTCTCCCGCTTCATGGCGTGCAGCAGGGTGCCGACGATGCGAGCCCCGCTCATGCCCAGGGGATGCCCCATCGCGATGGCTCCGCCCTGGGGATTGGTGAGGGCGCGGTCCAGGCCCAGTTCGCCGATCACCGCCAGCGACTGCGCGCTGAAGGCTTCGTTCAGTTCGATGCGCTCGATCTCATCGAGCTTCCAGCCGCTGTGGTCGAGCACCTTGGGGACGGCGGCCACCGGGCCGATGCCCATCACTTCGGGATCGACGCCGGCCACAGCGTAATCGACCAGACGGCCCAGGGGATCTCGCCCCAGCTCCTTCGCCACCGCTTCACTGACGACCAGGGCCGCTGCCGCTCCGTCGGTGAGAGGACTGCTGTTGCCCGCGGTGATCGTTCCATCCTGCCGGAAGGAGGGTTTGAGCTTGCCCAAGGCCTCCATGTTGGTGTCCGCGCGCGGGCATTCGTCTCCCTCGAGGACGACCTCGCCGTCAGCCTCGTAGGGAACGCGCTCGTCGTTCCACAGGCCCTTCGCCTCGGCCTCCAGCGCGCGCCGGTGGCTCTCCATGGCGAAGGCGTCCTGGTCCTCGCGGCTGATGTGGTAGCGGTCGACCAGGTTCTCGGCTGTCAATCCCATGCCCAGGTAGTAGCCCGGCCGGTGCTCGGCCAGCCAGGGGTTCGGGGTGAACTTCAAGCCGCCGATGGGGACGCGGCTCATGCTCTCCACGCCGAAGACCACCACCGCGTCGGCCATCTTCGAGTGGATCTTGGCCGCCGCCAGGGCGATGGCCTCCAGGCTCGAGGCGCAGAAACGATTGATGGTCATTCCCGGGACGCTGTCGGGCAGGTCGGCGCGCTGGGCCACCAGCCGGCCGAGGTTCATCCCCTGCTCGGCCTCGGGCATGGCCGTCGCGCCGATGACGTCGTCGATGCGTTCGGGGGCGAGTCCCCCGTTGCGCTCCAGAAGGGCGCGGACGGCGTGCGCCGCCAGGTCGTCCGGGCGTACCCCGGCCAGTCTGCCCTTGTGGGCCCGGCCCATCGGCGACCGCACCACGTCGAGGATATAGGCGTCCATCATCGTCCTCCTGAGATCTAGTTCCGCAGGGGCTTGCCCTTCTTGAGCATGTACTGGATACGCTCGAGCGTCTTGCGTTCACCGCACAACGAGAGGAAGGCCTCGCGCTCGAGGTCGAGCAGGTGCTGCTCGCTCACTTTCGAGCCGGCCTTGGCGTCTCCGCCGGTGAGGATGCGGGCCAGCTTACGCCCGATGAGACGGTCGTGTTCGCTGATGTAGTGACCCTCGATCATGTTGTAGAGGCCGATCTCCAGCAGGGCGCGGCCGTCCTCGCCGGATACGGGGATGTCCTCGCGCCAGGTGGGGGCGATGTATCCCGCCTCGGCCATGGCGATGACCTCGGCCTTCGCTCCGGCGATGACCCGATCGGGGTTCATGGCCAGGCTGTCACTCTCGCGGAGGAAGCCCAGCTTGCGGGCCTCCATCGCGCTGGTGGCCACCTTGGCCATGCCGATGGTCTCGAAGGCCAGACGGGCCGCCTCCAGTGGATCGGCCTTGGGGCCGAGGCGCTCGAGCATGCGCAGGTAGAATTCCTTGGTGCCGCCTCCGGCGGGGATGAGTCCCACTCCGCCCTCGACGAGGCCGATGTAGAGCTCGGCCGAGGCGTGCACCCGGTCACCATGCAGGGTGTACTCGCAGCCACCACCCAGGGTCAGGGCGAAGGGCGCCACCACCACCGGCCGCGAGCATCGACGCAGGCTGGTGGTGGCGCGCTGGAACTGCCGCACGATGAGATCGATCTCCTCGTACTCCTGCTCCGCCGCGGCCATGAGCAGCAGGGCCAGGTTGGCCCCGACGGAGAAGTTCGCACCCTGGTTGCCCACGACCAGGCCGAGGAAATCCTTCTCCGCCCGCTCGACGGCCTGGGCGGTCATCGAGAGGATCTCCGCTCCGATGGCGTTCATCTTCGAATGGAACTCCAGACCGAGGACGCCGTCGCCCAGATCCCACAGGGTCGCTCCGCTGTTGCTGGCGACCTGACGCAGACCGGTGGTGGGAAGGTGCAGGTCGATGACCCCGGGAAGCTCGGGCAGGGGGATGGTGCCGTCGCCACGAAGGGAGGCCACCCGGTGGGCGCCCTGCTCATCGGTGGTGTAGAAGGCGGTCGCACCGCTCTCGATGTACTTCTGCACCCATTCGGGTGCGGGCCGGCCGTCCTCGGCCATCCGCTGGGCCACATCGCCCAAACCCATCGCGTCCCACACTTCGAAGGGTCCCAGTTCCCAGCCGAAGCCCCAGCGCATGGCCCGGTCGATCGAGGGCAGATCGTCGGCGATCTCTGCTGCGACCTCGGCCGAGTAGCGAAGGGTGTCGCGCAGGACGGCCCAGCAGAAGTCGGCGCCCTTGCCCCTGGACTTGAACAGTCCGCGCAGCCGTTTCTTCAGATCGTCGGTGGCCTTGAGCGCATCGATCTCCGGGAAGTGCGCCTTCTGCCGGTCGCGGTACTCGAAGCTCTCCAGGTCGAGGACCTGGATCACCCGCTTGCCCTCGACGCGCAACTTCCGGAAGAAACCCTTGCCCGTCTTGTCGCCGAGCAGGCCCTCCTTCACCATGCGCTGCATCGGCTCGATGGGCTCGAAGGCATCCAGCTCGGGATCGTCCGGCGCGCCCATCTTCACGTTCTCGGCCACGTGCAGCAGCACGTCGAGGCCCACCAGATCGCTGGTGCGGAAGGTCGCGCTCTTGGCCCGCCCGAGGAAGGGTCCGGTCAGGGCGTCGACCGCGTCGACACCGAGCTCGTGTTCCTGCATGAGCTGGGCGGTCCGCAGCATGCCGTAGCAGCCGATGCGGTTGGCCACGAAGTTCGGGCGGTCGTGGGCGACGACCACGCCCTTGCCCAGGCGCTCGTCGGCGAAGCGGCGCAGGGTTTCGAGCACCTCCGGATCGGTGCGGGGGCCGGGGATGATCTCCAGCAGGTGCATGTAGCGCGGTGGATTGAAGAAGTGCGTGCCCAGGAAGCGGCGCTGGAAACCCTCGCCGTGCCCCTCGCTGAGCGAGGCGATGGGGATGCCGCTGGTGTTGGTGGAGATGATGGGCCCTTCGCCGGCGGCCTCTTCCACCCGGCTCAGAAGGGACTGCTTGATGTCGAGCCGTTCGACGATGACCTCGATCACCCAGTCGAAGTCGGCGAGACGATGCAGATCGTCGTCGAAGTTGCCCGGGGTGATGCGCGAAGCGAGGGAGGGAAGGTACAGGGGGGCCGGACGGTGCTTGGCCAGGGCGGCGATGGCGTCACGGGCCAGGCGGTTGCGTACCTGTGGATCGTCCAGGCTCAGGCCCTTCTCCTTTTCTGTGTCGTTGAGTTCGCGTGGCGGCAGGTCGAGGAGCAGGACTTCGAGGCCGACGTTGGCCAGGTGGGCGGCGATCGCGGCTCCCATGGTACCCGCTCCCAGGACGGCCACCCGGCGGAGAAGGCGGTTCTTCGACGACGGTGCTTGCTGGTTCACGATTCACTCCCGGGAAAGGCGGCGGTGTGCCCCGCGTGGTGGACCGGGACGGGGCGCAGGCGTCCATTCCATTTCGTTCTGACACGGTTGATGGGTGTTGTCCATGCAGAGATGGGGCCAGGATAGCCCCGGTCGGGACAGAATTTGCCGATGCGGGTGAAGGGTGGACATGGCTGGAGAGGATGCAGGTGGTGGGGAACGCACTTCGCCGGCCGGCCTGTGGGCGGTCAGCTCAGCGGTGTCCCGCCTGGGCGAGCCGAAGCGATAGGCGCGGCCCGCGGCGCGTGATAGTCTGCCCCCATGCGCATCGTCGAACTCATCGATTCGGCCACCGTCGGGGGCGCCGAGGAGAACACCGCCCTGATGGCCCGCGAGCTGGCGCGGAGGGGACATCAAGTGCTCCTGCTCTCGCCGGAAGGCCCCTTCACCGCGCGCTTCGACGCCCTCGAGGGGGTCGAGACCGCCCGTGTGCCCCTGCGCGGGCCCCTCGAGCGTGCCCGGGTGGCCCTGCGCGAGGTCCTGCTCGACTACGAGCCCGAACTGGTGCACAGCCACATGCTGCGGGCCGATGTCCTGCTGGCCCGCCAGGGTCGCAAGACCCCCTACCTGCGCTTCACGAGCCTGCACAACATGTTCGACCGGGAGATTCCCGGCCGCCTGCGTCGGCTCACCTACCGCCTGCTGGCCATCTGGTCGTACCACCGTTTCGACGCCATCCTGCCCGTTTCCGAATACGTGCGCCGCTATGCCCAGGCCTATCTGAGGGTGGGCGGCCGGCGGGTACGGGTGGTGCCCAACGGCATCGACGCCCGTGGCTTCCGCGCCCGGGCGGGTGACGACGCACGGCTGCCGTCCACCCCGGCGAAGGTGGTGCTGAGTGTCGGCCGTCTGGACCGCAACAAGGGGCAGGAGCGGGTGCTGGAAGCCGTGGCCCGCCTGGATCGTCCCGGGGTGGAGGTATGGCTGGTGGGAGAGGGCCCGCGCGAAGCCGCGCTCCGCAAGCTCGCCGAGCAGCTGGGCGTGTCCTGCCGGTGGCTGGGACGGCGTGAGGACGTGCCCGCGCTCATGGCCCGGGCCGAGGTGGTGGTCCAGGCTTCGCGCTGGGAGGCGCTGGCCAATACCGTGCTCGAGGCCCTGGCGCTGGGACGCCCCGTGGTGGCCACCGCCGCCGGCGGAACCGCCGAAGCGGTGCGCGACGGGGAGACCGGCTGGTTGGTGGGGGTCGACGACGTGGACGCGCTCGCCGGAGCCGTGGCCCAGGTCCTGGACGATCCGCAGGAAGCGGCCCGCCGGGGCGAGCGGGGGCGCTTGCTGGTGGACGAGCGCTTCACCATCGAGGCTGCGGCCGAGTCGTTGCTGAGCCATCCGGCGCTCGTGCGCCGTCTGCCGGCCGGCGGGTGAAGCGGCGCGGAAGGGGATCGTCGAAGGCCTTCTCGGGGGATGGGTCCTAGCCCGCTCGTTCCACCAGTTGCCGTGCCGCCTCCCGGTGCCGGGGCAGCAGGGTCTCCAGATCCTCGGTGAGCACCCGGCCCTCCTCGACCACCCGCCGTCCATTGACGACCACCGTGCGGGCGCGCAGGGGTCCACACAAGAGCAGGGCCGCCACCGGGTCGTGGGCCCCGCTGGCCGCGATCTCCCCGTGGAGATCGTAGACCGCGAAGTCGGCGGCCGAGTCGACGCCGAGCCAGCCCAGTTCCTCGCGGCCCAGACAGGCGGCTCCTCCCAGGGTGGCCAGTTCGAGGGCCTCCATCGCGCTCATTCCGGCCGCCCCGCTCTCCAGGCGCCGCAGGTACAGGGCCATGCGGGCCTCGTTGAGCAGGTGCCCGGTGTCGTTGCTGGCGCTGCCGTCGACGCCCAGTCCCACCGGCGAACCCGCTTCCCTCAGGGCGGGAACGGGACACACCCCCGAACCCAGGCGCATGTTCGAACTGGGACAGTGGGCGATGCCGGTACCGGCGGCGCCCAGGCGGGCGATCTCGTCCTCGTCGAACCAGATGCCGTGGGCCAGCCAGATATCCGGTCCGGTCCATTCCACCCGTTCGAGGAAGTCCAGCGGACGGCAGCCGTAGTGCTCCTGGCAGTAGCGGTTCTCGTCGCGGGTCTCGGCCAGATGGGTGTGCAGGCGGACCCCCTTGTCGCGGGCCAGGCGGGCGGTCTCGCGCATGAGCTCCTCGGTGACCGAGAAGGGGGCGCACGGGGCCAGGGCGATCTGGGTCATCGAATAGGGGGAGGGGTCGTGCCAGCGATCGATGACCCGCTCACTGTCGCGCAGGATCACGTCTTCGTCCTGGGTGCAGGACATCGGCGGCAGACCGCCATGGCGGGTATCGAGGCTCATCGAACCCCGCGTGGCCACGAAACGCATCCCCATGTCCTGGGCGGCGAGGACGGACGCATCGAGCAGATCGGGGGCCCCGTCGCGGGGGAAGAGATAGTGGTGGTCGCTGGTGGTGGTGCAGCCCGAGAGCAGGAGTTCGGCGAAGCCCACTCGCGAGGCCAGATCGAGGTTCTCCGGGGTGAAGCCCGACCAGATGGGATAGAGGGTGCGCAGCCAGTCGAAGAGTTCGAGATCCTGGGCCGGTCCATAGGCGCGGGTGAGGTTCTGGCAGAGATGATGGTGGACGTTGACCAGACCGGGCAGGACGACCCCTCCGTCCAGGGAGACGATCTGCTCGCCGGGACGCCTCTCGGGCTCACCCTCGCCGATCCCGACCACCCGGGGTCCCCGGGTGCGCAGCCACGCCCCATGGAGGATCGTCCCGCGTGGCCGCATCGGGACCAGGGTGCCGATGTCCTTCCACAGGACCACCTGCTCCGATGCCCCGGTGGTGTCCGGCCCCGCATGCGCCTGGGCGCGCGGTGGGGAGCTCGGATCGGGAGAGGATGCGCGAGGGTCGACGGTGTTGCTCATGGCTCCAAGGTAGCAGGGGCCTTGCGAGGGGGAAAGGGGAGGATCCCCAGCTGCCATGGCCATCTTCCACCCGCGGACGACGGATTGCTTTGGGGGCGAAGACGAAGAGAAGGCGCCCGCCGAGCGCGCTTGGTGGCAACAGAACTGTTGGTGGATTGTGTTGTGAAACAACAAAGCACCACAGAATTGTCCGCTCCAACGGGCACTGGATGACAACAAAGTGGACACCTGAATTTTTCCGCCAGGAGCGGGAACTTTCCTGATAGCAGGCAGTTGAAGTGTTTGTCAGACAGCGGAAGGGTTTTGGCACCTCCAGTGCTGTAGAGGTGGATGTCCCATGGATGGTTCCGGCGACCCAGGCGAGGGGGCCGGCGGAACGACGAGTGGAAAGGGACTGCGTAGACGGACGACCCGGGACGGCTCGGGCAAGGCAGCGCACAAGACCGGTCACCCCACCCGACGTCACGTCACGACCGGAGGCCCCTGGAGGGGCGGCGTTGCGAGCCGGCGGGTTGCCGTCGAACAAAGAGGACCGGGGGAGTTGGCGAGAGCTCCTGAAGATGCCGCCCGGCATCGCGCGGTCCTCCTGACAACGCAGAGGCGGCGGTGCTCTTGGCGAGGGGGCATCGCAAGCCGGCCCCAAGGCAGCGTTGTCAGTCTCCAAGCGGGGCGCCCTTGGCGAGAGGGGTGCCCCGCTTCTTTTTCCTGCCTTTCTGTCATGTCCGGTCCTGTCATCTCTCCAGGTGGGTCTGGAACCACGACAGTCCCTTGCCCTGGAGGGCCTCGATCACCGGCCGATAGGCGCGGGGGAGACGGGGAAAGGATGCTTCGAGCCGGTCTTCACGGAGCGCCTGCAGGGCATGGCCCAGCACCCGCTGCGTTCGCAGGGCCACCCGATGACGGGGGCGCGCCTGCCCGCACAGGCGGTCGATCGTGGCCTGCAGCTCGCCGGTCTCCAGGAAGGCGGCCAGGGTCTCCCCGTCCAGGTAGTGGTTCATCTGGGCGCGGTCGGTGACCAGCACCTGCCGACCCCGGCGGCGTTCGTCGGCGAGCTGGCGGCTGGCCTCGAGGAGATTGAAACCGCACTGGCGCCAGACCCGCAGGATCTGGGCCCCCGGCGTCTCGTCCCCTTCCCACGGCCCCTTCCTTCGCGGGGTCTCCTCGTCCCCTTCCCGTGTTCCCTTCCTTCGCGGGGTCTCCTCGTCCCCTTCCCACGGCCCCTTCCTTCGCAGTGCCTCCTCATCGCCTTCCCGCGCCCGGCCCCCTTCCCGTGGCGTCTTCCCTTCCGGCAACACCCGGCCTTTCCGTGGATGTGCTCCTTCCCCGGGAATCGAGGGCCGGCCGGGCAACTGCTGGCTCTCGAAGACCTCGTGCAGATGTTCCAGGGTGACCCGGCGCTGCTGCCGGCTGCGGATGGCCAGGGCCTCGACCATGTTCTGCAGCTCGCGCACGTTGCCGGGGAAGCTGTGGTGGCGCAGGGCGGCGAGCACCTCCGGGTCGATGGGCGGTTCGTTCATCCCGAAGTCGGCGTAGAAGCGCTTGAGGAAGGCCCGGGTGAGGATCTCGATGTCGCCGCGGCGTTCCCGCAGGGGAGGCAGGCGCAGGGGATAGACCTGGATGCGGTAGAACAGGTCCTTGCGGAATTCACCGCGGGCGACGGCCTCCCGCAGATCGACGTTGCTCGCGGCGATCACCCGCACGTCGACCGAACGGGTCTTCTCGCCTCCGACCGGGCGGAAACGGCCCTCCTGGAGGGCCCGCAACAGGCGGGTCTGCGAGGCCAGGGTCATCTCGCCGATCTCGTCGAGGAAGAGCGTGCCCCGGTGGGCCAGCTCGAAGGCGCCGCGCCGGTCGCGGACCGCGCCGGTGAAGGCGCCCCGCACGTGGCCGAAGAGTTCGCTCTCGATGAGTTCGCGGGGAATCGACGAGCAGTCGACGATCTCCAGCGGACCTTCCCGCCGCGGCGAGAGCCGGTGGATGGCCCGGGCCACCACCTCCTTGCCCGTTCCACTCTCTCCTTGGATCAACACGGTCACCCGGCTGTTGGCGAGCTGCACCATGTCGCCGAAGAGACGCAGCATCGCCTCGCTCTCGCCGAGGATCTCCCGCAGGGGTGGATGGCGCTGACGCAGTTCGGCCAGCGCCCGGGAGACCTCGACCGGGACCTGCGGACTCGGAGGATGCAGGAGGGGCGCCGGCGAAGCCCCCCGTTCGAGGGCGAGCACGTAGAGTTCGGCCAGACTGGCGAAGACCTCCAGGTCCTTGGCCGAGTAGCCCTCGCTCAGGAGTCTTCGCCCCAGCACGATGAAGCCGAAGAGTCCCTGACGACCGGTCAGGGGGCAGACCACCGCGGCTTCCAGGCGTTCGAGGATGTCCACGTACGAGTAGAGGAAGGAGCGGGCCGGACCGCCGGTGAGATCGTCGTCCACCCGGAAGGGCCGGGGCTCGCCTTCCTGCTCGAAGGCCTCGGCCAGGGCCGCCGGCAGGGGCAGTTCGACCCTTTCCTCCAGGTCCAGACCCGAGTGCACGAGCAGGGACATGCTCTCGCTTCGGGGGTCGCGCCGCAGGACCGCGGCCGAGGATGCCCCGAGGACGCCGATCACCGAGAGGAGGATGCGCCGGGCGCCGTCGTCGGCGTCCTGGGCCCGCAGCAGTTCGCGGCTGGTCTCCACCAGGGTGAGCAGCTCGAAGATGCGGGTCTGCAGTTCGTCCTTGCTGACCTGGGCGAAGTCGAGGTACTCGCCGGAGAAGGGCAGCTCGCTCTCTCGGTCTCGGTCGATCACCGGATCCTCCCGACCGTGGATGGCCACGGGCCGAGCCTAGCACGTGGGCCTTGGCTTGTCGCCCACGCCCCGCAGGGCTCTTCTTTACGCGCGGGCCCACAGCTTCTAGACTCTGGGCTTCGCGTGCCAACCCTTTTCTACTCTCGTCGTGGCCGGATTCCCTTCGGCCCGGAGACCATCCCGGAGGCAACCGTCGTGCGCAGGCTCAGCAGCGCGATCTCCCCGCAGTCGCCCGATTTCCAACGCAACCTCAAGGCCAATCTCGAAAGGATCGAGCTCTGGAAGCAGCGCATGGAGGAAGCGCGCCGGGGCGGCAGCGAGAAGGCCCGTGAACTGCACAAGAGCCGGGGCAAGATGCTCGTGCGCGAACGCATCGATGCCCTGCTCGATCCGGGAAGCCCCTTCCTCGAACTCTCGCCGCTGGCCGCCTTCGAGGTCTACGAGTCGCCGCTGCCGGCGGCCGGCCTGGTGACCGGGGTGGGCAACATCCACGGGCGCCAGGTGATGATCGTGGCCAACGACGCCACGGTCAAAGGTGGTACCTATCATCCGCTGACGGTGAAGAAGCATCTGCGGGCGCAGGAGATCGCGATGGAGAACAACCTGCCCTGCATCTACCTCGTCGACAGCGGCGGCGCGTTCCTGCCCATGCAGGCCGAGGTCTTTCCCGACCGCGACCACTTCGGGCGCATCTTCTACAACCAGGCCCAGATGAGCGCGCGCGGCATTCCGCAGATCTCCGCGGTCATGGGTTCGTGCACCGCCGGGGGCGCCTACGTGCCGGCGATGAGCGACGAGGTGGTGATCGTCCAGGAGCAGGGCACGATCTTCCTGGGTGGACCGCCCCTGGTGAAGGCGGCCACGGGCGAGGAGGTCACCGCCGAGGAACTCGGTGGCGGTGACGTGCACACCCGCATCAGCGGGGTGGCCGACATGCTCGCCCGCGACGATGCCCAGGCGCTCTCGATGGTGCGCAACATCGTCGAGAATCTCGGGGTGGTCAGGAAGGCCCAGGTCCCGCGCGCCGAGCCGGAGGATCCCCACTACGACCCCGACGAATTGCTGGGCATCCTGCCCGAGGATCCACGGCGTCCCTTCGAGGTGCGCGAGGTCATCGCGCGCATGGTCGACGGCTCACGCTTCCACGAGTTCAAGGAGCGCTACGGCAACACCGTGGTCACCGGCTTCGCCCGTCTGCACGGTTACGAGGTGGGCATCGTGGCCAACAACGGCGTGCTCTTCAGCGAGAGCGCCCTGAAGGTGACCCACTTCATCCAGTTGTGCACCTCGCGCGGGATCCCGCTGATCTTCCTGCAGAACATCACCGGCTACATGGTGGGCAAGAAGTACGAACAGGGCGGCATCGCCAAGGACGGGGCGAAGATGGTCAACGCCGTCGCCAACGCGGCCGTGCCGAAGTTCACCGTCATCATCGGGGGCAGCCACGGGGCGGGCAACTACGGCATGTGCGGCCGGGCCTACCAGCCGCGCCTGTTGTTCATGTGGCCGGGCAGCCGCATCAGCGTCATGGGTGGTGAACAGGCGGCCAATGTGCTGGCGACGGTCAAGAAGGACCAGCTCGCCCGGCGCGGGGAGACGATGAGCGAGGAAGAGGAGGCGGCCTTCAAGCAGCCCATCCTGGACAAGTACGCCGAGGAGAGCTCGCCCTACTACAGCACGGCGCGGCTGTGGGACGACGGCATCCTCGACCCGAGGCAGACCCGCGACGTGCTGGGGCTGTCGATCGAGATGACCCTGAACGCGCCCATCGAGAAGACCGAATACGGAGTGTTCCGCTTCTAGGGAAACGAAGTGCTTCCCCTCCGGGTGGGACACGGGCGCTCCGCCTCCGGGTGGAAGGGGAGGTCAACGTGGAAGATCCTCTGAAGGAACTCTACACCGAGCACATCGATCTCGTGTGCCGACAGTACGACGCGGCCCTGGCCGCTCTGGCCGCCCAGGGGAAGCACTACGCCGGAATCGTCTTCGCCGCCGGCGGGGAGCTCTTGTACCACGCCGACGACCAGCCCATTCCCTACCGGCCCACCCCGCACTTCGCGCGCTGGGCTCCGGTTCAAGGCCCTGACCACCTGCTGATCTTCCGGCCCGGCGAGACGCCCACCCTCATCCGGGTGGTTCCCCGCGACTACTGGTACGAGCCGCCCGCGCCGGTGGACCATCCCTATCCGGAGGTGTTGCCGGTGGAGGTCGTGGCCACGGCCGAGGACGCCATCGACAGCGCCGGTGAGGTGAAGGACTTCGCCTACGTCGGCTACGACCTGGAGGTGGCCGAGGCCCTGGGGATCGACGAGGAGGCGATCGAGCCCGAGGAGCTGATGGCACGTCTGGACTGGCTGCGCGGGCTGAAGACCCCCTACGAGGTCGAGTGCATCCGCCTGGCCGCCGACCGGGCCGCCCCGGGCCACGCCACCGTCCGCAGCGGTGCGCGCAGCGGTCATTCCGAACGGGCCCTGCACGCGGCCTACCTGGCCGCCACCGCCCACCTGGAGACGGAACTCCCCTACGCGAACATCATCGCCTGGAACGAGCACGCGGCGACGCTGCACTATCAGAGCAAGGATCGAGGCGACCCGCCGTTGACTGCGAATCTGTTGATCGACGCCGGAGCCGAGGTCTTCGGCTACGCCAGCGACATCACCCGTACCTATCCCCAGTCGGCCGCTCCGCTGGTCTTCCGTGAGATCGTCGACCGTCTGGACACCCTGCAGCGGAAGCTGGTGGACGCGGTGCGCCCGGGCCGTTCCTACGTGGAACTGCACGAAGCGGCCCACCGCGGCATCGCAGACATCCTGCACGAGACCGGGGTGCTGAAGGTCTCGGCCGAGGAGGCCTTCGAGCGGCAGCTCACCGATCCCTTCTTTCCCCACGGACTGGGCCACCACCTGGGTCTGCAGGTGCACGACGTCGGAGGACGTCAGGCCGCACCCGAAGGCGGGGTGATCGATCCGCCCCCGCGCTACCCCTATCTGCGCACCACACGGGAGATGGCGGCGGGCCAGGTGCTCACCATCGAGCCGGGCATCTACTTCATCCCCCTTCTGCTCGAACCCCATCGCCAGGGTGGGCACGCCTCGGCCTTCGACTGGAAGCTCATCGACGAGGAGCTCATCGTCTGCGGCGGTGTGCGGATCGAGGACGACGTGCTGTGCACCGAGGACGGCCCGGAGGACCTCAGCCGGCCGGCCGTCGGCGGCCACCGCGACTGAGATCGTTCATCGCAGTCGAGAGCGCCGCCGCTGGCCCTGACGAGTGGCAGCGTCGCCGCCGGCCGCCGTCGGAGATGTTCTCTGCGTCGAGCGGGATGCTCTCAGGCGTTGCGGGCGCTCATGTCGGCCAGCACCTTCGCCACGCTCGCGGTCAGACGCTTGACGGTGGGAAGGTGGAGGAACTCGTTCGGTCCGTGCGCATTCGACTGCGGTCCGAGCACACCGGTGATGACGAATTGGGCGCGGGGGAAGCGATCGCCCAGCATGGCCATGAAGGGGATGCTGCCTCCTTCACCCATGTAGCACACCGGCTGGCCGAAGAAGAGTTCGGAGGCCTCCTCGAGCGAGCGCTCCAGCCACGGTTCCATCTCCGGTGCGTTCCATCCGGCCGCCGGACTGTCCACGGTGAAGCGGACCTTCGCGTGGTAGGGAGGATCGGCTTCGAGGACCTCCTTCAGCCGCCGGGCCGCCTGCTCGGCGTCGACCGTCGGCGGCAGCCGCACGGAGAGCTTGAAGGCGGTCTTCGGGCGCAGGACGTTCCCGGCGTCCTTGACCGGGGGGAAACCGTCGGCGCCGGTGACCGAGAGGGTGGCGTGCCAGGTCCGCCTCAACACCAGTTCGGTTCCATCGTAGGTGGTGGGTTCGACTCCCGGCAGCAGCGGGTACTGCTTGTAGACCTCGTCACCGAGCACCTCGGCGACGGTCGCCGCCTGTTCGATGCGCTGGGCGGGAATGTCGCATTCGAGTTCGCTCAGGAGGATCTCGCCGGTCTTCTCGTCCTCGATGCGGCTGAGCAGGGCACGGGCCACCCGGAAACTCGAAGCGACCACGCCGCTGCCGTCGCCGGAGTGCACACCCTCCGAGAGGAGCCGGACCTCCAGGGTGCCGGTGATGTTGCCGCGCAGGCTGTTCGTGCACCAGAGCTGATCGTAGTTGCCGCAACCCGAATCGAGACAGACCACCAGGTCGGGCGTACCGATGCGATCAGCGAGGTGTTCGATGTAGACGGGGAGATCGGGACTGCCGCTCTCCTCGGCGGCCTCGATGAGAACCACGCAGCGGGGATGCTCGACCCCCTGGGCCTGCAGCGCCTCGACCGCGGACAGGGCCGAGAAGATGGCGTATCCGTCGTCGGCTCCGCCGCGCCCGTAGAGCTTGTCCCCCTGCAGAACCGGCTGCCAGGGTCCCTTGTCCTCGTCCCAGCCGATCATCTCCGGCTGCACGTCCAGGTGGCCGTACATCAGGACCGTGCCTCCGGTGCCGTCGATCTCGATGAAGATCAGGGGAGTGCGGCCCTCGAGGCGGACGATCTCCAGTTCCATCCCCTTGATCGGACGCGATCGCGCCCATCCGGCCAGCAGCTGGACGGCCTGTTCCATGTGCCCATGTTCGGCCCACTGCGGATCGAAGTCCGGAGACTTGTTGGGGATGGTGATGTACTCGGCCAGGGTGGGAAGGATATCCTCGTCCCAGGCCTTCTCGATCGTCTTCTTCAGGAGCTCGGTATCCATGGGCCCTCCGGCGCGGTGAAGGAATGGAATGGGTGGGACCGGCCCGGCCGGCACCACCTTCAGCCTAACAGGCCAGGCCGCTTTGGGCCAGTCGCACGATGGACCGCGGTCCTTGGGCGAGCCGCGTGACGGACCCCACTCCGCCGGCCGTTCGCGCCGCGGCGGGGGCAGGCCCGTGGCCCCCTTGCGGTGGAGGGCCGGCGCAGTGGACGGGTCGGGTGGGGGGCCGTATACTCGCCGCCGGTTTTGCAGTGACGCGCGAGCATTCGCCCCCGCTCGTGCCGTCCGGTACGAGCAGGGGAGAGCGCCGAAGGGGGGCGCTTCGGTCCCCGACACCGAGGAGTGCCGATGAGCGAGAAACTCAAGGTGATCGAGCGCGGGGTGGTCCGTGAACTGCGCCTGAACCGGCCGGAGGTTCGCAACGCCCTCGATGAGGAACTCATCGCCGCCACCACCGAGCAGCTCCACCGGGCCGCGGACGATGCGGCCGTGCGCTTCGTCGTGCTCAGCGGCGAGGGCAAGAGTTTCTGCGCCGGGGCGGACATCGACTACATGCGGCGTCTGGCCGGCTACGACCGCCAGGCCAACCTGGACGACGCACGCGCCCTGAGCGCACTGTACGAGGCCATCTCCGGCTGCCCGAAGCCGGTGGTGGCCCGCGTCCACGGAGCGGCCATCGGCGGCGGGGTGGGACTGGTCGCCGCGAGCGACGTGGTGATCGCCCAGGAGGGAACGAAGTTCGGCTTCACCGAGGCGCGTCTGGGGATCCTGCCCGCGGTGATCTCCCCCTTCATCGTGCGCCGTCTCGGCCCGGGGGCGAGCCGGACCCTCTTCGTGACCACCGAGATCTTCACCACGGAAAAGGCCCATCGCCTGGGACTGGTCGATGAGGTGGTGGCTGCCGAGGAACTCGACGCCGCCGTCGACGTCGTCCTGAAGGAATTGAGCCAGGGCGGACCACAGGCCCAGGCGGCCTGCAAGCGCTTGCTCGACGAGATCGCCACGCTGCCGCTGGAGGAAGCAGTCCGGCGCACGCCGGCCTGGATCGCCGACCAGCGGGCCACCGACGAGGCCCGCGAGGGTTTCGCCGCGTTTTTCGAGAAGCGTCCCACTCGTTGGGCCGCTGCCTTCGAGGAGGAAGAATGAGCCGACGCATCGAGCGCATCCTGGTGGCCAACCGCGGGGAGATCGCGGTGCGGGTCATCCGGGCCTGCCGTGAACTGGGGATCTCCTCGGTCGCGATCGCCAGCGAGGCCGACCGCTTCTCCCTGCACGCGCAGCTCGCCGACGAGGTGGTCGAGATCGGGCCGGCCGAATCGGCCCAGAGCTACCTGGTGCAGGAGAAGGTGATCGCCGCCGCCGTGGACACCCACTGTGACGCGGTCCATCCCGGCTACGGATTCCTGGCCGAGAACGCCGGCTTCGCCCGCGCCTGCGCCGAGGCGGGGCTGATCTTCATCGGGCCCACCCCGGAGGTGATCGAGGAGATGGGTCTGAAGACCCGGGCGCGGGCGCGGATGCAGGCGGCCGGGGTTCCGGTGGTGCCCGGCGCGCTGCTCGGGGAGGACAGCGACGAGGAGCAGTGGCGCAAGGCGGCGGCCGAGGTGGGCTATCCGGTCCTGGTGAAGGCCTCGGCCGGTGGCGGAGGCAAGGGCATGCGCGCGGTGCACGAGGAAGGCGAACTGGTCGACGCCATCGCCGCGGCCCAGCGCGAGGCGATCTCGGCCTTCGGCAACGGCGAGGTCTACCTGGAACGCCTGCTGGTCGAGCCCCGGCACATCGAGGTGCAGGTGCTCGGCGACACCCACGGTCACGTGGTGCACCTGGGCGAGAGGGAATGCTCCATCCAGCGGCGCCACCAGAAGATCGTCGAAGAGTCACCGGCTCCGGGGCTCTCCGACGAGCTGCGCGGACGCATCCACGAGGCGGCCGTCCGCGCCGCCGCCGCCGTGCGCTACGTCGGGGCGGGCACGGTGGAGATGCTGCTCGACCGCAGCGGGGAGTTCTTCTTCCTGGAGATGAACACCCGTCTGCAGGTGGAACATCCGGTGACCGAATGGGTGAGCGGCATCGACCTGGTGGTCCAGCAGATCCACGTCGCCGAAGGCGGTGAGCTTCCCTTCACCCAGGACGAGATCACCCGGCGCGGACACAGCATCGAGGTGCGCCTGTACGCGGAGGATCCGGCCGAGGGTTTCCTGCCCCAGACTGGAGAGGTCCTGCTCTTCGAAGCGCCCGGAGGTCCGGGGATCCGTGTCGATTCGGGAATCAACACCGGCGCGGAGGTCTCCCTGCACTACGATCCGATGATCGCCAAGCTCTCCAGTTGGGCCGACGATCGTGACGGAGCCCGCCGCCGGATGATGGAGGCGCTGCGGGAGACGGTGCTGCTCGGGGTGGGCAGCAACCTCTCCTACCTGTACGCCATTCTCGAGCATCCGGCCTTCGCCGCCGGCCGCACCCACACCGGTTTCCTGCCCCGCTACTTCGAGGGATGGAAGCCGGGAATGAAGCCGCGGCTCGACGAGGATGGATCACCCGCGGGAGCCGATGGGAAGGATGGCGGTGGGGAGGACTCCGCCGCCGAGGGGGACGACGCGATGGCGATGCTCGCCGTCGCCGCTGCCGTGTTCAACGGCATGATCCGCTCGGGCCGGACGTCTTCCGGCGAGGGCAGCTCCACGGGGGGAGAGATCCCCGGTCCGTGGTCCCGGGTCGGAGCCTTCCGCATGGGAGAGGGGGCATGATGGAACTGCGCATCCAGGAGAAGAATCGGCAGTGGCGGGTGGATTGCCAGCAGGATGGCGAATTCCAGCGCTTCACCGTCGACGACGCCGAGAGCCTGCAGTGCCGCATCGAGGCCCAGGACAGCAGCACCGTGCTGTTGCGCATGGACGGCCGTCTGGTGCGGGCCCGCTACGCGCGCAACGGCGGCGAACTGTGGGTGCAGGTGGGTGCGCGTGTCTCGCGCTTCCGCCTGGTCGACGAGGAAGAGGACGAGGATGCCGCCGTCGGTGGAGCCAATCCGGTGGTGAAGGCACCCATGCCGGGCAAGGTGCTGGCCATCCTGGTCGAAGAGGGAGAGCAGGTGGAGGTGGGTCAGCCGGTCGTGCGCGTGGAGGCGATGAAGATGGAGGTGGAGTTGCCCGCGGCGGTCGCCGGCGTGGTGGCCACCATCCATGCCCAGGCGGGTGAACTGGTGCTGCCCGAGGCGCCCCTGGTCACCATCACGCCGGCGGAGGACGAAGCGACGACCGGGGCCGGGGAAACGGACTGAAGGTGAAGGGCGCGGCCTTCTTCCACGACCCACGGCATCGCGCCGACGGGGCCATGCTCCTGGTCACTGTCTTCTGGGGTTTGACCTTTCCCTTCATCCGCGTTGCGGTCCGTGATCTGCATCCCTTCGTCTTCGTGGCCGCCCGCTTCGTGCTGGCCCTGCTGGTCTTCCTGCCGGTGGTGCTCTTCTCGCGCCGTACCCGGCAGGGCCTGAAGCGGGCCCTTCTGGCCGGAGCGGTCCTGGGCGCTCTGGCGTGGGCGGGCTATCTCGCCCAGACCATGGGTCTGCGGACGGTCACCGCGGGCCGGGCCGCCTTCATCACCGGTCTGAGTGTGATCCTGGTTCCTCTGTTGTCGCCCGTGTTCCGGGCCGGCCGGCCCCGTCCCCTGGAGATCGCCGCCGCCGTGGTGGCCACCTTCGGGCTCTTCCTGCTCACCGATCCCGGTGGAGAGGGCATCACCCACGGAGATCTGCTCGTGCTCGTGTGCGCCGGGCTCTACGCGGTGTACATCCACGCCATCCAGATCTTCCTGCGCAAGGAGCCCGACGCCTTCTCGCTGACCTTCGTGCAGATCGCGAGCGTCGCTGCGCTGGCCCTGCTCGCCCTGCCGCTGGCTGACGCCGGCCCGCAGCACTTCAGCGGGATGGCCATTGCGGCCCTGCTCTTCACCGCCACCTTCGCCACCGGCGGCACCTTCTGGTTGCAGGCCCACTACCAGTCGCGCACCACCCCGCAAAGGGTGGCCCTGATCTTCTCGATGGAGCCGGTCTTCGCGACCGTCTTCGCCTACCTGATGCTGGGGGAGACCCTCTCGGGGATCGGGCAGATGGGGGCCCTGCTCATCTTCATCTCGGTGCTCGGCGTCGAGCTGCTCGACCGCCCGCCGGCGCGGCCCGAAGGCGACGCTTGAGCGCCCGCCGGCGCGACCGAGGAAGCTACTTGATCAGGACCATCCGGCGCGTCGCGGTGAACGACGGCGCGTCGAGGCGGAAGAAGTACACGCCCGAGGCCACCGTCCCTCCGCTGTCATCGCTGCCGCCGACGATCTCCACCCCGTCGAAATCACTTCCGGAGTCGTACACCAGTTGCCCGCCGGTGGCCGCATCCCAGATGCGGACGCTGAGCTCGCCGCCGGGAAGGGGCAGGTCACGCAGATCGGAGACCCGTCCCTGCAGGGGCAGCAGATGGTCGGTGAGCGGGGCTGCCCCGGCCGCCGCGCCTCCGCTTTCCCCGTTGTCGTAGGGGTGCAGAGTGAGGGCCGAGCAGTTGTTCACGTAGACCGCATGGCTGTTGGCGCCGGCCTGCAGATTCCGTTCCCAGCTCTATTGATCGTATTAGCGTAATTGCCGTAGAGGCTGACGGGTCTTGCCGCTCAGAGCAGGGGATCGTCGTCCTCGACCACCTGGTAGAACAGCCCCCAGGCGCCCGGGCCCACGTGGGTGCCGATGACCCCGGTGATCTGGCCGTGGAAGATGTCCAGGACCTCGTTGCGCTCGCGCACCCGCTGTTCGGCCTGCTCCAGCCGCTTGGCGCCGGTGGAGTCGAGGACGGCCAGGCGGATCTTCTTGCCCTCGGGCACCCGCTCGCCGAAGACGCTCAGGACCTTCTCGAAGGCGTCGTCGTCGCCGCGGGCCTTGGTGACACTCTGGACGATGCCGTCCTCGACGGTCAGCACCGGACGCATCCGCAGCAGGCTTCCCACCAGATGGGCGGCCCTTCCGATGCGCCCGCCCTTCTTGAGGTAGTCCAGGGTGGCCACGGTGAAGAGCAGGCCGCTGCGGTCGCGCCAGCGCTCGAGCCACTGGAGGATCTCATCGAGCGAGGCGCCCTTCTCGGCCAGGCGGGCGGCCGAGACCACCTGCATGCCTGTGGTGAGGCTGACGGTGTTCGAGTCGAAGACGGCCACCCGCGGGTGGTCGACCAGCTTCGCCGCGCTCAGGGCGGAACGGTAGGTGCCCGACAGCTTCTGCGAGAGGGTGACGATGATCGCCTCGCGGTCGGGGCGGATGCGTTCGAGGGCCTCGACGAATTCGCGCGGCGGCGGTTGGCTGCTGGTCGGGTGGTGGGGGTCGTTGACCAGTCGCTCGTAGAATTCGGCGGTGCTCAGGTCGACCTGGTCGCGGAAGACCGCGTCGCCGAAGAGCACCGACAGCGGGGCCATCTCGATTCCGTACTTGCGGCGGGTCGCCTCGTCCAGGTCGCAGGTGGAGTCGCACAACAGGGCCACCGTCGAGGGCTGCTCATCGAGCGGGATCACCGGCTCCTGCTTGTGGGAATGGCGCTCCTCCCTCTGGCGCAGCATGTCATCGACCTTGCGCTCGGCGATGGTGCCCCAGCGCGCGGCCAGCCGGAAGACCTCGTCGGGATGGTCCGTGTGGATGTGCAGCTTGAAGACCTCGCCGGTGGTGGCCACCAGCATCGACGAACCCAGGGGTCCGAAGCGGGCCTTCAGCAGCTCCGGATCGAAGTTGCGGCCGCGGACGACCACCTCGGTGCAGAAGCGCCCGTCCAGCTCCTCCTCGCTCAGGGGTGGGTGGACGGTATCGGCGTGCAGGTCCTCGTCCTTCGCCTCCGGCGGCGGTGCACCCTCCAGGGTCCGCTTGACGCCCTCGAGGAAGTGCACGAAGCCCTGTCCGCCGGCGTCGACGACCTTGGCTTCCTTGAGGACCGCGAGCATCTCCGGCGTGCGGCGCAAGGCCGCGCGGGAGGCGTCGAGGAACTCGGCGATGACCTCCTGGACGTCGTAACCCTTCTGTGCGGCCTTCTCGGCGGCCTCACTGCCCTCGCGCATGACGGTGAGGATGGTGCCTTCGCGGGGTTTGTCGATGGCCTCGTAGACCTGCCGGGTGGCCCGGCTGAAGGCGTGGGCCAGATCGTCGGCTCCGACGCGGGCCTTCTGGCCGAGGGCCTTGGAGAAGCCGAGGAACCAGTGGGCCATGATGAGCCCGCTGTTGCCCTTGGCGCCGAGGATGCTGGCTTCGGCGATGTCCTTGGATGCCTTGGCCAGATCGGCGTCGTCGCTCTTGCGGGCGGCCTCGGCCGTGGCCGAAAGGCTCAGGGCCATGTTGGTGCCGGTGTCGCCGTCGGGGACGGGGAACACGTTGATCTTGTTGAGGTGCTCACGCATGTGACGCACCCAGTCCGCGCCGGCGACCACCGCGCGGCGAAAGCGTTTCCCGTCGACATAACGAATGGCCATGATGCCCACATCCTACGAGCAAGCTCCTTCGACGACAAGAATGGTCTGCCGATATTCCCCGGTGGGGGCACGCGAAGGGGTCGGGCCGCTCTTTTTCCATCGGCGGACTCGTCAGGAGGGCGCCCAGGGTCTATCATCGAAGGGGTGGATCCCCATCTTCGGCGGCAAGGAGGCTCCGGTGTTCGCGAGTCATGCACGCGAGCAATTCCTGGAACTGGCCCGGCGCGACGATCCCGAGATCGACGTCCTGCGCGGAGCCCTGCTCATCGCCCAGGAGGAGTATCCCCAGTTCTGGGTGGAGGATGCGGAGGAGCAGGTGGAGGCGATGGCCGAGAAGCTGGCCCATCTGGTGGATGCGGCCTCCGGTCTGCACAACATCGTCTATGCGGCGAACCATCTCTTCTTCGAGCAACTGGGGTTCAAGGGCCACCGCTCCGCCCAGGACCAGCCCGATGCCTTCCTGATGAACCGGGTCCTCGAAGAGCACCGCGGATCGGTCCTCCTGCTCTCGATCCTCTACCAGCAGATCGTCAGGCGGGGAACCGGGATCGACCTGGAGACGGTGGATTTCCCCGGTCACGTCCTGCTGGCCAGTGAGGGGGGGAGCGGAGCGCTGTACCTGGACATCGCCGATGGAGGCCGGCTTCTGCTGGCGGACGAGCTGGAGGCGGAGATCCTCCGTCCACAGGGCATCCGCCGGCCGTGGAGCGACGATTTCCTCCGCCACCTGGGGCCGCGGGGCATCCTCGCCCGCCTGTTGACCGAACTCAAACTCATCTACGCGCGTCGCCGCGATGTCCTGCGCACCCTGAAGGTGGTCGAGCGGATCGTCCTCCTGCGTCCTGAATCGGCCGAGGAGCGGCGGGATCGCGGCATTCTCTACAGTCTCAGCGGCCACCGCATGGCCGCCATCGCCGACCTGGAGGACTACCTGACCATGCGGCCCGAGGCCGCCGACGCCGAACAGGTGCGCCGCCGGCTGGAGAAACTGCTCCGGCGGGGCCTCTCCTCCTGATTCCATCGCGATGGCCGAGTCCCCGGACGCGTTCTCCCCTCATCGACGGCCGCCGGCCGTGACCCCGAAGGGCCCGTTGTGTGGTGCCGTCCGGTCCGCCCGCCTTGGGCCGGCCGCAGCGGCTCTGCTCATGGCCGTCTTCCTTCTCTCCGCGCAGGGGGCGTGGGCCCGCCCGGAGGAGCTTCCCTCGTGGGCCACCACCCGGGCGGACACCACCTCCTTCGCCCTGGTGTTGGGAGGTGGGGGCGTACGCGGCTTCGCCCACATCGGGGTGTTGAAGGTCCTCGAGGAAGAAGGTCTACGGCCGTCCCTCATCGTCGGGACGAGCATGGGCGCGGTCGTCGGCGCGCTCTACGCCTGTGGCTATTCGGCCGAGGAGCTCGAGACGATGGTCAAGCGGGAGCGATGGCTCGAGCTGTTCGGTTACCGCCCGCCGCCGCCGGCCTCGATGCAGGGGGGATGGGGGGGACTGCCTCGCGCGCAGATCTCCCTGCTGGCCCACGGCTTCCCGCCGATGCCTCCGCCCAGTCTGAGCCGTGGGGCCGCGATCGAGACCCTGTTGGGGCGGCTGACCGCCGATCCGCTGTACGCGGCGGGCAACGACTTCGACCGTCTGCCCATCGCCTTCCGGGCGATCGCGGTCGACGTGGACACCGGGGAGATGGTGGTGCTCTCCCGGGGTTCGCTGGCCAGTGCCCTGCGCGCCAGCGGAAGCGTTCCCCTCTTCCTCCCCCCGGTGGCGTGGGAGGGTCACGAGCTGGTGGACGGAGGCTTCCGGGCCAACAATCCGGTGGAGATCGCCCGGCGGATGGGCTTCACCCGCTCGCTGGTGGTGGACGTGAGCAACGTCTTCGTGCCGGGCAAGGGGACCCCGGACAATCTCATGGAGATGTGGGTGCGTTCGATGGAACTGCAGCAGTACGAGGGCAATGTCGTCCATCCCGGGCCGGGCGAACTCGTCCTGCACCTGCCCCTGGAGGACTACCGCAGTCTGGAGTTCGACGACGCCGGCGCCATCATCCGCATCGGCTACGAACAGGCCTCGCGTCTGCGCCCTCGTCTGCGGGCCCTGGATCCGGGAATCGGGAAGGAGGAGGGGAAGGGGAAGGGAAGGGGAAATCCCCCTGTGCTTCGCACGCCGCCGATGTCGATGGACGCGGCGGGCGAGGCCTCGTCCTCCGGCTCTGCGTCGGTGGTACGGCTTCGTCGCCTCGAGTGCCCCGAGCCGGACGGCATGTCCCGCGCGGAGCTGTTGCGCCGCCTCGACCTGCATCCGGGCGATCGCATCTCCCCCAGCGGGATCTGGGCCCGGGTGGACCGGCTGGTCGGGACACCGGGGGTGCAGCGGGCCTGGGTGGAGATCGAGCCGCTGGGCGGAGGCGAGTTTCCTCCGGACCACATCGAGCCGGCCGCCGATGGGGTCTTCCACCTGCGGCTGCGGCATCGTCCCCGCTGGGAGCTGGCCGGACACGTGATCAGCGACGACACCGCCGCCGTGCTGGGCCGCCTGCGCCAGAGCCGGCTTCCCCTGGGAGCGGGCGAAGCCGCCCTGTCCTGGCGCTACAGCGGGCGTACCACCGCCGCCGACCTGCGGTGGAGGCAGGAGCTGCCTCCCGGGGGTTCCCTCTCCCTGCTGATCGGGGGGGGCTGGTCGCGCGACCGGCCCTGGGTGTACCGGCGGGGTGAGAAACTCGATCGCTGGGCGATCACCGACGCCGCCGGCCGCATGCAGTTGGGATGGGGATGCCGTGCCCTGCCGTTGCAGTTGCGCATGGGCGTGGAGTTTCGCCACCTGGAGAGCTATCTGGAGAGCCGCAGTACAGCGGGTTCGGGTCCACGGTGGCTCGGAGCATGGGTGGCCGAGGTGCACAGCGGCGTCGATCGCGGTCTGGTGGAGAGACGGCGGGAGGGCGTGAGCGTGCGCTACCTGCGGGGGGTGCCCGGATGGGGGGATCTCGATCTGTGGCGGCTCGAAGCGGGGGCCGTGGGCCGTTGGGACCGCGATGGCTGGTGGCAACCGGAGGGTGCCGTGGGAGGGGTGTGGGCCTCCGAGGACACCCCGGTCGAATTGACCGGCCGCGCCGGTGGCCCCCTGGGCTGGATCGGTCTGCGCCGTCAGGAGATCCTCGCCCCTCGTCTGGGCTGGATGCGTGGCGGCGTGAGCCTTCGCCTGAGTTCGTTGCTGCGGCTCGGTGCGGCGGCGGCCGTCGGTTGGCACGACGATCGCAGTCTCCAGGGATCCCGGCCCCTCTGGGGTGGTGGTGTGGCGCTGCGTTGGCTCGTGCCGGGCGGGCCCATCGCGCTATATTGGACGGTGGCCGAGGACCGGCGTCCTTCCCTGCTCGTCCAGATCGGGCCTGAATTCTAGACTCGGCAGCCACCTCTTCCGAAGGAATCCCATGCCTGCCCCACCGCCCTTCCGACTCCTGTTCGTGTGCTACGCGAACGCCTGCCGCAGTCAGATGGCCGAGGGCTTCGCCCGCGCCATGGCCCCCGAAGGGGTGCAGGTGCAGAGCGCAGGCGTCGTGGCGGCCGGCCTCCTGCCCGAGACGGTCGAGGCGATGCGCGAGGTGGGCATCGACATCTCGGCCCAGCGCAGCAAGAGCCTCGATGAACTCGATCTCTCCTCCTTCGATCTCATCGTGAGTCTGAGCGAACAGGCGCGCGGCCGGCTCGAGCGGGTGCGGCCGAAGCTGCCCCTGCTGCACCGGGCGGTCCTTGATCCGGTGGGTCTGCGCGGCACCCACGGCGAGATCCGGCGGATGTACGCCATGACCCGCGACGACGTCCAGGAGGTCGTCCGCGAGGTCCTCGGCCGGGTGGAGATCCTCCGGAAGCGGTCCGAGCCCGGTCGCTCCCCCAGCAGATGAGGGGAGAATTCCCTCTTTTCCCCGGATTCGCGAATTCACGTTGACGACCCAAGGGCTTGTGGTAGGTTTCGGCTTCAGGCACTACATATTGTGGGTCTGATCCATTTCCAAGTGATGAATTTCCAGGGTCTTAGACCCTTGCCCCAGCTCGGCGCGATCGTCCGGATGTCCCGGTGACAGCGGCCGGATCGCGCATGGTTGTCAACATCAGGATGAGGAGAGGTGGAGGACATGCAGTCGGAGCAGCTTGGCACGGTGACCCGCCAGAGCACCCGGAGGAAGAAGAGTGGGCGGAAGGGAATCCGGGTGGCCCGGCGGTTCACCGAGCCTGCAGTGCATCCCTTCGACACCGTCGAATGGGAATTGCGCACGGCGACGATCGCCGGTGAGAAAGGGGAGATCCTCTTCGAGCAGAAGGATGTGGAGGTCCCCAAGCCCTGGTCGCAACTGGCCACCAACGTGGTGGTCTCCAAGTACTTCCGCGGAACCGTCGGCAAGCCCGGTCGCGAGAGCAGTGTCCGTCAGATCATCAGCCGGGTGGTGGACACCCTCGTGCGCTGGGGGGATGAGGGTGGATACTTCGCGAGCGATCTCGACCGCGACGCCTTCCGCGACGATCTCACCCACATGCTCGTGTACCAGAAGATGGCCTTCAACAGTCCGGTCTGGTTCAACATGGGCGTGGAGGAGAGGCCCCAGTGTTCGGCCTGCTTCATCAATTCGGTCGAGGACAGCATGGACTCGATCATGGACCTGGCCAAGACCGAGGGCTTGCTCTTCAAGTGGGGCTCGGGAACGGGCAGCAATCTCTCGCCGCTGCGCTCGTCGAGGGAGGCGCTGTCCACCGGCGGCGTCGCCAGCGGGCCGGTGAGTTTCATGAAGGGCTACGACGCCTTCGCCGGGGTGATCAAGAGCGGAGGGAAGACCAGGCGCAGTGCGAAGATGGTCATCCTCAACGTCGACCATCCTGACATCGTCGATTTCATCAACTGCAAGGTCGAGGAAGAGCGCAAGGCCTGGGCCCTCATCGACGCCGGCTACGACGGCTCCTTCTCCGGTACCGCCTACTCGTCGGTGTACTTCCAGAACGGCAACAACTCCGTCCGGGTGAGCGACGAGTTCATGCAGGCGGTGGTCGAGGACAAGGAGTGGCAGACCCACGCGGTGACCACCGGCGAGGTGATGGACACCTACCGGGCCCGCGATCTGATGGACATGATCGCCGAGAGCGCCCACGTGTGCGGCGATCCGGGAATGCAGTACGACACGACGATCAACGACTGGCACACCTGCAAGAACACCGACCGGATCCACGCCAGCAATCCGTGCAGCGAGTTCATGTTCCTCAACAACACCTCGTGCAATCTGGCCTCGCTGAATCTGATGAAGTTCCGCGACGAGAGCGGCGAATTCGACATCGAGGCCTTCCAGCACGCGGTCGACGTGACCATCCTCGCGCAGGAGATCATCATCGACAATGCGGGCTACCCGAAGGAGGAGATCGGAGAGAACAGCCACCGATTCCGTCCTCTGGGTCTGGGCTACTCGAACCTCGGCGCGATGCTGATGGACCGCGGCCTTCCCTACGACAGCGACGGTGGAAGGGCCTACGCCGCGGCGGTCACCGCCATCATGACCGGCCGGGCCTATCGCCAGAGTGCATTGATCGCCTCTTCACTGGGGGCCTTCGAGGCCTTCGAGGAGAACCGCGAGCCGATGCTCGAGGTGATCGGCAAGCACCGCAATGCCCTCGAAGGGGTCGACCGCGAGCTCGTCCCCGAGGAGATGATGCGAGCGGCCCGTACCGCATGGGACGACGCGCTCGAGCTGGGCGAACGTCACGGCTACCGCAACGCGCAGGTGACCGTTCTCGCCCCGACCGGCACCATCTCCTTCATGATGGACTGCGACACCACCGGCATCGAGCCCGATGTCGCCCTGGTCAAGTACAAGAAGCTCGTCGGCGGCGGCTTCATGAAGATGGTCAACCACTCGGTGAAGGACGCCCTGAAGCGGCTCGGTTACACCGATGATGAGACCAAGGCCATCCTCGAGTACATCGAAGAGCAGGAGACCATCGAAGGCGCGCCGGGATTGAAGGACGAACACCTGCCGATCTTCGACTGCGCGTTCAAACCGAAGAACGGCGTGCGCACCATCCATCACATGGGTCATGTGCGGATGATGGCGGCCGTGCAGCCCTTCCTCTCCGGAGCGATCTCCAAGACCGTGAACATGCCGAACGACTGCACGGTCGAGGACATCAAGAACTGCTACATCGAGTCATGGAAGCTGGGCCTGAAGGCCGTCGCGGTGTATCGCGACGGTTCGAAGCGTCTGCAGCCCCTGTCGACGGGAACCGAGAAGCAGGAGAAGGAAAAGGAGAAGACCGTGGAAGTGCAGAGCACGGCTCCGTATCGCCGCCATCTGCCCGACGAGCGGCCGGCGATCACCCACAAATTCTCCATCGCCGGGCACGAGGGGTACATCACCGTGGGGCTCTTCGAGGACGGCCGTCCCGGTGAGCTCTTCATCCGCATGGCCAAGGAGGGCTCGGTCATCTCCGGGCTCATGGACGCCTTCGCCACCGCGGTGAGCATCATGCTGCAGTACGGCGTTCCGCTGAAGGTGATGATCAACAAGTTCAGCCACAGCCGCTTCGAGCCCAGTGGATTCACCAACAACCCGGAGATTCCGCATGCGAAGAGCCTGATGGATTACATCTTCCGGTGGTTGGCCCTGAAGTTCGAGGGCGAGGAAGTCGCCCAGCCCGAGGCGCAGCTTCCCGGGATCGACCGCAGTGAACCCGACCCGGAGCCCGAGATGATGGAGGAAGAGAGCGGCGGGGAGTTGCCGGCCAACGGCAACGGAAACCACGGCAACGGCAATGGCAACGGGGCGGGAAGCGACCCGGATGCCGAACTGTACGCCAAGGAGAAGCTGGTGTTCGAGCTCCAGAGCGATGCGCCGCCCTGCTCGGAGTGCGGATCGGTGATGGTGCGCAACGGAAGCTGCTACAGTTGCATCAACTGCGGGGCCACCAGCGGTTGTAGCTGATGTCCCCTCGGTGGACCCGGATCGTCGCCACGCTGGGCCCGTCGAGTCTGGCCGAGGGCATGGTCGACCGGCTGGTCGAGGCGGGAATGGATGTCGCCCGCCTCAACGCCAGCCACGCCGACCACGCCTTCTTCCGGCGGGCGATCGATGCCGTACGAGAGGCCGCCGCCCGCAGATCGCGGACGGTGGCCGTCCTCCTGGATCTGCGTGGCCCGAAGATCCGCGTGGGTCGCCTGGAGGATCCCTCCGGGATCCTCCTCACCGAGGAAGAAGTGGTCGTCGTGACCACCGAGGACCTTCCCGGCGGGAGGGGACTCATCCCCTGCACCTATCCCCAGCTCGTACGGGATCTCGACGCCGGAGACGAGATCCTCCTCGATGACGGGGCGATGAAACTGGTGGTCGTTCGCCGCTTGAGCGACACCCGTCTGGAGGCGCGGGTCGTCGAGGGCGGGCGGCTGCTGCCGCACAAGGGCATCAACATCCCCGGGCGCGCGTTGAGCGCGCCGGCCTTGAGCGAGGACGATCTCGACGATCTGCAGGCGGGCCTGGATCTGGGCGTCGACTACGTGGCCCTGTCCTTCGTGCGCCGGGCCGAGGACGTGCGCCAGCTGCGCGCGGAGATCGAGACGCGGGGAGGCGGAGCGAAGATCATCGCCAAGATCGAGAAGCCGCAGGCCCTCGATGAACTCGATGCCATCCTGGAGGCCAGTGACGGCGTGATGGTCGCCCGCGGCGATCTCGGCGTGGAGGTCGAGCTCGAGCGCGTGCCGCGCCTGCAGAAGGAGATCATCCACGCCGCCAACCACCGTGGAGTGCTGGTGATCACCGCGACCCAGATGCTCGAGAGCATGATCGAGCACTCCCGGCCCACCCGGGCCGAGGCCAGCGACGTGGCCAACGCCATCTTCGACGGCAGCGACGCGGTGATGCTCTCGGGAGAGACCGCAGTGGGAAGGTACCCGGTGGAGGCGGTGGAGATGATGGACCGCATCGCGCGGGAGGCCGAGGGTTCGCAATTCTACCGCGATGTGGAGGATGACCCACAGCATCCATGTGCCTTCGAGCCCACCGAACGGGCCATGGCCTGGTCGGCCCGGCGGGTGGCCAGGGAGGCCGGGGTGGGGACCATCGTGGTGCACACCCTCAGCGGGAGGACGGCTCAGGTGCTGAGCAAGCTGCGGCCGGGGATTCCCGTGGTGGCCCTCTGTCCGGACGAGGCGGTCTGCCGGCGGATGGCACTCTTCCCGGGCGTTCTGCCCCTGCAATCGTCCTTCAACGACGACATCGGCACGCTCCTGCGCGAAGGCGACCGCCTGCTCCTGGACAACGGCCTGGTCCGTGACGGCGAGCGGGTCGTCGTGTTGGCGGGGACCATGCAGATCCCCGGTGCCACCAGCCTCCTGCAGATCCGCCGGGTCGAGGCGCAGGCCGGCGGCCGGTCCTCCACCACAGCCTAGGAGAGCGTCTCTTGCAAATCGTATTGGCCACGGAGAGGGGTCTGTGGCGGGCCGATCTCTCGTGGAGGCGTCCGCTGCGGCCCGCCGATTTCCACCGTGACCTTCCCGCCGAGGAGATCGTCGCCCTCGTCGAATTGCCCCCCTCGGCAGGAGCGGTGGAGGTGACCGGGGGGGTGGAGGAGACCGGGGCAGCTGCGCCGAAGAGACCGGCGTCGTCGATCCATGTGGACGAAGCAGTTGGTATGGCCGCACTGGGGCGCCACGGCGCCTTCCTGGTGTGGGACGGGGCGGCGCGGGCGTTCCGGGAAGCGCCTTCGCTCCCGCCGCGCGAGGAGCTGGAATGGGAGGTCTTGAGCCGGAGGGGGAAAGAGGGTCTGACGGCCGGGGGATGCCCGGCCGCGCTCGCCCACTACTCGTTCGCCGATGAGGCGTGGGAGATGGACGGAGCCTTCCCTCCGGAGGACGTGGCCGCCCGGTGGCACGGTCTGGAGGCCCCCTATGAGCCGCGGGTCACGGCCCTGCTCCCCGAGCCCCACGCCATGTGGGCCGCGGTCAGCGTGGGGGGACTGCTGCGCAGCGAGGCCGATGGCTGGCGGCAGCTTCACGCCGATGGACTTCCCCGCGACCTGCGCGCGCTCGCCTGGCTCTTCGACACGCTGTGGCTGGGCTCCGGACGGGGGCTCTTCGCCTGCCCTCCGGCGGAGGCCGCTACGGGCAAGGCCACCACCGTGTCGACGGTTCACACGGCCAAGGTGCATCCCGTCCCCCTCGACGCCGACGCCTCCTTCGTGGGCGCGTTGCACAGCGACGGCCGGCGGCTGGTGGTGGCGGCGGCGCCGGGGCCACCGGCCACCTGGCACGGTCCCGACGGAGCCCGGATGAGCCTGTGGAGTCTCGATGCGCCGGGCGAACGGCCCCGACGGGTGGCGGGTCCCTTCTCCGATGCGATCACCGCGCTTCGCCGGGTCGGGACGGTCCTGCTCGCCGCCACCGTCGAGGGACGGGTGTGGCGGATCCCCCTCGAAGGCGGTCCGGCGGAGCCGTGGATCGAGGACCTTCCTGCCATCGCCGATCTGATGGTGATTGATCTGGGGACGGGCTGAGGGTAGCCTGCGGCCGATGAAGCCCGGTGACTGCGGCCCGCGCCCGGTGGCTAGGATGCTCTTGGGGATCGGCCGGGTGAGAGCCTGGGGTGAGACCCGCGCAAGGGGTCGGCGCAAGGGGAGGATGGACCACTGCTCATGAAGACTTCGGCCACCATTTCCGGTCTGTTCCTGTTCGTGGTGCTTGCAATCGTGCCGGTCAGTGGGGACGGGGCGTGGGCGTCGGCCGACTTCGACTGGAACCAGGCGGGTGATCCCTACGTGGCCGCGATCGGTCTGCAGGCGGGCTGGGCGACGGGCACCGGCCTGTCCGTCCGCTGGCCCTTCCTGCCCCAGACGATGATGAGCCTCAACGGCGGACTGTGGCGCAAGGACGGCAGCACCGACTGGAACCTCGGCGTCGAACTGCATCTGGTGTTGCGCCAGGAGGGGCGGGTGCGCCTGTACATCGGTCCGGCCCTCGCGGTGATCCACGACGGCGAGGGCGGCGCCGAGGGCGACGAACACTGGAATGGTTCGGTGGGCGTGGGCGTCGAGTATCTGCTCCTGCGCCGGCTCGCGCTGAAGGGCGACCTGGGCTTCGTCTACCGCAGCACCAGCGGCGATATCCTGCCCCTGCCGCAGGGCGGGCTCCTGTTCTACTTCTGATCCTTCACAAGCTCCACGCCACGGCCGCGAACCGGGATGGAACGGGGTGCAATCCGCCGGCATCCCGGTCGGGGAGGACCGGGGAAGTCTTCAGGCGACGAATTCCAGCTTCTCCACCGGTGGGATGATGCCCGCGTCCGCTCCGAGCGTGAGCAGCAGACGCACCGCCTCGCGTCCGTCGTCGCCGTAGTCCAGGGTGTAGTCGTTCACATACATCCCGACGAACTCGTCGGCGAGACGGGTGTCCATGTTCCGCGCGTAGTCCAGGGCGTACTGCAGGGCCTCCTCGCGGTGTTCCAGTCCGTGGCGGATGCTCGCGGTGAGCACCTCGTTGATCTCGCTCATCCTCGCCGTGCCGAGATCCTTGCGGATGGCGTTGCCGCCCAACGGAAGGGGAAGGCCCGTTTCCTTCTTCCACCACCGGCCGGTGTCCAGCAGCAGCCGGCAGCCCTCCTTCTCGTAGGTGAGCTGGCCCTCGTGGATGATGAGTCCGGCCTCGAAGGAACCATCGAGGACCTTGGAGATGATCTCATCGAAAGGCACCACCTCGTATTGGAAATCCTTCCCCAGGAAGAGCCGAAGCGCCAGGTAGGCGGTGGTCATCGTTCCAGGGATGGCGATCCTCACCCCCGCGAGCTCGTCGAGGCTGAGTTTGCTGTCCCGGCGCGTGATGACCATGGGGCCGTAGTCGTCGCCCATGCTGCTTCCGGCGGGCAGCAGCGCGTACTTGTCGAGCACGTAGGCGTAGGCGTGGATGGAGATGGCGGTGATGTGCAGTTCTCCGCGCAGGGCCCGTTCGTTGAGGGTCTGGATGTCCTGGAGGATGTGCTCGAAGCGGTAACCTCGTGTGTCGATGCGGTCCTTGGCCAGGGCCCAGAACATGAAGGCGTCGTCGGGGTCGGGGCTGTGTCCGAGAGTGAGGTCCATGCTTTTCCACCGGGAAGGGGAGGGGTGCGCGCGAGCCGTGCCAAGCTACCAGAGCCCTCCGGCCGTGGCAAGGGGGGCACCCGAGGGTCGACCCACCGCTTCTGCCGCCAGCCCGCCTTGAACGCGGACCCGCTTCAAGGAGCGATGGCAGGACGGTCGTCGAACGGCCGCACCGCCAGGATTCAGGCGCCGTTGCGCTCGCTGCGCAGGATCTCCAGTTGCCGCTCGGCCTCGGCCTGCCGGGCGGACAGACGGGCGAGGTAGAGGATGATGGCTACCCAGACCACGCCGTAGACGGCGAAGACCCACCAGAAATGATCAGGCATGATCGCGTCCTTCCGCGATTTGGAGTTCTTCGATGGCGTCCTCCAGTCGTGCGCCGCGCACCCGCGCGCGCAGCAGGACGATGTAGAAGACGGTGAGGGAGAAGACCCCGACGAGCAGCGTCGCCAGGAAGATCGGAGCCAGGCCGCTGTCCTCCCCGCCGCCGACGACCGGGGCGGGATGCTGGCTGGCTCTCACCCGGTTGCCCAGGTACACGATGGGCACGCCCAGCCAGCCGATGATGCCGGTGACGGCGGCGAGCACGCTGCGGCGGTCCCGCTCGGCCACGGTCTGCCGCAGGATGAGGTAGGCCAGGTAGATGAGCCACAGCACCAGGGTGCTGGTGAGACGGATGTCCCAGGTCCACCAGATCCCCCACACCGGCCGGGCCCACATCGGGCCGGTGATCAGCACCAGGGTGGTGAAGACGATGCCGATCTCGGCCGAGGCGGCGGCCCAGCGGTCGTGGTCGGGATCGCGGGTGGCCAGGTACCGGCCGCCCATGATGGCGGTCACGGTGAAGGCCACAAACCCCACCCACGCGCAGGGCACGTGGATGTAGAAGATCTTCTGGATGTAGCCCTGGGTCTTCTCCAGGGGGATGTACAGGAAGACCAGGTAGCACAGGGCGAGCATCGCCGCCGCGGAGAGGGTCAGCAGGATGCGGTCGGTCGAGCGCATGTCATTCCTCCAGGACGAAGCCGTACAGCAGGAAGCCCGCCACGGCGAAGACCAGGTCGAAACCGGCGAGCAGCTTCAGCCATTCCCCGAGGCCCTCGTTGCTCCCTGGCGTCAGCACGATGGCCGTTCCCTCGACGGCGGCCATGACCATCGGGGCCAGGATGGGAAGCATCAGGACGGGAAGCATGACCTCCCGCAGGCGGCTCTTCTGCGAGACGACGGCGAAGACGGTGCCCACGGCGACGAAGCCCAGGGTACCGAGCAGCAGGATGAGGAAGAAGGGAGCGGTCAGGTGCCGTCCGTCCAGGTCGAACCACACGATGGTGAACAGCAGCACCACGGCTTCCCCGGCGAGCATGAACACCGCATGCGAGAGGAATTTGCCCACGTAGACGGCGCCCCGGTCGGCCGGACTCAGGAGCAGGCCCACCGTGCCGCCGTCCTGCCCGTCTCGCGCCGCGCTGCGGCCCAGGCCGAGCATGCCCGCGAAGAGGTAGGCGGTCCACAGACAGCCGGGCACGATCTCCTCCCTTGCATGCCGCGCCGGGTCGAAGGCGAAGACGAAGGTCACCACCGTCAACAGGCCGAACATGATCACCGTCGTGAGCACGTCCTTCTGTCGCCACTCGGCCGACAGGTCGCGGCGGAAGACCGCGCGGGTGACCGACAGGAAGGCGCTCATGTGCGTTCCTCCGCCACTTCGGCCAGGTGCACGGCCCAACCTGCGGCATCGTAGCGGTCGGCCCCGCTCTCTTGGACCTTGCGCCCGCGGTGCAGCAGCAGCGCGCGGTCGCTCCACGACAGCACCCGTTCGAGTTGGTGGGTGGCCAGCACGATCGCCCGCCCCTTGCTCTTCTCCTCCTCCAGGCGGGCGGCCAGATCGCGGCAGCCGGCCGCGTCGAGCCCGGTGAAGGGCTCGTCGAGGATGAGCAGTTCGGGATCGTGCAGGAGCGCGCGGGCCAGGCTCAGGCGCTGGCGCATGCCCCGGCTGAAGCCGGCGACGCGGTCGTGGGCCCGCCGGGAGAGTCCCACCTCCTCCAGACGCTCGTCCACCAGACGGTCGACCTTCGTGAGGCCGAAGAGCGCGGCGTAATAGCGCAGGTTCTCGCGGGCGGTCAGGCCGTCGTCCAGCAGGGTGGCGTGGGCCACGTAGCCCAGGCGGGCGCGGATGCGGGTGTGGTGGTGGCGGGCGTCCAGACCGAAGATCTCGAGCGTTCCCTCGGTGGGACGGTGCAGGGTCGACAACAGGTTCAAGAGGGTGGACTTGCCGGCCCCGTTGGCTCCCAACAGGGCCACGACCTCACCGGCTCCCACCTCCAGGTCGACGCGGCTGAGCGCCCAGTTGCGTCCGTAGCGCCGGGAGAGCCCGCGAGCCGACAGGAGCGTGTCCATCTCAGGCCTTCCTGGCCGACTTGCCCGTTCGTGGTCGCCTCTTCCTTCTTCCCTGCTCACCCGAGAGGATCTCGTCGCGCCGGGCGATGAACGCCTCACGCGAGAGATGACCGGTGACGAATCGGTCCTCCAGGCGGAGCAGCTCGCTGCGGCGGCGACCGTCGGCGCGGATCTGCTCGCCGATGCCCGCAGCCCGGCTGTTCCCGTAGACCAGGGCCAGCGCGAGCAGGGCGGTGAGGATCGTGAAGAGGAGAAGGCGCGCCCGACGCTGGGAGAAGCGGTTGGGGCGGATCTCGATGTGCCACTCCTCCTTCGGCTGCGGAAGTGCCACGTGGGTCTGTGGCGTGGGGGAGGACGCCTGCCCAAGGCCTCCCGAGAGATGGAGCTCGAGGGTCGAGGGCTCGGCCACCGGATCGAGCAGATAGGTGGCGAAACCGGGCATGACCGAGGCCTCCTGGCGGTGCACACCCCTTCCCTCCACCTGCATGTCGTCGGGACGCACGTACAGGCGCAGGCCGTCGACGGGGTAGAAGAAGCGGGGCGCGAAGACGGTTTGCCCGGGGTAGGCGAGCGAATAGCCGATGGTCACCGAAGTGCGGCCGGCCGGCAGTGCTCCGGGAAGGATCCACCGTCCCGGCGCCTCGGGGTCGGCCGTGAGGCTGAGCTCCCGGCGGCCGTCGGCCGTGTTCACCGTGACCACCGGTTGATCTTCGAGTCCGGCGGGAAGGGAGAAGGACAGTCCGCCGTCCGGCGGCGTCCACTCCGTCGTGTGCGGATTCTCGAAGGAGTAGGCCTCCTTCACCTCCAGTCGGTCGCCGCTGCGCTGGAGGGTGGCCTGGTACATCGTCACCCGCAGGGTGGAGGTCGTGGGGGCGGCAACGCTGCTCCCGGGACCGCCGGCAAGGACGCCCATCGAAAGGAGGAGGGCCGCGAGGGTGAGGACAGCGCTTCGCGGGCTCACTGGATCTCTCCTTTCGTCGCACCGTCCTGCACCTTGGCGCCGCAGGCGGCGCAGAAACGCGCTCCCGGGGGCAAGGGCTCTCCGCAGGCGGCGCAGAAGCGGGCCGCGGTCGATCCGCCGCCGGTGGAGGGACGGTCCGGTGACCGCCGGGAGGAAGACGATTTCCCCTGCAGAAGGGCCTCGCTCTCCTGGAGGATC
>JAOZPE010000021.1:39707-48058 GCA_029932915.1 Candidatus Krumholzibacteriia bacterium
CACCGTCTCCGCCTTCAGACGGGCGCGCATGGCCGAGAAGTCCTCTTCGGAGAGTTTGCCCATGTCGTATTCGAAATCGAGATCGGCGATGTTCTGCAGCAGGGTCTCCTTGCGCTGGAGCAGTCGGCCCAGCGGGGTGTCGGTGGTGTGGGTGCCCGTCTCCAGCTCGTTGCTTCGCAGGAAGGGCCACAGGCAGAACACCAGCGAGATGAGCGCCACGAGGAAGAAGAGCAGCTCCATCATGCCTTCACCTCCACGCGCTGGGGTGGAGGCAAGAGACAGATCAAGGTGCCCAGGGTCATGATGATGCCGCCGATCCAGATCCACATCACCAGTGGGTTCACGTAGGCCTGGACCACCGCCTTCGTGCGGTCCTCGTTGAGTCCGGCGAAGACCACGTAGAGATCCTCGCCGGCGTTCTGGTGGATGGCCACCTCGCTGGTGGGTTGTTCGGTGGCATAGTAGTAGCGCTTCTCGGGGAAGATCTCGTCCACTTCCTTCCCGTTGCGGTACACGCGCAGGACGAGCTTTCCCGACCAGTAATTGGGGTCGGCCTCGGACTGGCGGATCTCCTCCAGGCGCAGGGTATAGTGGCCGAGCTGGAACTCCTCACCCTCGCCCACGATGCCCTGGCCTTCCCTGACGAAGGCCGAGCCCGTGAAGCCGACGAACATCACCACCATCGCCAGGTGCACGATGTAGCCGCCGTAGCGGCGGTTGTTGCGCCGGGTGAGGTTCACCATCGCGGTCAGATACGATTCGTGCAGGGTGCGCCGCCGGGCGACGATGCCCTTGTGGAATTCCTGGACGATGGTCAGCAGCACGAAGGTCGACAGGACGAGCGAGATCAACGGCCAGAAGGCCCGGATGCCGAGCAGGAAGAAGATGGGGGCGGAGATCACCGCCAGGGCGACGGGCATGGTGAAGTTCTTCTTCAGGCTCGCGTTGCTGGTCTTGCGGTAGGCCAGCAACGGACCGGCGCCGATGAGGAAGAGCAGCAACAGTCCCAGCGGCACTTCGATCATGCTGAAGTAGGAGGGTCCGACGGTCACGTTCTTGCCGGTGAAGATCTCGCTCAGCACGGGGAAGATCGTTCCGAACAGCACGCTGAACATGATGGCCAGCAGCAGGACGTTGTTGAAGAGGAAGCCGCTCTCACGACTGATCATGCTGTCGAGTTTGTTCTCGCTGCGCAGGTAGGGAAGCCGGGCGATGATCAGCGCGGTGGTTCCCACCAGTGTGGCCAGGATGAAGATGGTGAAGGGAACGCCGATGTCCGAGCGGGCGAAGGAGTGCACGCTGCTGACGATGCCGCTGCGGGTGAGGAAGGTTCCCAGGATCGACAGCAGGAAGGTCAGGGCGATGAGGCTGACGTTCCAGACCTTCAGCATGCCCCGCTTCTCCTGGATGATCACCGAGTGCAGGAAGGCCGTGCCGGTGAGCCAGGGCATGAGCGAGGCGTTCTCCACCGGATCCCATCCCCAGTAGCCGCCCCATCCCAGCTCGACGTACGACCACTTGGCGCCGAGCACGATGCCCATGCCCAGGAAGAGCCAGGGGAAGAGGGTCCACCGCCGGATGGTGCGCACCCAGGTGCTGCCCAACTGGCGGGTGATGAGCGCGGCGACGCTGAACGCGAAGGCCACCACGAATCCGGTGTAACCGATGTAGAGGATGGGTGGGTGGATGACCATCCAGTAGTTCTGCAGGAGGGGATTGAGGCCGTTGCCGTCGGCGGGGGCCCAGCTCCGGCTCAAGCCGCTGGCGTCGGAGACCGCCATGAGTTCCTTGAAGGGATTGCTCGAGAAATTGTTCATCCACAGGAAGAAGACGGTGGTGACCATCATCACCGCCGTCGCGTAGGGCAGCAGGCGGTTGTGCCGGTCCTTCTGGGTGAGGACGGCGGCAACCGCGTAGGCGCTCACACACCAGGTCCACAGCAGGAGGGAACCGGCCTGTCCCGCCCACAACGCGCCCACCTTGTAGAACCACGGCAGATCGCGGTTGCTCTCACTGGCCACGTAGGCGATGTGGAAGTTGTCGGTGAGCAGCAGGATGAGCACCGCCGCGATGGAGACGGTGACCATGGCGAAGACCACTCCCACCGCGCGCTGGCCGCTCTCGATGAGGCGAGTGTCGTCGCGCCGGGCTCCCAACAGTGAACTTGCGATGGCGTAGAACCCGAAGGCGAGGGCCACCATCAGGGCCAGGTTGCCGATGTCAGCAATCATGAGGAGAGGACTCCGGTGGGTTGGCGGGGATATCCACTCGACGAAGACTCAAGCGGTGGTGTCGTCACCGGCCGTGGGCTTTGCGTCTTCGTAGTCGACTTCATACTTGGAGGCGCACTTGGCCTGGATCTTCTGCCCCACGAAGACTCCATTCCGGTCGAGCGTGCCGTCGACGACGGCCTCGACCCCGTCCTTGAAGGTGTCGGGCACCGGGTCGCTTCCCACGTACTGGACCTCGTAGTGGGTGCCCTCGTACTCGAGGACGAATTTGAGGATGTCGCCGTCCCGCTGGATGGAACCGTCCTGGACGATGCCGGCCAGCTTCATGGGATGGCCGATGGCCTTGTCCCCCATCTGGGCGACCTCGTCGCAGGTGTGGTAGTAGCGTTTGCCCTTTTCGAAGCCCTGGAAGGCGAGGTAGGCGACGGCGACCACGATGAGGCCGATGCCGATGATGAACCGCAACTTCATGCCAGCTCCAACTTCCCTCCGGATGGACCGGCTGGAGGGGGGGAATCTCCCTTTCCACTATAGCCAAGGCCCTTCGTCCGTCCAACGTGATCTTGGTGGTGAACGCTCGATTCCGCCGCCAAGCCGCTCCAAAGGTGGCTTTGCCGTCCGCCCCGCCTTCCCCTTCCTGTGGCGGGGACCCCGCCCGCGGGGAGCGTGCCTCGCCCTTGGATTGGGCCGCCTTGCCTCGGGCCGGACGATGGCGGTAGAATAGGGAGCAACGCAGCTTCAGCTTCAGCCGGCGGCTCCCAGTGATGAGATTCAACTTCCCCAGTCTTCCTCCGGTTCCCTTCGGGTCCGTGGCCGCGGGTCTGCTCGTCCTGTGGGGTGGGATCGCGTTCGCCACCGGTGCGATGGGATCGGTCGCAGCGGAGGCCGCTGAACCCGCCCCGCCTGCCTTCGTCGATGTCGCGTCGGTCCTGGCCCCCGGCGGCCGCGTGGTGTCCGGCGAATGGAGCTGGCGCGCGCTGGAAGAGGGTAACTGGAGCCGGTGGCGGAAGCTCGGTGAACGCTCGGTACCCGCCGGTCTCGGCGCCGCTGCCGTGTTGGACCTCCTGCAACTGCGCCCTCCTTCCGGAGCGGCCGCGGTGGAGTTGCGCTGTACCTGGCTCGAGGAGGAGGGCCCACGCCGTGGGCTTTGGATGTGGCGGCCTTCCGGCGCGGCACCGGCGGAGGTACCGACGCTGCGGATCGATCTTGCCGGAGGGGATGCCTCGGCAGGGACATCCTCGGCGAAGACGGAGACCGGGCTGGCTGCGGGCGGGCAAGGGATACCGTCCTCTGAGGTGACCATCGCCGCGGGCGACACCTCCTCGGTCTCGGGCCATCTCTTCTATCGCGACCGGATCTTCGATCTGGCCGGATACACCGGAGCCACCCGTCTCCTGCCCCTGCGCCATGTACGCATCGAACTCGTTCGGGCCGGGGACGATTCGCTGGTGGCCGTCTCGGCCACCGATGGAGGAGGATCCTTCGACATCGCTTTCGACCTCGGCGAGTCCATGGATCTACGCCTGCGCCTGGTCAGCCGGATCGAAGACCTGCCGGGTCCGGAGATCCGGGTCCTCGACGAGGTGCCGGCCGGTGGGGACCTGGGCGGAGCCCATGAGCTGATCCGTGACGTCATCCTTCTCACCGGCCTGGAGCCGGGAGTCCAGGTGCAACTCGGCGAGCTTGCGCTCTCCGATGACGAACAGGGCGATACCCTTCCCGCCTTCAACGTGCTCGACTGTCTGCTCGACGCGGCGGAGATGCTCGAACAGGAATCGTGGCTGGCACTGCCGCCGACACTGCCGCCGGCCGTGTGGTCGCCGGACAACGATCAGATGACGACGATCTACGAGGATGGTGTGGTACGGGTGGCCTCGCCGGGCGGCGGAGATGACGACGCCTGGGCCGATGAACTCGTCCTGGCTGCGCTGGGACAGTGGTTCGTCACGAACCACTCGCGGGTGGACGCCGTCGCGGATTTCTCCTTCCTGGCCGAAGCCACCGATCCCCGCCGGGCCTTCGGCGACGGGTCGGCCCTGGTCTTCGCCTCGCTGGTCCGGGCCCATCGCGCCGCCACCCGCGTCGATCGCGAAGGTGACCCGGCCGACGATGGGATCTCGGTCTTCGCCGATCTGGGCCTTCCCCCTCCCCTGGGCTTTCCCGGCTCCGCCCAGGACGGTCTCGACCTGGAGACCCGCGAGCGCACCTTCGGAGGCAGCGCCCTGCCCCGGGGACAGTCATCGGTGGCCAACGTGGCGGCCATGCTGTGGGATCTCGTCGACGATACACAGACCCCGGACGGCTTGGCCGGTGACGACGATCCCCGTGACGAGGCGGCCGTCGACGGTGCGGCCCGCTGGGCCTGGGTGATGATGGAGGACCTGCCCCAGGCCGCCGGCAACGAGGTCATCACCTACGAGGACTTCCATGAGGCATGGCGAGCCCGATGGGGGGAGGACACCGCGCTCGATTCCATCGCGGTCGCGGTGGGGCGGACGGCCCTGTTCACCGACGCCTTCGAGGTGGACGACACCCCGCAGGAGGCGGTGTCCGCGCCGCCCTGGCATCAGCCCACCCCCGAGGCGGGCCGGCCGGTGGTCGTCGGCGAGGTCTTCCTGGGCGACGGCGACTGGGTGGAACTCAGCAATCCTTCGACCACACCGATTGCGATGGGGGGATGGAGGGTCATCGCCCGTCGCGATGGTTTCTCCGTGGGCAGCGAGCGGGAAGCCATCCTTCCCGAGGACTTCGTCCTGCGGCCCGGACGCAGTGTGGTGGTGCACGAGGGCGGCGACCCGGCCGACGACACCTTCTTCGATCTCTTCTTCCCCGACTGGAGTGCGCCCTGGCAGGAGGGCTACGACGGAGCCTGCATTCTGGAGGATGCCAGTGGTACGGCGGTCGACTTCGTGCGCTGGGATGGTCTGGACGATCCCAGTGACGAGCCGGTGCCCCCGGGTCTGGTGTTCACCGGCGCGCTCGCCTCACCGGCCTTCGGGAGCACCCTGGGGCGGGACAGTGTGGCCACCGACACCGATGACGCATCGGACTTCCAGGAGATGCGGCCCAGCCCGCGCGCTCCCAATGGCCCCTTCCTGGCTCTGCACACCCTGCGTCCGGCCACCGACCTCGATCACCTGCGGCTCTCCTTCGAGACGGGCCGGCTGGGCTTGATCCTCGCGGCGGCGGAGAGGGAGGAGGTCCACGCCGAACTCACCCTGATGGACTCGCTCGGCCTGGTGCTCGAGCAGGCCGAGGGGCTGGCCGGCGACGAGGGCTCGGTGTTGTTGCAATACAACGCCGACCGCGGGGACACCTTGCTCCTGCGGCTGCAGCCGGCCGCGTCCTGCTTCATCGCCACCGCGGTCAATCTCGGGGCATGGGTGCCCTGGGATGACACCACCTTGCTTCCGGTCGAAGTCCTCCACGCCGTGACCCGCAACGAGGATCCCCTGCTCGATACGGTGGACGTGAGCTGGACCAACGGTGGCGTCTACGACTCGTTGAAGGTGACGGTCGACGGTGCGCTCGCGGCGATCCTGCCCGGTGACGCCGAATCATGGTCCACGCAGTTGGAGGGGGGACACCATCGTCTCGCGGTCAACGGACGTCTGGACGGCTTCGACGGGCCCGCTGCTTCCACGGGGATCTTCGTGGGGGTCACCGCATGTGTCGCCGCCACGGGTTTCGAGGACGACGATTCCCTGCTCATCCATCTGGACAGCTTCGCCCCGGTCGAGTTGCCCTATTCGGGTTCCTACGGCCTGCTCGACCACGGCGATCCCTGGGTGACCTATCCGCCGGCGGACACATCGACCGTGGACTTCGACGAGCCGATCGATCTCACTTCCACCAGCCGACTGGACTTCGTCCACGCCGCCCATCTCGTCGACGGCGACTGGGGTCTGGTCGAACTCAGCGAGGACGACGGGGTCGACTGGGTGGAGCTGGCTCGCTATACCGGAAGCGACCATGACGGCAGCGAGGGCGGGGCCGACTGGACCGACATGATCCTCCAGCCGCAGGACTGGGTGCACGAGAGCCTCGATCTGTCGGCCTGGGCCGGCCGGCGTGTGCGCTTGCGCTTCCGCCGGGTGAGCGCGCCCGACGGCGGCGGCAACCTCGGATGGCTGCTGGACGATGTCGTTTTCGGCAACCCACTCCATCACGTCCTCTGGGTCGCTCCCGACGGCGACGATGTCTTCGGATGCGGAGCACAGGAGCGTCCCCTGGCCACCTTTGCGCGGGCCGCCGAGCTGAGCGCACCGGCCGATACCATCCATCTCGCCGCCGGCACCTATACGGAGACCACCGAGCTGATGCTGGACGGCTCCCTGCGGCCGGTCGTCGCGCCTCTGCCCCCCTCGCGTTCCCTGGTCGGTGACGGCGTGGAACAGACCATTCTGCAGATTCCCGCCCTGGGGACCGGGATCTACGCGGGTGATGTGAGCTCGTGGACCGAGGCGGACAGCGGACTGGTCCAGGGTGTGAGTCTGCGGGGAGGCAGCCGGGGTGTACGGGTGGAGGTGGGCTGTCTGGCGGTGCATGAGCTGCGGATCGACGGCGGAGGCACGGCGATGCTCGTCAGCGGAGGACGGTGTGAGGCCGACGGAGTGCTCATCCGGACGGCGAGTCGGGCGGTGCGGCAGGAAGGAGGCATCCTCCACCTGCACCATGCGACGATCACCGAGTTGGATCGAGGAATCTTCGTCGAGGTCGGTGCCGACTCCTTCTCCGTCGATACCAGTATCTTCACCCGGATCCACCGGACCGCCATCGAGGTGGCCGAGGGAGGACCGCAGGCGGAGGTGGCGTGCAACGACTTCTACGGCTTCTCCGGGAGTCCGGATGTGTTCCTTGGACTGGACGATCCAGTGGGGCAGAACGGCAACGTGGCTCTGCCGGTGGAATTCTGCGATCCCTTCGACGGAGACGACTATCATCTGGCCGCCGCTTCTCCGCTGCTCGATCTGCCCGGCTGTGGCAGGGTCGGGGCCCTGGGCGAGGGCTGCGCGAACCCGGTGGTGGACGTGCCACCGGCTCGCCCCGCGGTGAACCGTCTGGTGGGCAACCATCCCAATCCCTTCAACCCGCGCACACGCATCGTCTTCGAGACCGCCCGTGAGGGCTTCGTACGCCTGGAGGTGGTCGATCCACGGGGTCGCCTGGTGCGCACACTGGTGGCTGCCGAACTGGCGGCGGGCTCCCACAGCGTCGACTGGGACGCTCGTGATCTCCACGGGAACAGCGTGGCCAGCGGGGTGTATCGCCTGCGCCTGGTCACCGGCGGCGAGCTTCTCTCCCGTCCGGTGGTGTTGCTGAAGTAGGGGGTTGGGCGAAGCGGTTCTTTGCCCCTTCTCAGCGGGAGTGGGGGGAGGAACGGTCCGCCCCGGCCACCTCTCCATCGGAAGCGAGCGTGAAACGTCCCAGCCAGTGGATCGTCTCGGCCTCGTCGGCATCGGTCAGGCTCCCGGGTGTCTCCTGCTGGCCTCGTTCGACCCATCGGAATCCGTAGGAACCCCGCATCAGACCCCGAAGGGGAACCACCAGCCATTCTCCCTCACCCTGCCGCGTTTCGACCCATCGCAAGAGACGTCGTTCGCCCACGAGCTGTTCGAGGGCGAGCCGGCCTTTCGGCGGCCGCTCACACAGATGGACAAGCAGGAATCTCGAGGTGTCGTCCACGAGCACGGAGGGAGGCGCGGTGGCGGTGGAGTCGGCATGGAGTTCGAGCACCTGCGTGACTGCCGCGGGTTGGAGATCGCGCGTGCGGCGTCGGGCGAGGTCGAAACCCCGCACCAGGTTGAGGCCCAACGCCAACAGCAGGAGGACGACGAAATACAGGGGCAGGCGGACGCTGCGCGATGGACTCATGGCACCTCGGAGGAAGGGGGCGCCCGCGGGGGCACCCGTGACGCCGAGTAAACCCCACGAAGGGAGGGCCGGCAAGTCCGCCGTTGGGGGGCCTTCCTTGACGGCCGCCCGGGCGGGAACAATGATGGACCCGACGAGGAGAGCCTGCTGCGGTGCAAGTGTCTCGGTGGAAGGCCGTCGGTTCTCGTTCTTGAAGGATGGTTTCCTTGACCGATCGTCTTCGGCAGGCCTCCGGTATCGTCCTGC
>JAOZPE010000022.1 GCA_029932915.1 Candidatus Krumholzibacteriia bacterium
TCGTGATCGATCCGGGGCATGGCGGGCGCGATCCGGGCACCCGTGGCTGCGGGGTCATCCGCGAGAAGGATCTGGTGCTGGGCATCGCCCGGGCGATGGCCCGCGAATTGCGCGAACGCACGAACTTCAAGGTGGTGCTCACCCGCGACCGCGATCGCTACGTCGATCTGCATCGGCGAGTGGAGATCGCCCGCCGCAGCGAGGGCGATCTCTTCGTGAGCATCCACGCCAACAGCGCCCGTTCGCGCAGTGCCCACGGGGTGGAGGTGTACTTCCTCTCGCCGCGGGGGGCCACCGACCAGGCCGCGGCCGAGCTGGCCAACCGGGAGAACGCGGCCCACATGGTGGGCATGGAATCGGCGAGCGATGCGGACGACGTGATGATGTCCATCCTCATGGATCTGCAGTCGTCGGGGATCCTCCGCCGAAGCGGCCAGTTCGCCGAGTTGACCCTCCTGGAACTGTCGGGGGTGGACAAGGTGCAGGCCCGCTTCATCAAGCAGGCCCGCTTCGCGGTCCTGCGCACCCTGTCGATGCCTTCGATCCTGGTCGAGGTGGGCTATCTCAGCAATCGCAGCGAGGCCAGGTACCTCAAGAAGGCGAGCACGCAGCGGAAGATCGGGCGCGCCCTGGCCGAAGCGGTCATGGCATACTGTGAGCGCTACGGAGAGAAGGGACGTCCACAGATCGCCCGGCAGCGCCGGCACCGGGTTCGCAGGGGGGACACCCTCTGGGATCTGGCCCGGCTCTACGGCACCAGCGTGTCCGCGATCAGCCGGGTGAACCATCTCGACGGCAATCGGATCCGGGTGGGGCAGGAGCTGATCCTGCCCTGAGAGACTCACCCTCTTCGAAGGTCCTGGCATCTTGACGCGCAACCTCACGGTCCGAATCGTCTGTGTCCTGCTGGCACTGGTGCTCTGGGCGCAGGCGGCGTCCCAGCAGGAGATGGAGAAGACCATCGAGCTTCCCCTGAAGTTCGTCGATCTTCCCGACAGCCTGGCCATCCGCCGTTCGCGGATTCCCTCGTCGGTGTGGATCCGGCTGCGCAACTCCAAACTTCGTTTCCTGCTCCACGACATCTTCCGGCGCGAACGGGGCGAGGTGCAGGTGAGCCTGGCCGCGGTCGGCGAGGGCGAATTCCACCACGACATCTCCCCGCGCGAGGTCTTCGCCGACGGCACGCCCCTGGGGATCGAGAGCCCCACCACCCTGCACATGAAGATCTATCCCCGCCGCAGCCGCCTGGTCGGGGTACGGGTGGTCCTGGACGGCCGTCTGGACGAGGGGCTGGTTCTCACCAGCCGCCCGGCGGTCACCCCTTCGGAGGTGCAGGTGGAAGGCGCGGCTCCACTGGTGGACACCATCGACCACATCAACACCGTGCCCCTGAAGGTCTCCCACCGCGCACACTCCTTCCGCGAGACGGTCGACCTGCAGTCGCCCGACCCCGATCTGAGGTTGTTGCCCCGCGAGGTGGATGTCTCCTTGAGCATCGACGAGATCATCGAACGCAGCTTCGCCAACGTGCCCCTGTCGGTATTGAGCGATTTCGTCGACACCACCCGTATCGTGGTGCAGCCGGAGCTGGCCCAGGTACGCCTCACCGGCCCGGCCCGGGTGGTGAACGCCCTGCGGCCGCAGGACATCTCGGTGGTGCTGCACCTGAGCCGTGATGCCACCGGTGTCCAGCAGGTGGAACCGGAGGTGCTGGTCCCGGACACCGTGCTCTCCACCCAGGTGGATCCGCCCACCTTCCAGGTCATCATCGGTGGCGAGGGAAAGGGCGCAGGGGGGAAGAAGAGATGAAGGGTCTCGGGGAGGCCGGCACCTGGATCATCTTCGCTCTGGTGGTGGCCGCGGCGTTGAGCACCTTCCTGCCCCTGCAGGGACCGCAGATGCCGGGGACCCTGCGCCTGGCGGTGCTCGAGGGCCCGGGCACGGCGCGGACCCTCAGCGGGGTGAACTCGTTCTGCTCGTACCTGAGCGAGGAGATCCGGCGGACGGTCAAGCCGGTGGTGGTCCGTGCACCGGAACTCCAGGACGGCTTCGGGGGTGCGCACGTCGTGCTCGTGCCGGCGGAGCTGATGCCGTCGGGATGGGAGGTGCTGGCGTGGGTGAAGGGTGAGGGGATGGGTGCGGCACACGATCGGCCGTACGTGGTGTATCCCAAGAGCCAGGACTGGGCCGAGCTGCCCGCGCCGAGGTTGATCCTGGGCGACCGGTGGACCTGGGCCGGGGGCCAAGGGGCGGTGGCGTATCTCCAGGAGCGGGGCCACCCGTTGGAAGGCGGATTCTCCCGGGTGGAGGCGGGGGTGGACATCTACGACCACACCCCCGTGCTGGCCGCGCTCGTGTACGGCGCCTTCGACGTGGCGGTGGTGCGCGAGAGTGATCTGCGGCGGGCGGTCCGGGCGGGATGGGTCGATCCCGAGCGCTTCGTCTTCGGGCCCGCCGGGCCGGCGGGCAACGGTCTGGTCCTGGCCGCTTCGACCGCCCTGGGCAGCGGGGCGCGGGGCAAGGTGCGGACGGCGGCGCTCAACCTCTCCACCTTCGGCTTCGATCGCAAGCACCTGCCCGCGGCGGCGGCGCTGAACGGGCTGGCGATCCTGGGCATCGAGGGCTTCGTGCCCGACCGGATCTTCCCCAGCCTGTTGCCGCCCTCGGGATCGCGATGAGTCCGGGCGATTCCCCTGCTCCCTCGCGTCTGGCGTTCCGTCTGCCCCTGCTGGTGTGGATGGGGGTGATCCTGGCTGTCTCCTCCATTCCCGGTCCCACCCTGCAGATGGTGGGCTTCTCGGTGGCCGATTCCTTTTCCCACGGATTCGAGTACGCCATCCTGGGCTTCCTGGCCTACCGCCTCTTTCGGGCGGAGGGGAAGAGCCGAGGCCGGGCATGGCTGTCGAGCGTGCTCCTGGCGGCGCTCATGGGGGCGGTCGATGAGAACTACCAGCGCCTGATCCCCGAGCGGATCTCATCGTGGTCCGACTGGGCCGCCGACATCACCGGAGGCGGCATCGGAGGCGCCGTGGCAATCGTGTACTATGTTCTGACCGATCGTTTCCACGGTGGAGTGGGAACGGAGGATCCAAGCGGCCGCTCGCCGGCAGGAGGAGATTCATGAAGGGGATGCAGCGCACGCACACCTGCGGCGAACTGAGCCCGGCCCAGGTGGATGAGAAGGTCGTGCTGAACGGGTGGGTTTCCTCCCGGCGCGATCACGGGGGCCTCGTGTTCGTCGACCTGCGCGATCGCTACGGAGTGACCCAGGTGGTCTTCTCCGGTGGGGACGAGCAGATGCGACATCTCGCACAGTCGCTGCGCCAGGAGGACGTCGTCGCCGTCACCGGCGTGGTGCAACCGCGGCCGGCCGACATGGTCAACCCGGACATGCCCACCGGCGGCATCGAGCTGGCCGCCGATGGCCTGGAGATCCTCAATCGCAGTGAGGTGTTGCCCTTCCAACCCGAGCAGGTGGAGGGCGCCGGCGAGGAGCTCCTGCTCAAGTATCGCTACCTGCACCTGCGCCTGCCGCACATGCAGCGCAACCTGCGCCTGCGGCACGAGGCGGCCCGCGCCACCCGCGAGTACCTGGCCGAGCACGGCTTCCTCGAGGTGGAGACCCCGCTGCTCATCCAGACCACCCCGGAGGGCGCGCGGGACTACGTCGTGCCCAGTCGCGTCCACAAGGGAAAGTTCTACGCCCTTCCCCAGAGCCCCCAGCTCTACAAGCAGACCCTGATGATCGCCGGGGTCGATCGCTACTATCAACTGGCGCGCTGTCTGAGGGACGAGGATCTGAGGGCCGACCGCCAGCCCGAGCACACCCAGATCGATCTGGAGATGAGCTTCATCGACCAGGAAGCGGTCTTCGAACTGGTCGAAGGGATGATGGTCGAGATCGTCGCCCGCACCCTGGGCCGGGAGATCCCCACGCCCTTCCCGCGCATCAGCTACGACGACGCCATGGAGGCCTATGGGTCGGACAAACCCGACCTGCGCTTCGCGATGGAGCTGGTCGACGTGAGCGAGCAGGCCGCGGCCGGCCGGTTCCAGGTGTTCTCCAATGTGGTGGCCGACGGGGGCGTGGTGAAGGCGGTGGTCGGAGAGGGACTGGCCTCTCTCTCGCGCAAGGAGATCTCCGCCATCGAGGAGGTCGCCCGCAAACACGGGGCCAAGGGTCTGGCGTGGATGAAGTGGAACGAGGACGGCTTCGCCGGCTCCTTCATCCGCTTCTTCGAAGAGAAGCAGCTTCGCGAGCTGGCCGAGGCGGCCGGAGCACGCCCGGGCGATCTGGTGCTGATGGTGGCGGCTCCGCGGAAGGTCGCCAACGTGGCCCTCGGTCAGGTCCGCCTGGAACTGGCCGAGCGTCTGGGACTGCGCGGAGGCGATGGCTTCGAGTTCTGCTGGGTGCATCGTTTCCCGCTCTTCGAGAAGGACGAGGAGACCGGGCAGTGGACCTCCATGCACCACATGTTCACCATGCCGTGTGAGGAGCACCTCGATTCCATGGAGAGCGATCCCGGCGGGGTCTACGCCCAGCTCTACGACCTCGTGTGCAATGGGATGGAGCTGGGCAGCGGCAGCATCCGTATCCACCGGCGGGACATCCAGGAGCGGGTCTTCGCGATCTGCGGGATCTCCCGGGAGGAGGCCGAGCGCAAGTTCGGCTGGTTCCTGCGGGCGCTTCAATACGGAGCGCCTCCCCACGGCGGGATCGCCCTGGGTCTGGATCGCATCGTCACCATGCTGGTGGGCGGCCGCAGCATCCGCGAGGTGATCGCCTTCCCCAAGACCGCTCGTGCCACCAATCCGCTGGACGGAGCACCCTCTCCGGTGTCACCGGCCCAGCTGGCCGAATTGGGGCTGGAAATCGTCGATTCGGAGGCGGAAGGCGAGAAAAACGGCATTGATAGTGCTTGACAGTACCAGGGCTCGGGTTATGTTGCCCTGGTATGAACGAAACATGTTCCACGCCGAGGCGCTTCTGTGCGCTGTTGGCGGGACCCAACGTTGGCGCCTCCACGGTTGATTGGTGGCGCGAGAGGAGGTGCAGCGGGCTTGAAGAACATGATCAGGCTCGTCACCGTTTGCACGATCGGTCTGGCAATCTTTGCCACGGGCTGTTCCAAGAACGAACCCTGCGCCACGGATCCGGCCCAGATCGAAGACGCCCGTGCGGAACTGCAAACGGCACAAGGACAGTTGGACTCCGCCAAGGCCCAGCTGCAGGCGGCCGAGAGCCAGAAGGCGGATCTAGAGAAGAAGCTCGCCGAACTTCCCGACAAGGGAGAACTCGACGAACAGTTGTACACCCTCAAGAAGGGCAGCGGCCGCTAGGCCCCGCGCCGGAAAGGATCGATCACGATGAGTACCAAGATGATCCACCGCGCGGGCTTTGCTCTGGTGGCGGTTGGCCTCTTCTCCCTTCTCGGCTGCTCCGGCGGCGTCGACCGGCAGGTGGATGTCAGCGCGGGGGAGTACTACACCCCTGAAGAGGTGCAGAAGCTCGACAAGGACCAGTACCAGTCGTACTGCGCCTCCCTGGACCAGGAACTGCAGACGGTGAGCGAGTCGGCCAGTGACGCCAAGACCCAGGCCGACCAGACGCAGACCCAGGTGGCCGCGGTCCAGGCCGAGGTGAAGAAGCTCGAGAGCGACTACAACTCGAAGAAGGCCGATGTCGACGCGGTGCAGAGCGAGATCGACTACTACGAGGGCCTTCCCAAGGTCTGGACGGTCAAGGAGGGCGAGTTCCTCTACGGGATCTCCGCCCTGGAGGAGATCTATGCCGATCCCCTCAAGTGGCCCCGGATCTACCGCGCGAACAAGGACAAGATCGAGGATCCGAACCTGATCTACCCCGGTTGGGAATTGACCATCCCGCGTGACTGGCCCACCACCTGGGTGGTCCAGGAGGACGAGTACCTGGGCAAGATCGCCTGGTACTGGGAGGTCTACGACGATCCGGCCCAGTGGACGAAGCTCTACGAGGCGAACAAGGATCAGATCAGCGATCCGGACATCATCTGGCCTGGCTGGGAACTGCGCATTCCCCGCGACTGAGGCTCGATTCTTCCCCTTTTCGGGGCGTATGCGCCCCCGGCCCAGGCCGGGGGCGTTTCGCGTTTTCTTCGCCCGGCTTCGGCATGCCGCCTGCTCTCTGGTGTCTTGCAGCGCTCCGGGCGGTGGGATAGATTTCTGGTTGGGAGCCCTTGGCCGCCCGCAACTCCTTTGCGGGCATGCACCTGGCTCCTCCGACCCCGGCGCTTGGCCTCGATGAACGAAAAGCGAACCACCATCTCTCTGGAAGGCCTGGATCTGCTCCAGTTCCTGGGGCGTCACGATGCCAACCTCCGCCACCTCGAAGAGCGTTTCGACGGCACCCTGGTCGTGCGCGGTGACCGGCTCATCCTGCAGGGAGAGGCCCGGCAGGTGGAGGCCATGGAGAAGTCGATGCGCCGGGTGCTCGAGTGGGTCCAGCAGGGCCGGCGGGTCGATCCGGAGAGCCTCGACCGCATCCTGGACGGGGAGGCCTCCTGGGAGGACGAGCTTGTGGCCAAGGGGCTGCGGCTCAACGGGGGGCGGCGGCTGACCGTCCATCCCCGCACCCTGGGGCAGGCGCGCTATCTGGAGGCGGTAGCCGAGCACGACGTGGTCTTCGCGGTGGGACCGGCCGGCACCGGCAAGACCTATCTGGCCGTGGTGGTCGCCCTGCGCGCGCTGCTGGACCACGAGGTCGAGCGGATCTTCCTGGTGCGTCCGGCGGTGGAGGCCGGCGAGCAACTCGGTTTCCTGCCCGGTGACCTTCAGGAGAAGGTGGACCCCTATCTGCGCCCGCTCTACGATGCGCTCAGTGAGTGCCTGGGAACCTCCCGGGTGGCGAAGTACCTGGCGAACGGAACCATCGAGGTGGCTCCCCTGGCCTACATGCGTGGAAGAACCCTCAACCGGGCCTTCGTCATCCTCGACGAAGCCCAGAACACCACCCTCGGCCAGATGAAGATGTTCCTGACCCGCATCGGTGAAGGCACCCGGGCCATCGTCACCGGCGATGTCACCCAGATCGATCTGGCCGAACCCACCTCGAGTGGACTTGTCCAGGTGCGCGCCATCCTGCAGGGAGTCAACGGGGTGAGCTTCGTCGATCTCGGCGAGCGCGACGTCGTCCGCCATCCCCTGGTGCGGCGGATCGTGGCCGCGTTCGAGGATCGCCGCAACGGCCGTGAGGACCACTCCGGCGATTCCGGGCCGAAGGCGGAGTCATGAATTCCTGGCGCCAGGTGCTGCGCCGATCCCGGCGAGCCGACAGTGAAGCGCCGCGCAACCGCTGGTGGCCGAAGGAATGGTCGCTGCGCACCATCGCCCTCGGCGCTCTGCCGATGCTGGCACTGACCGCTCTGCATCTGGTCCTCTTCCCTCCCATCCACACCAGTCCCACCCTGCAACTGGAAGTGGGGGACATCACCGAACACGAGATCCGTGCGCCCTTTCCCTTCCGCGCCCCGCGGGCGCGGCGGGAACTCGAGGCGGCCCGGCTGGAGGCCTCGCGCCGGGTGGAGCCCGTCTATCTGAAGGAGGAGGCGGCCCAGAGGCGCTCGGAGGAGGACGTCGAGCGCTTCCTGCAGCGTGCGGCCGAGTTGGCAGCCCAGGACAGCCTGGGTCCTTCCCGCCGGGTCGAACTCCTCCAGCGGGAGTTCCACGGCATCGAGCGGGAGCACCTGCAGTGGTTCCTGGACCGGCGTGACCGCGAACGGGTCGCCGAGAAGATCCGCACCCTGGCGCACCGTCTGCTCGACCGCGGCATCGTCGACACCACACCGCGGGGCAACTACAGCCTCATCCATGTCTTCGACCCCCGCACCTCCCAGGACACGATCGTCGAGGTCGATGATCTCGTGCTGGGCTATCGTCTGAACGAGGCGGTGAAGAAGGAGGCGGTGGGCATCTTCCACCGGGCCGCCGATCGGGCCGCGGTGGCGGACATCCTCTCCTACCTGTTGACTCCCAATCTCTCCTACGACGACACCCGCACCGAGGAGCGGCGGAACGCCGCGGTGGCCGCGGTCTCCACCGATCGCGAGTACGCGCGCAACGAGCGCATCCTCGACAGCGGGGTGAGGGTCACCCGGGAGGACCTGGAGGTGTTGTCGGCCCTGGAGGACGCCCGCCGGGAGAGGGCCCTGGCCTCCGATCGCGGCATCGCCTTTCGTCTGCGGGCGGGAAGACTGGTCCTGGTGCTCTTCCTGCTGGGTGGCCTGTGCCTCACCCTGAGCGGACGCTACCGGGTGAATCTCAGCGACACCCGGCGTTATCTGCTGTTGTCGGTCCTGCTGGCGATCCATCTCGTGCTGGTGTGGTTCGCGCTGAGTCACGATGTCCTGGGTCCGGTGGCCGCTCCCTTCGTATTGTTGGCCATGTTGTCGACCATCCTGCTCGGAGAGGGTGCGGCGGCGAGGATCACCGGAACGGGCATCCTGTTGATCGCCGTGTTGCCCTCGATCTCGGCCACGATGATCGTGGTGTGGACCATCGCCGGTGTCGCTGCGATGGTCAGTGTGCGCCGGGTGCGCAATCGCAACCAGTTCTACAAGGCCGCCGCCGCGGTGTCCGGAGCCTACGCGGTCTCGGTGGGGGCCCTTCACCTCGGTCAAGCGGCCGACTTCTCCGCCTGGCTCCATCCCGTCCTGCTGGGAGTGGGCAGTGGGGTGGCCAGTACCGCCCTGACCCTCTTCGTCCTGCCGGTCTTCGAGAGCATCTTCGAGATCACCACCGATCTGACGCTGCTGGAGCTGAGCGATCTGAATCATCCCCTTCTGCAGAGAATGGCCCTGGAAGCGCCGGGAACCTTCCACCACAGCCAGGTGGTGGGAACCCTGGCCGAGGCGGCGGCCCGCGCCATCGGGGCCAACAGCCTGAAGACCCGCGTGGGCGCCAACTACCACGACATCGGAAAGCTGCTCAAGCCCCGCTACTACGTGGAGAACCAGGGGGGCGGATCCAACGTCCATGACGAGCTCACGCCGCACATGAGCGCCCTGGTCATCGCCGCCCACGTGAAGGACGGAATCGAACTGGGGCGGCAGTGGGGTCTGCCCAAGGACGTCATCGACTTCATCCCCGAACACCACGGCACCGGCGTCATGCGGTACTTCTACCACAAGGCCCTCGAGGCCGATCAGGGCGCCGTGGTGAAGGTCGACGACTTCCGCTACCCCGGCCCCAAACCCCGCTCGAAGGAGACGGCCATCGTCATGCTGGCCGACGGGGTCGAAGCGGGTACCCGTTCGCTGAGACGGCCCACGCCCAGCCGCATCCGCGAGATGGTGCGCAGCGTCATCGAGCACAAGATGGAAGAGGGCGAACTCGACGATTGCGGGCTGACCATGCGCGATCTGGCCGCGATCCGTGAGGCATTCATCCCCATCCTGGTGGGCATCCACCACCAGCGGGTGGCGTACCCCGGTCAGAAGGAACACGAGGACAAGAAGGAAAAGGAGAGTCTTGAAACTCGAACTCAGCGTCGACGCGGCTCCGATTCGGTGGCGTCCCAGTCCTGAGGCGGTCGAGCGGGCGCGAAGGCTCGTGGAGGCCTGGGGCCCGTCCGACGGCGTCCTGGAAGTGGTACTCACCGGAGATGGGAGGATCCACGATCTCAACCGCCGCTACCGGGGCAAGGACCGTCCCACCGACGTCTTGTCGTTCTCCTATCTGGAGGGCCACGAGGAACGGCGCGACGAGTTGCTCCACGGAAGGTTGCCGGCCCGGGAGTTCAGCGGAGACCCTCCGGTGGACGACGATGCCGCGCCGGTGCTGGTGGGAGAGGTGTTGATCAGCGTGGAGACCATGCAGCGCCGGGACGTACGGCTCGATCATGACGACGACGAGGAGTTCGTCTTTCTGGTGGTTCACGGTATGCTGCACACCCTGGGCTTCGATCACGCTCACCGGGATGAAGCGATGGAGATGGAGAAGAACATGGAGATGATCCTGGACGGTGCCTTCGGCGACGGCTCTGAAGCGGGGTCGGGTGGTTCGCGGTGAACACCGGGCCATCGATCGCCGAGGCCATCCAACCCGAGGCCCTGCTCGTGGCCTCCGGTCTCTTGCTGTGTTTCCTCATCGCGGGGATGATCAGCGCCTTCGTCAACCTGTCGCGGATGCGCGAGCACGGCCTGATCGACGACGGCGACCTTCCCCGCGGCGTGACCCGTCTGTTGGCGAGCCAGAAGCTGTTCATGCTGGCGTTGTCCACCTCGTATCTGGTGATCGCCGCTGTCGCGGCGGGTCTGCTCCCCGCACTGCTCACGATCCTGGGCCTCTCGACCCTCGTGTCAATCCTGGTGTGGGCGCTGTTCTTCATCGTGTTGATCGTCGGCAGCCTGCTGCTGAAGGCGGTGGCGCTGTCGCGTCCTCTGGCCTTCGCCCGGGCCAGCCTTCCCTTGGCCTGGCTCTTCCATTTCCTGCTCAACCCCTTCACCCGCCTGATCTGGTCGCTGGTCGAACGCATCGCTCCGGAATTGGGGGCCATGGAGATCTCACCGCCGCTCAGCGGCGGTGAACTGCGCGCCATCCTGGTGGACGACGAGGCCGAGGTGGAGATGGAGGAGGAGGAGCGCGACCTGGTCCGTTCCATCTTCGATCTGAGGGATACCGAGATCCGGGAGATCATGGTGCCTCGGGTGGACATCAAGGGCCTCGATGTGGAGACCACCCTGGAGGAGGCGGAGGTCTTCGCCGCCAGTCAGCCCTACACGCGGCTGCCGGTGTGGCAGGAGAACCAGGACACCATCCTGGGGATCCTCCACACCAAGGATCTCCTGGTGGCGCGGGTCCGCCACCAGACCCCCACCGTCCGCCAGTTGCTTCGGCCGGTCCACTTCCTGCCCGAGAGCAAGAGCGTCGACGAGGCCTTACAGGAGTTCCGCGTCCAGCGCGTCCATCTGGCCGTGGTGGTCGATGAGTACGGAGGCACCGCCGGCATCGTCACCATGGAGGACATCCTCGAGGAGATCGTCGGTGAGATCCGCGACGAGTTCGACCGGGAGCAGGAGAAGATCCGGTTGGTGGACGAGCACCGGGCGGTCCTCGATCCACGGATCGATCTGGACGACCTGAACGAGGAGCTGGGACTGACCCTTCCCACCGACGACAGCGACACCCTCGGCGGCTTCCTCTACGCCAAACTGGGACGGATTCCCAGTCGGGGGGATACCGTCGAGCACGAGGGCCTGGTCTTCACCATCGACCGGGTCGAACGCCAGCGGATGCTCCAGGTGACCCTGCGCAGCGAGAAGGCCCTGAGCCGGGGCGAGGGAGCGCGCCGAGGCGAGGGCGAGGCCAGCGAACAATGAAGAATCCGTTCCATCGTTTCCGCCGTGCCTTCTTCACCGGACTGGTGGTGGTCATCCCGGTCGGGGTCACCGCCTGGGTGCTGTGGTTCATCGTCCGGACGGTCGACGGATGGCTGGGGCCGTGGATCAGCCGCACGCCCTGGCTGAAGGATCACATTCCTCCGGCGGGGGGGACCGCCCTGGGCGTGGTGGCGGTGCTGGTGGGGATCTCGGTGGTCGGCACCCTGGCGAACAGCATCTTCGGCAACGCCGTGCTGAGCGCCTTCGACCGCCTGATGGCGCGCATTCCCCTGCTGAAGGGCATCTATTCGGCGACCAAGGAGCTGACCACCGTCCTCTTCGCCGGCCACCATCACGCCTTCCGCAAGGTGGTGGTCTTCGAGTATCCCCGCCGGCGTTCATGGAGCCTGGGTTTCGTCACCAACGAGGTCGTCCTGGAGTCGGGGGCTGCCCTGTACCACGTCTTCCTGCCCACGACGCCCAACCCCACCAGCGGCTATTTCTTGATGATTCCCGCCGAAGATGCTATCCAGCTTGACATCTCCATCGAAGAGGGTCTGAAGATCGTGATCTCCGGCGGTGCCGTGGTGTCCGAAGCCACCCGCGAAGTGATCGGTGAGAAGATCCCGATCCCATCCTCCGGGCCGGCCTCCTCCGGCGGCGTCTGAACCCCAGCCACCTGATGCCATGATCGAAGATCTCAAATCCCTCTTCGAGCAGATCGTCCAGCACATCGAAGAGGACGATCCCCAGGGCGCGGCCCGGCTCCTGGCCGAGGTGACACCGGCCGACGCGGCCGATGTCCTGCGCAGCTTCAATCACGAACAGAAGGTTGCGGTCCTGAGGCATCTCTCCGCCGACACCGCCGCCTCCATCCTCAGCGAACTCGACGAACGCAGCCTGCCCGATCTCCTCGACCTGCTCGAGGACAAGGAGATCGTGGACATGCTCGACGAGCTCGACAGTGATGACGCCGCCGACGTCGTCGCCCAGATGGAGGACGACCAGGCCGAGCGGGTGGTCGATCTCCTCGATCAGGTCGACCACCAGGATGCGCTCGAGCTGTCCGAGCTGCTGCGCTACCCGGAGGACTCGGCCGGCGGGGTCATGGCCAAGGAGTTCCTCTCCGTCCGCCGCGACCAGACCATCGGTTCGGTGGTGGCCGCCCTGAGGAAGATGGACGAAGAGGACCTCGTCTCGCATCACTTCGCCTTCGTCGTCGATGAGCAGGACCGTCTGGTGGGGCAGATCCCGCTGCTGAAACTCCTGTTGGCCGATCCGCTGGCCCGGGCGGAGGAGGTGATGACCCCCGATCCCCTGGCCGTCGAGGTGATGATGGACCAGGAGGAAGTCGCCCAGCTCTTCCGCAAACAGGACCTGCTGTCCCTGGCCGTCGTCGATGCGAACCATCGCCTGATCGGCCGCATCACCGTCGACGACGTCATCGACGTGATGACCGACGAGGCGGCCGAGGACATGGCCCGCTTCGCCGGTTCGAGCGAGGAGGAGATCGGCGAGACCTCGGTCAAACTCATCTCCCGCGCCCGCCTGCCGTGGCTGCTGTTGGGCCTCGGTGGGGAGATGATCTCGGCCCTGGTCATCTCCGGCTACCAGGAGAACCTGCGTGAGAGGGTCATCCTGGCCTTCTTCATTCCCCTGGTCATGGCCACCGGGGGCAACTCGGGAGTGCAGACCTCGGCCAACCTCATCCGCGCTCTGGCCATGGGACGCTTCGACCGCTTCCGGGCCCGCCGCCACATCCTCCGGGAGATCGGAGTGGGCATCCTCAACGGCTTCCTGCTGGGTTCGCTCGTGGCCATCATCCTCGTGTTGACCCATCAGGATCCGAAAGTGGGGATGGTGATCGGTCTGTCCCTGGCCTGTGTGGTGCTGGTCGCCACCACCGTCGGCACGATCGTCCCGTTGATCCTCCACGCACTCAAGATCGACCCCGCCCTGGCCACCGGTCCGTTCATCACCACCAGCAACGACGTCCTGGGCCTGCTGGTGTATCTCGGCCTGGCCCACAAATTCCTCGGTTTCATCTGAGAGATCAGCGGGGAGGCCGCCATGAAGGGCGCACCCATTCAGGACGAGGTGATCGTCCTGCGCAGCATCAAGCTGGGTGAGACCTCGCGTATCGTCAGTTGCCTGGCACAGCGCCACGGGAGGGTGAAGCTGGTGGCCCGGGGAGTGCGGCAGGCTCGGGGACGTTGGGCCGGACTCCTCGAACCGGGCAACGAAGTGGAGGCAGTGTTCTACGCTCACCCCGACCGCGAACTGTGGACCTTGGCTGAGGCCGGTCTCCTCCGCGCCGCCTTGACGGGAGGGGGCAGCCTCGATAAGCTGAGTTACCTGCTGGCGGCGATGGAGCTGGCCGATCGCCTTCTCCCCGAGCGCGAACCGGTGGAAGCCGTGGCCGGGATGTACCGCCGGTTTCTCGACCATTGGCACGACGAGGGTCCGGAGGGCATGCCGGCCCTCTTTTTCGCCCTGGAGACGGCCCTCCTCGATGAGCTGGGTCTTTCCACCGACCTTTGGCGTTGTGGTGAGTGCGGGCGCCGGCTCGAGGAGGGGGAAGCGGCCTTCTTCCGGCCCGCCGAGGGCGATCTCTGTTGCCGCGCCTGCGCGGGGGGCAACGGCGTGTGGGTCGCCGAGCAGGATCTGGGGCTGTGGCGTCTGCTGTCGGGGTTCCTGGACCGGCCGGAGGCGGCGCCCGCCCTGGAGGATCAGCAGAAACGGAAGATCGGAACCCTGCTCCACCTGCACATGATGCACCATCTGCCCCGCTACCGGATCCCTGCCTCGCTGTTCTGGTTGAAGAAGCCGGACGAGGGGGAAGGAGAGAAGCGTTGACGAGCTATCAGGAGATGATCCATCGCCTCCAGGGATTCTGGATCGAGCACGGTTGCGTCATCGCCCAGCCCTACAACTCCGAGGTGGGAGCGGGGACCTTCAATCCCAACACCTTCCTGCGTGCCCTGGGCCCGGAACCCTGGAAGGTGGCCTACGTGGAGCCCTCCAAGCGTCCCAAGGACGGACGCTACGGGGAGAATCCCAACCGCGTCCATCAGTTCCTCCAGTACCAGGTGTTGCTGAAACCCGCGCCGGAGAACGTCCAGGAACTCTATCTGGAGAGTCTCCGGGCCATCGGATTGGATCCCACCCGGCACGACATCCGCTTCGTCGAGGACGACTGGGAGAGTCCGACCCTGGGTGCCTCCGGTCTGGGTTGGGAGGTGTGGCTGGACGGCATGGAGGTGACCCAGTTCACCTACTTCCAGCAGTGCGGCGGCATCGAGCTCGAGCCGGTGAGCTGCGAACTCACCTACGGTCTGCTCCGCCTGGCCATGTACCTGCAGCGCTGCGACCATGTGATGGATCTCGACTGGGGCGCGGGGTTGAGCTGGGGGGAGATCAACGGTCAGTTCGAACGCGAGTACAGCGAGTTCAACTTCCAGAAGGCGGACCCTTCCCTCTATTTCCGCTGGTTCGACGAGAGGGAGAAGGAAGCCGAGGCGTTGTTGGAGATGGGCCTGGTCCATCCCGGCTACGACGCGCTCATCAAGTGCAGTCACTATTTCAATGTCCTGGAGGCGCGCGGCGCCATCAGCGTCACCGAGCGCACTGGATACATCGGGCGGGTCCGTCGGCTGGCGCGCATGGCCGCCCAGGCCTACGTCCGCAAGCGCGAGGAAATGGGATTTCCCCTGCTGAAGGGAGAAGGAGGCGGTCATGGACAGGGTTGACTTCCTCCTGGAGATCGGCAGCGAGGAGATCCCCGCCGGCTACCTGGAAGCGGCGCGAGCCCGTCTGAGGGACAAGGTCACCGCCTTCCTCACCGGCCACGGCATCGAGTTCGACGCCGAAGGAGTCGAGACCTTCGCCACCCCCCGGCGCATCGCCGTGCGGGTGCCGAAGGTGGCACGGCGGACCGCCCTGCGGCGGCAGCTTCGCCTGGGTCCCTCGGTGCAGTCCGCCTTCGACGGGGAGGGCCGGCCCACCCGGGCCGCCGAGGGCTTCGCCCGCAGCCTGGGAGTGACGGTGGACGAGCTGAAGCGTCTCCCCGGCGAGAAGGGGGAACGCCTGGGTCTGGAAGTGGAGACCGGAGGCGAGGAGACGGCCGAGCTGCTGCTCAGCGAGGGCGTGCTCACCGACTGGGTGGATCTCTCCTTCCCCAAGACCATGCGATGGATCCCCGGCGAGGATCTCAGCTATGCCCGCCCCATCCGCTGGCTGGTGTGCCTGCTGGGCGAGGATGTGGTCCCCATGCAGCTGGTGCACCTTCGAGCCGGCCGCGTCAGCCGGGGGCACCGCACCCTCTCCGGCGGTGAGGTGGAGATTCCGTCGGCCGTCGCCTACGAGGAGAGCCTCGAGGCGGCCGGGGTGATCGTGCACCCCGAGCGTCGGCGCCGCATCATCGAGGAGCAGGCGCGGGAGCTGGCGGCCTCGGCCGGCGGCGTCCTCCATGAGGATCCCGGCCTGCTCGACGAGCTGGTGTACCTGGCGGAGCATCCCCGCGGCATCCTGGGCGGCTACGCCGAGGAGATCATCGACATCCTTCCCCGCGAGGTCATCGTCACCGCGATGCGGGCCCACCAACGCTACTTCAGCGTCGATGACGGGAAGGGGCGCCTGTTGCCTCGCTTCATCACCTTCCGCGACGGAGGCGACGAGGGGGCCGACAACGTCCGGGTGGGGAACGAGCGCGTCCTGCGCGCGCGCCTGGACGACGCCCTGTTCTACTGGAACGAGGACCGCTCGGCCGACAGCGAGGAGAAACTGAGGCGCCTGGACAGCGTGGTCTGGCTGGAGGGCTTCGGTTCGGTGGGCGACAAGTCACGCCGGGTGGCCGAGCTGGCCGCCGATCTGGCCGAGCTCCTGGCCCCGGGGCTCGATCGGGAGAAGGTGCGGCGGGCCGGATTGCTGTGCAAGAGCGACCTGGCCACGGAGATGATCAAGGACGGCAAGGAATTCACCGAGCTGCAGGGCATCATGGGCGCCTACTACGCCCTGGAGGCCGGCGAGGATCCGGAGGTGGCCGAGGCCATCGCCGAGCACCTCCGTCCGCGTTCGGCCCGGGACAGCCTGCCCCAGGGGGATCTGGGAGCCCTGGTCGGGCTGGCCGACCGCCTGGACACCATCTGCGGTTGCGTGCTGGCCGGTTTCGCCCCCACCGGCGGTCAGGACCCCTACGCGCTGCGCCGTCAGGCGCTGGCGGTGGTGAGGATCCTGGTCGAACGGGGTTGGAACCTTCCCCTGGAGGCGTGGATCGAGCGGGCCCTGGAGGGGCATCCCCAGCCCGGGGAGGAGAGTGGGGGGGCGGCCGATGTGGTGGCCGATCTGTTCTGGGGAAGGCTCGAATCGTTCCTCTCGGATCTGCCGGTGGAGATCGTGCGGGCGGTGCTGTCGGTCTTCCCGCTCGACCCGCTGGAGAACACGCGGGCCGCGCGCGATCTGGCTGCCCTGCGCGGAGGGGAGACCTTCTCCATGCTGGTGGAAGGCGCGCGCCGCTGCCGCAACATCCTGGTGAAGGCCGAGCGTCTTCCCGAGGAGTCCCTGCCTCCCCACGAGCGCGCGCGGCGGCTCCAGGAGGAGGCCCGCCGGCGCTGGGACGAGCAGGATCTCCTGCGGCATCGGCCCGAGGAACAGGCCCAGAAGGAGGAGAAGGAGCTGGTGGAGGCCACCCACGCGCTCCTGCCCCGTCTGCGGACGGCACTGGAGGAAGGGGCCTATGCCCAGGCCTACGAGGCCCTGTCCGAGCTGGGCGTGCCCATCGACCGCTACTTCACCGAGGTGCTGGTCAACGCGCCCGATGAGGCCCTGCGTCGCCGCCGCCTGGACTGGCTGGAGTCGCTGCACTATCTTTTCGCCCGGTTCGCCGATCTGAGCCGTCTGGCCCCGGCCTGAGGGCTTCGGACCGGCCTCGGTGGGACATCCCCTGGATCTGCGCCAACTCCTTGTAAACAAAGGGGTTGGGTATAATCGGGCCTTCCCAGGCAGGTGTTGACAGCCGCGAGGGCAAACCCCTATATTTCCAGCGGCTTGTCCGAATCTCGCTGGATCGCCGCATCTCGACCCCACCGAGAGCCGCAGAATCGAATCTTCCCATCTTGTACCCGTGGCCGCGGATCTGGACCACGGGGCTCGGGGTTTGTACATGGCACGCCGAAACGAGTCGAAATTCTCCGTCGCCGCCCTGGCCTTGCTCCTGTTGGTGGTTCTCTACGGTTGCCGGGCCTTCAATCCCGAACCGGTGATCGTGAACAACCCGCCGGACACCTTCGTGACCGGTGCCCCGGCCGAGACGACCGGTACGGTCTTCAACCGTCACATGTACTGGTACGGGAACGATGTCGACGGGGCGGTGGTCCAGTTCATCTTCGCCATCACCGACTCGACGGTGAACGATCCGTCGAACCCCGACGTGGACGAGGAGGATGCGCGCTTCGATCCGGCCGACGACATCCTCACCCTGACACCGACCGACTGGCGCACTGTCGGATACACGGAGAAGACCGACTCGGTCTTCGTCTTCACCATCGATCGCCTGTCGAACACCTCCAAGGACATCACCTTCCACATCGTCGCCATCGACGACCGGGGAGCCATCGATCCGACGCCAGCGCGTCTGCACTTCTTCAACAACAGTCTGGGCAACCCGGTGATCCGCTTCCATGTCACCACCTTCAACGACGATGGGACGGAGGTCGACCGCTGGGTGGGGACCGTGGCCGACGGCCCCAAGCTCCAAGGCGACGTGATCTGGCCCTGGGCTCCCGATCCGGCCACGATTTCACCGGAGGACACCGATGTGCCCTTCATCGGTTTTCTCAACCGCTTCCGGATCTGCTGGGAGGCATCGTCTCCCAACGGGGCAGTCGTCGGTTACCGTTACAACGTCTCCGAGTCGCCCTCGTCCGATCTCGTTCCCACGAAGATCGACGAGGAGACCGGTCAGGAAGTGCCCGACTGGACGCTGGAGGACACCTGTTTCGACTTTGAGAACCGCATCAACCCCGACGATCTCGATCCGAACAACCTGCCTCCCGAATGTGTCTCCGGCTGGAGAGATTGTCCGGAGTTGCGCCGTTGGGAGGCGGGCAAGCACAAGATCCAGGTTCTCGCCCTGGACGAAGCCCTGGTGCAGAACGGCACCCAGGACGGAGAACTTCGCTATGCGGTGAACTATCCGCCGGAGACCGAACTCATCGTGAATGGGGAGTGGCCGCGTTACAGCGTCGACGGTGTGAACTGGATCAGCTTCAGCGACGGGGACACCGTTCCCGACGGTGCCTACGTCCTGTTCAAGCAGTACGGCGTCGATCGCTTCGAGCGCAACCGGGGCAATCCCCTCTTGCAAGGTTTGCCCTGTTGCGATGTTCCCTTCTCCAACGCCGACCCCGACAGCGAGGTCCGCTACCAGGTTCGTGTCGCCGACGCCCGCGCGGTCAACGACCAGGGTGGGGTCAACTACTGGTCGACCTCGTACAGTCCGGCCGAGTACGGCGATACCCTGGGCTTCCACGTGGGTCCCTTCGACTACACGGTGAGCTTCCGTTCGCAGGATGAACATCTCACCGAGGACACCACTCCGGCCGAGATCCATTTCACAGGTGGTTTCCCGCCGCACATCAGCTCGGTCTCTCCTGGTGAGGGCGATTCGCTCATCATCCGCTTTTATAAGTATGGGGAGTGGCCAGAAAACGAGGTGCCCTACTCCTCCAACTCAGACATCCCGCCTGCGTCGGGTTTGCATCGCTACTGGGACGGGACGAAGTATGTCTTTGCTGCCGAGCGGGACCCGAGCTGGCCCCCTCAGCCCAACAACGGAATCCCCGGCACAATCATTCGTTACCGGGTGCTCTTTGAGGGCGAGCCCGATGTGCGGGATCCCAACGCCGCCATCCTGTCCTGGACCTACACCATCTTCGGCGAGTACGACCCGAAGAACCGGATCAAGGAAGGGGGAGGCCGCGATGTCTTCGGGAAATATTCATCGCCGGGCACGCCCGATGTCTGGGAGATGTCGGTCGATGACGATGGGGTGGAGATCTTCGTTCCCGAATGGATCTGGCACGATCCCGACCGCGACCAGTGGGAACCCTATGCCGGCATGGCGAAGCTGCTTGCCCGCCAGCTCGGACACATCCACATGAAGGTCGCGGGCAAGACGGTCCAACTGGGAGAAGAGTTCGCCTACTGTTTCCTGACAGTGCGCGAGAGCTGTGGTGCGAACGCGAGCCGGATCCAGCTGGGCGCTCTCGGGAGGCGCACCGCGGAGGTCGAAGCGGACTTCCATGCCTATCTCGGACTCGATCCAGACGATACGGGACAGATCACCCAGTTCTGGCCGCCGGAGGGCTACATCCCCGACGAGGATCTGAAGAAATGAGATGTGACGTGAAGATGCCTGCTCACCTGCAGCCGGGATTTCCCCACTCTGTCTGTTCCTCGACGAAGGGGGGGACGCAATGAAGAACAGGATGCGCCTGGCCCTGGTCTTGAGTGGAGTCTTGCTGATCTCCGCCTGCTCGGGCTTCGAGGGGGAGCGAGACCCCAACCAACCTCCGGACACCGAGGTCACTGCCGGGCCTCCCGCCCTGGAGCAGTCCAGTTTCTCCGTGGAGTTCTTCTGGAAGGGTTCGGATACCGACGGTTGGGTCGATCACTACGAGTGGCGGATCAGCGACAACGGTCCCGACGGGATCGTGGACATCGAGGACACCCTCGGTCTGCCGTGGCATGCCACGGTGGCCACCGATTCGGTCTTCGAGGTGAAGGCCGACCTGGATTCCTTCCAGAACGACGTGGACAATCCCGACCTGACCGATCCGAAGGACTTCCGCTACTGGCAGACCCATACCTTCTTCGTCCGCTCGATCGATGAGAAAGGCGGAGTGGATCCGTCGCCGGCCACGGTGTCCTTCACCGCGACCACGATCGCTCCGACCATCAATATCACCAAACCGGCCTACCGCGTGACCAACTCGTGTATCTCTTCGGCCCGAGGCCTGACCTTCGGCTGGGAAGGTGTCGATCCGGACAACACGGTGCCCAACCCGGCAGCGGTACGTTATGCCCTGGTGAACGTGACCGACGTGCACGTTCCGGGCAAGCCCCCGCTGGAGACGGGAGCGTGTCTGACCACCGATCAATACAACGCGTTGAATCCGGTTCCCTATTTCCGCGACGAGGACTGGAGCGACTGGATTCCCTACGATGCAGCCGAGGATAGCGGTCGGGTGGTGACCTTCCCGGTGAAGGACTTTGGCGAATCGTTCTTCTTTGCCGTGCAGGCCAAGGACGTCGCCGGTGCGGTCACTCCCACCTTCCAATGGGGCAAGAATCTGCGGCACGTGAAGATCACCCCGGGCAAGTACCCCGCTCTGCGCGTGACGGAGAAGTTCCTGGGTTCAGCGCTCTTCACCGGCCCCAATGCCATCAAGGGCTTCGAGATCGTGGCCGGTCAGCCGCTGGAATTCAGTTGGGAGGCCACTGGCGAAGCCTACGCGGGCATCATCGAGGCCTATCGTTACGGCTGGCAGATCCAGGACGTCAACGATGACGAAGACCCCGGTTGGGCGGTGTCCTGGGGGAAGGGTGCGAACTTCCTGCGGGCTCCCATCCGCACCTTCCAGCAGGGCAGTCCAAACTTCGTGGTTCAGGTGAGGGACAACTCCGGGTCGATCACCCGAGGCACCTACCAGTTCGAGGTCATCCAGATCACGCCACGCGCCAAGCAGTACGACCTGCTGTTCATCGACGACTTCGGTCTCGGTGATACCGATTGGGAACTTGCGATCTCCGCGCGGTGGCGTGAGATGTGGCAGAGCATGCTGGTGGGCCGGGTGGTCAACTTCGAGCCTACGGTCGATTACATCGATTGCTTCACCCAGGGTCTGCTGGTGAACTTCCGGCTGTTGAACGAATACAAGTCGGTGATCTGGTTCACCAACGGCAACAACGCGACAACGGTGTTCAATGCTCTGCTGCGGCCTTCACCGGGATTCGCCAAGTACAACTGGTTGGAGGTGTACCAGGCCAAGGTGGGCAACATCCTCTTCGTGGGTCCGGCGGTCACCCGAGGGATGGTCGAAGACCTCGTCTTGAACATGCCTCTGATCTACACCTCCGAGGATGCTCCTCCTGACGGCCTGGGGTGTGAGCGTCAGTTCGACGACTCCTGTGTTCCCTACGGTACGATGCGCTGGTCTTTCACCGGTTGGTGCCTGGAGACCAGCGACGTCGTCCGTCCGCCGGCCGGTGGCCGTTTCGGGGAAGACATCGGCGGTGAGAAGACCACCACGCTCAGGTGCGACTATCTGTTCCGGGCGGAGGTCTCCCAGGATTTCCTGTCGCAATTCCCCAGTGCCAATGGTGTGGTGGAAGATCTCCAACCCGATTGTACTTCCCCGCGGATTCCCGATGCGAATGGCTCTCCCCAGGAGTTGGGCTATTACAAGTTCGACTGGGAAGAGTTCTACAACAAGAATGTTGCACCGGAGAAGCAGGTGACCATCAGTCCGCGTGAGTGCCAGCTTCCCATGTTCGTGCACCGGGCTGCGCGGGACAACGTGTATCCACCCGATTGTCCCAATGCGGGAGAGCCTATCATCGCCGGAGCCGATTCGCTTTGCGAGCCCTACGGCAAGGAGAATTCGCCGATCGACGGCGCTTCGGTGGCCATCGTGAGTTCGGTCTACTCGGACTCGAAGCAGTTGCCCGGCTCCAACGATTTCCTGTGGGGTTTCCATCCCCTGGCGTTCCGTCTCGATCGGGTCCAGGCCGCGTTGCTTTGGATCATCGAGCAGAACTGGGACATCGATGTCATCAACTAAGCGAAGGAATGGAGATCGGTGAAGAGGAAACAGCTTCCCATCATGATCGGCCTCGCAGTGTCCACCTTCATGGTCGTCCTGGCCATGTCGCCTGTGCCGGCCAAGGCACAGGGGGATTGCATCGATGGCCAACTCCTTTACTCGCCTCATCGCCTCGACATCCGGTACGAGGCCTCGCCGGTGACGGGCAATCGTATCTCGTGGGAGGCGATCGGCACCGACAGCACGGCCTGCTACACCGTCTTCAAGGACAGCACCCTCACCGAGTATGACATCACGGTCGAAGGCAACTACACGGTGGAGACGGACCGCGATTTCGTGTTCGTCTCGAAGGACCGCGGGATCATCGGTGACCGGACGGTCGGTCGTCTCGAGTTGAGCTGGATCAGCACCTCGCCCACCCAGGGCGAGATCGCCGGTGTCCTGAACCTGAGCAACTCCGGCGGGATCTATCTGCTCGATCTGGACAGCGGCGTCTCCGGACAGAGCAATACGGGCATTCCGTCCTACCTGAGCCGCACGAACATCTGGGCGCTCGATTCGTGGAGCGACGGGACGGGAGCTTCACGTATCTACGCGGTCATCCCCGGATTCCCCGTGGTGCTCAGCGTCGATGGCGGGGCGCACTGGACGGAGACTTTGCTCTCCCAGGACGACCCCATCCTCGACCGCCTGAAGAACCCCAATGTCACCGGAGTGTCCATCACGGTGGATCCGAACAATCCGGAGAATATCTTCGTGGGCACCAGCGACGGTCTGTACCGTTCGGTCGACGGTGGAGGAAGCTTCGCCCGGGTCGGCGAGGAATTGTCCGAAGGGGGAATCCAGGAAGTGGTGATGGTCGAATACGAACCGGTGACCCATCGTCTCTTCCTCTGCCTGAACGGCCTGGGATTCTTCGAGAGCCAGGACAACGGGGACAGTTGGATCGAGTTCAGCACCCTGAGGGTGCCGAAGGCCTCGGCCGACAGCCCTGATTCGGCCCAGACCGCGCGGCCGGTGGTGATGGACATCGCCATCTCGCCGGCCAATCCCGACCTGTATCTGGTGGCTCTGCGTCTGTGGGGGGTCTATGCCTCGCCGGACGCCGGGCTGGGTTGGGAGCGCCGTGACGTGGGGATGGTCTATGGACCCAGCGGGGAGTTTCCCACCGGCCGCAAGGTGACGGTGAATTCGCTGGAGTTCGACAAGGACAATTCCCAACGGCTCCTGGCGGCTTCCCAGGGAGCTGGACTGTTCATCAGCGAAGACCTCGGGTTGAGCTGGTCCGATTCGACGGCCCAGATCCCCGCCGACGAATACGGACGTCTGCCCAATCTCAAGAGGCTGTTGCAGAACGAGAACAACCATCAGGAGTGGCTGGCCACCACGCCCTCCGATGGCCTGTTGCATTCACAGGATGCCGGCCTGACCTGGACCGACTGGTACGAGGAGGCGGTCCAGCCCCCCTTGACGAAGGAAGTTGGCGACGTCATCTGGCATCCAACCGAGCCCGATCGTCTGGTCATGGGAACCGTCGGCGGGGGCGTTTATGAGCCCGGCACTCCCATCCGACTGAGCGATTCCATCGACCCCAACGCCACCGAAGATGCCCTGCGCCACCTCGACATCGGCTTGAGTGTGAGCTTCACCGTGGCGGCCGATGCCGACAGCAATGGCCTGGTTCACGTGGGCGATACCTTCACCATCCGGGGGCAGACCTTCCAGGGTTACGCGGTGTGGAGGGCGGAATCGTTGATTCCGGGTACGCAGGAGCCGGCGTGGGAACTCGTCGGTCTCTACGACCGCATGAATCCCGAGTTCTGCTACCAGTCGCCCTGTGATGAGCCGAATCCCGTCCATATCCCGGGTTGTTTCGCGGACAAGCGGGCGAACTGTTTCCGCATCCATGACGACGGAAGTTTCAGCTTCTTCGACCGCGACATCTACAACGGCTTCACCTATCATTACGCCGTCAGCACCTTCGACTATGGCTTCACCGGGGACATCGCGCCCCGTGCCTTGACGCGTGACATGGAATTTTCCCCGCGCAGCGCGTATGAGACCGCCACCGAGGCCCAGGACCACATCTTCCCCGGCAACTACAACGATCGCGTCTTCACCGTGTCCGAAGAGGTCTCCGGTGATCTCAAGCAGATCTGGGTGGTTCCCAATCCTCTGCGCCGCAATGCGGGTTGGGACACACTGGGCGGAGCCTCCATCCACTTCATCAACGTGACCGAGCACAGCCGGGCCGAGATCTTCACCCTTGCCGGCGACAAGGTGGCCGATCTGACCAACGAGGTGGTCGAAGGCGCCGAGCGGGGCACCATCGTCTGGGACACCTGCAACCAGAACGGCAAAGAGGTGGCCAGCGGGGTCTACATCTGGAGGATCACGAACAAGGCCGGCGAGGAGGTCGTCGGTAAGCTCACGATCATCCGTTGAGTGATTGAAGGGACGGGCGGAGACCACAGGGCTCCGCCCGTCCGGCGATGAACAAGAATGAGCGAGTCGAGGCCGCCTCTTCGGCGGCCGTTCGTTCCTGGGCGCGGAATCGTCGTTCCCGCCCCCGTTTTCCCGCCCGGGTACCGGGCTCGATTGAATCCAGGAGGAATCGACGTGAAAAAGATGGTGTACTTCTTCGGCGAAGGAAAGGCGGATGGCGGCGCCGAACTGAGGGATCTGCTGGGGGGCAAGGGCGCCAACCTCGCCGAGATGACGAATCTGGGGCTGCCGGTTCCTCCGGGCTTCACCATCAGCACCGAAGTGTGCACCTACTACTATGCTTCCGACGATCACTCCTATCCCCCGGGTCTGGAGGACGAGGTCAAGAAGGCCGTGGCCCGGATGGAGAAGATCCTGGGCAAGCGTTTCGGCGACGCGAAGAATCCCCTGTTGGTCTCGGTGCGGTCGGGAGCGCGGGTTTCGATGCCGGGGATGATGGACACCGTCCTGAACCTGGGTCTCAACGACGAGACGGTGAAGGCCTTGGCCGCGGCCACCGACAACCCCCGCTTCGCCAACGACAGTTACCGGCGCTTCATCCAGATGTTCGGCAACGTCGTGCTGGGCATCGACGGAGCCAACTTCGAGAACGCGCTGGACGCCATCAAGGAAGAGAAGGGCGCCAAGCAGGACACCGATCTGACGGCGGACGACCTGGCCGAACTCATCGAACGCTACAAGGAAATCGTAGGTCGTGAGCACGGGGCGGACTTCCCGCAGGATCCGTGGGAACAGCTCTGGGACGCCATCACGGCCGTCTTCCGCTCGTGGAACAATGACCGCGCGGTGGCCTACCGGGCGATGCACGGCTACCCCGGCGAATGGGGGACGGCGGTGAACGTGCAGGCGATGGTGTTCGGGAACATGGGCGAGGACTGCGCCACCGGCGTGGCTTTCACCCGCGATCCCTCCACCGGTGAGAACTACTTCTACGGTGAGTACCTCCTGAACGCGCAGGGCGAGGACGTGGTGGCCGGCGTGCGCACTCCGCATCATCTGGGCAAGAGGGAGGGCGAGGAGGGTTCACTCGAAGAGGTGATGCCCGAGGTCTATGCGCAGTTGCTCGAGATCGTCCAGAAACTCGAACAGCACTACCGTGACATGCTCGACATCGAGTTCACCATCGAACACCGCAAGTTGTGGATGTTGCAGGTGCGTTCGGGCAAGCGGACCGGAGCTGCAGCAGTGAGGATCGCCGTGGAGATGGTCCGCGACGGATTGATCGACGAGAAGACCGCGGTCAGCCGGGTCACCCCCGACCAGCTCGACCAGCTTCTCCATCCGATGATCGATCCCTCGGTTTCCTACACCGTCATCGCCAAGGGATTGCCTGCCAGTCCCGGCGCGGCCAGCGGAAGCATCGTCTTCACCGCCCAGGAGGCCATGGACGCCGCCGACGAGGGCAAGGAAGTCATCCTCGTGCGCAAGGAGACCAGCCCGGAGGACATCCGCGGCATGGCCGCGGCCCAGGCCATCCTCACCCAGCGCGGCGGCATGACCAGCCACGCGGCGGTAGTGGCCCGCGGCATGGGCAAGTGCTGCGTGGCCGGTTGTGGGGAGATCTCCCTGGATGAGGAAGCCGGCACCATGAGCGTCGGCGACAAGGTGTACCACCGCGGCGACGTGATCACCCTCAACGGGACCACCGGTGAGGTGATCGAGGGTCGTCTGCCGACCCTGCCTCCCCAGTTCGACGACAACTTCCGCACCCTGATGGGTTGGGCCGATGAATTCCGTCGCCTGAAGGTGCGCACCAACGCCGACACCCCCGAGGACAGTCAGCTCGCCCGCGAGTTCGGGGCGCAGGGAATCGGTCTGTGCCGGACCGAGCACATGTTCTTCGGCGAGGGCCGCATCGACGCGGTCCGCGAGATGATCGTGGCCCAGGACGAGGAGCAGCGCCGGCGTGCGCTGGACAAGCTGCTTCCCTTCCAGATGGAGGACTTCCGGGGCATCTTCCGGGCCATGGACGGGCTGCCGGTGACCATCCGTCTGCTCGACCCGCCCCTGCACGAGTTCCTGCCCCACAAGGACGAGGAGATCGAACGCCTGGCCAAGGATCTGGGTGTCGCTCCCGAGCAGATGCGGCGGATCGTCGACTCGCTCCACGAGTTCAATCCCATGCTGGGCCATCGCGGCTGCCGCCTGGGCATCAGCTACCCGGAGATCTATCTCATGCAGGTGGAGGCCATCATCCGCGCCGCTCTGGAAGTGGCGGCCGACGGTGTCCATCCCATGCCCGAGATCATGATTCCGCTGGTGGGTGTCGACGAGGAACTGCGCATCCTGCGCGAACAGGTCGTCGCCCGCGCCGATGAGATCATCGCCGACAGCGGACGCGAGCTCGCGTACCTGGTGGGCACGATGATCGAGATCCCGCGCGCCGCGCTCACCGCCGACGCGGTGGCCCGGCACGCCGACTTCTTCTCCTTCGGCACCAACGATCTCACCCAGATGACCTTCGGCTTCAGCCGCGACGACGCCGGCTCGTTCCTGCCCGCCTACGTGGCCCAGGGGATCCTGCCCAAGGAGCCCTTCCAGAGCCTCGATCAGGAGGGCGTCGGTCAACTGGTGAGAATGGCCTGCGAGAAGGGGCGCAGCGTGAAGGCCGATCTGCATCTGGGCGTGTGCGGGGAGCACGGCGGCGATCCCGATTCGGTGCATTTCTTCCACCGGGTTGGCCTGGATTATGTTAGTTGTTCGCCGTATCGAGTGCCGGTGGCCCGTCTGGCCGCCGCGCAGGCGGCCCTGGAAGACTGAGGGGCCGCCCGGAGGGCAGACGGGCGTGAGCCGGTCCGAAGGGGCCGTAGCGCCCCAGCCAGGGAGGATCCCTTGGATCTGCGCGGACGCATCGAACTCTTCGGCGTGGCCAACATCTTCCAACTGCTGCATCTGTCCGAGGCCACGGGCAAGCTCGTCCTGATCGGTTCGGGCCAGCGCGCCCGGGTCTATTTTCACCAGGGGCGGCTGATCTATGCCCGCACCGACGCCCGGACCGAGCGTCTGGGCGACTATCTCGTCCGGACCGGCGTCCTCGACCGCTCCCAACTGGAGGGGGCGAAGATGAAGGCCGGCCTCACCGAGGGCAAGCGCATCGGGGCCATCCTGGTGGAGGTGGGCAGCATCACCGAGGAGCAGCTCAAGGATGCCGTTCGCAGCCAGATCGAGGAAGTGGTCTACCAACTGGTGGGCATCGAAGAGGGCACCTTTGCGTTCTATTCGCAGATCTATCCGGAGAACGAGGACATCCTGCTGGACGTGAGCCTCGACTACCTGATGATCGAGGGTCTGCGGAAGCTGGACGAATTGGGCCGGCAAGACGGCTGAATTCCTCCTGAACGGCCCTGTTTCCTCCTTTTCCCTCCCTTTCCGTGCGCAGCCGTGGGCAGTGCCCCATCCCCAAGCGCCCGGCGCGCTTGCGGGCCGGGGCCGCGGGCACGGTCATTGCATTCCAAGTGCTTGATCCACAAGCCACTTGGCGGCAATGACCAGCATGAGACCTCTTCCACAGCTCGCTCGCTTCGGTTCCGCTCGGGCGGTGTGCTCCCGCGTGGCGTGGTGCCTCATGGCGCTGGTCCTGTTCGTGCCATCCTCGGCCTTCGCCCTCGGGGGGATCCAGGTGGCTCCCGGCGATTCGACCGTCGCGGCGGTGGGCCCCCACCAGATCCGTTTCAACACCAGCCGCAACATCGGTGTCGGCGGGTCGATCCACATCATCTATCCCGACGGCTTCGATCTCTCCGGGGTCACCCTGCAGGGCTGGTCGGGTTTCGGCGGGGCTTCCCTCAGTCTCTCGGTGAGTGCTCAGACCGTGGTGGTCGAGATCGGCGGAACCGCCGTTGCGGCCGGTGACAAGGTGCTCGATCTGTCGGGGGTGGGACAGCCCACCCAGGCCGCCTCCTATGTCGACACCCTGACCACCCGGCGGGCCAACGGCAAGGTGCTGGAGGGGCCGGAGCAGTCGGCTCCCTTCGAGTTGGTGGCCGGACCGCCCGAACACCTGCATCTGGAGACTGCGGCCTCCTCCTTCGTCGCCGGCGAATTCCTCTCCATGCGTGTCATCGTGATCGACGCATACGGCAACCCGGCTCCTTCGGGCGAGGACCGCCCGCTCGATCTGTTGTCGGACAGTCCGGGAGGAAGCTACCACCTCGCGACGACCGATCCCGCGATCGACACGGTGACCCTGGCCGCCGACTCCAGCGGGATCGATCTGTACTACCGCGACACGATGGTCCAGGAGAGCCCCATCACGCTGACCGTCCTCGATGGCAGTTCTCCTTCGCTGGGCTTCGACCAGGCGACGGTCGATCTGCTCGCGGCGGCCGTCGATGCCGCCCACAGCACGGTCGGTGCCACCTCTCCGGTGACCGCGGACGGGGTGGCCGTGTCGACGGTCTCGGTGGTCCTGCTCGATGCCTTCGACAACCCGGTGGCCGGCGTGGACAGCGCGCGCATCGCCTTCACCCTGGATGCCCCGAGCTATGGGGTGAACAAGAGCGAGAGTGTCAGCGCGCCGGACGGTGCCTTCGGGGCCGAACTGCGCACGCTGTGGGCGGGAGAGTGGACGGTCCAGGTGAGCGTCGACGGAACGGTCCTCGATACCCGGCCGACCGTGGTCTTCGATCCCCGTCCCATCGATCCCGTCCAGTCCCACTTGACGGCCTCGGCCTCGGCCGTGGCCGACGGCGTCGACGCGATCGCGCTCGATCTGGAGTTGATGGACGCGGCTGGACGGGCGGTCAGCGGCGTCGATTCCTCCGCGGTGGTCTTCGAGGTCCTCGACGGTGTAGCCGTGGTGGACGAACTCGATTCGCTGTCCGCCACCGACGGATCGTTCTCCGCCCGCCTTCGCTCGACGGTGGCCGGAGGAAGGCGGGTCACCGCGGTGGTCGATGGCGTGGCCCTGGCCGACACGGTCATCGTCCAATTCGTCGCCGGTGCGGTCGATGCGCTCCACTCGACGGTGACGGCGGGAGGGCCGGCGGTGGCTGACGGCGTCGACTCGCTGCGTCTGGACATCGTCCTGCGGGATGGCTTCGACAACCCGGTGGCCGGTGTGGACAGCGCGGCCATCGAGGTGTTCCTTGCGGACGCGGCCGTGGACAAGGCCGCCGCCGCCAGTGCATCCGACGGGAGCTTCCTCGCCTTCCTGCGCTCGACCCGCGCGGGCGGCCGGCTGGTCACGGTCACCGCGGCGGGTGTCGCCCTGGCGGACACCGTCCAGGCGGTCTTCGAGACCGCCGGGGTGGACAGCGCATCGAGCTCGTTGACCGCCACCGGGGCGGCGGTGGCCGACGGGGTCGAGGTGGTCTCCCTCACCCTGACCCTGCTCGACGCGTGGTCGAACCCGGTGGCGGGTATCGATTCCTCGCGCATCTCCCTCGATCTGCCCCACCCCTGGCAGGTGGAGAAACTCGACGGCGCATCGGACGCCGCCGGTGTCTTCCACCTGGGCCTGCGTTCGACGCTGAGCAGCAGCGGATGGGTGACGGCCCGAGTGGATGGATCGGCGGTGGCCACCCCGGTGTGGGCGGAGTTCGTGGCCGGGCCCCTGGATCACTATCAGCTCGTCTTGCCCGACGGGCCATCGACGGTGGCGGGTGTCTCGGCCCGGCTGGTGCTCGAAGCGCGCGACCTTCTGGACAACCGTATCGTCCAGCACCTGGGAACGGTGACCGTGAGCGCGGCGACCGGTGGTGACGGAAGCAATCTCGGTTGGACCAGCCTGGGCCAGGGCACGTTGACTCCCTCCGGCGCGAGCGCGGTGGACTACGCGTTCGCTGCCGGCGATTCGGGCCAGGTCACCCTGGAGATCTCCGACACTCGGGCGGAGAGCCTCGTGTTGCAGGCCACAGAGGGGTCGGCCGCCGGTTCGGTCGAGCTGGAGGTGCAAGCCGCCGCCGCTGCGCGCCTGGTGATGCTCGACGGCGATGGACAGAGTGCGGTGGTGGCCACCCAGCTTCCCCAGACCCTCACGGCGCGCGTCACCGACGCCTGGGACAACCCGGTCGCCGGAGAGCCGGTGGACTTCCTCGCGGCCGACGGGGGACGCAGCGACGTCGATCCGTCCACGCCCGGAGATCAGACCACCGCAGTGAGCGCAGCCGACGGCCTGGTGAGCTGTCCGGTATGGGAGCTCGGGCCAGTGGCCGGGGTGCAGCACCTCGCGGCCCAGGCTGCCTTCGGCGGGCGTGTCGACTACAGCGCCACCGCTCTGGCGGGTCCGGCGGCCGGGCTGACCCTCGAGCCCAACGGCGACCAGCAACTCAGCGTCTCCTCCTCGGCGGTGGTCGCGGCCCGTGCGGTCGACGCCTACGGCAACGCGGTTGCCGGCCTGGAGGTGACGATCTTCGTCACCGACGCCATCGACGGAATCCTCTCGGGAGTGGGGGAGACCGATTCGCTGGGCCTGAGCCAGCAGCGGGGCCACACCGGCGCGGACGGGCGGGTCTCGGTGCTCTATTCCTCGCCGTCCACCGCCGGCGCGGTCGACGTGCTCGACGCCACCGCCAGCGGGATCGCCGCCGGTGCAGTCGACGACCTCGTCTTCACCGCGGTGGAGGGAAGTGCCAGCGCCATCGTTCTCACGCTTCCCGCCGACGCCACACGCGCCGGTGTCGAGGGCAGTCTCCAGGTGCAACTGGTGGACGAGTGGGGCAACCCGGCCTCCTCGGCCTCGGCCACGGTGCGACTGGCTGCGGATGCCTCCAGCGGGATGGGCTTCTCCGCCTCCAGCGGCGGCCCCTATGCCTCTTCTCTCGATCTGCCGGTGCTCGGCAGCCGCAGCGTCTACTTCCGGGGAACCCTCGAGGGTGTGCACACGGTGAGCGCCGAGGACACAGCGTCCGTGCTCTCGTCGGCGAGCGGGCAAGTGGAGATCGTGGCCAGCGACCAGGTGGCCGCCTACGACTTGAGCTATCCGCCGATCGCTGCCGCCGGGACGACCTTCACCCTGCGCGCCGATGCCTACGACGCCTTCGGCAATCCGGCGATCGACGCCGCCGAGGACTTCATTCTGAGTCTGGTGGACGCCGCTGACAGCAACCTGGGTGTGCCCGTTCCCCTGCAGGTCGACGCCGGAAGCCTTGGCGACGGCTTCTTCGAGACCACCCTGGAGCGGGTGGACGTCGCCGGTTCGTACCGGGTGCGTCTCGATTCGCCGTCGGGCCGGTGGTTCGGCCCCTCCCTGCAGATCGATCCCGCAGCGGCCTGGCAGCTCACGGCGGTCGGAGCCGACAGCCTGAGCGGGGTCACTGCGGGCGAGGCGGTCGACTTCACCGTGGAGGTGCTCGACTCCTTCGGCAATCCGGTACCGGCCGAGAACTTGAACGTGGTGACGCTGGAAGGTGGGACGCTCCTGCTCCGCCCCGACACCACGGACGCCGGCGGGCGCGCCCTCTTCCGTCTGCGCACCGACGCGCAGGTGGGCCAGGCGCGTCTGCGCGTGGGTATCGATGACAACGATCCCATCGATCTGGAGACCGCGCTGCTGGTGGTGGACACCGTTGCCGGATCCATCGCTTCCCTCCAGCTCACCCCGTCCGCACTGCTGGTGCAGGCCGGTGAGAGCCTGTCCTTCGTGGTCGAGGCCTTCGACGCCGCGGGCAATCGCGTCGAGTCGGCCACCGATCTGGTCGACTTCACGGCGACGAGCGCGGCCGTGGCCATCACGCCCCCCTCGGCGAACCTCTCCGGAGGTGAGGTGGCAGCAGCCGCGGTGGACACCCTGGTCGAGCAGTTCCAGGTGCATGCGGCGTTGAACGCCGACCCGTCCATCGCCGTCGACAGCGAACTCATCTCCGTGCACGCGGCCGGGGCATGGCGCGTCATCGCCGTCGGCGACACTCTGCTCAGCGCACCGTCCGGCTCGCGCCAGCCCCTGCAACTGCGGGTGGAGGATCGCTTCGCCAATGCGGTGGCCGGCGTGGTCGTCCGTCTCTCGCTGCTCGAGGCGCCCGAGGGGGCCTCGCTGGAGGATCCCGATTCCCCGGTCAACGACGGGCTGGCACTCACCGATGCGCAGGGCGAGGTGTCCTTCGATCTGCTCCTGTCGGCCCTGAGTGGAACCCATCGGGTGGAGGCGGCCATCCTCGACGGCAGTCCGGCTTCCCTGGAGCGCGCCAAGTGGACGGTGGAGGGCCTGGCCGGTGCGGCCGACCACGTGATCCTGCACCTGGCCCAGGACGATCTCGTCGCCGGACAGGCGGCCGAGCTCGGCGTGCGGGTGGAGGACACGGTGGGCAATCTCGTGGAGACCGACGGTGAGATGGTCCTGAGCGCACCGGGCTTCTCCTTCTCCACCGATCCGGAGACCATCCTGCTGAGTGAGGGAACGGCGACGGTCTCCCTGAGCGTCTTCACCGCGGGCGTGGCCACCTTCGACGCGGCCCTGGCCGAACATCCCGAGGTCACCGGAAGCCTGGATTCCGTCGTGGTCGCGCCGGCCGAGGCGGCCGGCGTCATCGCCATCGAGCAGATCGATCCCCCTGAGAACACGGCCAACGGTCTGGCCGTCACCCGCATCGTCACCGCTCCGATCCGCGACGCCTGGGACAACGTGGTGCGTGAGGGCAGCAGGGTGGACGTCAGCGCCGACGGCGGCGCCATCGTCTCCGACGACCTCGACCCCTTCCGGCCGGGCGTGCAGCGTTCGACCGACGCGCTTGGACAGGTGGAGCTGCGTCTGGCCGCACCCTTGACACCGGGTCCGGTGAACATCGACTTCACCAGCGCGGCCGCCACGGGACGCGCCGTCGCCACCTTCGCCGCTCCGGCCGAGCTGAGCGCCGACGGATCGCTCAGCCCGTCCAGCGCCGTTCCCGGCGCGGATCTCACCTTCACCCTGGACGTGCACAACGGCGGCGGCGTCGACGCCCTGCTCGATCCCGCCCAGTGCAGCCTGCGCATCGTGGACGGTACGGGCCGGGTCGTCACCGCCTTGCTGGCCGCGGCGCAGACCGTCCCCGCGGCTTCGACCGTGACCCTGTCCTTCGCCGCGGTGACCCTTCCCGCCGACTTCGCTCCGGGCAGCCTGGCACCGACGGTGAGCCTGGCCGGTGTGGATGTCCACGGACAGCCGGTCATGGCCTTCCTGCCCTTGCCCGAGGGCTCCTTGGTGGTGGCCTCGCTGGTCGTGCGTTCGGTCACCCATCCGAGTCAGGCGGTGGTCGGCGACACCGTCTCGGTCGCGGTGAAGGTGGAGAATCTCGGGGCGGGAGTCATCGACCTGAGCCAGCTCGCCCTGCGCACGTCTCCCCTGGCGGACTTCGTCCAGATCGACCAGGATGCGCTTCCCTCGTTGGCGGCCGGGGCACAGGCGGACGTGTCCACCCGCCTGCTGGTGGGAAGCGCGACCGCCGTCGGCAGCTATCGCTTCGTAGCCCGGGTGACCGGCAGCGTGGGCGGGATTCCCTTCACCGCTCCGGAGGACTCCTCGCTCACTCCTCTGGTGGTCCAGTCGGCGTCGGACGTGCAGATCGTCGACGGGGGGGTCACGCCCCCGATCATCCACCGCGGCGCGGAGCTGGCCCTGGAGCTGAGGGTCCGCAACGATGGCGGCGCGGTGGTGGAGCTGGACGCTTCGGCCTGCGTGGCCCGTCTGTCCGGGAGTTCATGGCAGGCTCCCATGAGCGGTCCGGTGGCCCTGGCACCACAGGAGGAGACCCTCCTGCGCTTCGATCCGGTGGTGGTGGACACGAGTGTGCCCACCGGATCGCACGATCTCCTGTTGCATCTGGAAGGGGAGGAAGGCCTCTCTTCGGTCGTGATCGATCTGGTCGCCGCCGGCGCCGTCCTGGTGCAGACACCGGTGCAGTTGAGCCTGGATGTCGTTCCCCTCGATCCGGCCGCCGTGCTGCGCGGCTCCACCGTGTCCTTCCGGCTGAAGCTGCACAACGCCGGCGAGGCCACGCTCGATCTCGATCCGCTGGCGACCGCCCTGACCCTGGGCGAGCCGGGGGGGGGACGTCTGCGCGCCGGCCTCGATCCCCAGGGGACACTGGAGATCGCGCCGGGCGAGACGATCGTGAACTTCCTGTCCCTCGATCTGCCCGCCGATCTGCTGCTCGGTGATCCGGTGGGTGTGGCACAGATCCGCGGGCTCGAGAACGGCCTGCCCTTCGAGGCCGACCTTTCCCTGCCGCCGGGCAGCCTGCGTGTGGAGGATCCGGCCGGTCTGCGCATCCTCTCCACCGAGGCATTGAACCCCCGCGCGCCTGCGGCCGAGGTGAACGCCGGCCAGACGATCCCGCTGCGGGTGGTGGTGGGCAACGCCGGAGGCGATGGCGTCGACTCGCTGCTGGTGCGTCTGAGCGGAACGGCGACGCCGCCTTCGACTGCACCCGATCGCTTCGTGGCCCACCTGGCCGGAGGTGCGGTCGATACCCTGCTCTTCGAGGTGCAGGTGAGTTCGAGCATCGGGCCGGAAGTGCTGCGCGCGCAGATCGTCCGCGCGGTGTCCCCCATCACCGGCGAGACGGTGACGCCCGAGACGCCTCTGGACGATCTGGCCTCGCTGGTGGTGCAACGGCCGGTCGCGCTGGCCTTCGACGCCGGCTTCCCCGCAGGGGACGATCCCCACGGGCTGTCGGTGAGCCCGGGCCAGGTCTTCTCCGTGCAGGCCCGTCTCGAAGCCGATCCCTCCGTGGATGGCCAGGGCGAGTGGCTGGGGGTCGATGTCACGCTGGACGGTCTGGGGGGCTTCACTCCCGTCGATCCCGGCGCGCTCCCCCTGCATCTCGATCCGGCCCATCCGGTGTCGTCCCTGGAGCTGCGCGCGCCGCTGGCCGCCGAGAATACCGAGCTGGTGGTGGCGCTCGCCCGCGTCGATCTGGACGCCAACGACCCACAGGCGCATCCGCTGACCACACCCTCCAGTGTCACCCTGCACCTCGAGGTCAACGGGGGCGTGGCCTTCGAGCGCTGTGAGCTGGCCTTGACCGCGCCCCAGGGCGCGCTCGACCACATCCTGAGCACGGGCCAGTCGTTCACGGTGCGTGGGACGCTGACCGGACCGGACAACCTGCAGGAGCGTGTCGTCGAGCTGCTCGTGCCCTCCTCGCTGGCCCTGGTGGGTGGGGCGGCGCGGCAGGCGATCGCACCCGGTGACAGCACGGTCAGCTGGCAACTGCAGTGTCCGGTGCTGCCCGCCTTCGGCCTGCAGCTGTCGATGGCCGCGGTGGCCAACGACGTCCAGAGCGGTGAGGCGGTTGCGGACACCAGCTCGGCACTCGTACTCGAGGTGGTCGAAGCGGCCCGTGCGGTGGCCCGTCTGGAGGTGACTGCTCCGGTGAGCGCTGCCCAGCGCGGAGAGCTGCCGCCCAACGCCGAGGTCGAGTTCCAGGGTGGCTTCGATCTTCTCGGTGACGCCTCGGCCCGTGGTCCGGCGCAACTGCGTCTGGAGTTGCCCGAGGGCTTCACCCTGATCGACGACAGCGAAGCGGTCGTGACGCTCGACGATCCGGCCGAGCTGGTGCACTGGCGGGCGCGCGGACCCGCCCGCGTCGATCTGGGGGTGCAGACCATCGTCCTGAGGACGGAGACGGCGCCGATCGATGAGAACAGCGAAGAACCCGCTTCCGGAAGTGATGTAACGGCAAGTGTTTCTCTGACGATCCTGGCAGATCCCCTGAAGGTGCAAGTGGCCGATCTCGATTCGGTGGGGTCCCTCGTCGGATCGGACCGCTTCTATCCGAAGGCCACCTTGACGGTGCGCAACGGTCTGGACCACGCGGTCCAGCTCGAGCGGATCGAGCTGACGGTGGTGGACGACGCGGGCCGGCCGGTGGACGAGCCCTCCCGTTTCCTGCAGGCGGTGGAACTGTCCGGCGAGGGTGCGGCCGGAGACCACGAGGCCACCGTCGAGGCCAATCCGGTGGTGATCGAGATCGGAAGCGTGCTGGAGAGCGACGGCGAACTCCGGCTCGTCCTGGGCGTCCGCGCCCACGAGCAGGCTCCGTATGCGTCGTTCGCCTTCGCGCTGGACGGCCGCTCGGTGGTGCTCACCGAATCGAGCGCGGTTCCCTTGAACTATCAGCTGCTCGACGGCGAGGGCCAGAGTCGCTCACAGGTCGTTGTCGCGGCCGGCGTGACGTCTCCGACCACCCAGGAATTGAGTGCGCACAGCTATCCCAACCCCTTCGTGCCCAGCCGTGGGCAGGCCACCCTGGCCTATGCCCTGCGCGACGACGCCCCGGTGCGCATCGAGATCTTCGACATGCTCGGCAAGCGGGTGCGCGAGTGGAACTTCCCGGTGGGGACGGACCAGAGCCGGGCCGGTGTCCACGACGGCGACGTGCGGTGGGACGGACGCAACGGCCGGGGGCAGACCGTTCGCAACGGTGTGTATCTGTGCCGTCTGCGCGCGGGCGGACACGAGGTCATCTACCGGATCGCGGTGACCCGATGATGCGCACGACCGACATCCGCCGTTCACTCTCCCTCCGGCCGGCGGCCGGAGGGGGGAGCCGGGGCAAGGGAATGCCCGGCGTGAAGGGTTCGTTCCCGGGTGCCGTCGTGTGCGGAAGGGGAAAGCGGGACCTGAGGCCGGCGGTGGTGGTCTTCGTCCTTCTGGCGATGCTGGTGTCCACGATTGTCCCGCTCGGGCCGGGGCCCTCCGTGGCGCACGCCCAGGATTCCGGAGGTACCGACAGCGTCTTCCGCCTCGGCCCGACCGCCCGTGGCGTCGGCCTGTCAGCGGCGATGGTGGGGCTGGCCCTCGACGCGAGCGCGCCGTACTGGAACCCCGCGCTGCTGGCGCACGTTCCGGGATCCCAGCTCACCCTCAGTTTCAACCGTCTGTACAGCATCGACGACGGTGCGGCCTACCAGTACGTGGGACTGGTGATCCCCACCCTGCACGCGGGGGGCTTCGGCGTGGGTCTGATGCGTCTGAGCCTCGGTGGCATCGACACCTACGATGCGTCGAGCCGGCCCACCGGCAGCATCGACTACGCAGAGACCCAGATGCTCTTCAGCTACGGATGGGGAACGCGAATGCCCCTGATCGGCGGCCGTATCGACCTGGGCCTGAGTGCGAAGATCCACAGCCTCGAACTCTCCGAGCGCTCCACCAGCGGGGGCATGGATGGGGCGGTGGCCTGGCAGCCGCCGCATCTGGATGCCTTCCGCCTGACCTGGGTTTCGCAGAACCTGATCGCGCCGGCCTTCCGTCTGGTGGAGATGGAGGACGAGGAACCCTCGACCCAACGCTTCGCCGTGAGCTTCCACCGGAGGCTCGGCGAGCCCACGACCCTGGCCCTGGCCGTCGACTACGACCTGCCCGAGCTGGCCGACGCGCGCCTGGCGGTGGGAGGGGAGTTCGCCTACCGCGGTCTGTACACCGTGCGGGCCGGCTACGACTCCGAGCGCTTCAGTGTGGGTCTGGGAGGACGTTGGCGCGCCTACGCGCTCGACTACGCCTTCCGTTCGGGCGGCGAACTGGGAGCCTCCCAATTCCTGACCTTCACCTGGCACTTCGGCGAGAGCATCCAGGAGCGCCGTCTGGAGAACGAGCGCCAACGGCAGCTCGAACTGCAGCAGGCGCGGATGGAGGCGGTGGAGAAGTGGCGTCGGCAGGAAGCCACCCGTGCCCTGGACGAGGTTCGCGTACGCCTGGATCGTGGCGAGCTGGATACGGCCGAGGAGAGCCTGGCCCGGGCTCGCGGTCTCGGAGCCGACGAGGATCTCCTGGCGCCTCTGCAGGAGGAGCTCGGCCGCCTGCAGGAGCAGAGGCGGCAGAACGAGGTGGCCGACGAGCTGCATCGCTCACAGGTGCGCCAGGCCGAGCAGGCGGTGCGCAGCGCACTGGCCGAGGGCGATCCTCCGGCCGCCCGTCTCGCCCTGCAGCAGTTGCAGCGGATCGCTCCGGACCATCCCATGCTGCCGCGGCTCTCCGCCGAGGTGGACGATCTGCTGGCGGGAGCCATCGCCCGGGCCCAGGCAGAGGCCACCGCGGCCGAGCAGGACGGTGACTGGGAGACGGCCCTGCGGGCGTGGGGTGAGGTGGCCCGTCTCGATCCCGCCGACCCCGGTCCGGCGGCGGCCCAAGCCCGTTGGCAGGCCCAGCTCGAGGCCGCGCGTCACGACAGCGAACAGGCCCGGGCGCAGGCGGCCCAGGCGCGTCGACAACTCGTTCAGGAACAACGCTATACGCAGGCCCTCGAAGACTTTGCACAAGGTGAGTTCGATACCGCAGCCGCGCTGTGCAACGAGGTGCTCCAGGTCCAGCCCGGCCATGCCGGTGCGCGTGAATTGCTCCGGCGCATCGAGCTCCGTCGCCGTCAGCCGCGCCAGCTCAGCCCGCAGGAGGCCGAGGCGGTGCGCAACTTCTATCTGGCCGGTCTCACCCGCTTCACCGACGGCGACTACGAGGGCGCGATCAGCCAGTGGGAGAAGATCCTCCAGATCGATCCGGGCAATCAGGGGGCGCGCAACAACATCGACGAGGCCCGGGCCCGTCTGAAGAGTCTGCATCGCGGAGAAGAGCAGCGCGAGGGGGAGCCACGGTGATCGGAGGAAGGATCCAGCACGCCCAGTTGGTGGTGGAGGCCAAGGAGAGCACTCTTCTGGAGGTGCGCGACTTCGTGGCCCGGATCTGCCGCTATGCCGGCTTCGATGCCGTCGACATCGGCAACTTCAAGCTGGCGGTCGACGAGGCCTGCACGAACATCATCCAGCACTCCTACCGCAACATGGGCGGAGAGATCTCCATCGACGTGGGCTACCGCTCTGGCTGGGTGGAGATCCGCATCCGCGATCACGGTGAGTCCTTCGATTTCGAGGCGGTGGCCCTTCCCGACCTCGACCACTACGTGGCCATCGGCAAGCGCGGTGGATTGGGGATCTACCTGATCAACCGCATCATGGATGAGGTGGAGTACCACTCCGGTGACGGAGAGAACGAACTGCGCCTGGTGATGGATCGGCGTCCGGCGATGGACCGCTGGATCCCCGGCTTCCACTTCTCCATCTTCCACCGCAGCCTCCGGGTGCGCTTCACCCTGCGGGCTTCCCTGGGTCTGACCCTTCTGGTGGTGCTCGCCCTGGGCGTGATCCACGTGCGTCAGAGGCGCACGATCTTCGATCATGAACTCGCCCGGGTGGAGGCCGTCGCCCGCGACACCGCCGTCGAGGCGCAGAGCGTGCTCAGCAGCGGTGATCCCTATTCGCTCGGCCGCACCCTGCTGCAACAGAGCGTGGTCGAGCTGGCGCGCAACGACTCGACCATCGCCTACGTGCGCGTGGTGCACGACAGCGACGGGATGATCTGGGTGGATACCCGGATGGAGAAGCTCTTCACCTCCTGGCATCCCCGTCCCGGACGCCTCGTCCACCGCGAGGCGACCGAGGGCCAGTGGCAGGGGATGCGCACCTCCATGGGCGGGGTCTACCAGTTGAGCTATCCGGTGACCATCCACGGCCCCGACGGGGAGACGGTGCGTCTGGGGCAGGTCATCCTCGGCCTGAAGCAGTCCAGCCTGCATGAACTCTATCGCTCCGCCCTCGTGCACACCGCTCTCATCGGCCTGCTGGCCCTGCTGGCGGGCAGCGTGCTGATCTTCATCATGGTGCATCTCTTCGTGCGGCCGATCCAGCAACTCACCGAAGGGGTGCTGGCCATCGGTGACGGCGTGCTCGAGAAGGACATCGAGGTGCAGGGCCCCGAGGAGATCTCCACCATCGCGGCCGCGTTCAACGAGATCGCCGGGAAGTTCCGCAACGCCCAGGAGCACCTGGTGGAGCAGGAGCGTCTGCAGAAGGAGATGCAGCTGGCCCGGGAGATCCAGCACACCCTGCTGCCGACGGAGATGCCCGACCTTTCCGGCTACGAGATCGCGGCCATGTACCGCGCCGCGGCCGAGGTGGGCGGCGACTACTACGACTTCTTCACCGTCGACGAGGATACCACCGGCATCGTCGTGGCCGACGTGTCGGGCAAGGGCATTCCGGGCAGCCTGGTGATGACCATGATCCGCACCGCGCTGCGCATGGAGGCCCGGGGCAACCACAACGCCAGCGACGTGATGTCCCGGGTGAACGCCTTCATCACCGAGGACATGCGCAAGGGGATGTTCATCACCCTCTTCTACATCATCCTCGATTCGCGCAACCGCGTGGTGAGCTATGCCTCGGCCGGACACAACCCCATGCTGCTGTACCGCAGGGAGACCGACGAGGTGTTCTTCCTCAACCCGCCCGGTTTCCCGGTGGGCATCTCCCTTCCCGATCCCGAGCTCTTCGAGCGGACGATCGACGTCGAGCGTCTGCAACTGCAGCAGGACGATCTCCTGCTGGTGTACACCGACGGGGTGACCGAGGCGATGAACGCCGCCCGCGAGCAGTACGGAGAACAGCGCCTCATCCAGTGTGTGCGCGAGCACTCGGGCAAGACGGCCGAGGAATTCATCGAGGCCCTCAACCGCGACGTGGCCGACTTCACCGCGGGTTTCGCCCAGAACGACGACATCACCGTGGTGGCCATCAAGGAGAAGATGCGGCCGGCCTCCTTGGAGATCGAACGCCGGCAGCGCCTGCTCGACATGGTGGAAGTGCAGGGGATGGAGATCGAGGAGGCCTGCCGCGAGTACGGCGTCTCCGTGTCCACCTACTACCGCTGGCGCCGCCTCAAGGAGAAGGGTGGAGAGGAAGCCCTGGCCGGCCGGGCCGGCCGCGGCGGTCTGCGGCGCCTCACCGTCGAGGAGCGGGAGGCGCTGCTGGCCCTCGTGCGCAGGGATCCCTCGCTCGGCGCCAAGAGGTTGGCCGATGAACTCGCTCGCTCCGGCTATTCTCCGACCGCGCGGATGGTCTACGAGGAGCTGGTACGGCTGGACCTGAGCAACGAGGTGCGGCGCCGTCAGTACCTGCATACGCGGGGTTGGACCGAGGGCTCGAGTGCCGAGGATCCGACGGGCTCTTCCGAAGGGCCGGCCGCCGGCGATTTGGACCGAACTTTGCAAGATCCCCCCGTGGAAACGCCGTCCTCTGGAGAGACCGAGGAAATCCCCTTGGAATCCCGGTGACGATGAGATCTGAACACTTTATCTGACAACGTGTTAGAGCGTTCGCTTCGGATAAAGAAGGAGATGTCCTTTCGATGGATGGAATCACGGTCATTTCGAAGGCGCATGAATCCTGCCCGGACCACCAGGTCCTGGACGTCGCCGGATACATCGACACCTCGACCTCGGCCGAACTGGAGCGGGAGATCAAATCCCTGATCCACGCGGGCCGCTACAAGATCATCGTCGACCTCTCCCGCGTGTCCTACATCTCCTCGGCGGGCTGGGGGATCTTCATCAGCGTCATCCGCGAGATCCGCGAGAACGGCGGCGACCTCAAACTCGTGGGCATGATCCCCGATGTCTTCGAGGTCTTCGAATTGCTCGAGTTCCAGAACATCCTCGGTGCCTACCCCACCGTCGAGGACGCGGTGAACGCGACGGCGGCCGCCACCTGATTCCCTGCCGCGCGCGCTCGGGACCTGCCGTCTGGAGGTGGCGGGGGAAGGGTCGATGGGATTAGTATTCGGTGTCCCGCCTTCCTCCGGTGAGCTTCCTCCAGAGAGCACGTGGCCGCGGTGATCTCGACACCTCTTCCGATTCCTCCAGCCGTCTTGCACCTGGCGCCCTCGGGTGTCGGGTCGTGGCTGATGGTGGCCCTCCTGTTCGTCCTGGCCGTGCTCGTCGGGGTCCACGCCTACCGGAACACCCTGCCCGAACTCTCCGCCCGCCGCCGCTGGATCCTGCGGATCCTGCGCTGGACCTCGCTCTTGCTCGTGCTCTTCATGTTCCTCGAACCGGTCGTGGTGCGCCGCAGCCGCCGGAGTGTGCCGCCCGGTGTGCTCCTGCTCGTCGACGCCAGCCGCAGCATGGGGTTGGCCGGCGCGCCGGGGATCACACGAGGGGAACTGGCCGAGCGGTGGAAGGAGATGACGGCCCGCCGCCTTCGCCGTCGCCCCGAAGGAGTAGAGGTCATCGAGGGACGGGGAGCGCGCCGGCTGTGGCGCCCCGGCCGGGAAGGAGCCGGCGACGGCACCAATCTTCCCGCGCTGCTCTTGTCCGGGGCGCGCAGTCACGTGCAGGACAACCTGCAGGCCATCGTCCTCTTCAGCGACGGGGTCGACACCGATCGCGAACGGCCTTCCCTGTCCGGCTTGAAGGTGCCGGTGTTCACCGTGGCCGTCGGCGATTCCAACGTGAGGGGCGACCTGCGTCTCGACCATGTGCGCTATCCCGCTCTCGTCTTTCGCGGTGAGAAGGTGGAGATCGACGCCGAAGCGGTGGTCGACGCCCCCCGTGCCGGCCGTTCGTGGGCGGTACTGGAGGGGGGCATCCGCCCGGACAGCCTGGAGATCTCGTGGCCGGCCGGAGGCGGACGCTTCCCCCTGGCCTTCACCGTCACCGCCGACAGCCTGGGCATGATCCGGCGCACGCTTCGTCTGCTCCCCCTTCCCGAGGAAGCCCTCCTGGAGAACAACCTCGTGGAGCTGGCCATGCAGGTGCGCCGGGAGCGTCTCCGCGTGGTGATGGTGGAGGAACGCCCCAGTTGGGACTTCCACTTCCTGCGGCGGCGCTTCGCGCGGGACCGGCGCTTCGAGCTCGAGGGTGTCTACCGCCGGCGCGAGCAGTGGGTGATCGCCGGTTCGGACAGCCTGTGGGTGCCGCCGCGCGACGCGGATGCGGCCGCCGGGGTCGATGTGTGGATCGTGGCCAGCCTGGACGATCTGCAGGAGATGGCGACGGCGGCGCCGGGCATCGAGGCCTCGGTTCGACAGGGGGCCGGCCTGTTGACGCTCTTCGGTGAGCGCCGCAGCCGCACCCTTGCCGCCTTGTCGCCGCGGGCACGGGCGCTGCTTCCGGTGACGATCGAAGCCGGCGCCCGCTGGGTGGAAGGTGAGCAGCGGGCCGAGCTCACCGCGGCGGGGGTGGCCCATCCCATCCTCGATCTCCCCGGGTCGGTGGGGCCGGCCGCTTCGCGTCTGGACGGGATGCCGCCGCTGTGGGAAGCGGTCCGGGGCCTGCGTCCTCGGCCGGCCGCCGATGTGCTCCTGCGATTGCGCGGCCAGGAGGGAACGACGCCCCTTCTGGTGGTGGGACGGCATGGCAAGGGGAAGGTGGCCGCGTGGACGGCTGCTCCCCTGTGGAGCTGGTCGTACTGGAGACTGGGGGCCGAGGACAACGAGGACGTCTACTTCGCGCTGACCGGCAACCTTCTCTTCTACCTGGCCGAGGGCGGAGAGCGCGCGCGGCTTCGCCTCATCCTTCCCCGTCCGGTGGTGGCCATGGGCGAGGATGTGGCGCTGAGGGCGGTCGTGCTCGACTCGCGTCTGCAGCCGGACAGCGACAGCGACCTGTGGCTGGAGTGGAGGCGCGACGACGGCGCTGCGGTCGATTCGACCACCGAGGCCGAGGGACGGGTCCTGATGGAGGTCGACCGCTCGACGCCGGGAGGACGGACGCGGCAGCTTCCCGCCCTGCCGCCCGGCGGCTACCACCTGCGGGTCGCGCTCGAGGAGAGGGGCGGACGCATCGTCTCCCCCTGGCGTTCGCTCACCATCGACCCCTACTCGGTGGAGTTCCAGCGCCCGGGTGTGGACGCGGCCGCCCTGGCCGCTCTCGCCCGCTCGACCGGAGGGCGGCGTCTCACCGCCGATGAACTCCAGGAGTGGGCCGATCGCGTTCCCCTGTCGCCGGAGACCCGGACACGGATCCGCCGCATTCCCCTGTGGGCGTCCCTCGGCCTCTTCCTCTCGCTCATCGTCAGCCTGAGCCTGGAATGGGCCTTGCGGCGTCGATGGGGAATGATCTAGCCGAGCCTCTCTCCGCCTTTGACCCGCCTCTCTCCGCCTTTGACCCGCCTCCCGGGAAGTGCAGCTTCCGATGCGCTTTCTTCCGGGCTCGATCTTCGTCCTCCTTCTCCTCCTTCCCGGAGGTCCCACCTGGGGACAGTTGCTCCTGAACGAGGTCTTCTACGATCCACCGGGCAGTGACGGCGGACGCGAGTTCGTCGAACTCTACGTGGCCGCATCGCAGGAGGTCTCCCTCGACGGGGTGCGCCTGGTCTTCGTCAACGGCGCTTCCCCCGACGAGCCCCGTACCGTCTGGCGCGCACCCGAGGGTCTCGTCCTGGAGGCGGGACGCTTCTGGGTGGTCGGTGGGGAGGAGGTGGAAGGACGCGATGCGACGGCCTCGCTGTCGCTGCAGAACGGGCCGGACGCGCTGTGGCTGATGCGGGGTGAGGACACCCTCGACCGTGTGGCCTGGGGTGAGGTGGAGGGGCTGGGCGAAGGGGCGCCTGCGGCTGACGTCTCCGGCGCGAGTCTGGGCCGCGTTCCCGACGGCAGTGACAGCGACGACAACGCGCGCGACTGGAGACGCCTGGATCCACCGAGTCCCGGCCGGATCAACGCGCCGGCGGTGCGGCTTCGCCTGGGTCGGATCGACACCGAGCCGCCCTTCCTGCCCATGGCCGGAGTCGTGCTCGCGCGCTGTCGGGTGCAGGCCGAGGGTTGGGCCGCCCGTCAGGAGGCGGCCCTGCGCTGGCTGCTCGACGGGCGTGCGCTCGCCGAGGCGTGGCTCGCCCTCGATCTGGGCGACACCGCCACTGCACAGGTCGAGTTCAGCCTGCCGGTGGGCCGTCACCTCCTGCAGGCCCGCGAGGAACTCGATGGGGCGGTGGCCGACAGTGTCTCGCTGGTGCTGCAGGTGGGGCCGGCCTCGGTGGTCCTCAACGAGCTGATGGCGCGGCCCTTGGAGGGTCGGCCCGAGTGGATCGAACTGCACGCCCGGCAGATGGCGCCGCCGTTGCTGAGGGGATGGTCCATCTGCGATGCCACCCGGCAGTGGCACGCCCTGCCGGACATCGTTCTCCCTCCGGACGGATACGTCCTGCTGTGCCCCGATCCCGCCGGGCTGCGCGAGGCCTTCGAGCTGCCCACGGAGGTGGAGGTTGTCACGCCGGCGGGGGGCTGGCCCTCACTCAACAACAGCCAGTCCAGTGGAGCTTCCTTTGCCGACGAGGTCCTCCTGCGCGATGGCTTCGGCGCCGTCGTCGACCGGCTGGCCTACGGGGAGGAGCTCGTGCCCGAGGCGGGGCGCAGCATCGAGCGGGGGCTGATCGCCCCCGACACACCGGTGGCCTGGTTCGTCTCTCCCGCCGCTCCCAGTCCCGGCCGCCCCAACCCCAGCGCACAGGTGGCCCTGCCGCAGGCCGGCTTGAGGATCGAGCCGAATCCCTTCACTCCCGATGGCGACGGCCAGGGCGATCTCCTGCACATCGTCCTGCGCCATGGGCTCGATGGGCGGCGGGTCACCGCAGGGATCTACGACCTCCAGGGCGGGCGCGTGCGGCTGCTCGGAGCGGACGAGGGCGGTGGTGCCCTGCGGCAGTGGCTGTGGGACGGCCGCGACGAGCGGGGACGGGCCGTGCCCATGGGAGCCTACGTGGTGGTGGTCGACAGCGGCGGTGAAGGACGCGCGCCCCAGCGGTGGACCGCGCTGGTGGCCCTGGGACGACGACGTTGAGCGCGGTGGCGGGATCGGCCAGGCGCAGCTCTCCGCCGGCATCGAAGACGATGGTGTGCATGCTTGCGCCGGCGCTGCGTCTTCTGCCGCCGCTGGCTCTCCTGCTGGTGCTGCAGATCCTCGCAGGAGCGAGCGGTCCGATCCGGGCCCGCGCCCAGACCTTCGGAGGCGATCGCCGTGTGGACACCCTGCCCGCCTCCTCGTGGATGGATCCGGGTCGCCGCTGCTTCCGGATGGGGGTGGGTCAGCCGGTCAGCCTCGGGTCCGTGCAGGAGAGCTGGATCCAGGCGCGGCTTCCCCTTGGCGCAGAGGACCTGGTGGCCGTGGGCGTCTCCCTGCTGCAGGCCGGAGCCTTCCGGGCGCACCGGATGCGGTTCGGATTGTGGTTGGGGGCTTCGGGCTTGCAGTGGGGTGGACAGGTCGCCTGGCTGCGGCGGGAGATCGCCGGGGTCGCCACCGAGGCCGCTTGGCAGGGTGCTACGTCGGTGGTTCTCGAGGTGGGAAGCCTGCGGGTGGGGATTCGGGGAACCCTCGCCGACCTGGCCCGGGACATGCCGGCCGATCCCCTGCGCATCACCGTGGCCGCCCATCTGCGGGCGCCGGGGTGGGCGATGGGGCTCAGCCGGGAGGACTCGGCCTGGCGGGACACAGGGCGGTGGAGGATGGGGCTGTCGCTGCGCGTCACACCGGCCCTGGTGGTGGCGGTGCGTGGAGGCCTCGACGAGGGGACGCTGGTGATGGTGGTGCGCCGCCGCCGGCTCTCGCTGCGCTGCGCCGTGCCGCTGGTCGCGGCGATTCCCCTGGGTCCGTACCTCGCTTTGGACTGGTTGCCTTCCGGAGGGGATGGACCCGGTTGAGCGATCGCCCGTGGAAGGCGCATCGCGTGTTGTGCGTTCCGTTTCTCCTGCTGGAAGTCATCCTCCAGCCGGTGTGGTCCTGCGGAAGGGGAGAAGGAGCGGCCTGGGCACAGACGGCGGCCGAGGAGGATGTCCCACAGCTCGCCGCGTGGCTCCGCGAGCCGCTCGACCTGCGCCATGCCGATGCGGATGAGTTGGCCCTGCTGCCCTGGCTCGATGCAGGCCTGGGGCGGGCCATCGTGGGTCTGCGCGAGGCCGGTGGCCTGCACCGGATGGACGACCTGCTCCGGATACCGGGTCTGGACCGCGAGCGGCTGGAGGCCATCGAACCCTTCGTGCGGCTTCCCGGAGGTGTCGCCTGGGCGAGCCGGATCGAGGCCTTCAGCCGTTGGAGGCGGGCGGGTGGATCCGGTCTGCGCACGCGGATCGATCTGCGGCGGGGGGATCTCACCCTCGCTGCCCAACGGAGTTCTCCGCCGTCCCTCCTGCGAGCGGCCCTGCGCTGGCAGCGCGGCCGTCTCCTCCTT
>JAOZPE010000046.1 GCA_029932915.1 Candidatus Krumholzibacteriia bacterium
CTGCTCGGCGCCATCGCCATCGGGATCGGTGGAATGGTCGGCGGAGGTATCTTCGCCGTCCTCGGTGAAGCGGTCTCCTTCGCGCACGGCGCCACCGCGGTGGCCTTCCTCCTGGCGGGTGTCGTGGCCCTCCTCACCTCCTACTCCTACGCCAAGCTCTCCACCCGCTACCCGAACCGGGGCGGAACCGTGGTCTTCGTGGACAACGCCTTCCACCACAACCTCCTGTCCGGCAGCATGAACTTCATGCTGTGGCTCAGCTACCTGGTGACCATCTCCCTGTATGCGGTCGCCTTCGCGTCCTATGCGCAGACCTTCTTCCACGGCAACGATTCGCCGTGGTTGCGCCACCTGCTCATCACCGTGGCCATCCTGCTTCCGGCAGTGATCAACATGATCAACGCCTCGCTGGTCAGCCGATCGGAGACCGTCGTCGTGGTGATCAAGCTGGCCCTGCTGCTCGTCATCATCGTTGCCGGTGCGTCATACGTGGACGGAGCGCGGTTGGCGCCGGCCCACTGGGGAACGCCCTTCTCCATCGTCGCCGCCGGTATGATCATCTTCGTGGCCTATGAGGGCTTCGAGCTCATCGCCAACGCAGCCGAGGACATCGAGAGCCCCATGAGGAATCTTCCCCGGGCCTTCTATTTCTCGGTCCTTCTGGTGATCGCGCTCTACATCCTCATCTCCTTCATCACCGTCGGCAGTGTCCCCGAGAACGAGTTGATGGGCGCCAAGGACTACGCGCTGGCCATGGCCGCCCGGCCCGCTCTCGGCCAGCTCGGCTTCACCGTGGTGGCACTGGCCGCGCTGCTGGCGACCTTCTCGGCCATCAACGCCACCATCTACGGCAATGCGCGGCTGAGTTACATCATCTCCAAGGAAGGTGAGCTGCCCGAGGCGCTCGACGAGATGAAGCGCGGCATCCCCGAAGTCGGGGTCCTGGTCACCATGCTCTTGAGTGTGGTCCTGGCCAACCTCATCGACCTGGCCGAGATCGCCATCATCGGCAGCGCGGGATTCCTCCTGGTATTCCTGGTGGTCAACCTCAGCGCCTGGATGCTCCACCGAGAGACCGCTGGCAGGAGGGCGATCCATGCGCTGGCCACCCTGGCCACCGGCGCGGCCCTGGTGATCCTGCTCCTGCACACCGCTTCCACCGACCCGCAGGCAGTCTGGGTGTTCTCGTCATTCGTTCTGTTGTCGGTGCTCTTCGAGGCCATCTACGGGCGTCTGGCTCGCGCGCACTTCTTCCACCGGCCGTACCACCGCGGCACCTGACAGGGCCTCTCGTCCGTCGTGGACGACCCGGCCGATCATCCACGCTGCGACCAACAGGAGCACGGCGGCCAAGACCTGCTTCACCCTCCGCTCGGGCAGCGAAATGGAGATGTGCGATCCGATCTGACCGCCGAGGAGGACCACCGCGCTCACCCCCAGGCACAGAGGCCAGTCGATGCTGCCGGTGAGCACGTGCCCGCCGAAGCCGAAGAGGCCGGTCAATCCCACCATCAGCGACGAGGTGGCCACGGCGACCTTGGCCGGAACGGCGAACCAGAGGATCATCACCGGAACCTTCAGGAGACCGCCCGCGATCCCCAGGGCTCCGGAGAGATAGCCGATGGCGAAGGTCAGGGGGATGACGGTGGGAAGGTGGAGGCTGTAGGCGAAGCCGTTGAATTCCCTCCGCCACCAGCCGAAACCGCTCCGCCCGATGGACAGCGCGCTGTCCTTGCCCTGGATCCGCAGGACACCGATCGAGGCGAAGACCAGCACCACCCCGAAGGCCATCTGCAGGTAGCGCGCGTCGATATGCACGGCGGTCGATCCCCCGACGAAGGCCCCCAGGTCGGTGAACACGTCCATGACCACGGCCAGTTTCCAGTCGACCAGGCGCGCCCGGCGGAAACGCGAGAAGGCCGACAGTCCGGTGATCATGATGAGGAAGAGACTGGTGGACGACGCCTCCGGATAGCCGTATCCCAGCGCCAACAGCAGCGGAACGTAGAAGGCCCCACCCCCCATACCCACCCCACCGAGCACGATGCTGATGGCCAGGAAGACCAGGAGATCGCCTGCCCATTGGAAGCTCAATACGATCCGGCTCCTGTGAGTTCACCCACCGTGTTCTCCTCCTCCCGCGAAGAGCACGGGAAGAACCTGTCTGGGTGGGTTTACTCCTTTCGCCGCCGGATTCCCAGGGATCCTTGCATGGCTCCGATTCCCGACCACCGCAACCACCCACACCCGCGGGCGGGCGTGGAGGCTCCACCGCGAATGAATTCCACTGGACCGCATCACCCAGGCATTCTATCCTTCCGTCGGCTTCCGGCTCCCAGAACGGAAGGCACGTGCGCCCTGGTACGGCAGCCCTCGGTTTCCTGGTCCTGTCCATCCTCCTTCCCTTGGACGCAACTCCTGCGCGCGCCGGCGGCTACGGGTCTGCCCTCGATCCCGGCCGTGTCGACGCATTCCTTTCCGCCGCTGAGGATGACGATTACCTGATCCTCGATTCCTCCCTGTCCATGGAGCTCGAATACCGACCCGGCGACGACGGGTATTTCGGCCAGTTGCGATATGTCGACGAGTACCTTCTGCGGAGCCGTGAGGGAGTCAGATCGCAGCAGTACGTCTCACTGCTGGAGAGTCCTTCCTTCCGGCTCGACGGAATCGAGATCGAGATCCTTCACCCCGAGGGTCGCACGCGGCGTTACCACCGGGGCGATCTCGACTGGGCCTCCAGAACCGAACAGGACGGCAAAGTCTATAGTCTCGATACCCGGCGGGCGTGGGCGCTCCTTCCCGGACTGAGCCCCGGGGACCGTCTGCGTATCGTCACCCGCTATCGGGTGAAGGGACTCAACGGACTGCCCCCCTTCACCTTCGGGGGGCGGGACCACCCCGTCCTGCACATGCGCCTGGAACTGGAACTGCCCTCCGAACAGGAACTTCTCTTCCACGTCTCCGGAAGTCCCGCGCTCGAGGCCGATCTCATCCGACGCCGTGACGGGAAACGCCGTTCGTGGGAACTGTGGAACGTTCCCGCCGCAGCGGACGAGGCGCTCGCCGGCGGAGTCCGCACCGACCGCCTGGAATGGCTGGCCCAGGTGACACGGATCGGACGACCCCTCGCTCCCGCTGCCTTCGCCGCCGGCAGCGACTGGCCGGCCGTGGCCCGCGGGTACTACACGCGCATCCTGCCGGCGCTCGAACCATCGGCAGAGCTGAGGGCCCTGGCCGCGAAGATCACGGCCAGCCGGAGCGACGACCTGTCCCGCACCGAGGCCGTCTACCGCTACGTACAGGAGCACTGCCGTTATCTGGGCCTCTTTCGCGGTCTCGAGGGAGTCCTTCCCAAGTCGGCCTCCCAGACGCACCACGACGGATTCGGCGACTGCAAGGGTCTGGGCGCCTATCTCATCGCTCTGTTGCGCGGAGCGGGCATCGAGGCCTACCCGGTGCTCCTGGAAACCGCCGACGATGGCGCCGTCGATCCGACGATTCCCACCCTCATGCAGTTCAACCATTTCATCGTCTGGGCCGGTGTCGGGGACGAAGGCATCTGGCTGGACGCCACGGTGGACGCCTGCCGGGCGGGGGTCATCCCCCCCGTCGACGCCGCCTCACCGGTGCTCTTCCTCAAACCGGGTGAAGAGGGGCTCCGGGTCCTTCCCAGGGAAAGCTGGCAGCCCGGCCTCCATGATCTCCTCGCGCGTGGGTCCCTCGATCCACGCGGCAGGCTTGAGATGGAGGTCTGTGACGCCACGCGCGACAACTCGGCAACGGGATTGCGCATCTACCTGCGGAACCACGGCCGTCGCCTCGATGCGAAGCGATATCTGGACTCGCTCTTCCCGCGCAACCTGAAACTCGCGGCCGACAGCATTCGTTTCGAGAATCTCGAGGATCTGCACGCGGCGCTGCACATTCTCGTGCGATGCCATACGACGGCGCCTCTGGCCCACACCTCCCGGCAGGTCTTCCTGCCACGAAGACTCGCCGACGACCCCCACCTGCACCTCGAGCTCGGCGAGCGCCTCTCCCCCATCGACCTGCGCCGGCTGGAGAGTCGCCGTTACCAGTGGCGGTTCGCGATCCCTTCGCACATGGCCCTGGCCGAAGCCGAGTCCGTCGCCGTTCGTGGACCCGGAATCGAATGGAGCCGCAGGATCGTCCAGCGGGCAGACTCCCTGTTCATCTTCGAGCGCATCTCGTGGGACAACATCCTTCTTCCCGCCGACGCGGCGGACAGCCTGCAGACCGCCCTCCATCGCATCGACGAAGCGAAGGACGGCTTCTTCGAACTCCGTACCCGATGAGACTCCTACCACCGTGAGGTCCGTGAGATGAAATCGATGATCACCCTTCTCGGTATCCTGCTGGTCCTGGCGTCGGTTCGCACCTGCCACGCGGAACGCAGCCTCAGCCTGGCCGAGCGCAATGACGACTTCATCCACCGCCTCAGCGCCAAGCTCCTCAACTTCGTCGAGGACTACGACACCCCCCCGCCGGAGGGAGCCGTCATCCTCGATCAAGGGCTCTACCTGGACATCTCCAGCAAGCAGTACCTCATCGGTGAGAACTACGTCCTCTACGTCTTCAATCCCGACGCCGCCCACATCACCGAGCAGACCCTGACGGTTCCCCGGGATCGCCAACTGAAGAGTTACGGGGCATGGATTCTCCGCAGGAACGGCGATCTCGAGCGCCTCGACACCTCAGGGATCGAGCTTCTCGACACGGGAAAAGGTCAGGGCACCAAGGTGCTCTTTCCTTTCCCCTCCGTCCACGAGGGGGACATCCTCTCCTGGTCGGTGGTGAGCGGAGCCAAGGATCGGCTATTCAATTTCAGCTACCTGCTCAGCAATGTCTTTCCGACCAAGTACGCGGTGGCCTTCATCATCACCGACGGAGAGGTCGCCTACCGGGCCGAGGTCGACAACGTCATCGAGGACAACTTCTTCAGCGACGTGAAGGAGAAGAAGCACGGTGCGCCCTCGCGCCTCAAATTCACCTTCATCGACATTCCACCGGTCTCCCGGAAGACCCACTCCCTTCCGTTTCGCCTGAGAGAGCCCTTGCTGACGGTCTCCTACCGCGGCTCCTACTACGCGAGGACCGGACAGTGGATCTATATCCAATCGTGGCCCCAGCTCGCCCTGACCATCGACGACTTCATGAGCACGGCCCTGCAGAAGGACAAGACGGTCGCCTCCAAGGCGCGCGAGCTGACTGCGGCCGCGGCCTACGGACAGGATGCCATCGACGCCTTGTACCGTTTCACCCGCGACGAGATCGACGATCTTCCCAGCTTCGAGTTCGGCGACGACTCGGGCCGGCCCGCCGCCATTCTCGAGACGGGGGCCGGCAACTTCGTGGAGAAGGCCATGCTCCTGGCGGCCCTGATCTCCTCGGACGGAACGCCGATCGATATCGGCTTCGTCCATAGCAGGAACATGGGGCCCTTCGATTCGAAGTTCCCGTCCTTCGAACAGTTCGATGCGGCCGTGGTCGAGGCGCCCCGGGGATCGGGGAGATGGTACGACCCGAGCTGTGCCCTGTGTCCGGCCGGCCAACTCTCCCCCGCCTTGCACGGGGCGAAGGTCTTCATCCCCCGATGGGGACTCGAAAAGGCCAACGATGCCATCTGGTCCGATGTGGTGGCCGAGGTCGGCGGATCCGAGCGCCTTCTCATCCGCAACTACCTCAAGGCGGTTGCCAAGGCGCCGTGGTGCCGTTTCGGGGAACTGCCCGCCTCACCCGATCTGACCCACGATACCACCCACGAGAGCGTGGCCTACGACCCGCAGACCCACCAGGCCCACATGCACCTGGAAAGCGAAGGCTGGTCGCCGCTCTGCCGGCTGGCCCGCTCCACGACCAGGGTCGAGGATCTGGCGGATTCCTGCCTCTCCTCCCGGTACGGCGTGGAGAAGATCCTCCGATGCCGGCTCGACTCCTCCGCCGAGGAGATCGAGGGCAACCACCTCGGTCTCGATGTCACCTTCACACCGGAGTTGACCGAGACCCGGGCCGGTGAGGTCTACATCCTGCCCAGTGAGCTGGTTTTCGGCAAACCCTCCTTCCCCGACTGGGACGGCCCCCGGCGCCGGGTCTTCCACACCCCCACGACCGAGATCCACCACTACGAATGGAGCATGCCCTTGCCCGACGGCTATACCGAGTCGGTGGCGACCCGGTCCCTCTTGCGTGACTTCGGCCCCCTGCACTATCTCGGGCGCATCGAAGCCACGGGCGATTCCCTTCGGGTCACCCGCGCGTTGACCATGAACGAGGGCACCATCTACGAGGACAACATCGAAGGCCTGGACGAAGCCATCCAGGCCATCCAGGCCTTCGAGGCCCAATCCATCACCTTGGAGAGAGGGGGAGAGGCCTCGGGAGGTTGAGGGCCCTCCATCTCACAGTCCCTCCGTCCTCGCCGGTCACCCGGACCGTGCTCAATCCTTCGGCCCGGAGGAGTTGAAGCGATAGCTGAAACCGAGCAGGACGCTGAAGGCCGTCGCACCGCGATCGTTGCCGATTCCCAGATCGGTGTAGTTGAGTTCCAGACCGAGGAAGGTGTTCGAGCCCAGCGGATAACGGGCGCCGGCCCCCAAACTCCACACACTGCCGCTGTCGTCGTTCAACGGGGTGAAGGGAACATCGGGGTTGAGGGTGGCGCGGGCGATCCCATAGCCGAATCTACCGTACCAGCGCCGGTCGCGGCTTCCCGCCTCGACCACGGCCATGCCGAAGAGGTACTCGTCGGACAGATCTCCCCCGGTGAGGTAGGAGAGGTCGAAACCCACCGCGACGTTCTTGAAGGGCTGGTAGCTCAGATAGAGGCCCGCTCGAGGCCCGCTGCTGTCGGGCATCAATTCCGAGTCGTCCGGACCCAGCCACGCGATCCCTCCGTACACGCTCAGCAGGGTGGCCGGGCGGAACGGCTCTTCCTTCACCCCGGGCTTCACCTGTTCCTTCGACGCCATCGACTCTCCCTCGTACTGGACGATGTCGTCGATGAACGCATCGCCGGCGCAGTGCCCTCCCACGCTGATCCCCAGCGCATCGGCGGCCATCTTCTCCGTCGAGCTCCACAGCCGATCCCGGTCGACATAGACCGTCAATACACCCGCTCTCTCCTCGAAGCTCAGCCGGTGCCAACCCGTGGTCCGTATCGGACCCTCACTGGAAACAGCCTCCCCTCCGCGGGATACCACATAGCGGGTCACCGAACCCTCACAGGGAACGGACAACACGACGCCCTGATCGAGGCGCCCGGCCAACGACCCGGTACTGTCCGCCGAATCGTCGAACAGGGAGATGGAAAGCTCTCCGTGGATGCCCGCCTTCTCGCGAAACCATACCTCCAGGGTGGCGTCCTGCAGCGGCTGCACCAGGGGAAGCACACCGATGACCCTTCCCTTCTCCGATTGGAAGCGAAGCGATGCGCTTCCCCGATGCGCCCCGCCCAGGACCAATTTGATCCCCTTCTTCCACGATCCGCCCTCGAATACCCAATCGTGGGGACGGAAGCTCGCGTCGAATTCCTCGTGGAAGAGCACCTTCTTCGGGCCGCTGTCCTTGGCCATCGCCGTCAACGGCACACAGAGCAGGACGATCGCCAGCACGATCTGGATCAGACCCGACGGAAGCGGCCGATGGAGCCGGCGCGAATTCTCGGACCACGGGAAATGGGATCGGGACACGTCGATATCGACGCGCTTGGGCATGAACACGGCAAACCCCCTTCAGAGAGACCGGGTTGCTCTCCTGTGAAATGCTGATGTGAAGGGAGCCGACGTGATTCTAGATCAATCGCTTGGCATTACAATCAAAGTGTCGATCGGACCCGAAACCTACTTGCCCCGCAGATAGGCCGCCCGCAGCCGGGCCTGCGCGCGTTGCATGGCGGCCTCCGCGCGCTCCCGATCGATTCCCTCGTCGCGCATCGCCTCGGCCAGGCGCTGCTTCGCGCGCTCCATGGCCGCCTTGGCCCGCTCGACATCGATGTCTTCGGCTGCCTCGCAGGTGTCCACCAGAAGGATCGCGTTGTTGTCGCTGACCTCGGCGAAGCCCGAGCCCACCGCGAAGGTCTTGATCCGCTCGGCGTGGTCCGCCTCTTCCAGTTGCAGGGTTCCCGGCTTCATCGCCGCCAGCATGGGGGCGTGGTGCGCCCACACCCCGATGGCGCCATCCTCGCCGGGGAAGATCAGGCTCGTCACTTCCCCCTCGAAGGCCCGGCCGGCGGGGGTGACGATGCTCAGATGATAGGGCGTCTTGGCCATGGCCTAGGCGGCTCCCTCTTTCTCGAGCTTCTCGTAGTCGGCCAGGACCTCTTCCATCGTTCCCTTCATGTAGAACGCCTGCTCGGGGAGATGGTCGTACTCGCCTTCAGCCAGGGCCTTGAAGTCGCGCACGGTGTCCTCGAGCTTGACGTACTTGCCGGGAATGCCGGTGAACTGCTCGGCCACCTTGAAAGGCTGGCTCAGGAAGCGCTGGATCTTGCGCGCCCGCTGCACGGTGATCTTGTCGTCCTCGCTGAGTTCGTCCATGCCGAGGATGGCGATGATGTCCTGCAGGTCCTTGTACTTCTGCAGGATCTCCTGCACCCGGCGCGCGGTCTGGTAGTGCTCCTCACCCAGTACCAGCGGATCGAGGATGCGCGAGGTCGAAGCCAGCGGATCGACCGCCGGGTAGATGCCCAGCTCGGCGATCTGGCGGCTCAACACGGTGGTGGCGTCCAGATGGCTGAAGGCGGTCGCCGGCGCGGGGTCGGTGAGGTCGTCGGCTGGCACGTAGATGGCCTGCACCGAGGTGATCGAGCCCTTGTGGGTGGAGGTGATGCGCTCCTGCAAGGCACCCATCTCCGTGGCCAGTGTGGGCTGGTAGCCCACCGCGCTGGGCATGCGACCCAACAGGGCGGACACTTCCGAGCCGGCCTGGGTGAAGCGGAAGATGTTGTCGATGAACAACAACACGTCCTGGCCCATCTCGTCACGGAAGTACTCGGCCATGGTCAGACCGGAGAGACCGACCCGCAGACGCGCTCCGGGCGGCTCGTTCATCTGGCCGAAGACCAAAGCGGTGTTCTTGAGCACACCGCTCTCCTCCATCTCCAGATAGAGGTCGTTGCCCTCGCGCGTGCGCTCGCCCACCCCGCAGAACACCGAGTAGCCCCCGTGCTCCTTGGCGATCGAGTCGATCAGCTCCATCACGATGACCGTCTTGCCCACCCCGGCGCCACCGAAGAGTCCGATCTTCCCTCCCTTGGCATAGGGCGCGAGCAGGTCGACCACCTTGATGCCGGTCTCGAAGATCTCCCGGGTGGCCGCCTGGTCCTCGAGTTTGGGCGGCTCACGGTGGATGGGCCAACGCTGATCGGGGTTCTTGAGCTCGTGATCGTTCAGCGGCTCGCCCAGCAGGTTGAAGATCCCGCCGAGACACTGGTCGCCCACCGGGACCGAGATGGGACCACCGGTATCGCGCACCCGCATGCCTCGCACCAGACCATCGGTACCATCCATGGCCACACAGCGCACCATGTCGTCGCCGAGGTGCTGGGCCACTTCGACCACCAGTCCGCGCTCACCGCGCGCGGGGTCCTCCACGATCAACTCGTTCAGGATGGAAGGAAGGTGCTCCGCCTCGAATCTCACGTCGACCGTGGGGCCGATGACCTGGACGACCTTGCCGTAGTTCTCCGCCACCGGGGGCTCCTTTGCTGAATCCGTGGCCGCGGTCGGCATGAATCGCCGGCCCGCCTTGCCAAGCTCTGGTTCCGGCCGCCCGGGGCGGCCTCTCGAGAATCTTCCTATCCGAGCGCGTCGGCCCCGCCGACGATCTCGCTGATCTCCTGGGTGATGGCCGCCTGCCGCGCGCGGTTCCGATACAGGGTCAACTGATCGATGAGTTCGCCGGCGTTGTCCGTCGCGCTGCTCATGCTGGTCATGCGCGCGCCATGTTCGCTGGTGAACGAATCGGCCAGCGCGTTGAACACCTTCACCCGCACGCTCTTGGGCAACAGACGCTGCAGCACCACCTCGGCACTGGGCTCGTAGATATAGGTCTTCGCCGCACCGGCATCCCCACTCCCATCCTCTTCGGTGGGAAAGGGCAGGAGCTGGACCACCCGCGGCCGGTGACTCAGGGTGCTGACGAAACTCGTGTGCACCACCTGGATCTGCTGGACCTCGTCATCCAGGTACAGACGCATGAGCTCGTCGGCGATGCCCTGCATCCGGGGCAGGTCGATCAGGCCACCCATGTCGGTGACCGCCTTGCGGATGGTCCACCCGCGGCGGCGGAAGTATTCGTTGGCCTTGCGCCCGACGATGTACAGCTCGTTGTCGGCGTCGTCGTGCTCTTCCAGCCACTGATGGGCCAGGCGGATGACGTTGTGGTTGTAGCTGCCACACAGCCCCTTGTCCGAGGAGACCACCATCACCAGGCGACGGGTGACCTCGCGCTGGGCGAGGAACGGATGCTCGATGGACGAAGCGGAGGCCAACTGGGCCAACAGCTCGGTCAGCTTGTTGCCATAGGGCCGGCCGGCGATCAGACGGTCCTGGGTACGGCGCAGCTTGGCCGCGGCCACCATCTTCATGGCCTTGGTGATCTGCTGCGTGTTGCGGACCGAGCGGATCCGCTTGTCCAGGTCCTTGATATGAGCCGCCACTGCGCCGTTATCCTTGCTTGATCGAGCTCAGGTAGCTCTTGGTGTAGTCGGCGATCGCGTGCTTCAAGCCGCTCTCGGTCTCCTCGTCGAGCTTTCCGCTCTCACGGATGCTGTGGAGGATGCCGCTGTACTTGTCCTCCATCAGCTCATGGAAGCCCTTCTCGTAGTCACTGATCCGCTCCACCGGCACCTCATCGAGGAAGCCGTTGGTCACCGCGTAGATGATGGCCACCTGCTTCTCCACCGGCATCGGGTGGTACTGACCCTGCTTGAGTACCTCCATGGTGCGCTGTCCACGGGCGAGCTGCGCCTGCGTCGCCTTGTCCAGATCGCTGGCGAACTGCGCGAAGGCGGCCAGTTCGCGGTACTGGGCCAGGTCGAGACGCAGACGGCCGGCCACCTTCTTCATCGCCTTGGTCTGCGCGTTGCCGCCGACGCGGCTCACCGAGATCCCCGCGTTCACCGCCGGCCGCTGACCACTGAAGAACAGATCGCTCTCCAGGAAGATCTGCCCATCGGTGATGGAGATGACGTTGGTGGGAATGTAGGCCGACACGTCCCCGGCCTGGGTCTCGATCACCGGCAGGGCGGTGAGGCTGCCGCCGCCGTGTTCGTCGGACAGTTTCGCCGCGCGCTCGAGCAGACGGCTGTGACAGTAGAAGATGTCGCCAGGGAAGGCCTCACGTCCCGGGGGGCGCCGCAGCAGCAGGGAGAGTTGCCGGTAGGCGGCGGCCTGCTTGCTCAGGTCGTCGTAGAAGATCACCGCGTGGCGGCCCTGCCACATGAACTCCTCGCCGATGGCACAGCCGGCATAGGGCGCGATGTACTGCAGGGGAGCCGGGTCGGATGCGTTGGCGGCGACGATGACCGTGTAATCCATCGCCCCGGTGTCGCGCAGGGTCTGCTCGACCGCGGCCACCGTGGAGGCCTTCTGCCCGATGGCCACGTAGATGCACAGGACGTCGGTGTCCTTCTGGTTGATGATGGTGTCGAGGATGATGGCGGTCTTGCCCGTCTGGCGGTCGCCGATGATGAGCTCGCGCTGACCGCGGCCGATCGGGATCATGCTGTCGATCGCCTTGATCCCGGTCTGCAGGGGCTCCTTCACCGGCTGGCGGTCGAGTACGCCGGGGGCCTTCACCTCGATGAGGCGGGTCTTCTCCGCCGCGATCGTCCCCCGTCCGTCCAGCGGCACACCAAGCGGGTTGACCACTCGCCCCAACATGGCATCGCCCACCGGGACTGAGGTGATCTTCCCGGTGCGCTTGACCCGGTCGCCTTCCTTGATGTGGGTATCCCGTCCGAAGATCGCCACCCCGATGGAGTCCTCGTCGAGGTTGAGCACCATCCCCATCGTGTTTCCGGGGAACTCCACGAGTTCGCCGGCCATGACGTCGGTCAAGCCGTAGATGCGGGCGATGCCGTCACCCACCTGCAGGACGACGCCGACACTCTCGATGTCCACCTCGGAACTGTAGGCCTTCAGTTCCTGGGCCAGGACCGACGAGATCTCTTCCGGTCGCAACTTCAAGGCTCTCTCCTTTGATCTTCCTTCGGGGCATTCGGCGCCGGCGGGAACGTGGAGACCACGACCCTACAGTGGCGCCTCCAGCAGTTGTTTGCGCATCTCGGCCAACTGGGTGCGGACGGTCCCATCGAAGACGCGATCGCCATATACGGCCACCGCGCCACCGATCACCTCCGGGTCGATGCGGGTCTGCAGGATGCAGTCCTTGCCCACCACCCCGTCGAGGGTCCGCTTGAGGCGATCGGCCTGGTCCTCGGGCAGAGGACGGGCGGTCACCACCTCGATGCGGGCCTGGCCGCGCCGCTCTTCCACCAGCTCGTCGAACGCGCCGGCGATGGCGCCTAGATGCTGGAAGCGATGTTTCCTCAGCAACAGATCCAGGAAGTGCATGAGCACCGCATGGACCTTGTCGCCGAAGACCCGCTCGAGCAAGGCCTTGCGTTCCTCTTCGCTCACGCTCGGGTCGAGCAGGTAGTTGCGCAGGTCGTCGCTCTCGCCATACAGCGCGGCGACCACGTGCAACTCATCCTGCACGGCGTCGAGGGTCGGAGGATCGGCGATGTTCGCCAGCAACGCCTCGGCGTAGCGGCGAGCCAAGGCATCACTGTGCACGAGTCTCTCCCAGACGGGTGATGAACTCCTCGATCAGTTGCCGATGCTTCTGATCGTCGAGCTTCTCCTTGATGATCTTCTCGGCGGCCAGGATCGCCATGTCCACGGTCTGCTTGCGCAGATCGAGCCGTGCCGCGCGCACCTCGCGTTCGATCTCGCTCTCGGCCTTCGCCAGGAACTGTCCGCTCTTCTCGCGCGCCTTCTCCTCGAGGGTGCTGGCGATGGCTTCCCCTCGCTTCACCGCTTCCTGGATCTTCTCGCGCTCGATGTTCCGGATCTCCGCCATCTTGGCGTCGAACTGCGCGCGCAATTTCTGCGCGTCCTCCAGCTCCTTCGCCGCCGCGTCGAAGTCCGACTTGATCTTCTCGCGCCGGGCATCGAGCATGGCGAGCAGAGGACCCCAGGCGTACTTCTTCAGCAAGAAGACGAAGAGGAGAAATGCGAGAATATTGGTCAGCAGCAGCGCAATGATATCGCGGGGCTGCAGACCCTGGGTCAATGCTTCCATCGAGACTCCTCGACTCTAGCCGATCTTGCCCATCATCAAGATAACGGCGATCAACGCGTAGATCGTGAGGGCTTCGATGAAGGCGGCGCCGATGATCATGGCCGTCTGGATCTGACCGATGGCCTCCGGCTGGCGGCCCATGGCCTCCATGGCCGAGCCCACGGCTTTCCCCAGGCCGATGCCGCTTCCCAGAGCCGCGACGCCAAGACCGAGCGGAAGTCCAAGTCCGAGCAGGTCCATTTGTGGTTCTCCTTTTCCATCGGTGAAGCGGGGATCACCCCCGCCGGAGACGCCTGTCTCCTCCCGTCGAGACGCCCCTGTGGCGCCTCCTCTGACCCGCGGCATCGCCGCCGGGCCGAACTCCTATCCTCTTCCGTCCATTTCCTGCGGCCCGGTCCTCAGCCCGCCTGCTGTACCGACTCGTGTTCGACGTGTTCGGTGTGTTCGGTGTGTTCGGCGTGCTCCCCGTGGGGAAGCATCAGCGCGATGTACACCATGGTCAGCAGCGAGAACACCAGGGCCTGGATCAGACCCAGGAGCATCGCCAGGAAATAGAAGGGCAGGTGCAGGGGAATGCCCACGGGCGAGTTCGCCCACGACATGACCACCACACCGAGAAACGCGAAGACCGCCAGGAGCATGTCCTCGCCGAAGATGTTGCCGAACAGACGGAAACTCAGGCTGATCGGCTTGACGAACTCCCCGAAGACCTCCAGGAAGAAGAGCAACGGTGAGAGCAACCAACCCACCAGATCCTTGGGCTGGCCGGCGAAGTGATAGAGATAGCCGCCGATGCCATTGCGCCGGATGCCGGTGTACTGCACGTAGACGAAGACCACCAGGGCGATGCTGATGTTGTTGATGAAGGTCGAGGTGGGCGACTTTCCCAGGGGAACCAGGACGAAGTAGTTCATCGCCGCCAGGTAGACGAAGATGCTGGCGATGAAGGGCGTGTACTTGCGGCCGTCCTTCTCCCCCATCATCGAGATCGCCAGGCTCTCGATCCACTCGACGATCATCTCGGCGAAGACCTGCAGGCGCCCGGGCAGCATCTGGCGGCGTCGGTAGATGCCCATGGCCACCCAGCAGAGGAAGAGACCGGCCACCAGGGCGAAGAAGCTGTTCTCGAACATCTCCACGTAGTGGTAGGCGGGCGTGCCTTCCTCGATGAAGAAGGTCAGCAGGATGAGCAGGAGATTCGGCAGTTCCAGATGGCCGCCGGCCTCGTGTTCCTCGGCGCCGCTGGCTTCTTCACCGTGTGCGATCTCTTCGCCGTGGGCCGAGGCCGTGGCGTGCACTTCCTCCGTGGCAACCGTGCCATGTCCCTCCGGCGCGGCCACCGCGGCGGGCGCGGACACGACGAAAGCGGCCAGACCCAACAGAAGGGCCCAGGTGAAGAGGGAACGCAGGCTCCAGGCTGTCTGCATCGTCGTCGCCGTTCTGGCCGTCTCAACGGCCGTTCGGATTCTCCTCGTGGGGGGTGTCTCCCGAAGGCCCCCCCTTGCCGGCCCCGTCGCCGCGGGCCGGAACACCCCGCGGATGGGGCAAAGCGACGCGGGGAGCCAGCACCTGACCTCCCGCCTTCAAGGCCATCACCACCAGGGGGACGGCCACCCCGATCAGAAGCGATCCCAGGGGAAAGCCCCCGAAAAGAGCGATCAGGGCGCCGAGCCCGTACAGCACCGGCAGCTTGATCACCAGCGCCAGCGCGATCGCACCTTTCTGCCTTCCCGCCGGACGCAGCGACAGGCGGATGAGGCGCTCGAGCGCCAGCAGGTTCCAGATGCTCCAGACGGCGGCCACCGTGAAGCCGGCGCCCCAGCGCCAGCCCAGGTACCCCGTCCCGAACAGGCCTCCCGCAACGGCGGCGATCCAACTGATGGCGCGCACCCGGCGGAGAAAGCCCTCATCCATCTCGGCTCTGCGCCTCCCGCACGATCCGGATGACCTGGCGAACCGATGCCGCCAGACCCAGGATGGCCCCGGCGGCCGATAGCCAGGGTTCACCGCCCCAGCGACCCTCGGCCCGTGACCCGAGCCACCATCCCAACAGCGGACCCACCGCCATCATGATGGGGATCGTGGTGTAGAACCCCACCTTCCGAAGAGCATCTCCGGGAGGGTTGGGAGGCCCCAGGCCGAAACCGCGCCTTGGCTTCATCGCGAAGAAGGGGAAGACCCACGGGAGCCTTCCGGCGCCGTCCGCCCGTTGGCGGGCCCCAAGTATACGTGTTGGCAGCCCATCGTCAAGCCGACCCAGCGCTTTCCCGGTCGAGAGAATGGCTGCCCGGGGAGGATTCGAACCTCCGTAGCTGGATTCAAAGTCCAGAGTCCTGCCATTGGACGACCGGGCAACCCAAGGGCAGCCAAGAAGGTAGCATCCGACCCCCGACGAGGGCCAGTTCCACCCTCGAAACCCCTCGATTCCCGCGGAAATCGCCCCGTCGGGCCCGGGCGGGAGCCTGCAACCCCATGTGGTCCTGTATGGGACGATCAGCGGCCACGCAACCCTATATAGATGATGCCGAAGATCAGGGCGATCAGCAGGGCGTCCAGCAACAGGGTCAGCCACATCGCCCGGGGACTGCGCTGGTGGCGCTTGTGCTCCCAGCGCTGGGCGAAGCGGAAACGGTGCTCGGCAGGTTCCTTCTTCGGCATGGCGCAATCCCGTTTTGTGGACCAATATGGAGAGTCGAGACATCCGCCGGGGCCGCCCTGGGCGGTCCCCTTCGCTCCTCGAGCGGTCCACGTTCTCCAGCCCGGAACCAAGATGAGACACATCGACCGATTGATCCAGGAGGATCCCCGCCTGCGCGGCGTCGATTTCCAGCGCCTGGCACTGCGGGCCAAGGAGGATCCCAGAGAACACTGGGAAGAGCTGGTCCAGTCCAGCGCCCCCATCGTGACCACCCTGGCCCGCCGTCTCGCCGCCCATCTGCCCGAGGGCGTGTCGGTGGCCGAGGAGGTCACCCGCGAGGTCTTCGCCGCCATCGCCGACGACGACTTCGCCGTCCTGCGCAGCTTCGTCGGCTACGGCAAGTGGACCAGCCTGCTGTTGCGGCTGACCCAGGAGAGTTCCCTGCTGCAGAAGGGACGGCGCGAGAGGGAATGGCCCCCGCTGGTGGACCAGGGGCGGCCCGTGGTCGTCCTGGATGATCCGGACGCACCCATCGGCGAACTCGACGAAGGTCTGGAGAAACTCATCGACCAGGAGGGCGAGCGCTTCCTCGATGCCCTGTGGAAGTCCGTCCACATCCTGCACCGCCGCGACCGCCTGCTGCTGGCCATGCGCTACGAACAGGGGCTCTACCTGAAGGAATTGGACACCCTCTTCCACCTGGGGACACCCCGACGCGTGGCTTCCCTCCTGGAGAAGGCGCGCCACGGGCTTCAGCCCTTCACGGCCGTGGTCGACGCCTGGTCGGTTCCCGCCGACCAGGAGGAGGCGCTGCTGCGCCGGACCCTGGGTGTCGTCTTCCGCGAGCGCTCACTGGCCACCCATGACGATCACCAGCCCGCACCGGCCGTGCCGGCGCACTGAGGAGGAGGTCCGATGGCTGCACCGAAGATGTGGGGCTTCACCCGAGGACAGGACATTCCCGACGAGATCCTGGTGAGCTGGGCCGACGGCGACCTGACCGCCCAGGTGGCCCAGGAAGTGGACGAGACCCTGTTGATGGACCGCGAGCAGCGTCGCAAGGTCGCCGCCTATGCGCGGGCTGCCGCAGACAGCATCGGCGAGGAGATCACCGAGTGGCACGGCAAGCGTCCCGGTGAGCGGGCCATCCACATCGTCCACCCCCGGCCCGGTCTGGTGGAGACCATCGTCGAGGAGTACGCCCATCACCCCGGCGACTGGGAGACCGGCCGGCCCGCCCCGCGCGAGGCGACGAAGTGGCCCTCGGGCCGCAGCCTCGCGGGCATGGTCTTCGCCGCAGTGGTCGCGCTGGCGGTCATCGCCTGGATGGTGAAGTTCCTGTAGGCGGACGTACATCCAGCAGCAGAATCACGACTCCCACGAAGACATTGGCCAGCAGCACGAGACGCATGCCCAGGCCTGATGGGGGGCAGAGGGCCGAAAGCGACGCCGACAACACGATCAGAGCCAGGCCGGCAACCCCAAGCCGGAGCCGGAATCCCATTGCGCGGGCAGCGGCCGCAAGAAGGAACATCAAGACAATTCCAAGAGCCAACCATGAATAGTGGGTCACCCGTATGCTCCTCTCATGAATGGGGTGTCCTGTGTCCTGATCCCCGGGCACCCTTTTCATTATCCCTGTTTTCCGCCTTGAATCGAGAACTTAG
>JAOZPE010000081.1 GCA_029932915.1 Candidatus Krumholzibacteriia bacterium
ATCAAGACCCGCTTCGTGGCTCGGGAGGAAGACTGATGAGCAAGGCTTTCGAGCTGAGGGATCTCAGCATCACCGAACTTCAGGCTCGCGTCGATGAGCAGGCCGAGCAGTTGATGAACTTCCGGCTGCAGCTGAAGTCGCGCAAGCTGGACAATCCTCTGAGCTATCGCATCGCGCGTCGCGAACTGGCTCGCATGAAGACCGTGTTGAACGAGAAGCGGCGCGCTGCCGCTCAGGGTGAGGAGTAGGATCCATGGAGAAGCAGGCGACATCCGGGGCCGTCGAGCGCGCGCAGCGCGCCGTCCGCCTGGGAACGGTCGAGAGCGCGAAGATGGACAAGACCCTCGTGGTGCGGGTGACGCGCCGCGTGCGTCATCCAGTGTATTCGCGCTTCATCAAACGATCGACGAAGCTCTTCGTCCACGACGAGGAGAACACCGCCCGTGAGGGCGATATCGTCAAGGTCATGGCCACCCGGCCCCTGAGCAAGAACAAGCGCTGGCGGCTGGTCGAGGTCGTCGAGCGCGCCAAGTAAACCCGGGACGGAGAGCCCAGTCATGATCCAGGAAGAGACACTACTGACCATCGCGGACAACTCGGGCGCCAAGACGGCCAAGTGCATCCGCATCCTCGGGGGAACCGGCCGCCGTTACGCCCATGTGGGCGACATCGTCGTTCTGGCGGTGAAGACGGCGATTCCCGGAGGCACCATCAAGAAGGGGCAGGTCGTCAGGGGCGTCATCGTCCGGACGCGCAAGGAACGGAGCCGTCGTGACGGCAGTCACATCCGTTTCGGTGACAATGCCGCAGTCATCGTCACCAACGAGCGTGAGCCCGTTGGCACCCGCATCTTCGGACCCGTGGCCCGGGAGCTGCGCGAGAAGCGATTCATGAAGATCGTCTCTCTGGCTCCCGAGGTCGTCTAGGAGAACGCCATGTCCAGGAAAATCGCGCGCAACGACCTCGTCAGAGTCATCGCGGGAGACCACAAGGGAATCGAGGGAAGGGTCCTGAAGGTCCTTCGCAAGAAGCACCGCGTGGTGGTGGAGAAGGTCCGTTTGGTGAAGCGGCATCGCCGTGAGATCCAGGGCCAGGCCGTCGGCGGCATCGTGGAGATGGAAGCTCCCATCGACATCAGCAATGTCCGCCTCTTGGAGAAGGGAACGCCGGGGGCGACCCGCGGCGAGTAACGACTCGATCCCAGGCCTCGGGCCCCATGGTCCGTGAAGAGGGAGAAGGAAAGAAGCCATGAAGGCAAGGCTGAAGAAGACATACCGCGAGGAGATCGCTCCGGCGATGCAGGAGAAGTTCTCCTACAAGAACGTGATGCAGGTCCCTCGCGTGTCGAAGATCGTGGTGAACATGGGGGTGGGAGAAGCCATCCAGAATCCGAATCTGCTGGAAGCGGCGGTGAAGGACATGACCGCGATCACCGGTCAGAAACCGCAGATCACCAAGGCCAAGAAGTCGATCGCGAACTTCAAGGTGCGTACCGGGATGCCCATCGGCTGCCGGGTGACCCTGCGGGGAGACCGCATGTACGAGTTCCTCGATCGCCTGGTGAACGTGGCGCTCCCGCGTGTGCGCGACTTTCGCGGGGTATCGGCGAAGCTCAGCGGACGGGGCGACTACAGCCTGGGTATCAAGGAACAGTTCATCTTCCCGGAGATCGACTTCGACAAGATCGACAAGACCCGGGGCATGAACATCACGGTGGTGACCACCGCAAAGACGGACGAAGAGGGACGCGAGCTGTTGCGTCTCTTCGGAATGCCGTTCCGTAACTAGGAAGCGAGGACGAGAACGTGGCCAAGAAGTGTCTCATCGCCAAAGCCAAGCGGAAGCCCAAGTACGGGGTTCGCGGCTACAACCGATGCCGTCGTTGCGGCCGGCCCCGCGCCTATCTGCGCAAGTTCGGGCTGTGCCGGATCTGCTTCCGGGAGTTGGCTCTGAAGGGTGACATCCCCGGCGTCGTCAAGGCGAGCTGGTAAGGAGAGGCGATACACGATGATGACCGATCCCATTGCGGACATGCTCACTCGTATCCGCAACGCCCAGAAGGCGCGATTTCGCAGAGTGGACATTCCGGCCTCCAAGGTGAAGAAGGCCATTGCCGAGCTGCTGTTGCGTGAGGGCTATGTCCGGAGCGTCAAATTCATCGATGAAGGTCCGCAGGGCACCATCCGGATCTACATCAAGTACACCGAGGACAAGGTGCCCGTCATCGAGGGAATCACGCGGGTGAGCCGCCCCGGTCTGCGGATCTACGTGGACAAGGACGAGATCCCGAAGGTTCTCGGAGGCTACGGCACCGCGATTCTCTCGACATCCAAGGGGATCATCACCGGTCACGAGGCCCGTATGAAGGGCATCGGCGGCGAGGTTCTCTGCAAGGTCTGGTAGCGAGCGCTTTGTGAGCGTTCATCCATTGCCCGCCCCCCGGGCGGGGCGACTGGAGGAAGCATGTCGCGCGTTGGTTTGAAACCGATTCCCCTGCCCAGTGGGGTGGAGGTGCGCATCGAGCCGGAGCTCTCCATCGTGAAGGGCCCCAAGGGGGAGTTGCGTCAGCACATTCCCGCCGGGATCGAAGTGAAGATCGAAGATGGAGTGCTGACCGTCCATCGCTCCTCGGATTCCCCCCCCGACCGCTCGAAGCACGGTCTGGTGCGGGCGTTGATCGCCAACCAGGTGGTGGGTGTGACCGAGGGTTACACGAAGTTGCTGGACATCGTGGGTGTGGGATACCGGGCCGAGGCGAAGGGCAAGGTGCTGAACCTGCAGCTCGGACACAGCCACCCGATCGACTATGCGATTCCCGAGGGCATCGAGATCAAGACCCCCGATCCGACCCATATCGTCGTTTCGGGTATCGACAAGCAATTGGTTGGACAGGTCGCGGCGGAGATCCGCGAATTCCGTCCCCCCGAACCCTACAAGGGCAAGGGCGTCCGTTACCGTGACGAGGTCATCCGGCGCAAGGCCGGCAAGGCCGCGGCCAAGTCCTAGGAGAAGAGGCGACATGAAGGAAAACGCGCAATCCAAGAGGGAGGCCCGCATTCGCAGGCGGGTGCGGGTGCGCAAGAAGATCTCCGGAACGGCCGAGCGGCCGCGCCTGTCCGTCTTCCGGGGCAACCGCCATATCTTCGCGCAACTCATCGACGACCAGCAGGGAGTGACCCTGGTCTCGTCGAGTTCGCTCAAGTTGGAAGCCCCCGCTCCCGAAGAGGGCGAGGGCCGCAAGTGCGCCATCGCGCGCGCGGTCGGAGCCGAGCTGGCCCGCAAGGCCGGCGAAAAGGGAGTGACCTCCGCGGTGTTCGATCGTGGTGGATTCAAGTTCCATGGCCGTGTTGCGGCCTTGGCCAAGGGCGCCCGTGAGGGCGGCCTCAAGTTCTAGGAGGGCGACAGGTGGCTGGACCCAGCAGAATGCCAGGTGGAAATCGAGGTCCGGGCGGCCCCCGCGGGGGTGGTCGAGGTCCGGGAGGGCCGGGCGGTGGACGCGGCCGGGATGGCCGTGGCCGCGGTCCTCGCCGCGATCGTGGCCGCGATGAGGCGAGCGATCTGCTCGAGCAGGTCATCCACATCAACCGTGTGGCCAAGGTGGTCAAGGGTGGACGCCGCTTCAGCTTCAACGCCATCGTCGCCGTCGGTGATGGGAAGGGTTCGGTGGGCGTCGGACTGGGCAAGGCCAACGAGATCGCCGATGCCATCCGCAAGGCCTCGGAGAACGCCAAGCGCAACCAGGTGAAGATCCCGATGGTCGGCGGCACCATTCCCCATCGGGTGATCGGGCGCTTCGGAGCCGGGCGGGTCATGCTCAAGCCCGCCGCTCCGGGTACTGGTGTGATCGCAGCCGGAGGGGTGCGCGCCATCCTGACCGTGGCCGGGGTGCAGGACATCCTGACCAAGCAGCTCGGCAGCAACAATCCGCACAACGTGGTGAAGGCCACGATGGTCGGAATCGGCCAGTTGCGCACGGTCGAGAGGATCGCCGCCAAGCGCGGCCTGGCGGTTCCGGAGGTCTACGGCCTGCGGGGCAAGGGACGCAAGGCCGACGAGGCCGGGAAGCCGGCTGCCGTCGTCGACGCCGCGAAGGCGGAGTCCAGCAAAGCGGCCGCCGAGACGGCGGCTGCAGCCGAGACCGCGACGGCGGTCGAGCCCGAGGCCCCCGCGGCCGAGAGCACGGAGGAATAAGCCATGGGCCGGATCAGAATCACGCAGGTTCGCAGCGGGATCGATCGTCCCGAGAAACACAAGAGGATCCTGGTGGCGTTGGGACTGAAGCGCAATCAGACCAGTGTGATCCATGACGACTCTCCCACCATCATGGGGATGGTCCGCAAGATCCCCCACCTGGTGCACGTCGAGAGCGTGGAGGAGTAAGCGATGAAGCTGAATGAGATTCCCCGCCCGCTGGGCTATCCCAAGGCCAAGCCTCCCAAGGGCCGTGGTCAGGGAACCGGCAACGGGAAGACCGCGGGCAAGGGTCACAAGGGTCAGAAGGCCCGCTCCGGTTTCAAGATGCGTCCGTGGTTCGAGGGTGGGCAGATGCCCATCAATCGCCGGGTACCCAAGCGCGGTTTCAAGAATCACTTCGCCAAGCACTTCCAGATCGTGAATCTTCGCGACCTGGAGAAGCTGGGCGACGAGGGAACGGTCAATGCGGAGCTTCTGAAGACCGCCGGCATCATCAAGAACGCTTCGTTGCCGGTGAAGCTTCTCGCCGATGGTAAGGTCGAGCGTGCCTATACCGTCGTGGTGGACAAGGCCAGCAAAGCCGCCATCGAGGCCATTCAGGCCGCGGGCGGACAGGTGACGGTGAAGGAAGCCAAGTAGGGCTTTACGGAAGGATTTGGGCGTGAAGCTCACCGAGGGTTACCAGAACATGTTCAGGATTCCGGAGTTGAAGCGCCGGATCCTGTTCACGGCGGGCATCCTGATCGTGTACCGCCTGGGTGGACA
>JAOZPE010000023.1 GCA_029932915.1 Candidatus Krumholzibacteriia bacterium
CTACGTGGAGAACCAGTCCCTGTGGCTCGACCTGCGTATCATCCTGCTCACCATCAAGAGCGTGATCAAGGGCGACAACGCCTATTGAGCCTCGGACCGAAGGGGGGAAGCCATGGTATTCTCGGCGGTCGTGCGCAGCATGCGTCTCCACCAGTGGATCAAGAACCTGGTGGTGTTCGCGGCGCTGATCTTCTCCGAGCTCATGGGAGACCTCCATCTCCTCGCGCGGACGACGGTGGGCTTCGTCGCGTTCTGCCTGCTGGCTTCCTCGGTCTATCTGTTCAACGATCTGCAGGACCGCCGCAGCGACCTGTTGCACCCGGTGAAGCGCCTGCGGCCGATCGCCTCGGGCGAGCTGTCGCCCCCGGCGGCGATGGCGGCGATGAGCGTCCTGCTGCTGGCGGGGCTCTCCCTGTCGGTGTGGATCGGACGTGGATTCACCGTCGTCGCGGTCATCTATCTCCTGCTGAACGTCCTGTACGGGATGTGGCTGCGGCAGATGCTCATCGTCGATGTCTTGACCATCGCCACCGGATTCGTCCTCCGGGCGTTGGCGGGCGCCGAATTGCTGCGCGACGCCGGGTGGGCGGTCCGCATCTCTCCGTGGCTGCTCATGTGTACCTTCCTGCTCTCACTCTTCCTGGCCCTGGGCAAGCGTTATCACGAACTGGGCGTCGGGGGCGAAGCGCACCGGGAGACCCTGCACGGCTACACCCGTGACTTCGTCGGCCGGCTGTTGACCATCACCACCTCGGCCACCTTCCTCAGCTACGGCCTGTACACCATCTGGCCCGACACGGTGGAGCGTTTCGGGACCACCCGGCTGATCTACACCGTACCCTTTGTCTTCTACGGCTTGAGCCGCTATCTCTATCTGGTCACCGAGGAGTCCGAGGGGGGCGATCCGTCGGAGACCCTGGTCTCACGGCGCTCCATCGTCCTGACCATCGCCCTGTGGTTCGCCTCGGTGTCCTGGGTCCTGTACCGGTCTTGAAGCGGATCCACCCGCGGAAGGGAAGTCGCTTGCCATGCCCCGCAGCCGCGTCGCCGTGGTCTCCACCACTCCGGAAACGATCCTGGAGGACTATCGCCGTCTGTTGCGCCTGGCCGGACTGGAAGGAGCCCTCACCGCTTCGTCCCCGCCCGTCGTCCTCGTCGACCTGCCCTGGGAGCGCTTCCAGCCCGCGGTCGGGGTACCGCCCTGGCAGCTCGAGGGGGTCCTGCGTGCGCTCGACGAGGCGGCGGGCGGCCGTCCAGGGCCGGCGGTGGTCGTCCCTGCTTCGTCGTCGGCCGCCGTCCACCGCGCGTTGATGCGCCATCGTCTGGACACCGTGCTTACCGCCCACTCCCTTCGCGCCGCCCAGATACCGGGTGCGAGCTCGCACCACGTCTCCGCCGAGCGCCGTCCCGTGCTGGAGAATTGGTTCGACGGAAACATCGAGGTCCCCCAGGTCAGCGCGGGAAGGAATCTCCTCTTGCTGAGCACCCTGAAGAGCCACGCGGTCCTGGGCGTGGGGGCGTCCATCTTCGCCGCCGCCGCGGAGATCCTCGATCGGGAGGCATGGGCGCGGCATCCCCGCTTCACCACCGCGGTGGCCGAGGCCCTGGCGGTCTCCCGGGAGATCCACCCCCATCACTTCGCCGTCGTCGACGCCACCGTGTGTGGTGTGGGGGCGGGACCCTACCGGGTGCGTCCCCGGCCGCACAATCTGCTGGTGGCGTCCTCCGATCCCGTCGCCGCCGACGCGGTGGGTGCGCGTCTGCTCGGCCTCGATCCCCGTCGTCTTCCCCTGCTCGCCGATTGCCACGAGCGCGGCCTGGGGGCGATCGATCTCTCCGAGATCGAAGTGGTCGGGGAACGACCTCCACACCTGGAGTCTCCGGTCTCGAGGAAGAGGTGGAGTCCGGCCCGTCCCCGTCCGATGGGGTCGAGTCCGGCGGCACAGCGTCGGCTGAGGCGGGTCGCGCGCAACCTGCTGTGGTATCCCTGGGCCGGCCGCAGGTGGCGTCGTCTATGGCGGAGTACGCCCTGGGGTCTGCTCTTCACCGCGTTCTCCACCGAGGGAGGGCGACGGTGATCGTTCGCGTCAAGGCCCACGCCAAGGTGAACCTGCATCTGGAGGTCCTTCGCAAACGCGAGGACGGCTACCACGAGGTGGAGACCATCCTGCAGACCATCGGCCTGCACGACACCTTGTCGCTGCGCGCGACCAAGGGGCCGACCCACATCATCTGTTCACATCCGAAGGTCCCCACGGACCGAACGAATCTCTGCCACCAGGCAGCGCGCTTGCTCCAGAAGCGCCTGGGGGAGAGGCGGGGGGTGGAGATCACCCTGGAGAAGAGGATCCCCGTCGCGGCCGGTCTGGGTGGAGGCTCGGCCGATGCAGCGGCGGTCCTGTTGGCCCTGCCCCGCCTGTGGGGAAGGGATGTCGACGAGGACGTGTTGTTCGAGCTGGCCCGTCGACTCGGCGCCGACGTGCCCTTCTTCCTGAAGGGGGGCACCCAGCTCGGCCGGGGGATCGGTGACGAACTCACTCCCTTGTATGCTTCGGGAAAGGGCGTGTATCTGGTCGTGACGCCTGCCTGGGAACTCTCCACGGCCAAGGTCTACGAAGGTCTGAAAATGGGGTTGACCCGGCATGGGCCGAAAGTTAACCTGCAAAATTATAAGGCCTTGCTGTCACGTTTTCCTGATCGGGCCTGGCCGGGGTTCAATCGCCTCGCTGATGTGGTCCTTCCGGCGCAGCCGGATTTGCATCGCTTGTATCTGCATCTGAAGGAATCGGGATCGCACTTGGCGATGATGAGCGGAAGCGGCCCGAGTTTGTTCGCGGTGTATTCGACCGTGGAGGAAGCGGAGCAAGCTCGGCAGGAGATTTCCCCCGCAACCGCCTTCACCTGGATCGGACCTTCGACCCGGGTGGGAGTCGAGTTCGAGCAACGGGGGGAATGAGTCAGGGTTCACCCCTGGCCGACGAACGAGATGCATACGGTGGTGCGGGCTTGGAGATCACAGAAGTCAGGATCACGCTTCGCGACGACGACAAGCTGAAGGCTTTCGCGAGCATCACGCTGGACGATGCGTTGGTGATTCGAGGTCTGAAGATCATCGAGGGGGCCACGGGGATGTTCGTCGCCATGCCCAGCCGCCAACGCAAGGACGGTTCCTACCAGGACGTCGCCCATCCCATCAACCGTGAGACCCGCGAGTGGCTGGAGAAGCTGGTCATCGGGGCCTACCACGAAGAAGTCGCCCGGGTGGAGAGGGAACTCGCCGCTCAGGGGGGCGACGCCGACGGCCTCGCCGCCGAAGACGCTTACTAGAAACATCGGAAGGGCACCTCTACCATGGGTCGCAGGCTGAGGGTCATCTCCGGGAGGGGTCACACCGCTCTCGCCGAACGGATCTGCCAGTATCTGGATGTCTCGTTGACCGAGGTCCGCATCACCGATTTCAGCGACGGGGAGATCTCGGTCAAGATCGAGGAGAATGTCCGCGGGACGGACGTCTTCATCATCCAGCCGACGGTTCCGCCGGCGAAGAACCTTCTGGAGCTGTTGCTCCTGCTCGACGCGGTGCGCCGATCGTCGGCCGAGCGGGTGACGGCGGTGATCCCCTACTTCGGCTACGCCCGGCAGGACCGCAAGGATCAGCCGCGCGTCCCCATCGCCGCCAAGCTCATGGCGAACCTCATCACCGAGGCCGGCGCGCAACGCGTGCTCACCATGGATCTGCATGCTCCCCAGATCCAGGGCTTCTTCGACATCCCCCTGGACCATCTGTATGCGGCGCCGGTCCTCCTCGATCACTTCCAGCACCGCCGCGGAGAGGAGAACCTGGTGGTGGTGGCGCCCGACGTGGGCAGCATCAAGATGGCGCGTGCCTTCGCCAAGCGACTGGGCTGTCCATTGGGGATCATCGACAAACGCCGGCCGCGTCCGAACGAGGCCGAGGTCATGAACTTCATCGGCGATGTGCGTGACAAGAACGTCGTTCTCTTCGACGACATGATCGACACCGCCGGAACGATGAGCGACGCCACGCGTGAACTGATCCAACAGGGGGCGGTGAGCATCGACATCTGCGCGACCCACGCCCTGTTCTCCGGGCCGGCCTTGCAGCGGCTCAACGAGGCTCCGGTCCGCGAGGTGGTGGTGACCAACACCATTCCCTTCGATCGCCAGGAGGAGTGCGACAAGGTGCGGGTGCTGGACATCTCGCCGCTGCTGGCGGAGGCCATCAAGCGCATCCACCTGGAGCAGACGGTGTCGAGCCTCTTCGTTTAGGCGAAGAAAAGGCGCAAAATGGGCCGGAGGCGGCGCCTTCACACTTCGCCCTACCCATGGCGGCCCACTGTGTCTATAATGTCAGGCCTTGCCGCCGGGCTGTGGCAAGCCAGTGGAGATCCCTGGCCCCTTGGGCGGGCCGGGGTCTTTTTCCGCCGCCGAGGCGGCGGATTCCGACAGGTACCGAGGTCGTCTCCTGGAAGGCGATCCGCGCGGACTCCGATCCGCGCGACCCGAAGGAGGATTGAATCCATGTCCGCCACGCAAACCTTGAGCGTGCAGGCGCGCAGTGTCTCGGGAAAGGGTGTCGCCCGGAAGCTGCGGGCGCAGGGGAGGATTCCCGCCGTGCTCTACGGTCCGGGATCGGAGCCCCTGAATCTCTCGATCGACGCCGCGCAACTGCGTCACGCTCTGACCACCGAATACGGCAACCGCATCCTTCTCGAACTCGCCATCGAAGGCGAGAAGAAGCAACGGTACGCCATCCTCAAGGATCTCCAGCGGCATCCACTGCGCAATGAGGTGCTGCACGCCGATCTGCTCGCAGTGGAGATGGATCGTCCGGTCGTGGTGAGGGTTCCTCTCCGCGCGGGTCCGGGTACGCCCTTCGGGGTGAAGAACCAGGGTGGCGTCCTCGAGTGGATGCGCCGCGACGTGACCATCCACGTTCTTCCCGAGAAGATGCCGCCCTATCTGATCGTCGACATCGAGCCTCTCGAACTCGGGCAGTCGCTGACTGCCCGGGACGTCGCCGGCGAGTACGATCTCGCCATCGACGAGTCCGCTCCCATCTGCCACGTCGTCGCGACCCGCATGAGTCTCGAAGTGGTTGGCGAGGAAGAAGAGGAAGGCGCCGAGGGCGCCGAGGAAGGTGCCGAGGGAGCGGCCGAGGGTGCCGAAACCGAGAAGAGCGCCGAGGACGGCGAGAAGACACAGGGCTAGGCGATGGAGTCCGACGGGAGCGCCCGGCAGTGGCTGCTCTTCGGCCTGGGCAATCCGGGTGGCCGCTACGAGGCGACCCGGCACAACCTGGGCTGGCTCCTGACCGATCGCCTGGCGCAGAGACATGGACTGCGCTTCTCGGCCGGCCGGGGCGACTACTTCCACGCGCGCTACGAGCTCGACGGACGCGACATCCGCCTGATCAAGCCTGTGACCTGGATGAACCTCAGCGGCCGCGCGGTGCGCCAGTACCTGGCCATCGAGCGCCCGGAGGACTACAAGCTGGTGATCGCGATCGACGACGTCCACATTCCCCTGGGGCGGTTGCGTTACCGCGAGGGGGGAAGCTCGGGAGGGCACAAGGGTCTGGAGTCGGTCATCGAGAGTCTGCGGAGCAAGGACGTTCCGCGTTTGAGGATGGGGGTCGGGCCGGGGCCCGACGGCGCCGATCTGGCCGAGTTCGTGTTGGAGGAGTTCGCCGAGGACGAGCGGGAGGCGGTCGACGCCATGCTCCAGCGTGCGGCGGATGCCTTCGAGTTCCGGGTCACGCACGATCCACAGGAGACCATGGCTCGTTTCAACGGCTGAGCCGGTGGTCATCGAAAACGGGCGATCCTCCTGCGTGAGGAGAACCGCCCGGTAGCCGGGAGGATGAGAAGCTCATGGATAGGACGCTCGCCGCCGCCGCCGTGACCGCCGTCGCGGCCCTGGTCTTCGCCCTGGTGAAGTACGCCGGGGTCATGAAGCGCGATACCGGAACGGACCGCATGCGCGAGATCTCGCAGCAGGTGCAGGAGGGCGCTGCCGCCTTCCTGAAGGCCGAGTACCGCTGGCTGGTGGTCTTCGTGATCGTGGTGTTCGGGGCGATCTTCTTCTCCTCCTCGGAGATGGGATTGGGTCCGAAGACGGCCATCGCGTTCCTGTCCGGCGCCTTCGCCTCGGCGCTGGCCGGCTACTTCGGCATGCACACGGCCACGCGCTCGGCGGTGCGCGCCACCCAGGCCGCCCGGTCGAGCCTGTCCGAAGCCCTGGGGGTGAGTTTCTCCTCGGGTGTGGTCATGGGGATGAGCGTGGTCGGACTGGCCGTCCTGGGCCTGACCCTCTTCACCTTCCTCTACTCGCGTGGCTCGGGGATCAACTCGTCGGTGCTCGAGCACGTCCTGGGCTTCAGCTTCGGTGCCTCCTCGATCGCGCTGTTCGCGCGTGTGGGCGGCGGCATCTTCACCAAGGCGGCCGACGTCGGCGCCGACCTGGTGGGCAAGATCGAGGCGGGCATCCCCGAGGACGATCCGCGCAACCCCGGGACGATCGCCGACAACGTGGGCGACAACGTGGGTGACGTGGCCGGCATGGGAGCCGACCTCTTCGAATCCTATGTGGGCTCGATCGTGGCCGCGATGACCCTGGGCGCCTTCCTCTTCAAGGGGAACATCGCCATGGTGCTGTTGCCGCTGATCACGGCCGGGGTGGGGATTGTCGCTTCGATCCTGGGCACCTTCTTCGTGCGGACCAACAACGAGAAGGGGCTGCACGCCGCACTCTTCCGCGGTCTGGTCTCTTCCACCGTGCTGGTGATCATCGCGCTGTGGTTCGTCGTGGGCCGCTTGGATCTTCCCGAGTCGATGGTGGCCTGGAAACTGTGGGGTGCCATCGTGGCCGGACTGCTCGTCGGCGTGTTCATCGGCAAGATCACCGAGTACTACACGAGCACCGAGACCCCTCCGGCGCGCAAGATCGCCTTCCAGAGCCAGACCGGGGCGGCCACCAACATCATCGCCGGCCTGTCGGTGGGGATGGAGAGCGTGGCCCTGCCGGTGATCTTCATCAGCGTTGGCATCTACCTGTCGTATTTCTTCGCCGGAGTCTACGGGGTGGCCCTGGCGGCGGTTGGCATGCTGTCGACCCTGGGCATCTCCCTGGGCATCGACGCCTACGGACCGGTCGCGGACAACGCGGGTGGCCTGGCCGAGATGGCCGAGCTGCCCGAGGAAGTGCGCACGAGGACCGACGCCCTCGACGCGGTCGGCAACACGACGGCGGCCATCGGCAAGGGCTTCGCCATCGGCTCGGCGGCTTTGACCGCCCTGGCCCTGTTCAACGCCTTCTGCACCCGGGCGGGCGATCTGCTCACCCGCACGGGGCGAAGCGATCTGCTGGCCGGCGACGGCAGCCTGAGCCTGAACATCAACACGACGGAAGTCATCATCGGCCTGTTGATCGGCGGTTTCCTGCCCTTCCTGTTCAGCGCCATGACCATGCGCGCCGTTGGCGAGGCCGCCAACAAGCTGGTCGAGGAGATCCGCCGCCAGTTCCGGGAGATCCCGGGCATCATGGAGGGCACGGGCAAGCCCGACGCCGCCCGCTGCGTGGAGATCTCCACCAAGGGCGCCCTGCGGCAGATGATCCTGCCCGGCCTGATGGCCATCGCCGCCCCGCTGCTGGTGGGATTCTGGAGCGTACAGGCGCTGGGTGGCCTCCTGGCCGGGGCGCTGGTGAGTGGCGTGATGATGGCCATCTTCATGGCCAACGCCGGTGGAGCCTGGGACAACGCGAAGAAGTACATCGAGAGCGAAGGGGTCTACGGCGGCAAGGGCAGCGATGCCCACAAGGCGGCCGTGGTCGGCGACACCGTGGGTGACCCGTTCAAGGACACCTCCGGTCCTTCGCTGAACATCCTGATCAAGTTGATGACCGTGGTGGGGCTGGTGTTCCTGCCCTGGTTCATCCACTGAGACCGTTTCGGACCGCTCTTGCGCCGCGGGGGGCGTCCCGATAGAATAACCAATTCGCGGCAAGATCCCTGCCCGGGCATGGGCCCGGGCCGTGAAGACCGAAGGGAGAACATTCCGTGCAGAAGTATGAATGCATCGTCGTCTTGCGCTCGGACCTGTCCGAGAGCGATTCGACCGCCATTCTCGATCGCTTCGAGTCGAGCGTGAAGGCGCACGACGGAGAGATCACCCTGAAGGACCCGTGGGGCACGCGCAAGCTGGCCTATGAGATCGACAAGCAGACCACGGGTGACTACTACCGCTACCGCTTCGTCGCCGACAACACCCTGGTGAAGGAGGTGGACCGGGACTTCCGTCTCGACGACAAGGTCCTGCGTCATCTCATCGTGATCGACGAGGAATGGGAAGAGCGCAACCGGGCCGCTCTGGCCAAGCGCGCTGAGCAACGTCAGAAGGACGAAGGGGGTTCCAATGGCGACTAAGCCCCGCAAGAAGCGGCGTGAACGCGAGCGCTACGGCCGCAAGAAGAAGTGCTACTTCACCGAGAACGGCTATACCTGCATCGACTACAAGGACATCGATCTGCTCAAGCGCTTCATCACCGAGCGCGGCAAGATCTCACCCCGCCGCAACACCGGCACCAGCGCGAAGTACCAGCGCATGTTGGCCACGGCCATCAAGCGTGCGCGGCATCTGGCGCTGCTTCCCTACGTACGCGAGTACTACCGATAGGAGGCGGCGATGGATGTCATTCTGTTGCACGACGTGCAGAAGCTGGGACGCCGCGGCGAGAAGGTGAACGTGGCCCGGGGCTACGCCCGCAACTTCCTCTTCCCCCAGGGCCTGGCGGTACACGCCGACCGGGCCCATGAGAAGGAACTCGAGGCCCGCTTGCACCGCCTCGAGGTCCAGGACGAGAAGGGCAGGGAGGAGGCGGAGGCCCTGGCTGCCGCGTTGAAGGACCTGTCGGTCACCATCAAGGCCGCCGCGGGCGAGGAGAGCCTCTACGGCAGCGTGAACGCCTCGATGATCGCCCAGGCGCTCAAGGAGAAGGGCCACGCGATCGAGGCGAAGATGGTGGTCCTGGAGGAACCGCTGAAGAAGCTGGGAAGCTACAGGATCCCGCTTCGGATCCATCGCGATTTCGAGGCGGAGGTCGAAGTCACGGTCGAACGGGCGTGATGCCATGAAGATTCCCACCCACATCTTCCGTGAGTACGACATCCGCGGAGTGGTCGACGTCGACCTGACTCCCTCGGTCGTGGAGGCGGTGGGCCGGGGTCTGGGCACGGTCTTCCTGCGGGAGGGAGCGTCCCGGGTCGGAATCGCCCGGGACGTCCGTCCCAGCGGAAGCTCGCTCTTCGATTCGTTGAGCCGGGGCTTGCGCAAGGCCGGGTGCGATGTCGTCGACTTCGGACAGGCTCCCACCGGCGTCTTCTACCACGCCATCGCCACCGGAAGCGAAGAGGCGGGGATCTGCATCACCGGCAGCCACAATCCACCCGAATTCAATGGATTCAAGATCGTCCTGCACGGAGCGAGCTTCTACGGCGAGCAGATCCGCGAGGTGGCCGGTCTCATCGAATCGGAGGATTTCAGCAGTGGCGAGGGCGAGCTCTCCCGGCGTGAGATCATCCCGTCCTATCTCGATGACGTCGCCTCGCGGGTGAAGATCCACCGTCCGGTGCGCTTCGCCTACGACTCGGGCAACGGGGCGGCGGCCCTGGTGGCCGCCCGGCTCTTCGAACGCTTCCAGCTCGAACCCGTCGCCCTCTTCGACGAGCCCGACGGAACCTTTCCCAACCACCATCCCGATCCCACCATCCCCGAGAACCTGAAGGAACTCACCCGGACGGTCCTCGAGCAGGGGCTCGAGCTGGGAGTGGCCTACGACGGCGACGCCGACCGGATCGGAGTGGTGGACGACAAGGGGAACATCCTGTGGGGCGATCGCCTGTTGATCCTCTACGGACGCGATCTGCTCGAGCGCAATCCGGGCGCCGGCATCATCTTCGACGTCAAGTGCAGCCAGACCCTCTTCGACGCCCTGTCGAAGGCCGGAGGCAAGCCCATCCTGTGGAAGACCGGACACTCCCTGATCAAGCAGAAGATGAAGGAGAGCGGGGCACTGTTGGCGGGAGAGATGAGCGGACACGTGTTCTTCGGCGAGAACTGGTATGGCTTCGACGACGCCCTCTTCGCCACCATGCGCCTGCTGGAGATCCTCTCCCGCGATCGGGCTCCTCTCAGCGGCCGTCTCGACGACGTGCCCTCGCTGGTGGCGACCCCGGAGATGCGGGTGGACTGTCCCGACGATGAGAAGTTCGCGGTGGTCGAGAAGGTGAAGAGACACTTCGCCGCCGACCACGAGATCGTCGACATCGACGGGGTGCGGGTGGTCTTCGAGAGGGGTTGGGGACTCGTCCGCGCCAGCAACACCCAGCCCGCACTGGTGGTGCGGGTGGAGGCCGATGACGAGCAGCACCGGGATGAGTACCGTTCCCTCATCGAAGCGGCGATCGAGGCCGCCCGTGCGGAGGTGCAATCCGGGAAGTGAGCAGTGAGATACAGGCGCACGCGGTGATCCTGGCCGGAGGACGCGGAACACGTTTCTGGCCGCTCTCGCGGGCCGCCCATCCGAAGCAACTCCTGGATCTGACCGGACAGGGCAGCCTGCTCGCCCTGACCCTGGAGCGGCTCGAGCCGCTCATCCCTCCCGAGAGGCAGTGGATCCTCACCAGCGCCGATCTGGCCGACGCGGTGGCCGAGCAGGCTCCCCGCGTTCCCCGCGCCCAGATCATCGGCGAGCCGGTGGGAAGGAACACCGCTCCGGCGGTCGCCCTGGCCGCCCTGCTCATCGGCGAGCGCGCGGGCGACCCACCCTTCGTCGTCCTGCCCAGCGACCATCTCATCTCTCCGGCCGAGGCGTTCCGCGACACGCTCCACTTCGCCCTGTCCTTCGCTGCCGATCATTCCCGTCTGGTGACCCTGGGGGTCCGGCCGACCCGTCCGGAGACCGGCTATGGCTACATCGAGCTGGGAGCGAGGCTGGAGGAACCGCTGTCCACCGGCGACGAGCGGGAGATCTTCGAGGTGAAGCGCTTCACCGAGAAGCCGGATCGGCCCACGGCGGAGACCTACCTCGAGGGGGGGCGGCATCTGTGGAACGCCGGGATCTTCGCCTGGCGTCCCTCGGTGGTCCTGGACGGCCTGCGCCGGTACCTGCCCCGCACGGTGGAGGCCCTGGCCCCCTGCACCCGGAGCGAGTTGGGAACCGAAGCCTTCGCCGACGCGTTGGAAAAGGGCTACACCGGCAGTGAGCCGATCTCCGTCGACTACGCGTTGCTGGAGAAGGCGGACAACGTGGCCGTCCTGCCGGTCGACTTCCAGTGGAACGACGTGGGTTCGTGGCCGGCGATGCGCGATCTCTGGCCGAAGGACGCCGCGGGCAATGCGCACCGGGGGGAGATCCTCGCCGTCGACAGCTCCGGCTGTATCGTCCATGGAAGGGATCGGCTCACCGCACTGGTCGGAGTGGAGAATCTGATCGTGGTTCAGACCGAAGATGCCACCTTGGTATGCGACGTCGAGCGGGCACAGGAGGTGAGGGAGGTTCTAGAGGAACTGCATCGCCGCAAGAGGAGCGATCTGCTCTGATCCTCTGATCCCTCCCCGACCGGGTTCGCTCACAGATGGAGGATGCAACGATGAAGAGACGGACACTGAAGATGGCTGCTCTGGCGGCCCTGCTCCTGCTGGCGGCTTGCGGCGGAGGCAAGGAAGAGAGTACCGGCAGTTCGGCGCCCGCCGCGGGAGGGAAGGACTTCACTCCGGTTCTGGCCAAGGTAGGCGATCTGGAGATCACCAAGGCCTATTTCGACCAGCGCTACAAGATGTTGCCGCCGGCCCTGCAGGCGAAGTTCAGCGGCGACAACTGGCAGAAGCGCTTCCTGAATGAATTGATCGACGAGGCTCTGCTGTATCAGGAGGCGGAGAAGGAGAAGTTCGATCGCGATCCGGAGGTGCAGAAGCAACTGGATGCGCAGCGCCGCATGATCCTGGCCCAGGCGTATACGCATTGGATCCGTGAGAATGCCCAGCCCACCGATGAGGAGATCCAGGAGTACTGGGACCGCTACAAGGACGAGTATCGCGGGCTGAGCCGGGTCCTGGTCTCCCACATCCAGTGCAAGGACAAGAAGAAGATCGAGGAGGCCTACGCCAAGCTTCGCAAGGGGGAGCGCTTCGAGAAGGTCGCCACGGAGTACAACGAGGATCCCAACACCAAGGACAAGAACGGGCTCATCGGCTGGATCAATCCGGGCGGCTTCATCCTCGGCATCGGCTACAATGAGACCTTCTCGGACAAGGCGTTCTCCCTGGCCTACCACGAGTACTCCAAGCCCCTGTACATCAAGGGCAATTGGCACATCATCTACCGTGGTGACAAGGTCGAGGGCGAGGTCCCCACTCTCGACGAGGTCCGCGACCGGGTGATCGAGGACCTGCGGCCGGGATCGATCGCACGCTTCTACAACCGCAGACTCAAGGAGATCGCCCAGGAGTTCCCCGTGGAGCGCTACGGCGAGTTCCGTCTCACCGACGCGGACGATCCGGCCCAGTTGTACAAGCGCGCGGCGGAGTCGAACAATCCCTACGCACGCATCGATTTCTACCAGCAGATCGTCGACAATTTCCCCGATTCGGAATACGCCGATGACGCCCTGTTCATGATCGGTTTCATCCACAGCGAGATCATGGCCCGACCGGGTGACGCGGTGAAGGATTTCCGGCGCCTGATGATGGAATACCCCGACAGCGAGTTCGTCGATGACGCCGAGTGGATGATCGAGAACTCCGGACGCTTGGGGAAGAACAAGGTGGACGCCACCGACGCGCAGGACCTCCACGGCAAGATCCAGGGGACCCGCGGCCGTTAGACCGCGTTCCGGCCGGTGTCAAGGGCCACCCCCCTGCCGGGGGTGGCTCCTTTTCTTTGCGCGATCCACCTCGGCGCCCCTATACTCGCGCCGATCTCGAGAGGGTCTCTTCAGCGTTCCCAAGGAGGATGGAAATGAGACGCGAACTTGGCATGGCCTTGCTCCTGTGGCTCGCCTTCACCATTGCGTCGCCGGGATTCGTCCTTGCGGCGGTGCAGACCGGGTCTGCCTCGGCCGCCATCGCGCAGGATGCCGATTCCTCCGCGGTGGATCGCTCGCAGCCGGCCCCGTCGGCCTCGGTCCCGGACAGTCTCACGCTCTCGGTCGAGGAAGCCGTCGTGTGCCTGAGCGTCGACAAGGAGAATCGCAAGCCGGTGGGAGCGGGCGATCGCTTCCCCTCGGACGTGGGACACCTCACCTGCTTCACCCGCATCAAGGGGGGCAAGGGAGGCGAGGTGGTCCATGCGTGGATCCACGAGGGCCACACCCGGGCGAGGGTTCCACTGAAGATCGGCAGCGATTCATGGCGGACCTGGAGCACCAAGCGCATCTTGCCCTCATGGACCGGCCACTGGGAAGTGAAGGTGATGACCCCGGACGGCATGGTCCTGCGGTCGATCTCCTTCACCGTTTATTGATTCCGTCGGGTCAGCCGGAGGCATCGAAGTGGAAGATTCCGGGCAGTTGATCGAGGTGAGGGTGAGCGCCCTGGTGCGCGACGCGGGCACCGACGCTCCGGTGGTGCTGCTGCAATTGCTCGGCACCCAAAGGCATCTGCCCATCTGGATCGGCGATGCCGAGGCGAACGCCATCGCCCTGGTCCTGGCGGGACGGCGCTTCGAGCGTCCCCTGACCCACGATCTCCTCCAGCAGGTCATCGACGGTCTCGGTGCCGAGTTGACCCGCGTGGTGATCACCGGCATGGAGGGCAACACCTACTACGCGCGGCTGCATCTGGTCCGGGGGGAGGAGATCATCTCCGTCGATGCGAGGCCGAGTGACTCGATCGCCCTGGCCCTGCGCTGCGCCGCTCCCATCTACCTGAGCCGGGAACTCGCCGAGAGCCAGGCTGCCAGCATGCTCGAGGCGGAGGCCGACGACGAGAAGCAGAAGGCGGTGGAGGAACTGATTCGTGACGTACAACGCGGCATGGGGCGGGATCAGCCCGAGCCCGGTGGCAGCGAGGACTCCGAGGACTCCGAGGACGAGGAGGGGGGAGAATGGCCATCATCCGGCCCTGGCGGGGAATGACCCCGCGCATCGGCAAGAACGTGTATCTGGCGGACGACGTGGTCCTCATCGGTGAGGTCGTCATCGAGGACGACGTGAACATCTGGTGGGGCAGTGTGTTGCGGGGCGATTGCGGCCTCATCCACGTGGGCCGGGGCAGCAACATCCAGGACGGCTGCATGCTCCACGCCACCACCGACTACAGCACCACCGTGTTGGGGGAGAACGTGTCGGTGGGACATCACGCCATCATCCACGGCGCGCACGTGAGCGACCACGTCCTGGTGGGGATGAAGAGCGTCCTGCTGGACAACGCCCAGATCGGCCGCTTCAGTATCGTCGCCGCCGGCGCCGTCGTGCCGGAGAACATGAACGTTCCGCCGGCCACCCTGGTGGCGGGGGTTCCGGCGAAGATCAAGAAGGAACTCCCGGTGGAGAACGAAGAGGCCCGGCGTGAACACGCCCGGGAGTACCGTGAGATGGCCCAATGGTATCTGGATCATCCGGCATGAGTGCGATCCGCCTTCCCGCCACTGCGATCGTCGGGGCCGCCTTCCCGCGAGCGGGCCGTCTTCTCCTTCTCCTGCTCGTGATCGGATGGTTGGGGGCCTGTGCCGACGCCGGGCCCTCCACCGGTCCGGGGCAGCTGGACGCCGATCAACAGAGGGAAGCAGCCCGCAAGTACGAAGAGCTGCTCGCGTTGGAGCGCGACGGGAGTCCGGGGGAGATCCTCGGCGCCTGTCGGCGGCTGCGCGAGCGCTATCCCGGTTTCACCCATGAGGACCACGTGCTGCGGCTGGAGGCGCAAGCCGCACTCGCCCTGGGTGATCGGCGGCAGGCGCGCCTCTCCCTGGTGGAACTCATCGATCGCCATCCCGGCTCGGCCGACCGGCCGTGGGCCCTGTGGACACTCGCCTCCCTGGAGGATGAGAGCGGACAGTGGCTGAAGGCGGCCCATGCCTACGCGCTGGTTCTCGACCACCCCGACGACACGGGCCACGAGGATCGCGCGCGCGATCGGCTGTCCACGATCCTCCAGACCCGCCTCGACCTCGATCAACTCGCGCATCTGGAGAAGTCCCTGGAGGGTTCCTCCGCGGCCGCCGAGGTGGCCTGGGTGGCGGCTTCGCGTTCCTTCCGCGAGGAGGCCGATCCCGAACGGAGCGGAGAGAGGCTGGAGGCCTTCCTGCTGCATTATCCGGACAGTGCGCACCGCAGCTCCGCTCGCGAGATGCTCGCCGAGCTGGTGGGCCGGGGGGTGTACACGCCCCACACCGAGCTGGAACTGACGTCGATCGACCGCGTCGGCCTGTTGTGCCCGTTGACCGGGGAGTATGCGGGCCTGGGTCAGGCGATGTACGACGGGGCGTTGATGGCGCTCGAGGAACACAACCGCCTCACCGGCGACGATCTCAAGCTCATTGCGCTGGATACCCAGGGGGATGGCGTACAGGCGGTGCTGTCGGCCCGTTCCCTGATCGAGGACGACGGGGTGTTGGCCATCGTCGGTTCGCTGCTCTCGCCGACCACCATCGCCGCGGCCGCGGTGTGCCAGGAGAGGGGCGTGCCCTTGATCTCCCCTACCGCCACCCAGGAGAACATCTCGCTGATCGGCGACCAGGTCTTCCAGACCAATCTGACCGGCGCCTTCGAGACCAAGCTGGTGGCCTGGGCCGCGGTCGACCTCCTGCTGCGCCGCCGCCTGGCCATCCTGTATCCGAATACGCGGGAAGGCCGGCACGCCGCGGAGATCTTCGCCCGCGAAGCGGAGGCCCTCGGAGCGAGGATCGTCGCCAGCGAGCCCTTCGATCGCGGAATCACCGACTTCAAGGAGCCCATCGAGCGCATCCGTTCCAGCGGACCCGAAGCGCTCTTCGTTCCCGCCGGGCCCGGGTCGATGCGTCTGATCGCGCCCCAGCTCAACTTCTATCACCTCGACGTGCAACTGCTCGGACCCAGCAGCTGGAACAATCCGCGTGTGGCCCGGGAGACCGGCGAGACCCTCGACCGCGCGATCTTCCCCAGTGAGACCGCCCTGATGCCGCAGGCCGAACGGGATCGTTTCACCCGCAAGTGGATCCGCCGCCACGGCGGCGAGGTGGCCGATCCCTTCGCCCTGAAGACCTATTTCGCCACCGTGCGTCTGCTGAGGACGATCCACGAGGGAGCGCGCTCGCGAGAGCGGCTGCGCGATCGGCTGGCATCGAGGCTGTTGATGAACGCCGAGGGCGAGGAGCTGTCGGCCGGGGTCATGGCCCTGCGCATCCTCCATCGCGGAGAGGTCGAGGCCTTTCCCCCGGAGATCATCGCCGCGGCCCGCGATCTCGGTTCACTGCCCACCGAGCCCTCGTCCCCTTCCGAGGGCGGTGCGGATGATTCCCCCGGTGGTGGGGTGGCGCTACCGGATTCCACCGCCGTCCACCGCTAGCCGCGCCTCGAAGATCCAGCGCACCTGATCCCAGAAGGGCTCGGCGTGTCCGTCGCTCCCCACGTAGCGGTACCGCCATTGGAGGACGGCGTCGAGGACCGCTCTGGAGAAGCTCTCGTCCCCTTCACTTCGCAGGATGTACGCATCGCTGACCGTTCCGTCGCTCTCGACGTAGATGGCCACGTCGACCACCACCTTGCGCAGCCGCAACCAACGGGGGGCATCGGCGGGATAGCGGGGCTGGACCATCTTCACCAGGATGAAGTCGAGACTGCGCTGGGAGGGGCGGACCATCCGGACCCGGTCGACGGTCTGGTCGCCGCCGCCGACTCCCCAGCCGGGGACCGCGGTGGTGGGGAGCGTGGGGTCGGGACGGCCGCGCTCACGGGGCGCTGCCTCGGTGGCCAGGGGGGAGAGGGGTTCCTCCTTGCGGTCGACGACCTCCACGTCGAGTCCACGGCTGGCGCTGGGCATCGTCTCCTGCTCGGTCTGCTCCACGGGATCGGTGTCGTCGATGATCTCGATGGAGGGCAGGATCCGCAGTTCGCCCTCGACCCCGGTGTGGAAGAGCCAGTCCTGGAGTCGGTCCTCGTCCGGACCGAGAATCGCCAGCAACAGGAACCCCCCGATCGCGGCCAGGGCCGCTGCGGCCATGCGCCGCCTGTAGGATCCGCGCCGGGCCCTCGCTTCGGTGGTCATAAACTCTGTCCTGACAAGGGATTGTGTCGCCGTTTCCATGCTAGGTCGACCGGACGCTTCTGTCAATGCAGCCCGGTTTGACGGTTCCTTCGAGGCTGTGCTAGGGTGGCGCCACCCGCGCCCTCCGATCGAGGATGATGCCTCCGATATGAGCCATCCCGGGCGGCAATTGCCGCCGTTCCAGGACCTTCTCCGGCGTCGTGGTGTCCGCGCTCTCACCCGCCGCCTCGACCGCGAGCTGGTGAACCGACTGGCCCGGGAGATCCTTGCCCAGGAGAGGGAATTCCTGGGGCGGGGCCGCGGACTCGCCGCGCGCTACGGAAGCGATGAGCCGGACCGCGCCACCCTGTCCCGCCATCTGGAGGATCGTCTCACCCGTGAGGTCGACCGGCTGCTGCGCCCGAAGTTGAAGACGGTGGTCAATGCCACCGGGGTCCTCCTGCACACCAATCTGGGACGGGCCCTGCTGTCCGGCACCGCTCGCGAGGAGCTGGCGCGCATCGCCGCCCATCCGGTGGCCCTGGAGATCGACCTCGACACCGGCCAGCGGGGCAGCCGCAACGACAAGGTGGCGCGCTGGCTGCGACTGCTCACCGGCGCCGAGGACGCCCTCGCGGTGAACAACGGAGCCGGTGCCCTGTGGCTCACCGTCCATGGGTTGGGCCGGCGACGCCGGGCGGTGATCTCGCGCGGCGAACAGGTGGCGATCGGGGGTTCCTTCCGCATGCCCGAACTCCTGCGCACCACCGGTGCGGTGATCACCGAGGTGGGTACCACCAACAAGACCACGCTGGCCGACTACGCGGCGGTGGTCCGCGAGGGCGATCTGGTGTTGAAGGTCCATCCGAGCAACTACCGGGTGGAGGGCTTCACCGAGGAATGCAGTCTCAAGAGCCTGGGCGAGTTGTGTCGTGAGCGCGGGGCCATCCTGGTCTTCGACGCCGGCAGCGGCTGTCTGGTTCCCCTGGGCAAGAAGGGTCTGCGGGGGGAGATGACCATCTCCGAGGCCCTGCGGGCCGGCTCCCAGGTGGTGACCTTCAGCGGCGACAAGCTGTTGGGGGGTCCGCAGGCGGGTCTGGTCGTGGGACAGCGGCAGTGGATCCAGCGTCTGTCCCGCCATCCCATGATGCGGGCCCTGCGTCTGGACAAGCTCATCCTGGGTACCCTGGAGGCGACCCTGCGCGACTACGGCCGTCCGGGCCGTCGGCCGCCCCTGCCGCTTTTCGACACCCTCGACCTGAGCCTGGCCCAACTGCGCCGCCGGGCGCAGGCACTGGCCGAACGCATCGAGCCCCATCTGCCCTCGGGATGGCAATTGAGATGGGGGAAGGAAGAGGGGATGATCGGCGGCGGTTCGTATGCCCAGCAGGCGGTCGCCACTGTGGGCTTGCGCATCCGGGGCCCGGTGGAGCACAGTGCCGAGAGGCTGCACGTGGCTCTGCGACGGGGTGATCCCGCCGTGCTCACCCGCATCGCTCGCGGAGAGATCCTCATCGATCTGCGGACTCCACAGGAAGAGGATCTGGCGGTGATCGCCGACCGGATCGTCCATCTCCTGGAGATGGAGGAGAGAAACACATGACGACGGACGGGCAGGAACCCTTCGATCCCCAGCGCCGGGAAGGCGTCGAGGAAGCCGGAGTATGGATTCGGGACACCCTGGGCCGTACCACCAGCGGTTTCTATCACCTGGGCTACTCGTCGGCCCAGCCCTCGGCCTGGTCCACGGTGGACGATCTGCTGGACGACGACCATCTGGAGGAATTCCGCCTGGTGGCCGAAGGGCTGCGCGCCCATGGGGGCGGGAAGAAGAGCCTGGTGGTGGTGGTCACCGATGACCAGGCCGAAGGCCGGGCCCGCTGCTATCTGGCCTTCCAGGTGGCCCGCCTGCTGGCCGAGGGTGGTGCACGGGTCCTCGTGGTCGACGGGGAGTTCGAACAGGAGGGCCCGGCCGACTGGCTCGGCGATCCCCAGCGTGAGGGTCTGCTCGACGTGGCGCGCTACGGCGCATCCCCTCGCGCCGCCCTGCAGAAGAGCGGGGTGGATCGGGTCGACCTGATGGGCGTGGGCAGCTATCGCCCCCACGACAGCGACCCCCTCAGCGATGAAGAGATGTGGAGTGCCCTGCACCAGCTCCGCCAGGGATGGCAATACGTCCTGTGCACCGCTCCTTCCCGCACCCGGGACGGCTCCTTCCATCCGCTGCTGCAGCGCTGCGACGGCGTGCTCATGGGGCTGGTGCTGGAGGGGGAGGCGCGGGACCGCTTCGAGGACGTGGCCGAGCAGCTCATGGATGCCTCCATCCCCATCTTCGGGGTCATGGCCTTTCCCCGGGCAGGGGAGGCCTCCCCGTCGCCGGCCGAGCCGTCCGCCGAGGAGGAGAGCGCGGTCGAGGAGGAGTTCCGGACGCGCGTCGTGCGCAGCGACACCGGGCCGGCTCCGGTGGAGATCCACCGGAGCAGCCGGCTGTTCCGCCGCGTCGTGCTGGCCGTCGCCGCCGTCCTGCTGGTCTTCCTCGGGGCCTGGGGCGCCATCCTGTGGACGCAGCGGGAACGGTCCGCCCCGGCCGAGAGGCCGACGCAGGTGGCGAAGGCAGAGCAGCCGTCCACCCCACCGCCGCCGCTGGACGTGGAACACGCCATCCTCTCCGGCGGATCGGGACCGTCCGCCACGGCCGATGCGGGCGGATCCGCGCCGGTCTCGGCGGTGAAGCCGCAGGAGACCGCGAAGCGGCCGGCCCAGGTGGAGCCGCCGCAGGAGACCGCGAAGCCGGCGCCGGAGACGGTGAAGCCTCCGCAGGAGACTGCGAAGCCTCCGCAGGAGACGGTGAAGCCGCCGCAGGAGACGGCGAAGCCACCACAGGAGGCCGTGAAGCCGCCGGTTCCCTCTTCCTCGCCGGAGCAGGACGCCGAGCGGGCGGAGTTGATGAAGGCCCTCCGTCTGCGACCGCACGACGGTTGGGCGCTGCATCCATGGAGCTATCGCGATTCCACCCGGGCCCTTCCCTCGGTGCGCCGCTTGCGCGCGGAGGGAATGGAAGCGATCGTGGTGCGTGCGGAGATTCCCAACCGGGGGACATGGTTCCGGGTGCTCGTGGGCAATTTCGCCACGCGCCGACAGGCATTGCAGGCCCGCCGGATCCTGGCCGAATGGCCTCATCTCGATCCCATCGACAGCGTGGGAGTCATCAAGGTCGGCGGGTGATGCGCCAGCAGGCGCCGCCCCGCAGGATCATCAGCAAGGGGAGAAGGACGCGGTGAGATTGAAACGGGTGGAGATGATCGGCTTCAAGTCGTTCATGGACCGGACGGTCCTGGATTTTCGCGACGGGGTGACCGCCGTCCTCGGGCCCAACGGTTCGGGAAAGAGCAATGTCGTCGACGCGGTGCGCTGGGTCCTGGGTGAACAGAGTCCCAAGCAGTTGCGCGGCGAGAAGATGGAAGACGTCATCTTCAAGGGGAGCGCCCGGCGCAAGCCGCTGTCCACGGCCGAGGTCACCCTGACCTTCAACAACGACGACGGCGTGCTCGACATCGAGTACGGCGAGGTGGCCATCACCCGGCGGGTCTCGCGTGAGGGCGGAAGCGACTACTTCCTCAACCGCACCCCGTGCCGTCTCAAGGATCTCAAGGATCTGCTCTACGACACCGGGGCGGGCAACAACGCCTATTCGATCATCGAGCAGGAGATGGTGGGTCAGGTCCTCGATCCGAACGAGAACAAGGTGCGCTCGATCCTCGAAGAGGGATCGGGGGTCGTCCGCTACAAGGCCCGCCGCAAGGAAGCCCTTCGCAAGCTCGATCTCACCGAACGCGATCTCCTGCGGGTCGAGGACATCATCGAGGAGATCAGCCGCCAGGTCCGCAGCCTCGCCCGGCAGGTGGGCAAGGCCCGCCGCCATCAGAAGCTCTTCGGCGAACTGCGTTCGCTGGAGATCATCAAGGCCCACTTCAGCGCCGCTTCCCTGCGCGAGGAACTCCAGGAGCTTCAAGGGCGGATCGAGGAGCTGCGCAGTGTCGACAGCGGGGAGAGCGCCGAGCTCGCCCGCCACCGCGCCCGCATCGAGGAGATGCGCCCGGCGATCGACGAACTGGAGAACCGTCGCCGCGATCTGGAGAGCGAAGTGGCCGGCGTCGAGTCCCGCTTGAAGACCACCGAAGGGGAACTGCTGGTCCTGCGCGAGCGGCTCGAGAGCGGGGGACGCCGCCGCAGTGAGATCGCCGGCGAGCTGCAGCGCACCGTCGAGCACACCGAGCGCAACCGCGAGGATCTCGCCGCGGCCCGCCAGGAACAGGAGGAATTGCTCGTCCGTCTCGAGGAGGCACGGGTCAAGGAGAAGGATCTGCACCAGGCCCTGCAGGAGGTGAACCAGCAGCATGCGCGGGCGCGCGAGGCCCTGGCCGAGGCCCAGCAACTCAACCTGGGCTTCCTCGAGGAGGTCGCCGAGCGCAAGAAGGACCTGGCCACCCAGGAGGCCAAGGTCCAGTCACTGCAGGAGAGGGAGCGCCAACTGGAGAGCGCCCTGGAGGAACTCGACCGCCGCCGTTCCGCGCTCCGCGAGGAACTCTCCGAAGCCGAGCGCAAGCTCGGGGCGGTGAACGCCCAACGGGAGAGCCTGGAAGCCGAGCTGGCGCGGCACCGCGAGGCCGAGGGCCAGATGGAGGAGAACCTGCAGAAGGCCCTGGAGAAGCGGGCCGAGTCGGCCGACGAGCTGGCGCGGGCGGAGAGCGCGCACGAGATCGCGGCCCGCATCGCGGCCGAGTACGAAGGCTACCGCAGCGGGGCGGCCTCCCTGTTGAAGGACGAAGAGGCGCGTTCCCTCCTGCGGGGAGCCCTGGCGGAGACCCTGGTGGTGGAGGAGGGATACGAGAAGGCCTTCGAGCTGCTCTTCGGCGAGGACAAGGACGCCCTGCTGGTGGACGGTCTGAAGGACGCCCAGCAACTGGCGGCCCGGCTCGCCGAAGGCAAGCGGGGCCGCGGATCCTTCCTCGTCGACTGGGGGGAAGCGGTCGAAGAGAACGAGGTGGAGGCATCCCTGCCCGGGCGCAGTGCGCTCGAACTGGTGACGATCAAGGGAGGCAAGGGCCGCCATCTCCGCTCGTGGCTGGGCCGGGTGAGGGTGGTGGACACCGCCCAGGAGGCGGTCGATGCCGCACTCGCGCTGGCGGGCCGAAGAGTGTCCTTCCTGGCCCGTGAGGGTCTGTTCATCCGCCACGACGGCCTGGTCCGCGGAGGCGGCGGACAGGAGAAGCGTGAACTGTCGATCTTCGGCCGGCAGGAGCAGGTGGAGAAGCTCGCGCAGAAGGTCGAGAGCAAGCGGGCCCGGCTGGAGGCGAGCGCCGAAGCGGTGAGGGAGATCGAGGCGCAGCGGGCGGTGGTGCGGGACGCCGTGACCGAGACCCTGGCGCACCTGCGCTCCTTGCAGGACGAGGCGAAGGAACTCTCCGCGGTGGTCGCCTCGCGCCGTTCGCTCCTGGAGGAGGCCGAGCAGAGATACCAGACGAATGCAGCCGAGCGCGAAGAGGTCCGCCGCCGGCTCGAGGAGTTCTTCACCCATCTGGAGAACATGCAGCGGGGCCTGGGGCGTCAGGGTGCCGACCAGGAGGCGTCGCGCCGCCGGGTGGGTGAGCTCGGAGAAGAGGTGCGCGATCTGGAGAAGGCGCGCGATGAGGCACAGGAACTCCACGCCTCGGCGCGCCTGGACCGGACGGAGAAGGAGGGTCAGGCGAGGGAACTGGAGAGCCGCATCCATCGCCTCAGCGCGGTCGATCAGGACCTGCAGCAACGGCGGGAGCGTCTGGAGATGGAGGACGCCCAGCTGGCCGAGCAGATCGAACGCTGGGGCCGGGAGGCCGCCGAGCACGAGGAGGGGCTGCAGACGCTCTTCGCCCAGCGCGACAGCAAGGGTGAAGAGCTGCGTGTCCTGCGCGAGGAGATCGATGTCCGCCGTGCCGAGCTGGAGGAAGCACAGTCGAGGATGCAGGAGATCGCCGAACGCCAGAAGGAGAAGGCCCAGGCGCTCGGTGAGCTGGAGAACCAGATGACCCGCAATCGGCTGAAGCTGGAGAATCTCCAGGAGCGCATCCGCGAGAAGTACCAGGTGGACTTCGAGGAGGCATTCGCCGCGCTGAAGGACGAGGATCTTCCTCGCGATCTCGTTCGCGAGGAAGGGCGATTCTCCATGGAACAGGTCGAGGAATTCCTGGAGCTGCGCCGGGAGAAGATGGAGAAGATGGGGCCGGTGAACTTCGCCGCAGTCGAGGAATACGACCAGAAGAAGGCGCGTCTTCAGTTCCTCGAGGCGCAGAGGGACGATCTGTTGCAGAGCAAGGAACACCTGCTGCAGGCGATCGATCGCATCAACCGCACGGCCCGGACGCTCTTCCACGACACCTTCGAGAAGGTGCGCTCGAGTTTCCAGGAGATCTTCACCACCCTCTTCGAGGGCGGCGAGGCCGATCTCGAACTGGTCAAGACCGACGATCCGCTCGAGGCGGACGTGATCATCCACGCTCGCCCCAAGGGCAAGAAGATCGATGCGGTCAGCCTGCTCTCCGGTGGTGAGCGGGCCCTGACCGCCATCGCATTCCTCTTCGCGGTCTACCTGATCAAGCCCAGTCCCTTCTGTATCCTCGACGAGGTCGACGCTCCGCTGGACGACAAGAACATCGGCCGCTTCGTGCGCCTGCTCGAGCGCTTCCAGCAGAAGACCCAGTTCATCGTGATCACCCACAACAAGCTGACGATGGAGGCGGCCGACCACCTCTACGGGGTGACCATGGAGGAGAGCGGGGTCAGCCGCCTGGTATCGGTGACCTTCGCCCAGCTCGACCAGGACGATCCGCTGAAGACCCTGGAGGCGGCGGCCGGCGCACCGGCGGCGGTGAACGCGGCCGGAGGCAATGGGAGCGGGAACGGTGGAGCCCATGCGTCCACCGACGATCTCAAGCGGCTCGAAGGGGAGGCCTAGTCCATTGGTCTTCGGTGCGCTGCGCAAACTGCGCGACAGTCTGGGCAAGACCCGTGGGGAGGTGATGGGCCGCATCCAGGCGGCCCTTCGCCGTGAGGTGTACCTCACCGACGAGTTCCTCGAAGAGGTCGAGGAGATCCTCATCGCCGCCGACGTGGGCGTGGATGCCTCGGTCGAACTCGCCGAGAGTCTGCGCCGCCGCCTGAAGCAGGAGAAGGCCCAGGCCGATCTGGCCGAGGTCACCCGGGTGCTGCGCGAGGACGTCGCCGCGATGCTCGGAGGGGAGGAGGCGGAGCCCGAACTCGGCGGGCCGCCGCACGTCATCCTCATGGTGGGGGTGAACGGGGTGGGCAAGACCACCTCCATCGCCAAGCTCGCCCGCTTCCACAAGGACCGTGGCCGCAAGGTCCTGTTGGCCGCCGCCGATACCTTCCGCGCCGCCGCCGTCGAGCAGCTCGTGAGCTGGGCCGATCGGGTCGGAGTCGACGTGGTCCGACAGGGCATGGGGAGCGATCCGGCCGCGGTCGCCTTCGACGCTCTGGCCGCGGCCCGTGCCCGCGGCCACGACGTGGTCATCGTGGATACGGCGGGGCGCCTGCAGAACAAGGAAGGTCTCATGCGCGAGCTGGAGAAGATCGCGCGGGTGTGCGGCAGACAGGTGGACGGCGCGCCCCACGAGACCATCCTGTGCCTGGACGCCAACACCGGCCAGAACGGTATCACCCAGGCCAAGGAGTTCTCCGCCGTCGTGCCCATCGACGCCATCCTGTTGAGCAAGCTGGATGGGACGGCGAAGGGGGGCGTGGTGGTGGCGATCGCCCGCAGCCTCCAACTGCCGGTGCGTTACGTGGGGACGGGTGAGGGCGTGGACGATTTCGCCCTGTTCAGTCCGAGGGAGTTCGCGGAGGGTCTCTTCCAGATGGAAGAGCCGAGCGACTGAGCCCCCCACCCCGAGGAGCTCTGGTGGTGGTCCATTCCGACGAACACTGGATGCGCCGGGCCCTGCACCTGGCCGCCACGCGCTGTGGTGACACCTGGCCCAATCCCACCGTCGGTGCGGTGGTGGTGCGCGACGGCCAGGTGGTCGGAGAAGGGGCACATCACGCCGCCGGCCTCGCGCACGCCGAGGTCGTGGCCCTCGAGCAGGCCGGTTCCCAGGCCCGGGGTTCCACCCTCTACGTCACCCTCGAACCCTGCCATCACCATGGACGCACGCCCCCCTGCTCGTTGGCCATCCACCGCGCCGGAGTGAAGCGGGTGGTCTATGCACTGAGGGATACGAATCCCCGGGTGAGCGGAGGGGGCGGGGCATGGCTGCGGGAGCAGGGGATCGAGGTTCGCGAGGGTCTCTTCGGCGAGATCGCCTGGGAACTCAACCATCCCTTCTTCGAGAGTGGAGGAGGGGCGCGGGCCCATCTCACCCTGAAGCTCGCCCAGAGCGTGGACGGACGCATCGCCCGCGTGAAGGGGCCGACGGAGGACGGCGCGCTGCGACGCATCACCGGAGAAGTGGCCCACCACCGTGTCCATCGCATGCGCGGCCGCAGCGCGGTGGTCCTGGTGGGCAGGCGTACGGCTGCCTACGACCATCCCCGTCTCGATGTTCGCCGGGGCGAGCCGCGCCGACAGCCCCGGCGCGCGGTGATCGATCCCCGGCTGAAGTGGGTCCCACCGGTGGTGGAGGGCAGCAGTCCGTGGATCATCTTCTGCGCCGAGGACGCATCGGCCTCCCTCCGGCGGCGTCTGGAATCGCAGGGCCATGAGCTCCGTCCTTGCCATCGGGGCCCCGATGGTGAACTTGAAGGGGAGGAGATCCTCGCCCAGCTCCACGAGATGGGCTTGGGGGCGGTCTTGCTGGAGGGTGGATGGGATACCGCAAGTCATTTCCTGAAAAGGAGTCTTGTCGATCGCTTCCACCTCTTCATGAGCCCTCGCCTGCTGGGGGGAGAGGGGCCGGGCCCCCACCTCTGGGAGGGGGCGGAGCTGGCCTGGGAGCGTTATCTTCTGCGCCGCGCGGGCGAGGACCTCGAATGGATCCTCCGACGGCCGGGACTGCCGGGGCCGCCGTGTGAGGGATGAAGCACCGCCGCAGCAGGGGCGGTCCTTTCCAGATGGAATCCACCGGCCGGGAGATGGCCCATGTTCACCGGGATCATCGAGAGTGTGGGACGGGTCGTCGCGCTGCGCGAAGGCGGCAGCGACCGCGAGCTCACCATCGAGGAAGCCACGGTGGCCGGCCGTCTGTCCATCGGTGCGAGCGTGGCGCTGGACGGCGTCTGCCAGACGGTGACGCGCCTGGACGGCGCGCGCTTCACCGTGCTCGCGATGCACGAGACCCTGCGGGTGACCACCCTGGGCCGGCTTCGGGTGGGTTCGAGGGTGAACCTGGAACGGCCGGTGGGCGCCGGCGAACCGATGGGCGGCCATTTCGTGCAGGGCCACGTCGACGGGGTGGGAACCGTGCTCTCGAGGATGCAGGTGGGCGAGGCTGAACGGTGGCGTTTCACCGCTCCGTCCGAGCTCCTCTCGCAGATGGTTCCCAAGGGCAGCATCGCGGTCGACGGAATCAGCCTCACCGTGGGACCCGAGTTGCGTGACGATTCCTTCGAGGTCTATCTCATTCCCCACACCCTGCAGGTGACCACCCTGGGTGAGAAGGGTGCCGGCGACGAGGTGAACCTGGAAACGGACATCCTGGCCAAGTATCTTGCCCGTTACTTCCGTGCCTCGTCCGAAGGTGGAAGTGGGGTCGATTGGGATCTCTTGCGTCGAAGCGGCTACGCCGACTGAGGAGTACGAAGATGATGATGGAAGATGGTCAACGCCGGGAGATCGAAGCCCAGGGTGAGGAGGACCGCCGCCGCATCACGCGGATCGAGGAGGCCATCGATCAGATCCGCCGCGGAGGCATGGTCGTCGTGGTCGACGACGAGGATCGGGAGAACGAAGGCGACCTGGTGATGGCGGCCCAGATGGTCACCGCACAGGACGTGAACTTCATGGCCAAGCACGCCCGCGGCCTCATCTGTCTGGCGGCGACCAAGGAACGGCTGGAGGAACTCGAACTCCATCCGATGGTGCACCGCAACACCTCGCGTCTGGGGACGCGCTTCACCGTATCCATCGACGCGGTGCGCAACACCACCACCGGCATCTCCGCCGCCGACCGTGCCGAGACCATCCAGCAGTTCATCGATCCGAAGACGAAGCCGGAGGACCTGGCCCGTCCCGGTCATGTCTTCCCTCTGCAGTCGCAGCCCGGTGGCGTGCTGACGCGGGCCGGCCACACCGAGGCGTCGGTCGATCTGGCCCGTCTGGCCGGCTTGCCCCCGGCCGGTGTGCTGTGTGAGATCATGGACGAGGACGGCAGCATGATGCGCATGCCCGGCCTCATCGACTTCGCCCGTGAGCATGGTCTCCCCCTGATCACCGTCCGCGACCTCATCCACTACCGTCAGCACCAGGAGAAGCTGGTGCACCGGCAGGTCGAAGTGAAGCTGCCCACCCCCTACGGGGTCTTCCGCCTGTACGCCTACAGCAGCGAGGTCGACGAGGATCATCACCTGGCCCTGGTGATGGGGAAGGTGGACGACGGTGAGCCGGTCCTGGTGAGGGTGCACAGCGAGTGCCTCACCGGTGACGTCTTCCACAGCCTGCGCTGCGACTGCGGTGTCCAGCTCGACGCCGCCCTGCGGAAGGTCGGCGAGGAGGGCCGGGGTGTGGTGCTGTACATGAGACAGGAAGGGCGGGGGATCGGCCTGTTGAACAAGCTGCGGGCCTACGCCCTGCAGGACGAGGGCGCGGACACGGTGGAAGCCAATCTGAAGCTCGGTTTCCCCCCGGATCTGCGGCACTATGGAGTAGGGGCCCAGATCCTCTGCGATCTGGGAGTGCAGAAGATGCGCTTGCTCACCAACAATCCGAAGAAGATCATCGGTCTCTCCGGCTACGGATTGGAAGTGGTGGAACGGGTGCCGCTCGAAGTGGGATCGAATGAAGTGAATCGGCGTTATCTCGCCACCAAGAGGGACAAGTTGGGCCATATGCTCACCGGACTCGACGAGAAAGGATCCTGATGTCCACCATCTACGAAGGACGTTACCAAGCCACCGCGGGCCGAGTGGCCGTGGTGGTGGCGCGTTTCAACTCCACCTTCTCCAACCAGCTCCTCCAGGGAGCCCTGGACGGTCTCCGCCGTCACGGGGTCGATGAGGATGCGGTGGATGTCGCCTGGGTTCCCGGCGCCATGGAGATCCCTCCGGTCTGCCGGCGCTTCGCCCTCAGCGGCGAACACGTCGCGGTGATCGCCCTGGGTGCGGTCATCCGCGGCTCGACCGCGCACTTCGAACACGTCGCGCAGACGGTGAGCCGTGGCTGCGCCAACGTGGCGCTGGAGACCGGGGTGCCGGTGATCAACGGGGTGCTGACGACGGAGAACCTCGAGCAGGCCATCGAGCGCTCGGGGACCAAGGCGGGGAACAAGGGCTTCGACAGCGCGTTGGCCGCCCTGGAGATGGCCGATCTCTATCGCCAGTTGCCCGGTGGCGGAGCTTCCTGAGGTGGGGCGCAGACGCAAGGCGCGCGAACTCCTGGTCCAGTCCCTGTACGCGAGTGAAGTCGGCGCCAAGACCCTGGACGAAGCGGTGGCCGAGCAGATCGAGCGCCGCGAACCCACGAGCACGACCATCGCCTACGTCGATCGGATCCGCGAGGTCATGGCCGAACACAGCCATGAACTCGACGACAGGATCGATGCGGCCCTGACCGGATGGAGCCCGGAAAGGGTCGGAGCGGTCGAACGGGCCATCCTGCGCCTGGCTCTGCTGGAGATCCTCTTCGTCGAGGAGATTCCGCCGAAGGTCGCCATCTCCGAGGCGGTCGACCTGGCTCGGACCTACAGCAGCGATGATGCCTCCCGTTTCATCAACGGGGTGCTCGACCACATCCTCAACGAGAAGGCGGAGTGATCGGAGACGGTCACCGGCTGGACGCGATCGATTGGACCGGTAGGATGCGCGAATCCCGCAAGGAACACTGGCGCAGGTTCTGGACCGAGGCCGAGGGCCTCAGCCTGGATGACGTGTATGGGAACGACGGCCGGATCCTCCGGGAGATCTTCTCCACCATGGAGCCCTCCGGAATGCGCGTGCTCGAGGTGGGCGCGGGGTCGGGACGCGACAGCCTGGCCCTGTCCGGCGCGGGCTGCAAGGTGGTCACCCTCGACTACGTACCCGAGAGCCTGCGCCTGATCCAGGGCGCGGCCGAGGCCAGCGGTGCGGCGATCGAGGTGGTCGGGGGAGACGCGCTGCGCATGCCCTTCGCCGACGAGAGCTTCGATCTGGTCTTCCACCAGGGACTCCTCGAACACTTCCGCGACCCGCTTCCGCTGTTGCGCGAGAACGTCCGCGTGCTGCGGCCGGGAGGATGGCTGCTCGTGGACGTGCCCCAGCGCTACCACTACTACACGGTGGGCAAGCATCTGTTGATGCTGGCCGACCGCTGGTTCGCCGGCTGGGAGACCGAGTTCACCATCGCTGAACTCGAGGGTCTCCTGCGTCAGGTCGGCCTCGAGCCGCGGCGCAGCTATGGCGACTGGATGGTGCCCGGACTGTGGTACCGGGCGCTGCGCAAGGTCCTGTTGAAGAGCGTGGGATTGCGGCTTCCCATGTATCCTCGGGGGATCTGGCCTTTCGCTCCCCTGGCCCGGGTCTGGCGCGCCTGGTTCTCGCGCCGGCGCCTCTCGCTGTACACTACCATCGTGGTGGGGTGTCTGGCCCGGAAGCCCCTGGACGAGGCCGACCGCAAGAGCTGAGCCGTGCCCGCCGGGCGGGCCGTCGAAGGGGAGGAAGGTCCTGAGAATCCTCGCATTGAATTGGCGCGATCGGGGCGATCCCCTCGCCGGCGGGGCCGAGGTCCACCTGCACGAGATCCTCCGCCGTGCCGTGGAACAGGGACACGAGGTCACCTGGCTGGCGGCCGCCTATCCGGGGGCGGCGTCGGAGGAAGTGGGTGAGGACGGCATCCGCTACCTGAGACGCGGCCACTGGCGGGTGGCCAACTTCACCCTGCCCCGTTTGATGAAGGAGGAGCTGCGCCGCCGCCGCTACGACCTGGTGGTGGAGGACATCAACAAGATCCCCTTCTATTCGCCCCGGCACACCGATCTGCCGGTGCTGGTGATCGTTCCGCACCTCTTCGGTCCGACGGTGTTCCGGGAGACCCATCCCCTGGCCGCCGCCTATGTCTATCTGAGCGAACTGCCGATCCCCCGCATCTATCGAGACTGTCTCTTCCTGGCCATCTCCGACAGCACGGCCCGCGATCTGCAGGAACGGGGCATCGCTCCGGAGAACATCGCGGTCGTCGAGTGCGGCATGGATCACCGGCCCTATCTGCGCGACGATCCGCCGCCGCGGGCGCAGGTTCCCACGATCATCCACCTGGGCCGTTTGCGGCGCTACAAGAGTGTCGATGTGGTGATCCGGGCCCTGGCCCACATCCGGCGCACCCTGCCGGCGACCGTTCTGGAGGTGGTGGGCGATGGGCCCGATGAGAAGCGGTTGAGGAAGCTGGCCCGCCGCCTGGGCCTGGAGGACGCCGTGCATTTCCACGGCTACCTTCCCCGTCCGCAGATCGTCGACCTGCTGTATTCCAGCCATCTCTTCCTGAATCCCTCGCCCAAGGAGGGCTGGGGGCTGACGGTGATCGAGGCGAACATGTGCGGGGTTCCGGTGGTGGCGAGCCGCCGCCCCGGTCTGGTCGATTCGGTGCGCGAGGGGGAGACCGGACTGTTGGCCGAGTACGGGGATCCTGCCGACTTCGCCGACAAGGCCCTGCAACTGCTCACCGATCCTCCCCTGTGGCGCATGATGAGCGAGAACGCGGTGCGTTGGGCCCGCTCCTTTCGCTGGGAGGACTGCGCCGAGCGCAGCATCGCCCTGATGGAGGTGGCGGCGCAGAGGGGAGAGGGCGCCTCCCACCGGGAGGGACACTCTTGAGCGGCTCGGTCGAAGGCGATCGTCCCCGCCGCGGACGCGCGCGGAGCTGGCTCAGTGCCACCCTGCGCATCCTCGTGAGCGTGGTCCTGCTGGTCTGGTTGATGCGCAACCTGCAGGGAGGGCTCTCCCGCCTGGAGGAGATCGATCCCCGGGCCCTGGCCCCGGCCGCGCTGGTCTTCATCTTCAGCACCATCGGGGGAGCTCTGCAGTGGGCCCTGCTGATCCGCCATTGCGGGGTCGAGCTGAGCCTGGGAAGACTGGCCCGTCTCTACTGGATCGGTCTGTTCTTCAACAATTTCCTGCCCAGCAACGTGGGCGGCGACGTGGTGAAGGTGGCTGACGTCTCCTGGTCTACCGGAGGCGTGGCTCCGGCGGTGGCGGCGACCGTGTTGGACCGGGTGCTGGGGCTCATCGCCCTGGCCGGCCTGGGGCTGGTGGCGGCGCTGGTCCTCGGGGGACCCCGTCCGGCCGGTCTGCCGGTGGGATGGCTCATCGTGGGGATGGCCGCCCTGTCGGCGGTGGTGGCACTGCTGTTGTCGGCGCGGCTGGGCCGTCTGCTGGTGCGGATGCTCTCGGTCCTGCGGATCGCCCGGCTCGGCGAGAGGGTGCAGAGCCTGTGGAACCGCTTCGAGGACTTCCGGCGCCCGCGGTGGTTCCTGCCCTCGGTCTTCCTGCTGGCCGTGGCCGTCCAGACGCTGCGGGTGCTGACCCATGTGATGGTGGCCCAGGCCCTGGCGATCCCCCTGGATCGCACCACGGTCCTGGGGCTGTACGTGCTCATCCCGGTCCTGGGGGCGGCCATCGTGCTTCCGGTGACCTTCAACGGCCTCGGATTGCGCGAGTTCATCGCCACCCGCTTGCTGCCCGGCATCGGGATCGCCGCTCCGGAGGCCTTCGCGCTGCAGATCACCACCTATCTGGTGCAGCTCGCGGTGAGCACGGTCGGCGGCCTCTTCTTCGTCCTGCGATTGTGGAGGGGCCACCGCGAAGGTGGAACCGCCGAGCCGCCGCAGGAGTAGCAAGGATGATTCTCGCCGCTACGTCCACGGGCCTTCGTGTGGTAGAGTCGGGCGCGTCCGTTCCCCCGGTTTCGCCCTTTTTTCTTCCCTCCCTTCCATCTCGAGGAAGACGATCTTGACCCTACGAGTGCTGAAGAAGCCCAATGTCCTGGTGGCCGCCGCGCTCTTCCTGTTGACCTTCGTGGTCTACGCCGCCACCGCTTCGAGGACCATCTCCTTCTGGGACTGCGGCGAGTTCACCGCGACCGCCTACGGTCTGGGCATTCCCCACCAGCCGGGCACCCCGCTGTACGTCCTGGTGGGCCATGTCTTCACCCTGCTGCCCCTGGGGCTGCCCATCGCCTACAAGCTCAACCTGATGAGCGCATTCTTCGGCGCCCTGGCCGTCGCCTTCACCTACCTCACCGCCGTCCGCCTGCAGGAGGGCTGGCAGGAGGAGAGGGTGGATCCGAGCCCGCGCTGGCTGATCCAGGCCGCCGCGGCGGCGGGAGCCGGTTTCCTCGCCCTGAGCACGACCTTCTGGAACAACTCGATCGAAGCGGAGGTCTACGCACTGGCCTCCTTCGTCCTGGCGATGACCGGCTACATGATGGTGCGCTGGTACGAACAGCGCAGGACCCATGCCGCTGCCGCCTTCTACCTGCTCGTGGTCTACATGATGGGTCTGTCGGTGGGCTTCCACCTCGGATCGGTCCTGGTCTACCCGGGGTTGTTCGTGGTGGCCCTGTTGTGCCGGGACAAGGAGCTCGAGGACATCGACCTGCTGATCGTGTCGATGACCATGGGTGTGTTCGTGCTGTCGACCATGCTCAAGAGCAACGCCCTGATGACCCTGTTGTACGCCGTCTGTGGTGGTCTGGCGGTGTGGCGTCTGGTCATCCCCAACGGTTCGGGCTTCGCCGCGGCGGGCATCGCCCTGTTCTTCCTGGGGTTGTCGGTGCACATCTTCATGCTCATCCGCACCACCCAGGAACCCTTCATCAACCAGAGCGTCCCGGACACCTTCGCCCGTCTGATGATGGTGATCCGGCGCGAACAGTATCCGCCACGGGTGCCCTGGCATCGCGAGGCGCCCCTGCTGTGGCAGTTCGGCCACTTCCTGGGGACGAGCGTGTGGGGTCCTGAGACCAGTCTGGCGGGCAAGCGGGTCATCGGTTTCTTCCAGCAGTTCACCTTCCTGCCCCGGCCCGGCTTCCTCGACGCCTTCGTGCCGGTGGCGCTGGGTTTCTACGGACTGCTGAGCCAGTTCCGCGGCAATCGCAAACTCGCGTGGGGATTCCTCACCGTCTTCCTCATCAACTCGCTGGGCCTGCTCATCATCCTCAACTTCACCGACCACGAGGTGCGCGACCGCGACTACTTCTACTTCGGCGCGTTCCAGTTCTGGGCCCTGTTCATGGCGCTTGGAGCGGGCGGCATCCTGCGGATGGCCTGGCTGGAGTGGAGGCGACGAAGCTGGGGGCCGTGGCTCACGCGGGCCGGTGCAGTACTCCTGCTGGTGATGGCCTTCCTGCCGATCCTGGTGCCGCACCACCCCAAGTACTTCGAGCACGATCGCAGCCACAATTCGATCGCGCGCAACTACGGCTGGAACATGCTGGTGTCCCTGCCCAGGAACGCCATCCTCTTCACCAACGGCGACAACGACACCTTCCCCCTGTGGTACCTGCAGGGGGTCGAACACTTCCGCCCCGACGTGCGCGTGGTCAACCTCAGTCTGATCAACGTGCCGTGGTACATCAAGCAACTGCGCGACGTCGAACCGAAGTGTCCGATCACCTGGAACGACGCCCAGATCGACGGCATCGAACCCATCGAGCACAAGGGAGTGCGGACCACGCTGACGCCGAAGATCATGCCCGACAAGAGCATCCTGTGGGTGCGGGACATGGCGGTGTGGCACATCATCGAACAGAACCGCTGGCGGCGGCCCATCTACTTCGCGGTGACCATTCCCCCCGATTACATCTCCGACTACAACCCCTACTTCAGCATGGAGGGTCTGGTCTATCGTCTGACGCGGACCAAGAGCGAGAACGGAAGGGTCAAGGTCGACAGCAACGCCATCATGCACAATCTCACCGAGGTGTATGACATGGCGGGGATCTGGATCCCCCGGGCCGAGGCGCCGGAAATCGAACCCCGTCTGGGCAACGACGTGCCCTTCGTGCGGGACGAGTCGTTCTACAAGGACGCGAACACCATCCACTTGACTCTGAACTACCCGGCCGCGCTGTGCCGGGTCGGGTACACCGAGCTCATGGAAGGCCAGGAGAGCCACGGCCTGGCCGCTCTGGAGCAGGCCTTCGAGCTGGCTCCGGACTTCCCCTTCCTGATCGATCTGTTGCCCTCGGCCTACGTGCAGACGCACCGGCTGGAGAAGGCGTTGAGGGTGGGCGAGTACTACCTCTCGGTGCTCAGGGATCCGCGTCAGATGGCGGTGAACCTGGGGAGGGATCTGGCCTCGATGGGCTATGACGAGGAGGCCCTGCGCTGGGCCAACGAGCTGGTGAAGAAGGACCCGATGGAGGCGTCCTACGTGCGGATGCGCGCGAGGGTGATGTGGCAGATGGGCCACCGGGAGGAGGCCACCCGCTATCTGGAGGACTTCGTCGGCCGCAGTGGCGATCAGGAATCGCGTCTGGACGTGGAGGCGATGCAGCAGATCCTTCGGGAGGGAAGCGGCAGCACGTCTTCACCGGCCGACTCGGTTCCCGATGCCGCGGCCGACACCACCGGAGGAGGGCGATGAATCCCCTCGAGTTGCCGTTCTGGGCGGAACGGCCGCTTCGGGTCCTCGTCACCGGCTGCGCCGGATTCATCGGCAGCACCCTGTGCGACCGTCTCCTGGAGGCCGGACACGAGGTGGTCGGCATCGACTGCTTCAGCGACTACTACGATCCCGCACTGAAGCGGGAGAACCTGCGCGGCGCCCTGGCCCATCCCTCGTTCCGCCTGGTCGAGGGCGACCTCAATGAACTCGAACTCACCGAACGGGTCGCCGACCGACAGGTGGTGTTCCATCTGGCCGCCCAAGCGGGAGTGCGGGCATCGTGGGGACAGGAGTTCGGGGTCTACCTGCAGGCCAACATCGCCGCCACCCAGCTTCTGCTCGAAGCCCTCAAGGATCTGCCCCGCGGCGGGGAGGGATTCCGCCGGCTGGTCTACTCCTCGTCCTCGTCGGTGTACGGCGACCAGCCGCACTACCCCGTCACCGAGGATGTCGACAAGCATCCCTTCAGCCCGTACGGGGTGACCAAGCTGGCGGCCGAGCACCTGTGCGAGCTGTATGCGGCCAACTGGGGTCTTCCCGCCTCCTCGCTGCGTTACTTCACCGTCTACGGCCCGCGGCAACGGCCGGACATGGCCTTCCGCAAGTTCATGGAGGCGGCGGCACGGGGCGAAGTCTGGCGGATCTACGGGGACGGCCGGCAGAGCCGCGATTTCACCTACGTGGACGACGCGGTCGACGCCAATCTGCTTGCCGCCGCCGATGCCTCGTCCTACGGTGCCTACAACATCGGTGGTGGCGAGCGGATCGACCTGCTCTCGGCGCTGCGGATCCTCCGGGAGAAGGTCATCGAGCACGGCATCGCCCCATCGGTGACGATGGTTCACGAGGATCCGGTCAAGGGCGATGTGCGCCATACCGGTGCGGACCCCTCGCGGGCCCGCGAACGACTTGGTTTCTCGGCTTCGATCCCCCTGCGTGAAGGCCTCGATCGCATGGCGCGATGGATGGCGGCAAGGATTTCGTCATGAGTGAACCAAACGAGCTGGAGATCCTGGAGAAGGAGATCCTGCCCCAGGCGCGGCGGGCGCTGACCGGCAGCGGTGAGGTGGATCTCAGCGTCCTCATCCCCGCCTACAACGAGGTGGGCAGTCTCGCCGAGCTGGTCCACCGCCTCCAGGACATCCTCCAGCGGCTGACCTCCTCCTGGGAGATCCTGGTCGTCGACGATGGAAGCGACGACGGGACCGCGGAGCTGCTGGCCGAACTCGCCTCCTCCATCGAGCAACTGCACTACGTCTCCTTCCGGCGGAACTACGGCAAGAGCGCCGCGCTCTCGGTGGGTTTCGAGAAGGCCCGCGGTTCGGTCATCATCACCATGGACGCCGATCTGCAGGACGACCCCGACGAGATCCCGCGGATGCTGGCCCGCCTGGCCGAGGGTTGGGATCTCGTCAGCGGGTGGAAGCAGCAGCGCAAGGATCCGTTCATCAAGACCTCCACCTCGAAGATCTTCAACTTCGTCACCTCCAGGATGAGCGGACTGCATCTGCACGACTTCAACTGCGGCTTCAAGGCCTACCGGCGGGAAGCCGCGCGGTCCCTGCGCATCTACGGTGAACTCCACCGCTATCTGCCGGTGATGGCCCATGTCCAGGGCTACCGGGTGACCGAGATCCCCGTCCGGCACCATCCGCGCCGTCACGGGGTGACGAAGTTCGGCCGCGAGCGCTTCCTCAACGGGGTCTTCGACCTTTTGACCATCCTCTTCCTCAGCCGCCGCCGCCATTCCCCCCTGCACTTCTTCGGCCGGGTGGGCTTCGCCTTCGGCACGGTGGGCTTCCTGATCTCCCTCTACTTCCTCGTCATCTGGATCGGCGGCGCCGGCCTGCACATGCGTCCCCTGATGCTGCTGGGGATCGCCTTCATCCTGGTGGCCATGCAGTTCTTCAGTCTCGGTCTGCTGGCCGAATTGCTGGTCTCGTCCAGCCACGGGAACGAGAACTATCAGATCCGCATCGAGGACTGATCCATGGCTTCCGGCGGCTTCCGCTTCGGCGTCGTGGTGCTCAACTGGAACGGCCGCGACTTCCTGGACGATTGCCTCTCCTCGGTGCTGGCCAGCGACCATCCCGACTTCTTCGTCCTGCTCGTGGACAACGCGTCGACGGACGGCAGCGTGGAATGGGTGCAAGGTGCATTCGAGGGGGTCGAGGTGCTGGCCCTGCCCCGCAACCTGCGCTTCGCCGGCGGCAACAACGCCGGGATCGAGCGGGCCCTGCAACGCGGCGCCGACGCCATCGTCCTGCTGAACAACGACACCCGGGTCGATCCCGGCTGGCTGCGGGCGCTGGCGGAGGTGCTGGCAGCCGAGGAGGGGGTGGGGGTGGTCGGCCCCCGCATCTGCTACTTCGACGAGCCCGAGCTCATCTGGTACGGTGGGGGGCGCTTCATCCGTCCGCTGGGGTGGGTCTTCCACCGGGCCCTGCGGCGTCGCGTGGACGAGCGGGCCGACCCGGCCGGACCCACCGACTGGGTCTCCGGCTGCGCGCTGGCCGCGCGGGCCGAGGTGTGGAGGCGGCTCGGCGGACTGGATGAGAGCTACTACATCTACGCCGAGGACGTCGACTTCTGTCTGCGGGCGAGGCGGATGGGGGTGGAGATCCGCTACCAGCCGGCGGCGCTCGTCCTGCACAAGGTGAGCGCGTCGGTGGGAGGGGCGGTCTCCGCTTTCAAGGCGTACCACAAGAGCCGGGCCGGTCTGCACCTGCTACGGCGCCACCTGCGCGTCTGGGAGCTGCCGGGTGCGCTCGCCGGGCGCGCGGTCCACGACGGCGCCGTCGCTCTCCGTCTGCTCGCAGGAGGACACGGCGGAGCCGCCGCGGCGGTCCTGCGGGCCTGGGTGGACGCCGCCCGGGGCCGTGTCGGTTTTCCGGTCGGGGAGGATGGTCCATGAGCCACACGAGGAGATTCGCCCGGATGGGTCCGGCGGCCCTGCTGCTGATCGTCCTGGCCAGCGTGCTGTTGCACCCGGAGCAGTACGGCGGCCGGATCTACTCGAGTTCGGACGCGCGTGCGGTGGAGGCGTTCAAGGTGGTGGGCGACCGCATGCTCGCCGAGGGGACCTATCCACTGTGGAACCCCTACGTCTTCATGGGCATGCCCTCCTACGCCAGCCTGGCCTACACCCCCGGGGTCTATCCCCTGGAGCGGCCGGTCGATGCCTTGAGGCGCTGGGCACACCTTCCCCCGATGAGCTGGCTGCTCTTGCACATCCTCCTGCTCGGGTTGGGAACGACGGGCTATCTGCGGTGGCGCGGCCACAGCTGGGCGGCGGCGGTGACGGCGGGGGTGGCGATGATGGCCATGCCCAAGTTCGTGGCCTGGTGCGCCTACGGACACGGCACCAAGGTGATGAGCATCGCCTGGATGCCGTGGATCCTGTGGATGATCGAAGGCGTGTTGCGCCGGGGACGGTGGGCGTGGTCGCTCGCCCTCGCTCTGGTCCTGGGGACGGCCCTGTTGCGCGCCCACGTGCAGATCGTCTACTACATGGGCATCGCAGGTCTCTTCTGGTTCGGCTTCCTGGGCCTGACGCGGTGGAAGGAGGAGGGGGGAGGCCGACTCGTGTTGCGCCGCAGCCTCCTGCTGGCGGTCGCAGTGGTCCTGGCCCTCGGCCTGGCCATGGTCCTGTTCCTTCCCGTTCTGCAGTACCAGGCGCACAGCGTCCGGGGGGCGGCGAGCACCGGCGGCGGCGTCGACTACGCCTACGCGACGGGTTGGAGCCTGAGCCCCTCGGAGATCGCGACCTTCTGGTGGCCGACGGCCGCCGGCTACGGCAAGCTCGCCTACGTGGGGGGCATGCCCTTCACCGACTATCCCCAGTATCTGGGGCTGCCCCTGCTTCTCCTCGCGCTGCTGGGTCTGCTGCTGCGGCGCGATCGCTGGGCGTGGATGCTCGCCAGCCTGGCCCTGCTCGCCACCCTGGTGTCCCTCGGGCGCAATGGACCGATGTACCGTCTGTTCTACGAAGTGTTGCCCGGCTTCAACAAGTTCCGCGTTCCGGTGATGATCCTCATCCTCCAGGAATACGCGGTGGTCCTGCTGGCCGCGGCGGGGATGGACGAACTGCTCGCCTGCCTCGACCGCTCCGGGCGGCCGAAGTGGCTTTCCAGCGCGCTGGCCCTGCCGCTGATCCTCCTTGGAGTGATCCTGTTGGCGTTGGGGAGCGTGGCTTCCGGTGCGCTCACCGACGCTTCCCTGAGACACTGGTCGTCGTTGCGCCCGCAGGTACCGCTGGATGCCCTGCGCGCCGTGGCGCATCTGGCCGTGGGCGATGCCCTGCGCCTGGGGCTGGTGTTGCTGGTGGCGGTGGGGGCCGCGGTTGCCCACCGTCGGGGCCGCCTGCCCGCGGCGGGTCTGCTGGTGGTGTGGGGTGTGCTCATCTTCTTCGACCTGTGGGCCGTCGACCGTCCCATCACCCATCCGGAGCGCTACCTGAAGGCGGCCGCCCGCGACGAGCAGGGCCGCATGGTGAGTGCGGATGCACCGGCGGTGATCCAGCCGGTGGAGGTGGCCCGCAGCTACGTGGCGTCCAACGGCGCCCTGGAATTCCTGGCCGGTGTGGAGAGCTATCCGCGGGTGTGGCCGCTGGGGGCACTCGCCCAGGAGAACGTCTATGGTCCGCAGGGGATCGTGAGCCTGGGCGGCTACCACGCCGCGAAGCTGCGGATCTACGAGAGTCTGCGCCGCCGCCTGTATCCCGCCCGCGGTGGTGTCGACCTCGGCCTGGTGAAGCTCCTGGCGGCGGGATGGGTCCATGTCGAGACGCCGCTGGACGAGGCGACCCTCACGGCGTTGTCCCAGCGGGGCATGAGCCTGGAGGAGGCCTACCGCGGCGACGGGGGCGTGGTCTACCGCAACCGCGGCGCCGGCCCGCGTTGCTGGCTCGTCGATTCCTTCGAACTGGAGCGGCCGGGGACGGATACGACTTCGTCCGAACCGGAGCCGGCCGTGCTCGGGCGTGTCCTGGACGGCCACCTGCCCCTGGAGCGCCTCGCGGTGCTCTCGGCGGCGCCGGTGCCGGCGCCCGCGCCGGGCGCGGAGGGGTCCATCGAGCGGCTCGAGGAGAGCGAGCAGAGGATCGTGTTCACCGCGCGCCTGGACCGGCCGGCGGTCGCCGTCTTCGCCGACGTGTTCTACCCGGACTGGCGGGTGGTGGTGGACGGGCGTCGAGCGAAGCTGCTGCGGGCCGACTACGCGCTGCGGGCGGTGGCGCTTCCGGCGGGCGAACACCGGATCGAGTTCGTCTACCACGACGGCGCATTCCAGGCCGGACGGTGGATCCAGAGGGTGAGTTTTCTGCTCATCCTTCTGGCTCTGGCCCTGGTGGTGTACAATCGAAGGCGATCGAAGGTCTCCCAGCCGTCGTGATGAGTCTTCTCGGGCCCCGTGGATCCCCGGGCGAATGCAGGAGAGTGCCGACCCGATGAAAGCCCTCGTGGTCATCCCCACCTACAACGAACGCCACAACATCGGGCGGATCATTCCCCGCGTCCTCGAACAGGGTCCGGGGATCGAGGTGCTTGTCGTCGATGACAACAGTCCCGACGGCACCGGCGTGCTGGTCCAGGAGATGGCCCAGCGCGACGAACGGGTGCATCTGTTGCAACGCGAGGGAAAGCAGGGTCTGGGGACGGCCTACATCGCCGGTTTCAAGTGGGCGCTGAACCACACCGACGCCGAGTACATCTTCGAGATGGATGCGGACTTCTCCCACGATCCCGCTGCCATTCCCGAGTTCCTGGAGACGATCGAGAACTGTGATCTCGTCGTCGGCAGCCGTTACGTGAACGGCATCACGGTGATGAACTGGCCGCTGTCCCGCCTGTTCCTCTCGGTCTTCGCGAACTACTACGCGGCCGCGGTCACCGGTCTTCCCCTGAAGGACTGCACCGGAGGTTTCAAGTGTTTCCGGCGCAGGACCCTGCAGGGCCTGCCCCTGGACCGTATCCACAGCGACGGCTACAGCTTCCAGATCGAGATGAACTACCACGCATGGAAACGTGGTTTCCGGATCCGGGAGATCCCGATCGTCTTCAGCGACCGCGTGGTCGGTGAGAGCAAGATGTCCCGGCGCATCATCTGGGAAGCCGCCTGGATGGTGTGGCGGCTGCGATTCTTCCCCGGTGCCTAGGGTGAAGGCGGACTCCGTGCGGGATCCATCGATCGACCTCACGCTCATCCTGGTGAGCTATCACAGCCTCCAGCCGCTCAAGGCGTTCTTCGAGAGCTACCGCCGTCATCCCATCGCGGCCCAGCACGAGATCATCGTGGTGGACAACGCGGCCGGCGATGGGACGGCCGAGTGGATCGCCGCGAACCACGGCGAGGTGAAGGTCATCGCCATGGAGGGCAACCAGGGTTACGCGCGCGCCGTCAACCGGGGGATCGAGGAGGGACGGGGCCGCAGTTTCCTGGTCATCAATCCCGACGTGGAGTTGTCCGAGGGCGGGGTCGATGCGGCCCTGCAGTATCTCACCGAACATCCCGAAGTGGGGATCGTCGGTGCTCGCTTGCTCAACCGCGATGGAAGCCGGCAGCACAGCGCCCGGCGCTTCTACACCCTGCAGACCATCCTTCTGCGGCGGACCCCGTGGGGGCGTCTCCAGCCCGACCATCCGCAGTTGCGCCGGCACCTGATGCTCGACGACGAGCTCGATCATCCCCGCCCGGTGGACTGGGTCATCGGCGCGTGGATGCTGGTCCGGCGTGAAGCCGTCGAGAAGGTGGGCCCCATGGACGGGCGTTTCTTCCTGTACTTCGAGGACGTCGACTGGTGCTACCGCATGTGGACCAGCGGCTACGAGGTGCACTACTTCCCCGGCGCGTCCTTCGTCCACGCGTACGAACGCAGCAGCGGCCGCCTCAACCGGACGCTCCTCTATCACCTGCGTTCCTTCGTGAGCTTCTACGACAAGTGGGGCGCCCTGATCTACGTGGCCAAGCGGATGCGCGGGAGCTGGGAGAAACTCCTGTCCTTCATCGTCGATCTCCTCCTGCTCAACGGCGCCTTCGCCCTGGCCTACCTCACGCGCCGGCTGCTCGATCCGGTGTTGCCGTTGCCGCTGTATTCCCTGGGGGACTATCTCCCGCTCCTGGCGTTCACCAACGTGGTGGGCGCGTTCACCCTTCCCCTCTCCGGGCGCTACCGTGAGCGCTCGAGCTCCCGCCGGCTCTCCCGGTGGATCGATGCCGCACGCATCTCCCTCGTGGTGACCTTCGTGGTCATGGCCGGCACCTGGCTGGCGCACACCCGCACCTTCAGCCGGCTGGTCATCGTCTTCCTCATTCCCTGGCTCACGGTGGCGTTGGTCCTCTCCCGTTCGTTGCTGCGGCGGCTGTGGGGGAGGGCCCAGGGTGAGGGAAGGGTCGACCGGGTGCTCCTGCTGGGGCCGGCCCGGCAGGTGGAGCTCCTGCGCGATGAACTGCGTGAGGAGGACGGTGAGGCCTTCGTCGTGGCCGGAGCGGTCTGGACCGAGCCTCCCCGGGAGGGGACGATCATCTCCACCCGTTCCTTGGGTGAGGTGGACGAGATCGCGGAGATCCTCGAGACGCGGCACATCAGTGAGCTGCTCATCGCCGGAGAGGGTGAGGCCGACCGCCCGGCGGTTGCCGCGGCACAGGAGGCGGCGGTGCAGGGGATCACGGTGTACCTCTCCCATCCCTGGGCATCGGTGCTGAAGGGACTGCCCTTCGTCCGCCGCCGCCACGGCCGACACTGGTGGCTCATTCCGCCGCCGCCGGCGGTGAGTGGAGGGATGTGGAGCAAGGTGGCGCTCGACCGGTTCGGGGGAGTCCTCCTCTGGCTTCTCACCCTTCCCGGTTTCGTGCTATGCTCGCTTGCGGGAAGACCGGTGGGTCTGGTGGGCGTCCGCCGGATCCGCCGTCTGGGTCAGCGCCGGCAGGTGGTCGAGTGGACGGAGCTGGTCGATCGCAGGGGACGGCCCCTTGCGGGCTTCGTGCAGGCCCCGACGGCCTTTCTGGCCTTGAGTGGACGTTTCAGTCTGGCCGGGCCCTATCCTCTTCCTCCTCGGCTCGAAAAGGAGCTTGAGCCCATCCACTTGTTACGGTTCGCGGTCAAACCGGGATTGAGCGGTCTGTGGCAGCAGGGGCGTTTCACGCTGGACGAACTGTTGCGTGCCGATCTCGAATACCTGGAGACCTGGTCCTTGACCCTCGATCTCGATCTCTTCCTCTCGGGACTGCCGCGACTGCTCGCATCCCGGGAGCTGTGGCATCGACTCTCCTCTTCTTGAGCGAACCGTATGAAGCGACATCGAATCCATCTCGTGGTTCCCTTCCTCGCGTTGCTTGCGCTGGTGGTCCCGGTGTCGCAGGCCGGTGCCAGCCTGTCGAACACCCAGCCGTGGGCCAGCGCGTCCCAGCTCCTGCAGGTCGACCGGATGGTCCTCTTCCATGGCCAGCTGGTGGCCGGCACGCCACGGGGCGGTCTGCTCCTGGTCGATCCGGCCAACGGGGCGGTGGCGCGCTTCAACAGCGGGGACGGACTCATCTCCGACGCGGTCAGCGATCTCACCGTCGACGAGAACGGCATGTTGTGGGTGGGCACCGGAGGCGATGGCTTCGGCGCGGCCGGACTCTGCCGCATCGATGCCAGTTGGAAGGTCCGACCGGTTTCCCAGAACCTGGCCTCGCTGGAGATCACCGCCGTCTCCGCCGACGGTGAGTTCGTCTACTACGGCACCCGTTCGGCCGGAGCGGGACGCCTTTCCTCCGGGCTTCCCGATGCGATCTACACGCAGGCGACCCACGGCCTGGCCGACGATCACATCCTGAAGATCTCCGCGTACGACCGCAGGACCTGGTTCTCCACTGCCGGCGGCGTCAGCCGCCTGCAGGACAACGTCTTCACCACCATCACCGAGGGCCTGACGATACCGGTGGTCCGGGACATCCTCGCCTGCCCGCTCGGCGTCTTCGCCGCCGATCGCATCGGCGTGAAACGCTTCGACGAGGCGACCGAGCAGTGGGTGGAATGGGGGACGGGGCTCGCCGACAGCCTGCTCGCACTGGCCGTCGACGGCGGCGATCTGCTCGCTCTGGGATGGGCCGGCACCGCGTGGAGGCTTCCCGCCGGCGAGAGCGTCTGGCGCCCTCGTGCGCTCGACACCAACTGGCGGCGCTACATGACCCTGGCTGCGGACGCCTCGGGCCACGTGTGGTACGGGGGCACCCAGCTCGATCTGATGCGCACGCTCCAGGGCCCCATCGCGTTGATCCACGAGCCCGATCAGGGGATCTCGTTGGTCGTGGCGGGTCTGCTGGGAACCAATGTGCAGAACATCGTCCCCGACGGGGAGGGCGGGCTGTGGGTGAGTTGCCTGGCTCCGTACAACGGATTGACGCACTGGCGCGCCGACGGGGGCTTCATCCGCTACGACTTCGTCGAGGATGTCGCCGGTTTCGGCTGGTGTGAGAACCGGACCAAGTTCGGCCTGGCGCGCGACACGCGCGGTGACCTGTGGGTGAGCAACTTCCGCGCGTGCCTGACCCGGCTGCGTCCCGCTGCGAGCGACATCCCATCGGAAGCGGAGTTCCTGCATCTCGATGTCGGCGAAAGCCCCCTGCGTCTGCTGCGCATCCGCGAGATCGAGGTCGATCCGCAGGGCAGGATCTGGCTGTTGAGCGAGGGCGACGCCGGTGATGCCGGTCTGGGGATCGACATCATCGAGGATCCCACGCGCCCGATGGATGCGGATGCGTGGAGGGAACTCTCACCCTCCAACAGTCTGCTGGCCGACGGCTGGGTGAAGAGTGTGAGCTTCCAGCCCCCCGGTGTGGCCTGGATCAGTGTGGAGGGCTCGGGGGTGCAGCGATGGGACTACGACGGGCCGCTCGATGACGGGGTGATGCGGCAGGGTCAGTTCATGCTCGAATCGGCCTGGGATCTCATTCCCTATGTCGGGGCATCGCCGACCGTCTCCTTCCAGTCGCCCCGTCAGGTGGCGATCGCCCCGAGCGGTCTCATCTACATCGCGGCCGCCGATCTCGGTGTGGTCGAGCTTCGCTACACCCCCTACGCGGCCAGCCCCTACGACCGGATCCATTTCCTGAGGGTCTTCCGCAAGGGCCAGGCCGGCGTGGGCCTGCTCAGCGGGGATGCCAGCGGGGTGGTCTTCGACGAGCGCGGAGCGTTGTGGGTGTCGAGTTCGGCGGGATTGAATCGCCTTCGCGATCTCGATGGTGAGTTGAAGATCGACGCGTGGACCACGGTGGAGGGTTTCACCACCTACCAGCTCCAGCTCTCGGGCTATCGCAGCGATGTGCTCTCGCCCATGGCCGGCAGCAATCTGCAGCGCCTGCTCTACGATCCCGATCGGCGGGAAGTGGTGATGGGGAGCACCTCGGGGGTCACCCGGGTGCGGAGCGATCTGGAACTTCCCCCCTCCGGGGTCGACGGGGACGTCTCCTTCGTGCTCCGTCCCAATCCCTACCCCGGTCCCGGCGGAGACGATCGGGGGGTCTTCGTCACGGGGATCTCCGGAGAGGGCGAGGTCGAGGTGGAGATCTACGACCTGCAGGGTGTGCTCATCGCCCAGGGGCGCTTCGCGGTGGAGGAACTCGCGACCCGTCCGGTGTGGGACGTCAAGGACCGGCAGTTCAACCCGGTCGCGAGCGGGATGTACGTGGTGCGGATCACCCGGGCCGGCACGAGCTCGGTGGCCATCCTGGCGGTGGAGAGATGAAGCGCAGGGTCCTGATCATCGGGGCCGGTTCGGCCGGCCGCATGATCGCCCGCGAACTGCTCGAGGCGGGCGAGGACTACCGGCGGGAGGTCGTCGGTTTTCTCGATGACGATCCGGCCCTGGCGGGTGAGACCATCGAGGGGATCGAGGTCCTGGGCGACAGCAGCGAGGTGCACCGCCGGGTCGCCGAGTACCACATCGACGAGATCATCCTGGCCATTCCCTCCGCTCCGGGATCGGTGGTCCGGCGCCTGATCTCGCAGGCCCAGCGGGCCCGCGTTCCGCTGCGCATCGTGCCCGGACTGCGCGACATCATCAAGGGGACCGTCCGCTTCGAACAGGTGCGGGAGATCGCTCCGGAGGATCTCCTCGGCCGGGAGACCGTCGATCTGGTGGAGGGTCCGATCCGCGATGCGGTCGAGGGGCGCGAGGTCCTGGTGACCGGGGCGGGCGGTAGCATCGGGGCCGAACTCTGCCGTCAACTGGTTGCGTTCCGGCCCGCCCGTCTGTGGCTGCTGGGCCGGGGCGAGAACTCGCTCTTCGAGATCGACGAGGAGCTGCGCGACGCCCTCGGCTATCAAGACGCCCGCGTCGTGATCGCGGATGTGCGCGACGGCGAGCGCCTCGAATTCCTCGCCGGCGAGATGCGCCCGGACGTCATCCTCCACGCCGCCGCCCACAAACACGTCCCCTTCATGGAGATCTATCCCGAGGAAGCGGTGATGGTGAACGTGGTGGGCACCCACAACCTCCTGCGCTTCGCCCGGATGGTCGAGGCCGAGCGCTTCGTGATGTTGTCGACGGACAAGGCGGTCCAGCCGCGCAGTGTGATGGGTTCGACCAAGAGGATCGCCGAGTTCCTCGTCCAGGAGGCGGCCCGGGAGGACGGAGCCCGCTACATGGCGGTCCGCTTCGGCAACGTCCTGGGCAGCCGGGGCAGTGTGGTTCCCATCTTCCAGAGACAGCTGCGGCGGGGCGGGCCCCTGACGGTGACCGACCGCCGGGCCACCCGCTTCTTCATGACCATCAAGGAAGCGGCGATGCTGGTGATCCAGGCCATGGCCGGAGGACAGGGGGGAGAGGTGTTCATCCTGGACATGGGGGAGGCGATCCGGATCTACGAGCTCGCCCGGAACGTCATCGCCCTGGCCGGTCTGG
>JAOZPE010000047.1:0-2207 GCA_029932915.1 Candidatus Krumholzibacteriia bacterium
ACCTGCCAGCCGGCCATCCATCCCCGCAGCAGTTCCGAGCCGAGGCCTCCGAAGCGCAGGGTCTGCCACTCGGCCTGGGTGTAGCTGAGCGAGCGGCGGAAGATGCGCGCGGAGACGAAGGCCCCGACCGCGGTCCACGAGGTGAAGAAGGCGTACCACAGTCCGCGCAGGCCGTGCTGATAGACCACTCCGGTGATCCACATCGGCGTGTCGGTGGCGGTGTGGGTGCTGAAGACCGAGGCGGCAGGCAGCCACCACGGAAGCCCGCGGCCGGCCAGGAAGAAGTCCGACTCCGACCGCCGGCCCAGGCGGTAGAAGAAGAAGGCGCCTCCCACCATCAGAAGGAGGAAGGCGCCGGTCCAGAACCAGTCCAGGAGGGTGAACCGGGCCAAGGTCAGCTCCTGTGGTGCAGTTTCGGCGCGGCGATGAAGGCCAGACCGCGCTCGGTCAGGGCCTGGGCCGTGCGGTTCAGCGCGTCGACCTTGTCCAGGAAGTTCAGCCGCATGGCGTCCCAGTCACCTGACTCGATGATCTCGCTCTTGTCGCGGAAGTAGTCGAGGATGTCGGTGGGATGCTCGCGTTTCACGTCGATCTCCGGATCGGCGCCCTCGTGCTTGGCGGAGATGTTGGCCACGTGGTCGGCGATCTCCAGCAGCTCGTCGCGGCGGTTGTAGGGCTGGATGACGATGCTCTTGTAGGTCTCGGTGATGTGGTGCTCGAAGCGGATCACGTCCTCGAAACCGAGGGCCTTGCGGAACTGCGAGGTGATCTCCATGGTCTCGTTGTTCACCGAATTGGACCAGTTGAAGCCGATGAGCGAGGTCCGGCCGTCGTCCCTCGAGAGGAGCTTGGCTCCCAGGAGGGTCCACAGCGCGGCGTAGGGATTGTCATTGCCCATGTAGACGGAGATCTTGAATTCGATGTCCACTCCGATGCGGTGCAGCATGTAGGCCAGGAAGACCGTTCCCGGGTTGACATTGAGCACCTGGCGCACGCCGTAGTTGGTGTAGTAGTAGAGCACTTCGTCGAGCCACTGCAGGGCATGTTCGTTCGGCTGGCCGACGCCGCCGAAGTAACCGGTGATGGTCTCCGGTCCGCCCAGATGGATGTTCGAACCGTCGGTGCCCTTGGTGTCCATGGTCTCCACGTACGAGGCTCCCATGATCTGCATGGCTGCGGCGCTCGCGGGCAGATCGCCGTCCTCCTCCTGTTCCTTCATCTTGCGCACCTTGATGAAGCGCCCGGGCATGAGCGTTCCCTCCTCGAGGGCGCGCTCGGCCGCGGCACGGATCCATGGGAAGTACTGGCAGGCGCTGACCTCCAGGGTGACCGCCGAATCCTCGTTGAAATCGGTCGAATCGGCCTTGTCGCCGAGGATCTTCCGCCGGTAGTCGGCGACGGAGATGAAGGCGCCCTCGTCGCGGCGGGCCTTCAACCAGTCCAGGTCCTCCATGTACTGCGGCGCGCGTTCCTTCACCTTGGCCAGGAGATGGTCGAGGCGGCCGGCCTCGGCGGCCTTGCGGTTGATCTCCTCGGGCGAACCGTACTTGGCGACGACATCGAGGAAGTCGTTGACCACGCGGGTGTTGGGATCGAGGAGGATGGCGTTGATCTCGTCCAGCCGCTCGTGGGGGATCTTCAACGCGTTCCGTAGTTCGTCGCTCATGGGACACTCCTGGGGACGAGGTTCTCGAAGGGCTCTCGGTGCTCATGGCGGTGGGGTCACCAGGGGGGAAAGACCAACCGCCGCGGGCAGTATAGCCCGCGGCGGCGGATTGTTCAGCATAGAAGTCACACGGCCGAGGCGCTCAGCGACGGCGTCCGCCCCCGCGGGATCGAGCGGCTCCGCTGGGACGCGAGGAACGCTGGCGCGACGATTGGTAACTGCGTGCGCGCTCGTTGCCCCTCTGGCGGGCGGCCCGATCGCGGTCGAGCTGCTGGCGGCTACGGTTGGGTTGGGACATCCGGTCGGAGCGGGAAGGTGCGCGGTCCTTCGACCAGTTGCCCTTGTCGTAGCGTTCCCAATTGCCGCCGTTGTTGCGGTAGACGTTGCCCTGGCGGTCGGCGTAGACGTTGTTCTTTCCTCCGGCCGAAGTGGGCCGTTTGGCCGTGGAGGGCCGGGCCTCCTTCGTGGGCTGTCCCTGCCCGGAGGGCTTCCCGCCGGCGGTGGGTCGCGTGGCCGGTTTCCCCGTCGGACGGGTTCGTCC
>JAOZPE010000047.1:2307-17452 GCA_029932915.1 Candidatus Krumholzibacteriia bacterium
TCCGCGCCGGTAGCCGTGATGATAACCATGGCGGTAGCCGCGGGCGTATCCGTGGCGGTAGCCGTAACGATAGCCGGCCGGTCCCCACCAGCCACCATGGTAGGGATAACCCCCCCATCGGATGCCGACGTTGAGCCAACCGTAGCTGAGGCCGAAACTGAAGCCCCAACCGGTGAAGGGATTGTAGTGGACGCCGAAGCCCCAGGTGACCGGCCGGGGGTAGTAGTAGTGGTGGTACCAGGGGTGGTAGTGGTAGCCCGTTCCGTAGACCACGCATCCGCCATACACATACGATCCGATGTAGCCCGGTGTGTAGCCCACGTACACCACATCGGGGGTGGAGTCGTAGACGTAGACGTACTTGACGTTGTAGGTGGGGTTGTCGGCGGGAATGGATTGGACATCCTCGGGGACCTTGTCGCAGACCGCCCAGGGACCCTCGGGTCCGTCCGCCATGAACCAGATGGCATTGTCACAGCAGTAGTACCGGTCGTCGATGAGGAGCACCGACTTGTCGGTGTTCACCGCATACTTCATGTCGGTGTCGCCGACCGCCTCGAACTTCGGATCGCCGTCGTATTCGACGGTGAGGGTGGCTTCCTTGCGGTCGACCTCGGCGGTCTGGGGAATGTTGGTCTCCAGGACCGCCTCACGGGCCTCCGGCGTGCCGGGCACGTTGGCCCGGACCTCGGCCATGTCACTGTCGGGGGGGATGGTGACGAAGCCGGCGGGCAGATCGTCGTTGGAGACGTACTTCCACGGTCCCTTCTCCAGCGAAGAGGAACGGTACCACCGTCCGGCCAGCAGCACGTAGTAGAGCTGGCTGTCGATGTCCATGAGGACGTCACTCTCGGTGTTGTCCAGGTAGAGAAGGCTGGTCTCCTCGATGGGGGTCCACGACGGATCGCCATCGATCTGGATGAGTTCGGCCGCAACGGTGGAGACGATGATGTCGGGAACGACGTCCTCGTCTTCCTGGGATGGTTCTGTGGCGTCCTTGCCTTCTCCACCCTCTGTTGCAGCCGCATCCACGCTTCCTTCCGCCTGCGTCCCGGCCTCTTCCTCCCGCTGCTTCTCTTCTTCGGCTGCGATCTCGTCGGCGACGGCCTGGACGGTGGCCGGCAGCTTGGTCGCCACCTTCCAGCCCTTCAGGATCTCCTCGGAGCGGTACCAGTGTTCACCGCCCTTGAGGAAGTATTCCTTCGAGGAGGGATCTTCGACGATGAAGTAGGGAGTGTTGACCACCCGTTTCAGGCCGGTGTCCTCCAGATCGGCGAGGATGGGATCGCCGTCGATGAGGATGAGGACCGAGGGGGTGTGGGTGACGATGATCCTGGGTGGTTCGGTGTTCAACTGATCGGTGGTCTTCTTCCGCTGCTCGATGATCTCCATGCCCGCCAGAAGGCGGTCGATGGACATCTCCATGTTCCACTTGGGAACCTCGCGTTCGAGATAGCGGCTGAGCGCATCCACCTTGTCCTGGGGCGCGTCGGGGAACTTGGCCTCGGTGATCGTCAGTTCCCTGAGGGTCGCCGTGCGCGTGTCCATGTCCGTGTCGAGACGGCAGTGGAACCACATGGCGCCGAAGACCGGGGCCTTGTCTCCCTTGGGATTCACCTGGACCGCGGCGCGCGCTTCGAGCTGGTTGCCGCTGTACGACTCCAACTGGGGCTGGTAGATGATGATGCTGCCCTTCTCTCCTTCGAGCTTCAAGGGCCAGCGTGACTCGGCTTCCTCCTCCTGGGCGTGGACGGAAACGGGGGAGAGCCATGGCAACAGGAACAGGAGAAGGCCAAGCAATGGAAGGACACGGAATCGGGACACGGAATCCACCTCGAATGATGAAATAGTGAGAAGAAATCCCCGCTCGCCGGGAGATACGGCCAGCGGGAAGGATAATCGGATTCGGCGGAGAAGGCACGTGATCACCGGCGTGCCGTCGGTGGGAGGGGGCCACCCGGACGCGAGAAGGGCGCGGCGTGACGGCCGCGCCCTTCCCCTGCCCATGAAGGGAATGGGAGCATCTCCCCGCCGAGCAGGCGGGGTTTCCGGACTCAGGGAGTCTCGTCCACGAGGGTGAAGTCCTGATCCGGAGTGTCCTCTCCAGCCGTCACCGCGACGCCGGTGATCGTCGAATCGACGTAACCCGGTGCGAAGGCGGTGAGATCCCACAGCCCCTCGGTCAGGGCCATGAGCCGGTAGCCGCCGCTGAGCGGATCGACCAGGGTCACCATGGTGTCCGCCCGGTCGGCGGAGACCGCCATGACCGCCGCCTGGATGTCCAGCGGCAGGACCGTTCCGGAGACACTGCCCGAGAGGATGGTCTGGACGGTGTGCAGGACCGGACGAAGGATCCAGCGGCCGCTGTGCGGAGGGGCTTCGTGCAGGGAGCGGCAGGCGTCCCAGTCGACGGTGAGCTCGGTCACCACGCCCGGATCGACGGTGAACTCGCCGATGAGCTTCAGGCCCGAGTGGGTGCCGCTGGGCACGAAGACATCGACGGAATCGCCGTCGATCACCATCCAGGCGTCCTCCAGGACCAGACGGGCCTGGTTGTACAGACCGGCCGGCAACTCCTCCTCGCCCAACTGCGCACTGACGCCGTTGACCAGCTCGAGCAGATCGACGGTCCTCTCCTCCTGGCTGAGACTGTCGGGCATCACCGAGTACCATTCTCCGCTGTCCTCGCCGTCGCTCTCGCGATGGACGCGGACGTCACCCAGTACGAGGTAGAGGTGTTCGAGACCTTCCACGCACGAGGGCCGGTCGACGAGGCGCACACTCAAGGTGCCCGTGCTCGTCGCGGGACCGTTGGTGTCGCTGCCACAGCCGGCGATGAAGACCGCCGAGAGCAGGGCCAGTCCTGTGGCTGCGATGAGGAAGCGGCCGATGGACAGGGATCGCATGATGTCAGTCCTCCTGGATGCGGTTGCTTCAGCCGGCCCCGGCAGGGGTGCCGAAGGGTGATCCCCCACGAAAAGCTTCACCTCAGTATGACGCAAGCGCTCAGCTTCGGCCAACCCGACGCGGTATCGCGGCGTGTTGCGCATGGGGAATGCGAGGCCGCCCGGGGAAGAAGACGGAGGAATCGGTCGCTCTGGACTACGGAGGGGAAGCTCGTTCAACCCTTTGTTTGACAACGAGTTGGGAATGATTCTCGCTTCACCGGCCCGTTCGCGCCGCCGGGGCTTTCACTCTTTTCGCGACGAATGCGTTGGCGATTCCCCCGGCGGTGTCTATGCTCTCGGTACAGAGAGGATTCGCCGGAGCGGGAAGACCCTCCGGGCGTGGGAAATCCTCGTGGAGACAGGCCCGGCCCAGCCGGGTGGAATTCCCCCGACGGGCGGGGGATGATGTCCGGTTTCGGCCGGACGATGATGAAGCGTGCGGGTTTTTCCCCGGATGGTCGGGCAACCCGAGAGCGCTTGCAGTATACCGGTTGAGCCGGTTGATGGAGACGAACGAACGTGAAGAAGCTTTATGTAGGCAACCTGCCTTTTTCCGCCACCGATGCCGAGGTCACCGAGCTGTTCAGCCAGCACGGCACGGTGCATTCGGTGGCCTTGATCAACGATCGTGAGACCGGCCGTCCCCGCGGATTTGGTTTCGTGGAGATGGACGACGATGCGGCGCAGGCTGCCATCAGCGCCCTCGATGGATACGAGATGGGAGGCCGTCCTCTGCGCGTCAACGAGGCGCAGGAGCGTCCCCGCCGTGGCGGTGGTGGCGGTGGCGGTTACGGTGGCGGTGGCGGCCGGCGGGATCGCTGGTAGCCTCGTCTCTCGAGTTGCCTTTGGCATCGGGCCCCGCTCCATCCGGAGCGGGGCCTTCTTCGTATCAGGCCCTTCGCCGCCGACCCGCTCGATCCGCTCCGCCTCCGTCCCTCCGTGTCACGCTCGCGCGTATATCGGGCTCATCAGGGAAGGGTGGTGTAGCCGTCGTAGTCGAGCCGGACGATCGAATCCTCGTCGGGGAAGTCCAGGCGTCCCGAGCGGAGAACGACGGCTCCGTCCTTCAGGGTCTCGAAGAGGAGTTCGCCGTGCACCTTCTTGCCCTCGAAGACGGTGTCGAAGTTCCGGGCCAGCACTTCATGGGAGCGCGGGTCCATCCATTGCACCAGCTCGTCGTCTTCGTTCATCGCCCTTCGTGTCCGGATCTCCCAATTGCCCATCCATCGCCCCCCGGCGGCCATGATCATGTTCGAGCGGAGGATCCAGTCCTCCATCTCGTCCCGGCCGGGATAGGCGTAGGCGGTGACCAGACCGCTGAGTCGTTCGATCCATGCACTGCCGTTCAGCTCGAGGTTCTTGCGGATCCTCTTCTTCATGCCCGCCTTCTCCTGGTAGTGGAGGCGGTTCTCTGCGATCTCGCGGATCAGCCTCCCGTCCGCAGCGAAGCGATTCAGGCTGACATGGGTGAGCTGGACGAAACCGTCGGCCTCGATCGTCGCCGTCTCCGTCCAGCTCTGGCGATACACCAGAGCCAGGTTCTTCGTCCAGGCGGCGCCGAGGACTGGAGCCAGTTCGACCGGATTGGGCAATTCGATATCGGAGAGCAGGGAATCGTCCAGGGCGACACCGGTGCCGTCTTGTGCATGGGGGGCGGCTGCGCTTCCCAACAGAAGGATCAAGCTCAGCAGGGTCGCCAGGTATCCCGGATGCCTGGAAGGATGGATCATGACGTCTCTCCCCCTTCTCGGGTGAGGGGAAATGGGTGGAGTGCTCTTCACTGTGGGCGCTTCACCCGGATCGGGTCGGGTGGTTGGGGCAGCAGCTCGACGCCTTCGGTCTCCAGACGCTCCAGGGCGAGTTCGACCGCCTTCTCCAGTTGGGGATCGTGGCCCTCGTTCAGCTCCTTGGGAAGCTGTTCGACCACGACATCGGGAGCGACTCCCTCGTTCTCCACCGCCCAGTGTCCCTCGGTGTCGTAGAAACCGCCGCGGGGCGCGGTGATCGTGCCTCCGTCCACCAGCGGGGGCACGTCCCAGATTCCCACCAGCCCGCCCCAGGTGCGGGTGCCCACGAGCGGTCCGATTCCCAGCTTGCGGAACATGTAGGGCAGCATGTCACCGCCGGATCCGGACATCTCGTTGATGATCATGACCTTGGGTCCCCAGATGGCCGCGTTGGGGGCGGTGAAGGGCTGTTTGTCCCCGACCGGGTTGCTGAAGTACCCAAGCAACTTCCGTGACATGATGTCGACCATGTAGTCGGCGATCGAGCCTCCGTGGTTGAAGCGCTCGTCGAGGATGACGCCCTTCTTGTCCTGCTGGGCGAAGTAGTAGCGGGTGAAATAGGTGTATCCGCCGCTTCCGGTGTCGGGCACCCACACGTAGGCCAGACGGCCGCCGGAGAGTTCGTCGACCTTGCGGCGGTTGTTCTCCACCCAGTCGCGTCGTCTCAAGGCGGTCTCGTCCGCCACCGGAACCACGGTGATCTCGTGGGCTCCCTTCGTGGTGGGCTCATCGTTGACCAGGAGCGTGGTCTGCACCCCGGCGGTGTGCTCGAACAACGAGTAGAGGTTCATTCCCTCGTTCAGGGACCGGCCGTCGACCGCCAGCAGGTAGTCCCTGGGCTCGACCTGCAGTCCGGGCTCGCTCAGGGGGGCGTGCAGATCGGGGTTCCAGTTCTCGGCCGAGTAGATCTTCACGATGCGATAGCGGCCGTGATCGAGCTCGTAGTCGGCACCGAGCAGACCGACGGGAACCTTCGGCACCTCGGGCTCGTCTCCCCCCCGGACGAAGGAATGCCCGATGGAGGTCTCTCCGCCGAGGATGTCCAGGAGGTAGGTGAGGTCGGCGCGGTGACGTACGTGATCGACCCACGGGAAGTAGCTGCGCCAGGCCCAGTCGAGGTCGAGTCCGTGGACGTTCTCCACGTAGAAGTAGTCCCGCTGGAAACGCCATGCCTCGCGGAAGATCTGCTTCCACTCGGCCGATGGGTCGACCTTCATCTGCATCCCGGACAGATCAAGGGCCTCGCCCTTCGTCTCGCTCTCACCGGCGGCATCGACGAGGTGGTATTCGTGATGAGGACGCCAGTACAGGAGCTTGCCGCCGTCGGCGGAAAGGGTGAAACCATCGATACCGTCGACGACCGTCTCGTCCTTCCGATCCTCGAGTTCGTAGCGGTGCAGGGTCAGACCCGAGGCGTTCTCCACCTGCTCGGTGAAGAAGAGGACGCCTTCTCGTCCCGCCTTCAGCTCGCGGTAGGAGCGGGCGGGAAGGTCGAAGGCCACGATCCGGTTCTGCAGGCCGTCGAACTCGATCTTCACCGTGGGAACCTTCTCATCCCCTTCTTCGCCCGGCTTCTCCGCATGTCTGGAATCTTCTCTTCCAACGCCGCTTTCATCGCCGGCGCTTCGATCGCCGTCCTCCTTGCGATCTTCCTCGTCGTCACTGCGCGGTCGCAGGGGGGAGACCTCGTCGGAGGAGAGGACGGCCAGATAGACGGCCTCGTTGAGGGGGCGGAAATAGGAGGACATGTCCAGCCAGCCCACGTTGAGGCCGTAATCGGTGCTGGCCAGGAAATACAGGTACTTGCCCGAGGCGTCCCAGGCGGGGCAGCGCGCATCGGACAGGCCGTCGGTGATCGCCGTCGAACGTGAGGACTCGATGGAATACACGAAGACGGCGTTGAACTGGTTCTTCAGACGCCGGGTGTAGGCGATCCATCTGGAGTCGGGGGACCACTCCGGATAGATGTTGCGCTCGGGAGGGGCGAAGCGCTCGTTGTCCACCACCTTGGCTCGCCCGCTCGCGACCTCCAGGACCCACAGTTGACGGTCGGCGTCGGTGAAGGCCAGGTACTTGCCGTCGGGCGACCAGCGCGGGGTGTAGTAGAAGGTGGGATCCTTCAGTTCGATGGTCCGGATGCGTTTGCCGAACTGGTCGGCGATGATGAGCTGGTACTCGCCGCTCTCGTCGCTGAACCACGCCACCCGTTGGCCGTCGGGCGACCAGCTCGGGGCGCGGTCGGCCGCTCCGCTGCTCCGGCTGAGGTTGCGGATGTCGCCCTCCTTGGCGGGCACGGTGAAGATCTCGCCGCGGGCCTCGAAGAGGGCCCGTTTGCCGGTGGGGGAGAGCGCGGCGTGACGGATGTACTTCGATGCGTCCACCCAGTGCGGCCGGGCCCAGGGGAAGTCCCCTTCCAGGGTGACCGGCAGGCGGACGGCCTCTCCACCGTCGGCATCCATCGTGTACAGCCAGCCGCCGTTCTCGAAGACCAGGGTGCCGGCGCCGCCGGAGAGCTTCTTGCAGTCGAATTCCTTGAAGTGGGTGCGCTGGGTGAGGGTCTTCGTCTTCAGATCCCAGGCCCAGACGTTCATGGCCCAGTCGCGGTCGCTCAGGAAGAAGATCACATCGCCCAGCCACACCGGGGACAGGTCGTTGCTGCCGTTCCAGGGGAGCTTCTCCACCTCGAGCGTATCGAAGTCGATGATGCGGATGGCTTGGGCCTGACCGCCCCGGTAGTTGCGGAACTCGCTCTCCCACGGCGAGATGCGCTGATAGGCCATGCGTCTTCCGTCGGGGGACAGCATGCCTCTTGCGACGCGCCGCAGCGGCCAGGGGTGGGGCATCCCACCTTCGGTGGAGACCTCCCACAGTCCGGGCCACGGGCGCGGTGCATTGGCGCGGCCCGAGGTGAAGAGGATGCCGGTGCCGTCGACGGTCCAACCGAACACGCGATCTTCGCCGGGATGCCAGGTGAGCCGTCTCGGTTCGCCGCCGTCGGCGGCGATCAGGTAGACGTCGACGTTGCCGTCGTATTCACCGGAGAACGCGATCCACCGTCCGTCGGGAGAGAAGTGCGGGTCGGTCTCGGCCCCGGGAAAGGTGGTCAAGCGCCGCGCCGTTCCTCCCGAGCGCGGGACCACCCAGATGTCGTCGGCGTGGACGAAGGCGATCGACTCCGCGCTGATCGAGGGCATGCGCAGGATGCGGGCTGCCGCCCCCGTCTCCTGTGTGGTGGAGATCTTCTCCGCCGCCGCGCGCGGCGGCGAGAGCACGGTCATGCCGATGAGGAGGAAGCTCAGGATCCAGGGACGCAGAGCGTCGGTGGGCATCCCCCGTGATGGGCGTTCGTTCGTACGTGGCTTGCTCAATAGGTCCACCCCACTCCCAGATTGACCGAATAGTCCCGCTTGGCTTCACCGTCTTCGGTCGCTTGGTTGTCGTACTGTGAGTACCAGCTCAACTCGAGGTAGAAGTCCCTCAGCAGCTCATAGCTGAAGGTGATGTCGGTGTTCAGGCGGAAGCGGCCGCTCTCGGTGATGCTCGGATAGCCCTTGGCATCGGCGCTGATCTGGATCTTCGGTGAGTCGTAGACGAAGATGGAGTACCCCGCCGAAAGGACTCCCTCCGCGCTCTCAGACGAGCTGGTGGCCCCGGTGGTCGTCTCCGAGTTCAACGCCGCTCCCAGCGAGAAATAGAGCAGATCGTGGTTGCTCTTGCGCAGATTGATGGTTCCGCCCAGGGAGAAGAGGTAACGACTCGCCAGGCTCAGTTCATCGTTCCTCTGGAAGGTGACCGAGGCCGAACCGGAGAACCTCTTGCGGATGATGTGGTCGTAGTGTGCCTCGTAGTCCTGGCGCACCATGGTGTCCACCGAGTCTCCGTTGTCGGTCAAGGTGGTCTGCAGGTTGAGGCGGACCAGGCGCTTCTTGGTGCGGTACAGGTTGTTCCACTGGAAGGTGAATTGCGCGACCCCGCTGGTCTTCGTGTAGTTGTAGCCGATGTTCAAGGATCCATCGATGCGCGACCAGAAGGTGCGTTCGATGGGCATGATTCCGACCACGTTGTCGGCGGAGACCGTGGCCACCGTCTCCACTCCGCTCACCTTGAGGGTGGATTCCCCCTCGATCATCTGGATCGAACCGAAGTACCGCCGTCCGGTCCGGGTCTCCACCCGGAAGTAGAACTGCGAGGAGATGGCCACGACGCGGTGCCACTTGATGCTGATCGTGCCCATGTCGTCGGTCTTGATCTGGAGCTTGCCCCGGTCCAGTTGCTTGATCTCACAGGTGATATGGTCCCCGTTGCTGAGGACGACCACATCCGTCTTGGGGCGCCCCGCATAGGAGCGCCCCAAGCCGATGAGGACCAGACCGATGGCAAGGATGATGATCGTGACTCGACGCATGCCGGTTTCTACTTGTTCGCGGCCTCTCGCAGGAGACTGCGACCGATCACGAGCTTCTGGATCTGATTGGTTCCCTCGTAGATCTGGGTGATCTTCGCGTCACGCATGTACTTCTCGATGGGATAGTCCTTGCAGTAACCGTATCCCCCGAAGAGCTGCACGCAGTCGGTGGTCACCCGCATGGCGGTGTCCGTGGCCATGAGCTTGCACATGGCCGAGAGCTTGGTGATGTTCTTGTGGCCCGAGTCGATGGCCCGTGCCGCGTAATGCACCAGCGCCCTGGCCGCCTCGATCTGGGTGCCCATCTCCGCCAGCATCCACTGGATGCCCTGGAACGAACTGATGGTCTGACCGAATTGGCGGCGCTTGCCCGTGTACTCGATGGCCAGATCGAGCGCTCCCTGGGCCAGTCCCACCGCCTGGGCGGCCACGCCGGGCCGGGCGCGGTCGAGGGTCATCATCGCCTGCTTGAATCCCTGGTTCTCGACTCCGCCGAGGAGATTCTCCTCGGGCACCTTGCAGTCCTTGAAGTGGATCTCGACCACGGGGATGGCGCGGATGCCCATCTTGTCCTCGTGCTTGCCCACCTCGTAGCCTTCCATTCCCTTCTCCACCACGAGTCCGGAGATCCCCCGGGCACCGCGCTCGGGGTCGGTGACCGCGAAGATGGTGTTGTACGAGGCGATCGCCCCACCGGTGTTCCACTTCTTCTCGCCGTTGAGGATGTAGTGATCGCCTTCCTTCACCGCCCGGGTCTTCATGCTGGCCGCGTCGCTGCCGGCGTCCTTCTCCGAGAGACCAAAGGAGATCATCTTCTCTCCGGAGGCGATGGGGGGAAGCCAGCGCTTCTTCTGTTCCTCGGTTCCGCTGAGCAGGATGGGGAAGGAGCCCAGGGCGTTCACCGCGAAGCCGACGCCCATGGCACCGCAGGCGCGCGAGAACTCCTCGACCACCAGGCAGAGGTCCAGGACCCCACCGCCCATGCCACCGTACTCCTTGGGGATCCACACTCCCGACAGCCCTGCCTCGCGGATGGCCTCGTGGACCTCCCACGGGAAGGTCTGCTCGACGTCGTGCTTGGCGGCGACGGGCCGGATGGCGGTCTCGGCCAGCTCCCGTGCACGCTCTCTCAATTCCACCTGTTCCTTGGTGTACAGTTCTTCGATCATAATATCCTCGTTTTCTTCCTCCGGTTGCGGACCGGAGGAGGTCTGGCCATCGAGAAGATCTTCGACATGGAGTCGCCGGAAGGGACCTCGATGCTCTCCCGACTTCCGGGAAATGGCGCCTCAGTATCCCAGATGGGATCTGCTTTGGGAAGGATCGCTTCCTCGATACCGGAGACCCGCCGATGCGGAGGCCCTTCCGTCACTCCTCCTGCTTTTCGGTCTTCTTGCGGAGCATGTCCAACTCGTGGAGGGTGCTCTCGAGTTCCCTCTCCAGGCGGGTGCGGCGGCTCTGCGCCGCGCGATCTTCTTCGTCGTGGGGGAGTTCCTCGATCTCCTTCTCGATCCTCTTCTGCTGTTTCTCGAGTTCCTCGATCTTCTCCACTTCGTTCGCTTTGTCGAAGACGATCTCCTCGGCGGTGTAATCCTGCGATTCGCGGGTCCGCTCCGGCCGCGCGATGAAACGGTCTTCCTTCTCCAGGGGTCTCTGGTTCATGAAGGTGGGAGAGACGATCTCCACTCCGGCGGCGTGGAGGGTGTCGAGGACCGTGCTGCGCAGCTTCGAGCGCGCGGTCACCAGTCCCTTGACATCCTCGAGGAATCCGGCCACCCGGTAGCCCACCGAGAAATTGCCCAGCTCGGTCACCAGGACGAAGGGTTTGTCCAGACCGGCCTTCTCGGCTGCCTCGACCAGGAGTTCCTCCACGCGCGAATGCGACAGGTCGTAACCCAGGCTCAGGTCGGCGGTGACGATGGTTCCCGAGGAGCGGACCACGGTGACCGGGCTGGAGACCAGCAGGGCATTGGGAATGGTGGCCAGGTCGCGGGTCTCGGTCTGGATCTCCGTGTGGAGGATCCCCAGTGCGGTGACCTTGCCGAATTGCTCGTTCACCCGGATGAAGTCACCGGGGTGGAAACTGCGCACCAGGCGGAGCATCAGGCCGGCCATGAAGTTGCTGACGATGGTGGTCGAGGACATGGCCACGACCGCGGTCAGGCCGATGCTGATGAGACTGAGGACCGCGCGGCGGGTCTCTCCGCTCATGGGAATGGCCATGACCGCTGCCACCAGCCCCACGGTGGCGATGGCCAGGACGGTGAACTGACGGGCGAATCCATGTTCCCTGGATGTCCCCTGCCGATGCAGGAGGATGCGGTGGGCCAGGGACGCCGCCACTACGGTCACCACGAGCATGGCCAGGAAGGGCAGGAACTGGGGCCACTCAGCCAGGTATTCGCGGAGGGCTTCCACCGGCGTGCTCCCGGGGTCGGGGAAGAGGGACGCAGTGCATCTTCTCCCGACGGCGGGGCCCAAGGCAAGGCGCAATCGACATGGGGGCTCTCCGGCCCCGGGCGAGGCGAGGGAAGGGCACCGCCGTCCTCCGCTCGGGGACGGATGGCGCAGCCGGTGGGGATCGGCGGCTCAGGGAGCAGCCCGTCCCTCGCTGCGTGGATCGGCCGCGCCGAGGCCGCGGTGACCGTCCCATTCGGCCGCCTGGACCTTGGCCATCCACGAATCGGCGTCGACGCCGTAGCCCAGCGCGCGCAGCTCTTCCTCCAGCCGGGGCCAGCAGCGCTCCTTCTCCAGGAAGACGCGATCGGGGATGCCCTGGAAGTGCAGACGGGGCGCGGCCACCGCCTCGGACAGGCCCATGCCGTCGACCGTGCGGTACAGATAGACCTGGAGGATGGTGGAGAGGATCCTCGGCCCTCCCCGCGCACCCAGGACGAGCCAGGGGCGCCCGTCCCTGAGGACCACGGTGGGACTCATGCTGCTCAGCATGCGCCGGCCTGCGTGCACCAGGTTCACTCCCGAGCCGACCAGGCCGTAGGTGTTGGGCCGGCCGGGACGGGTGTCGAAGTCGTCCATCTCGTTGTTGAGCAGGAAGCCCTTCCCCGGAACCATCCACTTGCTGCCGAAGGAGCTGTTGATGGTGGTGGTCAGGGCGACGGCTCCCCCTTCTTCGTCGAGAATGGAGATGTGCGTGGTGTGCACGCCTTCGCGCAGCGGATGCCCGGGACCGGCTCTCGGGTCGCCTCGTCCGCTTTCGGGCAGCAGCCGGGCGCGTTCGCGCAGATAGCGGGGGTCGATCAGATCGGCCATGGCCAGGCGCATCGAGCGGGGATCGCCGAGATGGTGGTTGCGGTCGGCGAAGGCCAGGCGCATCGACTCGATCAGGATGCGCGCGCGCTCGACGCTGTCCGCTGCGGTGTCGCGCACGCCGAGGGCGTTCAGGAAGAAGAGGGTCTGGGCCAGGAAGACCCCGCCCGAACTGGGAGGGGGCAGGGCGATCAGCTGCAGGGTGGAGTCGCCGGGGTCGACCACGGTCACCGGCGACATCCAAAGCGGCTCGTAGGAGGCGAGGTCGTCCAGGCTCCACACGCCTCCGTCGGCGCGCACCGCCTCGACCATCTCCCGGGCGAAATCTCCCCGGTAGAAGAAATCGGGGCCCTCGGTCTCCAGACGCTCGAGCACGGCGGCCAGCTCGGGCTGGACGAAGCGCTTGCCGGTGGCGATCACCTTCCCCCGTGGGAAGAAGCGTTCGCGCGCGGCGGGCCAGCGGGTGAGTTCCTCCCGGGCCTCGCGGAGGTGGCGCGGCAGTTTCTCGCCGACGGTGAAGCCCTCGGCGGCCAGGCGCCGGGCCGGTTCGACCAGACGGCGCCACCGAAGGCGGCCGCCGCGTTTCCAGGCCACCCACAGGCCGGCCGGGCTTCCCGGGATGCCGGCCGCGCCGGGGCCGAGCAGCGAGGGCTGGTCCCAGCCCTCCTCGTCCCTTCGCAGGTAGAAGAGGGAATCGGTGGCCGCCGGGGCGGTCTCGCGGAAGTCGAGCCCCCAGGACGCTCCGGTGGACGGGTCGAAGGCCAGCAGGAATCCGCCGCCGCCGAGGTTGCCCGCCTCGGGGAAGGTCACGGCCAGGGCCAGGGCCACCGCGACCGCGGCGTCCACCGCGTTGCCCCCGTCCTCCAGCACTTCCACACCCACCGCGGTGGCCAGACTGTCGCCGGAGACCACGACCCCGGCGGTGGCTCCCGCCGTGGCGGGGAGAAGTGCACCCAGCAGAAGGACTGCGAGGACGGCGGTCCGGACACTTCGTTCGATCATGGTGGCAGGGATCTCCCCGGGGGCTGGTTGGGGAAGGGGTTCTGTTTCCCTGCAGGGTGGGGCGAAGGGTCTAGAAGATCAAGAGCCAGAGCGCACCGAGCGCGAGGCCGACGATGAGATTGAGCAGCTTCAGCCGCAGGAAGCTCTGCTTGGACGAGGCGAGCAGGGGAAGGGTCCCGTGGCCGTCCTGGACGATCGAACTGGTCAGCAGGATGGCGAAGGGGATCGTCCCGGAGGCGTAGAGGGTGACGAAGATCAGATGGGGCCCCGATTCGGGGATGAGTCCCACCACGCCGGCCAGCAGCAGCACGATGAGGGTGTTGGCCTGTACCCAGGCCGACAGATCCATGAAGTGCTCGAGCAGGTGCATGGCCACCAGCGCGCCCAGGGTCCATGCGAAGATGCGCAGCAGATGGCGCTTGAGCACGTGCTCCCACAGGTGCTCCTGGAGGAAGTGGTCCGGAACGGTGAAGGCGACGAAGAGGGCGAAGAGGTCGCCGGCCAGGATGGTGACCCTCACCCAGTTCCACGTGTGCGGACCGATCGATCCCTCCAGGATGGCCACCAGGAGACCGCCCAGCAGGAGGAGGAGCAGGGTGCGGGGGAAGCTGATGTTGCGAAGCTGATCGAAGATGGTCTCGCGCTGGAAGCAGCGGCACTTCTCCCGCGCGTGCAGGGGAAGGGGGTGGTCCATGGAATCGGCCGAAAGGTTCCAGCGCTTGAAGAACAGGTCGGTGAGGTAGCCCGAGACCATTCCGATGGCCAGCAGGGCCAGGGTCAGCAGCAGAGCCTTGCGGGGAAACAGCGAGAACATCACGTAGGCCTCGTCACCGCTGGTGGCGATCATCGCCGCCACGAGGGCTCCGAAACCCACGACCCGGTGTTCGAAGAGGGAGACCACGGTGAAGGCGCCAAGACAACCCGGCGTGGCGCCCAGGAAGGAGGCCAGCAGGTATTGACGGAATCGGCTGTCGTGGAGCTGGGTCTCCAGGCGGCCGCTGGTCTCGACGTTGAGATACTCGATCAACAGCATCATCACGAAGACGAAGCTGGTGATCATCACCGCCTGTTGGATGATTTCGACGAACATCGCAGCGGCCTGCCTCTGTCAGCGAGGACGGCGCGGACCCATCAGGGAGGGAGTGTCGTCTCTTTCCAGGACTTCCGTCCGCGCCGCCCTCATCGCTCTCCGTGGATCAGTCGTTCTTCTCGTGCTTCTTCCGCCACAGTTCGTGGTGTTCGGAGCCCTCGCGCAGCATGCGCGCGCCGCACTGGGAACAACGCTGTTCCTGACAGGGTGTGCCGGCCATGTGGGGTTCGCGCGCACCGCACTTGGGACACACGCAGTACCCTCCGGCTCCCAGGCCCTGGCTGCGCCCGCCTCCGGGGCCGGCGAAACGTCCCAGGCCCCTGCCGAAACCGCCACCGCGGCCTCTGCCGTATCCTCCAGGTCCCATCTCATACCCTCCTTCCGGTTCGTCATCGTGGTGATGGTGTTCATGGTACCGGCGACTCTCGTCGTCTTCGTAGAACCTTCTCCAGCCGTAACCGCCGCCGTGACCCCAGCCGTAGCCCTCATGGGCGTGCCAGCCTCGGCCCCAGCCGCCGCCGTGGCCCCAACCCAGGCCGAGTCCCCGGCCCCAGCCGTAGCCCTCGCCGTGGGTGTGCCAGCCTCGGCCATAGCCGCCGCCGTGGCCCCAACCCAGGCCGAGTCCCCGGCCCCAGCCGTAGCCCTC
>JAOZPE010000082.1:0-4465 GCA_029932915.1 Candidatus Krumholzibacteriia bacterium
CACTGACAGCGATTACACCCCTTCTTGGACCGGATGGCCGTGGCGATGGAACGGCCTTGTCAATGATAGAAAGTACGGATGTATTTTTCGCCTCTTCGATTTTCGCAAGTTCCGCTTGAGTCTGCAGAGTTATATAGAGTTGCTCTTCAAGCTGAACCTTTCTGATCAATCTGCCCTCTTCCATACGAAGCAAAGGTGACTGGTTGGCCATCCTGTTCCGTTCACGAAAGCTCACCAAAGCCTCTTCCGCTTGTTTGAGACTCTCACCGACATCTTCGAGCCTGGATCTAATGAAACGAAGTTGGTCTGAGGCTCTTGATGAATATAGCTGCTGGGACTTTTCCTGAATCGAAGCAATACAAGTATTTGCCAATTCAGCAGCGACAACCGCATCTGGGACCGTAGCACGGAGTGTGGCCACACCAGAGGTCTCTTCGATATGCAGCAACAAGACGTTTTCCACCAAGCTACGTCTAGCGGCCAAACGTCGTTCCTCAATCGTCTCACCCTCTACATTCAAGAAGTCCAATGTTGTTTTCTCTGACCCATCAGAGGTTTTGATTCTCGAGTCCAGAACACGATCCAGGACTTCTCGGCTCTTCAGCAATGAAGGCAACATTTCAGTAAGGCTGGAGGATGGCATCAGGCCACCGGCTCCCAGTCGACTCGCCATACCCTGCAAGCGCTGTTGCAAGCCCCCCGGTTCAGTCGATTCCAATAGGTCTGAAGAAATAAATGTCGTCTCTGAGGTATACACCACTGGCAACAGAAATGACGCTGCAAGAGCTATGATTCCAGCCATCAATGGTATTGTTGCCAGATACTTCCAACGACGACGAAACAATGCTGCAAAGGATGGCATCGCTTCACTTGCTTGTCGCACTTCTCTATCCTGAACAGCCATATTGCCTACTCTGGAAGTTCTTGCTGTTAGCCTCTTCCCCGACCTATCACGACAACTTTGAGAGTCTTGCTTGTGCGTGTGTGTTTCTAGTTGTTGTTCGCCGTAATCACCACAAGATAGATCGTCGCCAGACTGGCAATCACCGACGTCGTCCCGATGATCACCTTCCCCCAGTCGATGCCCTGTCCGGGGGCCTTCCTGGGCACGATGATCGTCGATCCGGTCTCCACGTGCGGATCCCACCAGAACTTCTTCACCTTCGCCGACAGTCCGTTGGGATACACCACGTGGGTGTGGCCTTTGTCCGCCTGCGCCGTGTATCCCCCGGCACGGTCCACGTAGTCGCCGATGCTCTTGCCATCCTGGTAGATCACGCTGGTTGGGAAGTTCACCTCACCGGTGACCTTCACGCTCATCTGCAGCTGCGGCACGATGATCTCGTCTCCGGCCTCCAGGACGATGTCGTTCGGACCGCCCTTGTTCTCCAGGGCATCGGCCAGATCCAACCCGACGTTGCCCGCGTTGTCCTTGGTGCGCAGCAGGCGGAATCCCTTGGGGAACGCGGTGTCCAGCAGGCCGCCCGCGCGCTCGATGACGCTGCTCAGGCGCTCGTCTCGGGTCAACAACGTGTACACGCCGGGATACTTCACCTCGCCGCGCACCACCACGTTGCGCTGCAACTCCCATCCGGGAATGAGACGGATGAAGACATTGTCATGGTTCTGCAGCAGGAAGCGATCGGCGTCGCCCTGGCCGATCTCGCCGGCCAGACTGACGGTGATGATGTTGGCCAGGCGGTCGTCGTTCTCCCCTTGGGGCGGATCCAGGCGCGACACCTCGGCCTGGTTCATCTCCGCGCCTTCGAGGGTCCCTCCGGCCTCGAGGATGAGATCGCGCAGGGTCATCCCGTCGTACCACACGAACTCTCCCGGCCGGCGCACCTGTCCCAGGATGGTCACCCGGTGCTCGGCCTCCAGGATCCTCCGGGAGAAGACCACCAGGCTGTCCATGGGCGCCAGCTCCAGATCGGCCGTCGAGTCGGTGGCGGCTTCCACCAGGTTGATGGGGAAGCTCTCGCGCGTGTAGTCGTCCTTCACCCGCACCAGCAACGCCCTCTGCAGCAGGGCGTCCCGCCAGGGGCCCTTGGCCTTCTTCAACAGATCGGTCAGACGCATGCCTTCCTGCCAGCCGTAGCGGCCGGGCAATACCACGCTGCCGGTGACGCTCACGTAGCGCTCGGCGCGGGGATTGATGCGCAGCACGCGGACGATGTCGCCGTCCTCGAGCTCGATCATCGGGGCGTTCTCGTCGAAGTAGCCGTCCAGGGGCGCATCGAGGTCCACCCGGTCGACATCGCCGTCCCTGCGCTGCTGAGGAGGCAGGATGCGGCTGATCACCGCGATGTCCGCCCGCGCCTCCGGGGCCAATCCCCCCGCGTAGCGCAAGGCGTGACGCAGGCCCTCGTCCTCGGTCAGCTCGAAGCGGCGGTGGCGGCGCACCGGGCCGGTCACGGCCACGATCTTGCCCGCCGCGGGCAGGAAGATGGTGTCGCCTTCCTTCAGGATGAGATCGCCCTCGCGCTTGCCCTCGAGCAGGTAGCGGTACAGGTCGAGATGGGCCACCACCTGGTTGTTGCGCACCAGTTGGATGTCGCGCATCGAGCCGATGGGACTGGGGCCGCCGGCGGCGTACAGCGCCTGCGACACGGTCGACACCGACGACACCTCGTAACCGCCCGGCCGGCGCGCTTCGCCGATGATGAAGATGCGGATCGAGCGCAGCCGTCCCAGGCTCACGTCCACATGGGTGGTGCCCCCGCCGTCGGGCTTGACCCCGCTGTACACGGTCGACAGTCGGCGGATGATGTTGCGCTTGGCCGACTGGAGGTTCTCCCCCACCACGCTCAGCTGCCCGGCGTCCTTCAGCAGGATGGTCCCCCGCCGGTCGACGGTGTAGCTGTTGCGCGAGGTCACCTCGCCCCATAGCTCGACGATGAGCTCGTCACCGGGGCCGATGGTGTAGTCGTCGGGGACCGGACCGTAACTGGCAGGCTCGAAGGTGCTCGGCGCCAGCTTGAACAGGGCGCTGCCGAAGAGCGGGTACTTGCTGGGCGGAGTCTCCGGCGCGGCTTTCGGGGCGGGATTGGTGGTCGCGACCTTGGTCGCCGGCGTCCCGCCGAGGGTCTTCGGCTGGACGGCGTCGTTGATGCCCTGCGGCGTGGCCTGGGCCGGCTTCTTTGCCACCGCTTCCTCGGTCTTCTGCTGGGTCGAACCCAGCAGCTCCAGTACCTTCTGGCGGTCCTGCTCGGTCAGGGTCGTGGCCTTCTGGCGGGCGGCACTCAACTCGGCGTCACTGAGGGCCTGGGCGGCCGCCGGCGGCACCCCGACGCAGGCCGGGCCAACGGAGACCAGCATCAGGCCCAACAGCACCGCAAAGAGAGGCGGAAGTGACGATTTCAGAGACAGTTTGGGCTGATTCATGAGATACCAGATCACCGCTACACCGGGCGGCGGTGGATGTTCTTGGCCGGGGGTCCAGAACCGGCCCTCCCCCAGGGGAAGGCCGCTGTGCCCGAGGACTCTACTTCGGGGCGATTGCGTTGACAACAGGGGATTTGGGGGGTGGCGCGCCAGGCTAGTCGTCCTCCAGGGGACGGCGACGATCGGCGCGGGCCGCCCATCGCTTCAGTTCCCGCTTCGTATACCTCTTCCCCTTCTTCCCCATGGCGAACCAACGCCGGTAGGTACTCTTCTCGGTCATCCCGCTGCGCCGGCTCTTGGCGAGCTTCCAGGTCTTGGGCTCCTTGGGCCGGCGAAGACGGCTCTGGCGCTTGGAACCCTTGTTCTCATCACGCAATCTGCTCAGCCGATAGAGGTACAGAGCCCCCCTTCGGCAGTCCGGATTGAAGGGAAGCTCGTAATACTCAGCCATGGCCTGTGCCGCAATCCATGCTTCACGCTCCCTCTTGATGACATCGGCCGGCTCGATGCCCGCGATCTGGATGATCCGATGGCCGATTTCATGGAGCAGTGCCGAACACGCGTCGATCTCCTTGCCCGCCCCACCGGCGAAGATCAGCCGTCCCTCGCCGTTGTAGTTCTCGACATAGACCGATTCGTCCCAGGGCTTGTTGATGTCGAAGATCAGTCCACAGCCCGCCCACGCGGCAATTCCCCGGCACTTGTTCAGCCAATCGAACGAACCGTCGTAATTGTACCACTCGTCTCCGAACACCCTGTTGATGGCCACCCTGTCCTCCGGCCGCAGGACCCTTCCTCCCGGAAAGAGCTTCTTGTACTTCTCTGGAACGGGCTTCCGCCCGGCCGGATGATCCGTCTTCGGTCGCTTGGAACGTCGTTTGTGCATGGGGTACCTACCAATGGAATGGAATATTCGACGGCTCATTAGACCCAATTCAGCCTCAGCCGTTGATGGCACCAGCAGGCAACAGCGGGCAACAGCGATTCGAGCGAGATGCATATACTACCAATATCTTCTTTCACCACCCCATGTTGCATGTCGTCAGAGGTTGGACCTCTTTTCCCTTACCGTCGACGCCAA
>JAOZPE010000082.1:4475-4782 GCA_029932915.1 Candidatus Krumholzibacteriia bacterium
TAGTCCGTCTTCGGTCGCTTGGAACGTCGTTTGTGCATGGGGCACCTGCCGTTCAACGTGAAAGGATGGGGTTGTGTGCCAACCCCATCCCTGAACCCTATCCTTACCTACTGGTGGCCATATTGACCCTTGAGCATGCCAAAGCTGGTTCCCACATTTGGAACCCCTCGTCGATCAGCAACCAGCCACCAATCGTCTGAGAGGGATGTGTCGACAGGTCCCTCAGGAAACAGCTCGATGGCGACATATCTCAGCCCATTGCGGTAATCTGCAAGAGTGTATTCAAGTGGTTGGGTGAAGGTCCCCG
>JAOZPE010000083.1 GCA_029932915.1 Candidatus Krumholzibacteriia bacterium
GGCCGCACCGTGGGCGCCGGCGTCGTCTCCGAGATCATCGAGTAGGAATCTGAATCAGTCGAGTCTTCGACGGACGATGTGTGAAGAGCGCTCGTCCGCCGGCAGGAGGAAAGATGGCGCGTCAGAAGATCCGGATCCGATTGAAGGCCTATGAAGCCTCGACCCTCGATCGCTCGGCCCAGGTCATCTGCGAGACGGCTCGCAAGACCGGAGCGGAGATCAAGGGGCCCGTGCCCCTGCCCACGCGGAGGTCGGTGTACACGGTGCTTCGTTCGCCCCACGTGGACAAGAAGTCGCGCGAGCAGTTCGAGATCCGGGTGCACAAGCGGCTGATCGACATCGTCAACTCCACGAACCAGACGGTGGATGCGCTGATGAAGCTGAATCTGCCGGCCGGCGTCGATATCGAGCTGAAGGTCTGATCCGCCCGGTCCGGGGGCAAACCGCATCGATGCAGGAGAGACAGGTATGAAAGGTCTGATCGGAAAGAAGCTGGGGATGACCCGGGTGTTCGACGAGGATGGTCGCTCCATTCCCGTCACCGTGCTGCAGTGCGGTCCGTGCCCGATCACCCAGATCAAGACGCAGGAGACCGACGGCTACACCGCTCTGCAGTTGGGCTTCGGGGACGATCGCAAGGAGAAGCGGACGCCCAAGCCCCTGCGCGGCCACCTGGCCAAGAGCGGCAGCGGTCCACTTCGCATGTTGCGGGAATTCCGGACCAAGGATGTCGACGGCTACGCCCTGGGCCAGAAGCTCACCGTCGAGCTCTTCGAGGACGTCCAGAAGGTGACGGTCACCGGGGTGTCCAAGGGCCGTGGCTTCGCCGGGGTCATCCGCCGCCACAACTTCCAGCGCGGCCGGGAGACCCACGGCAGTCACAACCACCGTGTACCGGGTTCGATCGGTGCCTGCGCCACCCCTTCGCGGGTCTTCCGGGGCAAGAAGATGCCCGGGCGCATGGGCGGTGACCGCGTGACGGTCAAGAACCTCGAAGTGGTACGGGTGGACAAGGAGAACAACCTCCTTCTGGTGAAGGGTGCGGTCCCGGGAACGCGGAACGGTTACATCCTGGTGAAATCGGCCGGGCGCTAGGCTCGGCATCGGAGGACGCGGTCATGGCTGTTGCCAAAGGATTCAACGAGAGCGGCGAAGAGGCCGGCGCGGTCGAGCTCAACGGGAAGCTCTTCGAGGCCGAGATCCACGAGCAGGCTCTCTACGAGACGGTCAAGAGCTACCTGACGCATCAGCGTCAGGGCACGGCGAAGACCAAGGAGCGGGGTGAGGTGGCCTATTCCACGGCGAAACTGTTTCGCCAGAAGGGGACGGGTCGGGCCCGCGCGGGTTCCTTGAAGTCGCCGGTGCGCAGCGGCGGCGGCACGGTCTTCGGACCCAAGCCCCGCGAGTTCCGCACGAGCCTCAACCGCAAGACCCGCCGGCTGGCGCTGCGATCGGCTCTGAGTGATCGGGCACGTCTCGGCGAGGTCTACGTGATGGAGTCTCCGAGTCTGGATGCTCCCAAGACCAAGGCCGCGGCGGCCATGCTGGCGAAGATGGGTCTTCAGGGGAAGACGGTGCTCTTCGTGACCGCCGAGGAAGAGACGATGCTCTACAAGTCGGTGCGCAATCTCGACCGCGTGGACGTGATTCCGGCGTACCAGCTCAATGCCTACCAGGTGCTTCGCAACGACAGCCTGGTGTTGACCGAGGCGGCGCTGAAGCGTGTGGAGGAGGTGTTCGGATCATGAAGGATCTGAGCCAGGTCCTGATTCGTCCGGTGGTCACCGAGAAGTCGACCGACCTCGGCGAGCAGGCCAACAAGTACGTCTTCGAGGTCGCCCTGGCGGCCAACAAGCACGAGATCCGCCACGCAGTTGAGAAGTACTTCGGCGTGAAGGTGCTCGAGGTGCGGACGATGAGAATGCACGGCAAGCCCAAGCGCATGGGCCGCTATGAGGGCCATCGTCCCGACTGGAAGAAGGCTGTAGTGACGCTGCAGGCCGATGACAAGATCGACCTCTTCGACCTGGTCTAGCAAGGGCTGATCAAGGGGGAGAAGGAGTCCCATGGGGATCAAGAAATTCAAGCCGGTGACCCCGACGCTCCGATATCGGACGGTGTCGGATTTCGCCGAAGTCACGACAAGCAAGCCCGAGAAGTCGTTGCTCGCTCCTTTGAAGAAGAAGGGCGGTCGCAACAACCGCGGGAGAATCACCGCCCGGCATCGCGGCGGGGGTCACAAGCGGCGCTACCGGGTCATCGATTTCAAGCGCAACAAGCTCGATATCGAGGCCAAGGTCGCCACCATCGAGTACGACCCCAATCGCAGCGCCCGCATCGCCCTGTTGCACTACGTCGACGGGGAGAAGCGGTACATCGTGATGCCGAAGGGCCTCGAAGTGGGCATGACCGTCCTGGCGGGTGAGAATGCGCCGTTCAGCGTGGGCAATGCGATGCCCCTGTGGCGGATTCCGCTGGGAACGCTCGTGCACAACATCGAGCTCAAGCCCGGCCGGGGCGGCCAGATGGCCCGCAGCGCGGGCAGCTACGCCCAGGTGATGGCCAAAGAGGGAAACATGGTGACCCTCCGCCTGCCGAGCAACGAAGTGCGCATGGTGCACCGGAGCTGCTACGCCACCATCGGCGAGGTGGGCAACTCCGATCACGAGAACGTCGTGGTGGGCAAGGCGGGAAAGAGCCGTTGGCTCGGCCGCCGTCCTCACGTGCGTGGCGTGGCCATGAACCCGGTCGATCACCCGATGGGTGGAGGCGAAGGCAAGAGTTCGGGCGGACGTCACCCGTGTTCACCTTGGGGACAGCCGGCGAAGGGCAAGAAGACCCGCCGCCGGAAGCCCTCGGACCGATTCATCGTCCGTCGTCGGAACGCCAAGTAGTCAGGAGAGCCGCAGATGCCGAGATCGATCAAGAAAGGCCCGTGGGTCGAGGATTCCCTTCTGAAGAAGGTCGAGGAACTCAACGCCAAGGGCGAGAAGAGGGTCATCAAGACGTGGGCGCGCGGAAGCATGGTGGTGCCGGAATTCCTGGGCCATACCATCGCGGTCCACAACGGCAAGCAGTTCATGCCGGTCTACATCCAGGAGAACATGGTGGGTCACAAGCTGGGAGAGTTCGCTCCTTCGCGCACCTACCGCGGGCACACCAGCAAGGGCAAGAAGTAGGCAGGAGGTTTCGCCATGGAGGCTCGAGCGGTTTCCAGGTTCAACATGATCTCCGCGCGCAAGGCCCGGCTGGTGGCCGACCTGGTGCGTGGAAAGAACGTGGAGGAGGCGGTCCATATCCTCTCCCTCACCCCGAAGAAGGCGGCTCCCATGATCCAGAAGACCATTCTGGCCGCCGTTGCCAACGCCCGTCAGGGCGAGGAGACGGCCTCCGGGGTCGACGAGGAGGACTTCGTGGTGAAGGACATCCGGGTGGACGAAGGTCCCACCCAGAAGAGGATCCGCGCTCGGGCTCAGGGCCGTGCGTTCCGCATCCGCAAGAGGACCAGTCACATTTCGGTCATCGTCAGCGCTGAAGACCAGCAGGAGTAGGAGAAAGCAGGTAGCGAATGGGCCAGAAGACGCATCCGGTGGGTTTCAGGCTCGGAGTCATCCGGGATTGGAATTCGAAATGGTTCGCGACCAAGAACTACGCGGACTGGGTGGAAGAAGACATCAAGATCCGCAAACTCATCGACACCACCGTGGGCAGCGCCGGGATCGCCGAGATCAAGATCCAGCGCGAGCCGCACAAGGTGACGGTGACCCTGCGTACTTCACGTCCCGGCGTGGTGATCGGACGCAAGGGCAAGACGGTCGACGAGTTGCGCACCAAGCTGCAGAAGCTGACGGGCAAGTCGATCACCCTGGACGTGAAGGAAGTCAAGAAGCCCGAACTGTGTTCGGTTCTGGTCGCCGAGCATGTGGCCCATCAACTCACCCAGCGCGTGAGTTTCCGCCGGGCGATGAAGAAAGCCATCGCCACGTCCATGCGCATGGGGGCGAAGGGAATCAAGATCCGCTGCGGCGGCCGTCTGGGTGGAGCGGAGATGGGGCGCGTCGAGAATTACCATGACGGCAGTGTTCCCCTGCACACCCTGCGTGCCGACATCGATTACGGAACCGCGGTGGCGCGGACCACGTACGGCGCCATCGGGGTGAAGGTGTGGATCTGCAAAGGTGAGATCTTCCCGGCTGACTTCAAGAAGCAGCTGGCCAACGAGGTTCAGGAGGCGAGCTAGCCATGCTGATGCCCAAGCGTGTCAAGCGGCGTAAGGTGCAGAAGGGTCGAATGCGAGGGATGGCCTGGCGAGGCTCGACCATTTCCTTCGGCCGCTATGCCATCCAGGCGGTGGAACCGGGCTGGATCAAGAGCCGTCAGATCGAGGCGGCGCGCGTAGCCATCACGCGCCACGTCAAGCGTACCGGAAAGCTGTGGATCCGCATCTTCCCGGACAAGCCCATCACCATCAAGCCGGCCGAGACCCGTATGGGCAAGGGCAAGGGCTCTCCGGAGTATTGGGTCTCCGTGGTGAAGCCGGGCCGGATTCTCTTCGAGCTCGGTGGAGTCGACGAGAATCTCGCCCGTGAGGCCATGTTGAGGGGAATGCACAAGCTTCCCATCAAGACCCGCTTCGTGGCTCGGGAGGAAGACTGATGAGCAAGGCTTTCGAGCT
>JAOZPE010000048.1 GCA_029932915.1 Candidatus Krumholzibacteriia bacterium
CAGTGGGGTGAGTCGCCGACCGAACGCGACCGGGCCAGCTACCTGCGCCCGCGCTGGCAGCCGCTGCTCGACGACGAGGAGCACCTGCGCCTGGTCGACGGCGCCCAGGAGATCCTGCCCGGCCTGCGGACCCTGCCCGTGAGCGGCCACACCCCCGGACAGCAGCTGGTGGTGGCCGGAGACGACGAGGCCAAGGTGCTCTTCGCCGGCGATCTGATCCCCTTCGCCAGCCAGTTGCGCATCCCCTGGATCATGGGCTTCGACCTCAATCCCCTTCTGACCTTGAACGAGAAGAAGGACATCCTCGCGCGGGCGGCCGCGGAGGACTGGGTGGTCGTCTTCGAGCACGATCCCCAGGTGCCGGCCGCGCGCATCGAGGCCGACGACGGCAACTTCAGGGTGCGCGAACTCGTCGAACTCTAGAGGCGCTCGAACCCGGTCGATCTGCCACGGGAAGGGACGGTGATCCGGGTGGATCCATCGAAGGAAGGGACGGCGATGAGCGATACCGCCAAGCCCCGGCACCGCATGGGCGAGCCGCGCCTTCAGAAGCCGCCGTGGCTGAAGGTGAAGCCGCGCGCGAGCAAAGAATACTTCGAGCTGCGCGAGCTCTTTCGCCAGACCCGCCTGCACACCGTCTGCGACGAGGCCCGCTGTCCCAACACGGCCGAGTGCTGGAGCCAGAGGACGGCCACCTTCCTCATCCTCGGCGACAAGTGCACCCGCCGTTGCACCTTCTGCAACATCGGCTACGGATGGAGCGGCGAGGTCGATCGCGACGAGCCGCGCCGTCTGGCTGAGGGCGTCTCGCGCCTGGGCCTGCGCCATGTCGTGATCACCTCGGTCGACCGCGACGATCTCGATGACGGCGGTGCCTCCATCTTCGTCGAGAGCATCGAGCGTCTGCGGGCGCTCGATCCCGCCCCGCGCATCGAGCTGCTCACCCCGGACTTCGCGGGCAAGGAGGGAGCGCTCGAGAGCGTCCTGGATGCCGCTCCGGACATCTTCGCCCACAACCTGGAGACGGTTCCCCGTCTCTACCCGGGCGTGCGTCCGCGCTCGTCCTATGAAGGTTCGCTCGAGGTGCTCGCCCGCGCGCACCGCTGGAAGCCCCGCCCGGTGGTGAAGACCGGCATCATGGTGGGCCTCGGTGAGACCATCGAGGAGATCGAGGCGGTCATGCGCGACTGCGTCGAAGCCGGGGTGCGCATCTTCACCGTGGGCCAGTATCTGCAGCCCACCGCGAAGCATCATCGTGTCGAGCGTTTCTATCACCCCGATGAATTCAAGGATCTGGCCCGACGGGGAAGGGAACTCGGCCTGGCCTGGGTCGAGGCGGGTCCTCTCGTGCGTTCTTCCTACCATGCCGCACGCCAGCTCGAAGCTCTCACCTGATCCGGCCTTCGTGGTGCCCGCCCGCCAGTGGGTGGCGATGGCGGCACTGATGGTGGCCGTGCTGGCCGCGGTCGCCGTGGGCCTGTGGCAGTTCCAGCACCGCGCCCACGAGTACCTGCGCGAGGCCCTGGGCAACCAGTTGCAGGATCTGGCGGTGACCATCGCCGCCACGGTCCCCGGTGATTCGCTCGCCTTCTGGGCCCTGCACACCGGCGCAGACCAGTGGGTCGCGCCAGTGCAGGTCCCGCTGACCCGCGTCCGCCAGGATACCGGCCTGTCCAACATCTTCGTGTGCCTGCCGACCGGGGAAGTGTTGGTGGACGTCAGCCAGAGCCTGCTGGTGGGAGAGCCCAATCCCTTCCTGGCCCTGGACGCGGTCGAGGTGGAGATCGCCCGCTCGGGCATCGCCAGCCACTCGCGCCTGTACCACGTGATGGGCAGCGACTACTTCATGACCGGCTATGCGCCCATCTTCGATTCGCTCGACGAGGTGGCCGGCTTCGTCGGGGTCGAGGCCAGCGTGGGCTACTTCGACGCCCTCGGCCAGTTGCGCCGCAACCTGCTGGTGATCGGGGCGACGGTGGTGGCCCTGGTGGCCTTGTTGATGGTGGTGTGGCTCTTCTACGCGCGGCGTCTGGCCCGCGCGCGCCAGGCCCTGCTGCGCAACGAGACCCTGTCGGCCATGGGCCGGATGACCGCCGGCATCGCCCACGAGATCCGCAATCCCCTGGGGGTCATCAAGAACGCCGCCCAACTGCTCAAAGAGGATCTGCACGAGAAGGGGATCGAATCGGACCTGATCGAGTTCATCCCCGAGGAGGTCGATCGCCTCAACGAGATCCTCACCGGTTACCTCGATTTCGCCCGGCAGGCGCCGCCCCATCGCGTCGAGGTCGACCTGGTCCAGCTGTTGCGCCGCACCCTCCGCCTCTTCGAGCAGGATTTCCAGGACCACGGCGTCGAGCTGATCGACGAACTGCCCGCCGAGCGGGTGACCATCGAGGGCGATTCCCACCGCCTGCAACAGGTCTTCCTGAACCTCATCCTCAACGCCATGCAGGCCATGCCCCAGGGTGGCCATCTGGCCTTGGAGTTGACGCAGGAGCCCGAGGTGGTGAAGGTGAAGGTGCGCGACAGCGGCGTGGGTTTCCGCCCGGAGGATGCGCGGCATCTCTTCGAGCCCTTCGTCACCACCAAGGAGAAGGGCAGTGGCCTGGGACTGAGTGTGGTGCGCCGGATCGTCGAGGAGGACCACGGCGGCCGGATCCGCCTGGAAGGCGCCCCTGGCAAGGGGGCGACCGCCATCGTCGAACTTCCCCGGCGCAGGTAGGATCGGCCGAGGAAGGCGAGGGAATGAGTGGACCGCCCCCGGGGCGGTCGCAATCGAAGCCGCATGGGGTGGGTGAGCTCATCCCGCTGCGATCGAGAGGAAGATCCGTGGCCCGCATACTCGTGGTCGATGACGAGCCGAAGATGCAGATCCTGCTGGCCCGCAAGCTGCAGCGCGCCGGGCACGAGGTGCGCACCGTCGGTGACGGTACGTCCGCGCTCGAAGCGCTCGGTGAGGGCGCCGCCGACGTGGTCTTCACCGACCTGAAGATGCCCGGACTCGACGGCATGGGCTTGCTCGAGGAGGTGAAGGAGCGCTGGCCCGACACGCGGGTCATCGTGATGACCGGTCACGGCGACGAGGTGCGCACCGCCGTGCAGGCGATGAAGCTGGGCGCCACCGACTACCTGACCAAACCGCTCGACCTGGACGAGCTCGTTCTCTTGGCCGAGCGCGCCGTCCGTGAGAAGCAGCTCACCCGTGAGAACGAACGCCTGCGTCAGCTCGTCCGTCGCCAGAACCCCACGTGGGATCTGGTCGGGCGCAGCGAGGCCATCGCGAAGGTGAAGGAGCTGGTGCGCAAGGTCGCTCCGACCGATGCGACCGTGCTCATCCGCGGTGAGAGCGGCACGGGCAAGGAGCTCACCGCCCGGGCCATCCATGCCCACAGCCGCAGGGCGAAGAAGCCCTTCCTGGCGGTCAACTGCGCGGCCATCGCCGACACCCTGCTCGAGAGCGAACTCTTCGGCTACGTCAAGGGCGCCTTCACCGGAGCCGACCAGGACAAGGCCGGTTTCTTCGAGCTGGCCGACGGCGGCACGCTCTTCCTCGACGAGATCGGCGAGGCCAACGCCTCGGTCCAGGCGAAACTGCTGCGCGCCCTCGAAGAGAAGGCCTTCATCCCGGTGGGCGGTCACCGTGAGGTCCACTCCGACGTGCGGATCGTCGCCGCCACCAACCGCGACCTCGAGCGGCTCATCGCCGACGGCCGCTTCCGTGAGGATCTCTTCTATCGCTTCAACGTCTTCCCCATCGAGCTGCCGCCCCTGCGCGAGCGCATCGACGACCTGCCCGAACTGGTCGCCGCGCTCCTGGAGCAACTGGGATACGACAGGGATGCCCTCGATTCGGGGGTCCTGGCGCGGCTGCGGCAGTACCCCTGGCCCGGCAACGTGCGCGAACTGCGCAACATCCTCGAGCGGGCCACCATCCTGGCCCAGGGCGGCCGCATCCTTCCCCAGCACATCCTCCTGCCCGAAGACGGTGTCGGCGGGCAGGACGACCTGGGAGGAAGCGAGCCCCTGAACCTCAAGGTGGAGGACCACGAACGCAGGCTCATCCGCCTGGCCCTGCAGCGCGCTGGCGGCAACAAGACCCGCGCCGCCGAGCTGCTGGGCCTGACCCGGCGCGCGCTGTACAGCCGGATGGAACGATTGGGACTGCCCCTGGAGGGACCGGGGGAGGGGGCATGAGCAGGGTGGGGACGGTCGGAAGGACGGGCGGTGCCCGACGGCCGGCACCGCTTCCGTCCGGAGTTGAGAGCCGGCCTCTCGCGGCTCAGCGATCCGCGTCCGCGGGCGGACAGACTGTACCCCAGCGTACGCCGAGTGCGGGCGAAGAGGGGAGGCCGGGAAGGGAACGGCCTCGCCGGGGAATCTCCAATACCTTGTCAATGAAGAACTTACACGGACATGCAGGCAATCCCGAGTGCTCTCGGCCTCGCCGGAACGGCCATTGCTGCATCGGTGGCTGCCGGACCGGCGCTCGGGGTGAGGAACGGTGCGGCCGCCGGCGGGCGGTCTCACAGAGGAGAGGCTCCCGTGACGGCGGTCCGGCCCGAGGATTTCGACTTCGCCACCGCACCTTCCCATCGGGCGGCGGTGACCTGCCCGGAGCGGGATGGGGTTCCGCTTCCGGGGGGAAGCGACGGAGGCTGGACATGGGCATCGAGGAATACGGTCACCCCCGGCGGCGCGCACGGCGCTCGGCGTCGAGACGCCGGTGGTTCTCCGCACCGGCACTGGCGATCCTGCTCGTCCTTCTTCTCATCGCCGGCTCACAGCTTCCCGCCTCGGCCATCTCGACCGATGACCGTGAACTGCTGGAAATGGAACTGCAGCGCACCGACGCCATCCTCGAGCACGTGGCCGAGAGTGTGCAGCAGAACGACAACCCCCGCCTGCACGATCTCTTCGCTCAGGCCCTGAAGATCCAGAAGACGGCGCACCGGATCTTCTCTCATTCTGGAGAAAGCATCGATTCGAAGACGAAGCTACAGGTGCTCGAACTGACCCGCCGCGCGCGCGACCTGGGTCTACGGGTCCAGAGGGAGGTGCGTCAGGACGTCACCTATGAGGAACTGGCGCGCCGTCTGCTCGAACAGTCCCGGGCCCTGCTCGAACGCATCGACGAGCACGACGAGGACATCGTCGACCGGCGGGTGCGCGCGGTGCTGAGCAAGGCGCGCGACCAGTTGGGAGCGGCCGAGCGCCAGTTCGCCGACGGAAACTTCGAGGTGGCCTTCCGCCTGGCCGATTCCACCCATACCCTGTTGCGCAATCTCGTGCAGGCGGCTCGTGGACGGGTGGGCCGCCAGCGTCTCCAGGAGGAACTGCAGCGCACCGACCAGCTCCTGGAGCGTGCGCACCAGCGTCTGGAGGGCAGCGGCGGCGACGAGAAACTGAAACAGGCCGACCGCCTCCAGGAACAGGCGCGCCAGGCCTTCGCCGCCGAGCGCAACGAGCAGGCGCTGCGGATGACCCTGCAGGTCCGCCGTCTCGTTCGCCAATTGCTCGGGGCAGATCAGGGCGTCGCCACCCACCAGGACGTGCAGCGCGCACGGGAACGCTTCGACGCGCGGCTGGAGAAGATCCGCCGCCATGGAGATCTCACCCCTCCGGCGGAGAAACTCGTCGGAAAGGCTCTGCAGGCGCGGCAGCGGGCGGTGGAGAAGGACGCCAAGGGCGATTGGGATCGTGCTCTCGAACAGTTGAGAGTGGGGCTCGATCTCCTGAACCGGGCCGCGCGCATGCTTGCTGCCGATTCGCAGTAGGCGAGAGCGTCGACGGTGACGAAGCGAAGAGGGACACTTCCTGCGGCCAGAGCGGCGACCGTGCTGGTGGTCGCGTGCCTGGGTCTGTCTGCGCCCGGACACCGGCTGGTGACGGTTTCGCGTGCCGCTCAACCGGGCACGGAACTGCACAGCGCTGTCGAGGTGGGATACGACCGCTTCGCCCAGATCTACCGCTTCACCGACTCGGCCCTGCTCGAGTTGAACGACGGCAACCTCGATATCGGCACCAGCCTGCGGGACACCGTCGACGTCTTCACCGAGATGCGGGGGCAGGCCGAACTGCGCCTGGTCCGCTCCCGGGGCACCCATCGCTACGAACTGCTGGCGCTGGGCTCGATGGGAACCGAGCTGAACCGAGGCTACTTCCAGGGCATCTACCGCTATCGCCCGGTCGAGGCACGGACCCGCTTGGATGTGGAGGTGCAGGTGGAAGGGCGGGCCTTCCAGAGGGATTCATCCTTCCAGTTGAACCACGACAACATCCGGGCGATGGGCCGGCTGCAGGGCCGGCGTCGGCTGAGCGAGAATCTCGAGATGGGGGCGAAGCTGCGTCTGGAGAGCTACGACTACGACGGCCGCAGTCTCTTCGAGTACGACAAGAGCCGGTGGACTTTGAGCGGAACGGCCGAGATCCGCCAGGGACTGGGCTTCTATCTCGATCTGGAGGCCGGAGGCGGTTCGCGTTCGGTGCCCGACAGCACCGAGATCGCCTATGACCGCGGTTTCGTCCAGGCCGATCTGTTCTGGCCGATCGGGCCGGTCACCTTCTCGCTCTTCAGCGCCGGCGAGCGGCGGGTCTTCGCCGATTCGGCCACCCGTTCGCCCTATTGGGACCTGCTGGCCGAGCCGGAGCTTCGCATCCAGCTGAGCCCGCAGTGGCGGCTGAAGGTGCGCTCGCCCCAGGAGTTCCTGCTCTACGACATCGACAGCCAGGTCTACCAGGATACCTGGCTGGGACAGGTGGGGGCCCAGCTCTCCCGCCGTTTCGGTTCCCTGGAAGTGGGCCTGGAACCGCGATGGACCTGGAACATCTCGCCCTACGACACCGACGACGAGTTCCGACAGCCCTCGGTCGTCGTCAGCGCCGATCTGTACGGCACGGGCAGTCTGTGGTTCAGCTTCAGCGAGGAGATCGCCTGGAGGAACTACGAGGAACCTCCACCGCAGTCGGTGGTGGTCTACACCGACTACCGCTTCTTCCGCACCACCCTGATGGCCTCCTATACCTTCATGGAGCGCATGAGTCTGCAGGCCTTCGTCAGCGACGAACCTGACATGCATGACCGCGAAGAGGACGACAACCGCCTGACCCTGTTCAGTCTCACGCTGCGGGCGGACTTCTGAGCGGGCGGAGTTCCCGGCAGGCGGATTCCCGGCCAAGGCCGCCGCCCCGGGCGGTCGGTGAGGACGGACCGGGAGTTTCCGCTGGCTCCCTTGGCGTGGCATCTGCAACACTGGTGGTGTCAGGCGGCGGCTCCCGCTCCCGTCATGTCCCATGCTACCCGGAGGTTCCATGCGACACCCCGTGCTTCGTTCCGTCCTGCTGCCGGTGATGGGGATTCTCCTCTTTCCGGTGGGTGCGTCCGCGCAAATCGCGCCGGCCCACTGCGGACAGGAGCTTCCCAAGGCCTATCAGCGGGTCCGGCAACGCGATCCCCTGGCCTTCCAGATGCGCCGGGCCTGGATCCAGAAGACCCGCCGGCTGCGCGAGGCGCGCGAGCTGGCCGAGAGCGAGGGAAGTCCCAAGGCGGCGGCCTCGTACAAGGTGAGCGGCAGCTTCCGTATCCCCGTCTTCACCGTCACCTTCGCCAACACCGCCGAGCCGCCCTATCCGGTGAGCGATCTCCAGCAGGAACTCTTCGGTCCCTCGCCCGACGCCTACGATCTCACCGAGTTCTATGACGAGATCTCCTACGGCAATCTGTCCACCACCGGAACGGTCTACGACTGGGTTGCTCTGCCCGAGGACGACACCTACTACGAGGGCGGGGTGAACGGCCTCGATCCGGCGCAGGCGCACATCGGTGAGCTGATCAAGTCGGCCCTGGACGCCTACGATCCCACCGTCGACTTCGGCCAGTACGACAACGATGGCCCCGACGGCATCCCCAACAGCGGCGACGACGACGGCTACGTCGACTTCGTGGCCTTCGTCCATCCCGAGCAGGGAGCCGAGTGCGGCGGCAACGACAACATCTGGTCGCATCGCTGGGTGTACCGGGGATGGAACATCTCCGGAGGTGCGCCCTACCAGACCGACGATCCCTCGGCCAACGGGGGCAACATCCTCGTCGACGACTACACCATCCAGCCCGCGCTCTCCTGCGCCGGACCCGATGTGATGATCGAGATCGGCGTCTTCTGCCACGAGTTCGGCCACACCTTCGGTCTGCCCGATCTGTACGACACCAACGGCGGGCCCTTCCAGGGCCTGGGCCATTGGGGGCTGATGTCCGCGGGCAACTGGAACGAGCCCACCTCGCCCGCGCACATGTCGGCCTGGTCGAAGCACGAGCTGGGCTGGATCGATCCGATCCCGGTGAGCTGGCAGGGGACGGTCTTCACCATCCCGCCGGTGGAGACCGATCCGGTGGCCTACGTCCTGTCCTTCACCGACGACCGCTGGACGCGCCGCAGCGACTGCGCGGTGACCGGCGCGTACAGTCTCACCGTCGGTCTGGACAGTGACGATGCGGCCACACGGGGATGGGCCGCAGGACGCGGCTACGGCAACATGTGGCGGGAGACGGTCGCCCACGACTTCCACTTCGACGGCAATGGACCGGTCACCCTGGACTTCAACTACCGCAAGGACAGCGAGGGCGCCTACGACTACACCTTCTGCATCCTCGAGATCGACGGGAACGAGACCCTCCTGCAGGCCTACGACGGTCTGGGAGCGGGCAGCTCCCACTTCGATCTGAGCTCGGAGTTGGGGGACGAGCCCGTCGACTACCGCATCAAGTTCCGCTTCGTCTCCGATACGGGCTGGTCCGATGAGGACGGCAACTACACCTGCACCTGCGCGCCCTTCGTCGTCGATGACATCGTGCTGAGCGGGGGAGGCGAGGACTACACCGCCGATTTCGAGGAGCATCTGGACGGCTGGTACCAGCCGGACGATTCCTTCGACAATCCGGTGTCGGAGGAGTGGCTCATCGAGAACCGCCAGCAGTTGGGCAGCGAGGTGTACCTGCACGGGGAAGGCCTGATCATCTACCACGTCGACCAGGAGGTGATCCACGGTGCCCTGGGCAACACCGGCGGCAGCGGGGACACCACCGTCCGGGGCGTGGTGATGGAAGAGGCCGATGGACGGGCCGATCTGCAGGGCGGGGTGAATCGCGGTGACGACGGTGACCCCTGGCCGGGCAGCACCTTCCACACCCGCTTCGACGGTTCGTCCAACCCCAGTACCCTGAGCAACACCGGCGACTCCACCCTGGTGGAGATCTCGGCCATCACCCCCGACGGGGACGACATCGTGGCCACCCTGGTGGCCGGCGACCCCGCGCCCGCCCTGGAGGGGATCTCCCCTGCCTCGGCCATCGTCGGTACCGGTGAGATCGCATTCGACCTGTCCGGTGAGGCGCACGTGCGCCACGGGGCCACCCTGAGCCTGGTCCTCAGTGGTCAGGCCGACCTCACCGCCACCGTGTCGTGGTGCGATTTCGACACCGTCGCCGCTCGCATCGATCTCAGCGGGGCCGCGGCCGGGGTGTACGACGTGGTCCTGGCCAATCCCGACGGCCAGACCGCGGTTCTGCCCGGTGGCTTCGAGATCATCGGACCCACCGGAGCGGACGATCACCCTCTCCGGCCGGCGACGATGGCCCTGGCCCAGAACTATCCGAACCCCTTCAACCCCAGCACCACCCTCCGCTACCAGCTCGACCATGTGGCCCCGGTGCTCATGACCGTGCTCGACGTGCGGGGGCGGGTGGTGCGCACCCTGGTGGACGAGGAGCAGGACGCGGGCTGGTACAGCGTGGTCTGGGACGGGGTGGACGACGGCGGCCGCAAGGTGGCCAGCGGTCTGTACTTCGCCCGCCTGAAGGCTGGAGAGTGGGTGGCCCAGAAGAAGCTGCTGTTGGCCAAATAGACAGCTCTTCCACGCCTTGGGTCACCATCAACAGGGCCCTTCCCTTCGGGGAAGGGCCCGTGCCGTATCCGCTGCCTTCCCACTTCGTTGCCGCCGGCGCCCCCTTCTGCTACCCTGCCGCTTCCAAGCTCCGTCCCCGGCCGATCCGTGGCCGCTTGCGAGGGCTCGTCCAGAGAAGGTCGAGCGCGATGGGGTGGGGCTTCACCCAGGAGATCTCCCGTCATGGCGGAAAAACTCACCAAGCAGTCGGTCGACTATCCCCGTTGGTACCAGGAAGTGGTGTTGCAGGCGGGTCTGGCCGACTACGCGCCGGTCAAGGGCTGCATGATCATCAAGCCCTACGGCTACACGCTGTGGGAGAACATGCAGCGCGAGCTCGACCGCATGTTCAAGGAAACCGGGCACGTGAACGCCTACTTCCCCCTGCTCATCCCCGAGTCGTTCATGAAGAAGGAGGCCGAGCACGTCGAGGGCTTCTCGCCCGAGCTGGCGGTGGTGACCCATGCCGGGGGCAAGCAACTGGAGGAGCCCTACGTCATCCGGCCCACCAGCGAGACCATCATCTGGGATACCTACCGCAAGTGGATCCAGAGCTACCGCGACCTGCCCTTGCTGATCAACCAGTGGGCGAATGTGATGCGCTGGGAGATGCGCACCCGCCTCTTCCTGCGCACCACCGAATTCCTGTGGCAGGAAGGCCATACCGCCCATGCGACGGCCGAGGAGGCCCAGGACGAGACCCTGCGCATGCTCGAGATCTACCGCCGTTTCGCCGAGGACTACATGGCCGTCCCCGTGATCACCGGCCTGAAGAGCGAGAGGGAGAAGTTCGCCGGCGCGGTGTCCACCTACTCCATCGAGGCGCTGATGGGCGACCGCAAGGCCCTGCAGGCGGGCACCAGCCACAACCTCGGGCAGAACTTCGCCAAGGCTTTCGATGTGACCTTCCTGAACGCCGAGGGCGAGCGCGAGCACGTGTGGGCCACCAGTTGGGGGGTGTCGACCCGCCTCATCGGGGCCATCGTCATGGCCCACGGCGACGACGACGGTCTCATCCTGCCGCCACGACTGGCGCCCATCCAGATGGTGGTCGTTCCCATCTACCGCAGCGACGAGGAGCAGGAGACCACCGTCAGCGCGGCCCGGGCCCTGGTCGAGCAGTTGATCCGGGCGGGCGTTCGCGTCCACCTGGACGACCGCGACCAGTTGCGGCCGGGATGGAAGTATGCCGAATGGGAGCTGAAGGGTGTCCCCATCCGGGTCGAACTGGGTCCGCGCGACGTGGCCAACGCCAGCGCGAGGCTGGCTTTCCGGGTCGACCGCGAGAAGCGGGACGTGCCCCTGGCCGAGTTGCCCGCCCTGGCGCAGGAACTCCTCGACGAGACCCATCGCAAGCTCTTCGACCGGGCCTTGAAGTTCCGTGAGGAGAACACCTTCCGGGTGGACTCCTGGGAGGAGTTCCAGGAGAGGCTCGACGAGCCCGGCGGCTTCCTCTACGCCCACTGGGACGGCACCAGCGAGACCGAGGAAGCCATCCAGAACGCCACGAGGGCGACGATCCGCTGCATTCCGTTGGACGACGACCTCGAGGACGGGGTCTGTGTGTACAGCGGCAAGCCCAGCCGCCGCCGGGTGATCTTCGCCAAGGCGTACTAGGCGCCGCTTTGCCCCGGCCCGGGGCGCGGCCTATACTGTCAACGCCCCCGCAGTCCAGGGGCTTCATGAACCGGGGAGTTGGGACAATGAGCAAGGACAAGGGCGAAGACCGGCTGCGCCTGAAGGTGGGCCTGGCCGAGATGCTCAAGGGCGGCGTCATCATGGACGTCACCAACGTCGAACAAGCCCGCATCGCCGAGGACGCCGGTGCCACGGCGGTCATGGCCCTCGAACGCATTCCCGCCGATATCCGCAGCGACGGCGGCGTGGCCCGGATGTCCAATCCGCGCATGATCGAGGAGATCATGGAAGCGGTCAGCATCCCGGTCATGGCCAAGGTACGGATCGGCCATTTCGCCGAGGCGCAGATCCTCCAGGCCATCGGCGTCGACTTCATCGACGAGAGCGAAGTTCTCACGCCCGCCGACGAAGAGTTCCACATCGACAAGTTCGCCTTCGACGTTCCCTTCGTGTGCGGGTGCCGCAATCTGGGCGAAGCCTTGCGTCGCATCGGTGAAGGTGCGGCGATGATGCGCACCAAGGGCGAGGCCGGCACCGGCGACATCGTCGAAGCCGTCCGTCACATGCGATCGGTCCAGTCGGGCATCCGTCGTCTGCAGATGCTGCGCGACGATGAGCTCATGGCCGAGGCCAAGAACCTGGGCGCGCCGTACCACGTGCTGCTGGAGGTCCGCGAGAGCGGCAAACTGCCGGTGCCGAACTTCGCCGCCGGTGGCATCGCCACTCCCGCCGACGCCGCCTTGATGATGCAACTCGGCGCGGAGGCCTGCTTCGTCGGCAGCGGCATCTTCAAGAGCGACGATCCTGCGGTGAGGGCGAAGGCCATCGTCCAGGCGGTCACCTTCTACGACGATCCGAAGAAGCTGGCGGAGATCAGCGCCGATCTGGGAGATGCTATGCGTGGCCGTTCGGTGGAGAAGCTCTCCAAGGAAGAGCTGCTCGCCGGCCGGGGCTGGTGAGCATGGCCACAGCTCGGGTGGGGGTTCTCGGCCTCCAGGGAGACTTCGCCGCACATCTGGAGATCTTCGACGCACTCGATCTGCCGGCGCGGGTGATCCGCCGCGCCGGCGAGCTGGACGAACTCGACGGTCTGGTCGTACCCGGCGGCGAGAGCACGACCCTGAGCATCCTGCTGCACGCCAACGAACTCTATGGTCCCCTGCGTGACTTCGCGGGCCGCGGCAAGCTGCTGGGCACCTGCGCCGGGGCCATCCTCATGGCCCGCCGCATCGAGAACCCCGGCGGCGTCGAACCCCTGGGCATCCTGGACATGACCGTCCGCCGCAACGGATTCGGCCGTCAGGTCGATTCCTTCGAGGATCTCCTGGAGACATCGGTCGAACTCGATGGAGAGGGGCCGCCTTCGGGTGTCTTCATCCGCGCCCCGCGGATCACCGAGGTGGGTGAGGAGGTCGAGGTCATCGCCTCCTACCACGGCGAAGCGGTCGCCGTACGCCGGCAGGGCCACATGGCCCTGACCTTCCATCCCGAGATCCGTCGCGACCCGCGCTGGCACGCCCTGTGGGTGAAAGGGCTTTCACCTGCCTGACCGATTTCCGGCACCGATCGACGGTTTTACGCCTTGATGATGGTTCCGTGCCTTCCCAGAGGGCCGATCGGGAGTGGGAAAGACCTCGGTATCGGTTTGAACGATTGGTTCACCAGCGGTCATGTGGTATACTGTGCTCGCATCCAGTACGTTCGGCTCCCTCAACGTACTGCGCAACGAGTGCTCGAGCAAAGCTGGTCCCATGAGGGGAGATCCCATGTCGATTCGTTATCGTGCCTTGATCCCGGCGTTTGTCCTGGCGGTCGTAGTCCTCTCTGTTTCGGCTGCGTTCGCCGATCCGTGCCTGACCGTGTATCCCACCGGGGACACGGTCTACCACTACGACATCAACGAGTACTTCGTGGTGGGTCCGGGTGATCCTCTGTACGACCCGGCCTACGACCGCGGAGGCTACGTGCTCATCGACTCCAATTCGATGGAGGTCGATGAGAGCATCTACCAGGCTCCGAACCTGGTGGGCTTCACGCCCAGCACCGATGGGCAGGAAGGCTTTTTCTTCGAGGGCTATGAATTCGATCTCGTGATCGATGGTTTCAACCATGATCCCATCACCTACGAGAACATCATCCTCGTCATCGAGCCCTATCCGAACTCGTGTCCGCCTCAGGTCACCATCGACGGCAACCCGGTCGTGGGGAACACCTACAATCTGGGCAGCCTGGTGGTGAGCACGCCCACGGCCAACGGTCACAACTATTCGGACACGATGATCGTGCATGTCACCTGGGCCCAGTGTGCGGAGATGGAGTTCTGGGCCTATGACGACGAGAACTACAACGGAGTGAAGGACGGAGGAGAGTGCTTCAGCGCGTTCTCCCATGACACCACGGTCCCGACCGGGGATCGCGCGTCCATGGGCATGATCAAGGCGCGTTTCTCCTCGCCGAAGTAGATTCGTCCTTTCCGGCTCCTGGTGCGGCCGACCGGGTGGCGCTCGCAGTGACGGTATCCTCCACGGGTGCGGCCGCGGGTTCCTCCTGGTCGGCCGTTTCCATGAGCTCGATGAAGTCCTTCATGCTCGTCCGCGCGGTGATGGTGATGCGCGAGAGGTGCCAGGTGCTGTCCCGGCCTGGCTTGTTGGTTCCCGCGGCCAGACTCAGGCTGCCCCGATAGCCCTCCTTGGCCGCCAGCGAGTCCAGCTCGGAACTGGCCCAGCCATAGGGCCAGGCCAGCCACCGCGCCGGGTGTCCCATGTGTTCCTCGATCAGACGGCTGGCGGTGCGCAGGTCGAAGCGGACGAAGATCTCGCCGCCGCGTCTCGGCTCTCCCGTATAGGGCAGCTTGTCCAGGAACACCGGGGTCATCCTGCCGTCGGCACCCTTGACCTTGTAGTGCATGTCGTGGGTGTGGCTCTCCACCCGGAACACCCCGCTGTCCTCCAGCCGCTTCAGCGCCCCCCAGTCCATGGTCTGGACGTCCTGCCAGCGGCGGCCCACCTTGGAGGTGACCACCATGATGGAAGCGGTCATGCCGTAGCGGCGCAGCAGTGGCAGGGCGTACTTCTCGATGGTCACGTCGCCATCATCGAAGGTGATGACCACCGGCTTGGGCGGTCCGATCTCCCTGCCCTGGAGGATCTCGGCCAGCTCGTCCAGGGAGATGGTGGTGTAGCCGTGCTCGGACAGCCACGCCAACTGCCGCTGGAAGGCGTTGGCCGGGGTGGTCCAGTATTCGCGTTCCTTCAGCGTGGGCAGATTGAAGAGCACTGCTCCGAGCACCCGCACGAAGTACACCGGCCCGGGCGTACCGCGCAGGTAGTGGTAGCAGAGGATGGGAACGCCGCCCCGGCGGAAACCGGGATGGTGGGGGTCGGCCACGGCGGGTTCCTCGATCTCCAGGTAGTCGGCCCGGGAACCGGTGTCGTGGTAGGTGGCCTCGTACTGGTGCCACACCACCAGCAGGGGGAGGCTCAAGAGCACCAGGGCGATGAGGGCGTAGCGTCGCACGGCCGATCTCAGAAACGATAGCGCAGCACGGCGGCGACGAAACTGCGGGTGTAGCCACCGGCGCTGGACAGACGGCTGTCGCTGCTGCCGCCGGAGAGTTCCACGATCCAGTGACGGGTGATGCGCCAGTCGAGTTCGGCGTTTCCGTGCATCACCCCGTAGTCGTCATCGTCCGCCCACTCGTGCCCCACTCCGGCCTCGAGCCGCAGGGTGACGCTCTCGGTGAACTCGCCTTCCAGTGAAGCGGACAGGGTTCCGTTGAAGAACTCGGTAGGATTCCAGTAACCCTTGTTGCTCGCATGGGAGAAGGAGAAGGCGGTGATCGACGGGATGAGGCTCCACCGCCAGCGATGCCCATGGCTCCAGGTCAGGCCGGTGGTGCCCAGGATGCGCCCGTTGTCGTCGCTGTAGCGGCTGTAGCGCGCCAGGAGGTTCCACCGCAGGTTCTCCTGCAGGCGGCCGTCGAGCGAGGCTGCTCCACTGGTGATGGCGATGTGTTCGGAGACCGCCCGGGGCGTGTCGACGAAGCTGCGGTCGGTCGACAGATCGAAGCGCCAGCGGTCGCCGCCGAACCAGGTGAACCATGCGTCCCAACCCAGCAGCAGCCAGTCGACCTTCTCCGGCGGACCGCCCACCACCGGCTCGTCGCTGGAGAACTGCAGGAAGGACAGATAGGCGTGGAGTTGGGTGGCCACCGAAGGACGCAGACCGCCGCCGCCGTTGAGTCCCCACGCCTTCACGTCGGGCTGCCCATCCTGTTGGAAGTGCAGACGCCGGGTGGCCAGGTGCAGGTCCTGCCAGCGGACGGTCGACCAGTCGAAGGCCAGATGGTGGTCCCGGATGTCCAGGGTGTCGCTGTCGTAGGTGCAGCGGCCGCCGGCGGAGATCTGCGGGCGCTGCGAGGCGAGGATGCTCTCGCGCAGGGCCTCGGCCTCTGGATCGCCCCGCAGTGGATCGAGTGCATCCATGGCCAACTGGAGTTCACCGGCCCAGGCCCAGTTCTGGGCCATGCCCAGCCGGGCGGTGTGGTTGTCCGGGTGATCGTCGAGGATGCCCTGGTAGCGCCGGGCCGCCTCGCGGTTGCGGCCGAGCCAGCCGAGGGTCTGGGCCTCGCCCAGACGCGCCTCGAGCACGCGGGGATGCCCCACCAGCACCCGGCGGTACTCCTGCCAGCCCTCATAGGTGCGGTCGGCCCAGCTCAGTGCGCGGGCGTAGCCGATGCGTGCCTCGATGTTGCCCGGGGCGGCGGCCAGGCGTCGCTCGAACCAGGGGATGGCCGCCCGCGGCTGGTCGTTCCAGTTGTACTGGTGTCCGAGCTCGTGGGCGTAGAGCGGAATCAGGGAAGGATCGAGCCGGAAGGCCTCCAGGTAGGCCGCGATCGACGCGGCGTGTTCGTCGTTGGAGGCGAAGGCACGGGCCTTCTCCAGCTCGGCGCGGGCTTCCTCGGGGGAGACGGCGGTGCGGGTCGGTTCCACGGCGGCGGTCTCGGCCGGAGAGACGGTCGCGGAAGCCGCTGTCGCCGTGGTGGTGTCGGTGGGGGAGACTTGCTCGGGAGGCGCCGCGACTGGCGTCGTCGCGTCGGGCGTCGCACCGG
>JAOZPE010000049.1 GCA_029932915.1 Candidatus Krumholzibacteriia bacterium
AGGTCGGAGGTGGAGCGCCGGCCGAGCGGCAGCTTTGCCGTGCCCTGGGTGACGACACCGGCATGCTCGATCTGTGTGGCAGGACCGATCTGCCCACCCTGTCGGCGCTGCTCGCGGCGGCGGAGTTGTTCGTGGGCAACGACAGCGGCCCGGCCCAGGTGGCGGCGGCGGCGGGGACGCCGACGGTGACGGTCTTCGGCTCGACCAGTCCCCGGTGGACGGCTCCCCGGGGCCCGGCCAGCGAGACGGCCGGTCCGCACCCGGTTCCCTGCACACCCTGTTTCCGCCCGACCTGTTCCATCGGTCTGCCGTGTCTGGAGGAGCTCACGGTGGGTGAGGTGTGGGATGCGGTGGAGAGGGTCCTGGAGAGGGCCCACGCCGGGAGGGGGGAGCGATGAGCGGAAAGCTCGAGGGGAAGATGCCCTTCCGGGGTGTGGTGTGGCTCGACCGCGACGGGACCCTCGTGGACGACCCGGGATACCTGGACGATCCGGCTGCCCTGCGGCTCATCGCTGGAGCGGCCGAAGCCGTGGCCCGTCTCAACAAGGCCGGCCTGGCGGTGGTCCTCATCACCAACCAGAGCGGGATCGCCCGCGGCCTGATGGATCGCGAGACGGTCGATCGCATCCATGCTGCCCTGCAGGCGCAGCTCGCGTCGGTCGGAGGGCATCTGGACGGAATCTACCTCTGTCCCCACCTTCCTCCCGAACTGCTCGCGGATGGAGAGGAGCCCTGCGATTGCCGCAAACCCGAGCCCGGCCTGGTTCTGCGCGCACGGCGGGAGATGGCCCTGGAGGGACTGCCGGGCGTCGTGGTGGGCGACAAGGAGGCCGACATCGAGCTGGCGCGGAGGGTCGGCTGTCCCAGCCTTCTCGTTCTCACCGGCGAAGGACGACGCACGTGGGAGCACTACCAGGGGCGAAGCGACGGCCCGAGCCATGTGAGCGACGATCTCGCCGCTGGCGTCGACTGGATCGTCGCTCACCTGGCCGACGGGAGTGGACGCAGTGGTGGTTGAGACGGCCGGGGTGCGGAGGGTCCTGGTCACACGCCTGCGCTATCTGGGCGATGTGGTCCTGAGCACGCCCCTGCTGGGGGCCTTGCGTGAGATCGTGCCCGATGCACGGATCGAATACCTGACCCTGGCTCCCCATGCCGAGGTCCTCCGTCATCATCCCTGGGTCGATGAAGTCCATGCTCTCTCTGAAGGCGCCGGTATGGTGGAGATGGCCCGCATGGCGGCCCGACTGCGGCACCCGCGCATCGACTGGTGGATCGATCTGTTCTCGGGTCCGCGCAGTGCGCTCCTGTGCGCCCTTGCCCGTCCGCGTCTCTCGGTGGGAGGCAACCGGGGACTGCGCTCGCGGGTCTATCGCTTTCGCCGGGGAAGCCCCGGAGACGGTGCTTCCGCCATCGAGATCCACCTGGACAAGCTCTTCCCGCTCGTGGGAAGGATCGAGCCGCGGGGGGTTCGTCTGGCCCTGAGCGAGGCCGAGCGTCGAGAGGCATGGGAGCGCTTCGAGCCGGGCCGGCCGGGACCCATTCTCCTGCATCCGGCTGCGACCTGGCCGTCCAAGGAATGGCCCGAGGAGAAGTGGGCCGAACTGGCGCGTTCGATCCAGCGCCGCGGGCTCGCAGAGGTATGGATCGTCAGCGTGCAGGGCAGGGAGGAGTTGGGACACCGCATCGCCCGTCTGAGCGGCACGTCCTGCCGCGTCCTGCCTCCACTGGAACTTCGCGAACTGCTGGGGCTCTTGAGCTGGTCGGCGGCCTACGTGGGCAACGACGGCGGCATCCTTCATTGCGCGGTGGGGGTGGGAACCCCCACGGTGGGGATCTTCGGGCCCACCGAGAGGGAGATCTGGTTTCCCCACGAAGCCTTCGCCCCCGCGCGGGTGGTCCAGGAGGCGGTTCCCTGCCGCCCCTGTCATCGGCACACCTGCGATCATCTCTCCTGTCTGCGCGCGTTGCCGGTGTCCCGTGTGATGCAGGCACTCCAGGAGCTTCTCCGCGAGGGGAGGAAACATGACATCGCCGACTGAGGCGCCTCGGATCCTCCTCGTCCGCCGCAAGGCGGTCGGTGACGTGGTGACCTCACTCGCGGTCGCCCGTGCGCTGAGGCGGAGATGGCCTCGTGCTCGAATGGAGATCGTCGTCGACCGTCCCATCGCGCCCCTGGTGGAACGCGCTGCGCTCTTCGACGAGGTGCAGGTGTACGACCCGCCGAAGGGAAGGGGGCGTCTGGTCCACGATCTGCGGTGGATGTGGCATTTGAGGCGTCGTCGCTACGACATGGTGCTCGATCTCATGGGAACCCCGTCGACTGCCGCCTGGAGCCGTCTGAGTGGAGCCCGTCTGCGGGTGGGGCGACGGCGCCGGGGCCGCAGCTGGGCCTACAACCTCCTGTTGCCGGGCAGGGGGCGGCCGGTCCGTTTCTCGGGCGAGGACTTCCTCGATTTCGCTCGAGTGGTCGGGGCGCCCTCGCAGAGCTGGCGGCCATTTCCCCTGCTGGGCGCATCGCCCGGTGGCGTCGAGCCGCCGCCTCCGGAGGGCAAGGGGCCCTGGGTGATCATCCATGCCCCGGCGAGCTGGAGCGCCAAGGCCTGGCCCAACGGCCACTGGGGCGAACTGATCCGCTGTCTCCACGATCACGGGATCGAACGGATCGAGGTCTCCTGGGGTCCGGGAGAGGAGAAAACCCGTGACGCAGTGCTGGAGGGGGCCGATGGTGGGGCGGTGGCGATGCCCGCTCTCGGTCTGGTCGAGTTGACCCGGCGCCTGGGGGCGTGTGATCTTCTGATTGCCATCGACAGCGGACCGGTTCACCTGGCGGTGGGGGAGGGAACGCCCACATTGACTCTCTTCGGGAGCACCGATCCACGGGGTTGGCATCCTCCGGTGGAAGGGCATCGTTTCCTCGTCCACGATGTGCCGTGTCGCCCCTGCAATCTCACGGTGTGTCCGGTGGAGGGTCATCCCTGCCTGGATGCGATCGAAGCGGAGGAAGTTTGCGCGGTGGCATTGGAGATGTTGGAAGGATCGATGGAGAGACGAGCGTGAACCGTCTGGGTGCAGTGGTCATCACTCGCAACGAGGAGAAGGACATCGCCGCCTGTCTCGAGCATCTGCAATTCTGTGACCAGCGGGTGGTGGTCGATGCCTTCAGCGAGGACGGGACGGTCGACCGCGCGCGTCCCCTGGCGGAGAGGATCTACCGCCGCAGCTTCCTGAGCTGGGGGGAACAGAAGAACTGGGCTCTCTCGCAGTTGGACACCGAGTGGGCGCTCATCGTCGATGCCGACGAGTGGGTGGGCGCGGATCTGCGACAGGAGATCCTCGCCGCGGTCGAACGGGCCGAACACGAGGCCTATTGGATCCGGCGCAGGAATTTCTTCTTCGGCAGGGAGATCCGTGGCGCGGGCTGGGGACGCGACAGGGTGTTGCGCCTGTTGAAGGTAGGCGCAGGGCGCTATGACGACCGCCTCGTCCACGAGGAGATCCGGCTGAAGGAAGGCGTGCGGGTCGGGGAACTCCAGGCCCGCCTGGATCATTTCTCCTATCAGGAGTGGCCGTCCACCTTCGAGCGGATGCTTCGCTACAGCAGCCGGGGCGCCGCCGACGCGTATGCGGCGGGGAAGACGGCTCCCGCATGGAAGATGGTGCTGGGTCCCAGCGCGCGGTTCTGGAAGCAGTATCTTCTTCAGGGAGGATACCGCGATGGCGTCCACGGCCTCATCCTGTGTGGCCTCAGTGCTTCCCAGTACTTCCTGAAGCTGGCGAAGCTCCGGCTGGGGGAGTGGCCGGTCGTCGCCGGGGCGGATGGGCCGGCGAAGGTCGAGATCGTACAGGGGCCACCGCCCCGGGGAATGGAAGCGATTCGATGAAATCGTACGAAGGGGTTCAACAGCGAAGGTTCGCAGCCGCTCTGACAGGGTTGCTGGTTGTGTGGGTGGTGGGAGCGTTTGCCGCCGGCGTCGAGGCCGACTCGACAACGGCGGCCGTGGAGCCTGCAGGCAGCAGCCGGGCGGAGATCGTCACGCCGGACGACTCCGTTGCCGCGTCGATGCCGGCCGCCGAGCGTTTCCGCAGTTTCGGCCCGGGTGAGGTGGCGGTGTTCAGCATCAACTACGGGGTGATCAACGCGGGCGAGGGCACGCTCTACGTCCTGCCGATGCTCGACTACGATGGCTCCTCGTGTTTCCACTTCCGCACCCGTGCCCGAAGCAACCGCTTCTTCACCGCCATCTTCCGGGTGCGGGACCAGGCCGATTCCTTCATGGATGCCGAGCATCTGCATTCGCGATACTTCAACAAGCACCTTCGTGAAGGCGGATACCGGCGCGATGTCGAGATCCATTTCGATCAGGACGAGGGGATGGCGTATTTCCCCGATGGACGTTCCCACGAGATCCCGCCGGGCACCCAGGATGTCCTGTCCGCCTTCTTCCGGGTGCGTATGATGGAGCTTCAGGTGGGAATGGAGTTCGATCTTCCCACCCACGGCGACAAGGTGCTCTATCCCTTGAAGGTGAAGGTCCTGCGCCGTGAGGAACTTCATTCGAAGGTCCTCGGTGCGGTGGAGTGTATCGTGGTGCAGCCGTTCCTGGCGGACGATGGTCTGTTCAAGCACGAGGGAGATCTGCTCTTGTGGCTGACCGATGACGTCCGCCACATCCCGGTGAAGTTGCGGGCCAACATCCCCGTGGGTGCGATCGAGGCACGACTGAAGAGTTATACTCCGCCGGATGTGGTGGATGGAGGGAAGGGGTGAGATGCGCAGGCGCTCGTGTGAGGTGGTGATCTTCGGCGGGGGCTTTGCCGGGCTGTGGATCCTCGATCGTCTGGTCCAGGCGGGCTACGACGCTCTCCTGCTCGAGTCGAAGGCCTTGGGAGAGGGGCAGAGCATCCAGGCCCAGGGGATCATCCACGGGGGTGGGAAGTACGCTCTGCGCGGCGTTCGTGACTTCGCCGCCGTGCAGGCCATTCGCGAGATGCCCGAGCTGTGGAGACGGAGTCTGAGGGGTGAAGCCGGACCCGATCTGCGCGCGGCCCGGGTCTTGAGCGAACGCTGCCATCTGTGGGTTCCGCGGGCCGGTGGCCTGTCGCGTCTGACGGCATGGGGCTGGATGCCCCTGGTGTTGAAGGCCGGGCTGCTCAATGCCCGTCCGGAGGCACTTCCCCGCGAGGCGTGGCCGCCGGCACTGGAGAAGGCCGCACGCTCGGTCTACGCCATGGCCGAGCCGGTCCTGTCGACCCGCTCCGCCCTGGCTGCCTTCGCCTCGTTGCACGCCTCCCGCCTCCTGCACTACCCGGGGGTGGAGGGTGGAGCAGGCTTCACGATCGACCTGAAGAATGAATCTGAACTTGTTGTCAACATAGCACATCCAGACATGTCAGACGGTTTGGAGCTGCGGGCCCGGATGGCGGTCCTGGCCGCGGGTGAGGGCAACGAGCTGCTGCTGAGGCGGGCGGCCATCGAGGAGGCGGCCATGCAGCGCCGTCCCCTGCGCATGGTGGTCTTGCGGGGCACGCTGCCCTCGCTGTACGGGCACTGTGTCCAGGGGGGACGGACGGCGATGACCGTCACCACCCATCCCTTGCGTCCGGACGGTCCGGTCGACGGCACGGAGCCGCTGGTGTGGCAGGTCGGGGGCGATGTGGCCGAGCGGCACGGAAGCGAAGGGGATGAAGGTGGCGGGGTCGACGAGGAAAGGGTGTTGAAGGACGCGCGCCGGCAGCTCTTCCGTCTTCTCAAGGGCGTGGACTTCGGGCGGGCGGAGATGATGACCTATCGGGCGGTGCGCGCCGAGGCGGAATCGCGCCGTCACCGTCGTCCCAGCGGGGTCCACTGCAACTGGGTGGCACCCCGTACGCTCTTGACCTGGCCCACGAAGATGGCGTTGAGTCCGGTCCTGTCGGACGAGGTGCTCGAACGGGTGCAGGAGAGACTGGGTCCACCCGGCCGCCGTCCGATGGAACCGCTCGAATGGCCGCGGCCCGCCGTGGCTGCCGATCCGTGGGATCGCAAGGAGGTCCGGTGGAGTTCCGTGCTCTAGGGAACACTTCACTTCGGGTGAGCCGTGTCGGATTGGGCACGGTGAAGCTGGGCCGCAACGAGGGAGTGAAGTATCCCCGCGCGTTCCCGCTTCCCTCGGACGAGCAGGTCCGCTCCCTACTGGAGGGAGCGCTCGTGATGGGCGTGCGCCTGTTCGACACCGCGCCGGCCTATGGAAGCAGCGAGCAGCGGCTTGGCGCCTTCGTCCAGGCCCACCGCGACGAACTCGTTCTCAGCACCAAGTGCGGGGAGAGCTTCTCCGATGGCCGCTCCACCTTCGACTATTCGGCCGCAGCTCTGCGTGCCTCGGTGGAGGGGAGTCTGAAGCGTCTGCGTACCGAGATGCTCGACATCCTCCTGATCCACTCCAACGGCGACGACGTGGGCATCCTCGAGCACAGCGAGGCGGTGGAGACCCTTCTGCGATTGAAGGAGGAGGGAAAGTGCCGTGCGGTGGGCATCTCGGCGAAGACGGTCGAGGGCGTCGAGGCCGCGGCGAAGAGCCTCGACGTGGTGATGGCTCCCTACAGCCTCGCCGACCGGAGCCTGGAGCGCGCGTTGGCCGCCGCCCATGAGAAGGGGTTGGGGATCCTGGTCATCAAGGGCCTGGCCAGCGGGCATCTGGGCGCGGAAGGTCCGGACGGGGTGGACCGGGCCCTGCAACATGTCTTCTCCCGGGACTTTGTCGATTCGCTGGTTGTGGGTACACTGAGTCTCGATCATCTGGCGGCGGCGGTCGACGCCTCGCACCGTTCATCACCTGGGGAATGAGGGCCATGGATCGCCACTGGTACGACGCCGGAGTCGAGGTGAAGACCCAGAGCGAAGAGCGGGTGATCTTCTCGGTGGTGCTGCTCACCTTGTTGGCGCTCTTGCTGAGGCTCTTCCACCTGGGACATCAGAACTTCTGGATCGATGAGATGATCACCCTGCAGCAGGGCCTGGCTCCGGGGCATGGTCTGTGGGAGCAGTTCATCGACGACTACCACAATCCCCTGGTGACGGTGGTGGTCACCTGGTTGACCCACCTGGGCCGAAGCGAAGCCCTGTTGCGTCTGCCGGGAGCGATCCTCGGTGGACTGAGCATTCCATTGATCTATCTGTTGGGGCGTGAGCTGGCCGGGGTGAGAACGGGCTTGTTGGCCGCTCTCCTGCTGGCCGTCCATCCCTTCCACATCTTCCACTCGCAGGAACTGCGCGGCTACGGGTGGATGGTGTTCTTCGGGCTGGCCGCCGCCGTGGTGGCCATCGGGGCGAGGAAGCACCTGAGCGTGGGGCGGGCCGTGGCGTTGACCGCGCTGGGGGTGGCCACCTCCCTGAGCAGTCTGGAGGGTCTGTTCTGGATGGGTGGTCTGGCCCTGGCCTGCTGGGTGGCCGGATGGATGCGCAGGGGAGAACGCCTGCGCTGGCTCGTCGTCTTTGCCCTGATGGTGGTGGTGATGACGCCGTGGTGGGCGGGCACCCTGACCACCCATCATGCCGAGCGATTGCTTCCCGGAGAGGAGACGGGTGAGCCCATGCGGGGCTCGACCACCATGAGCCCATGGGCGGTACCCTATGCGGTCTTCGTTCTCTCGGTGGGCAATACGGTGGGTCCCCGGCCACTGGAGATCCGGGAGATCGCCGAGTCATCGCAAGACCAGGGTCCGACCCTGCCGCGGCGGCACTGGCCCGCGGTGGCCGGGGTGGGAAGCCTCGCCCTGGTGTTGATGGTGGCCGGAATCAAGAGCCTGGGCCGGCGCACCTGGGTGCTGCTGGCGTGGGTTGCCGTCCCCCTGGTGGTCGCGCTCGTCCTGGCCGCCCGGAACATCAAGCCCTTCAATCCGCGCTATGTCATCGCGGTGTTGCCGGCCTACCTGTTGATCCTCGCCGCCGGTATCGACGCCCTTCCCCGGCGGGCGGGTCTGTATCTGCTCATCGGCTGGCTCGCGTTCACCGGACTGGGTGTCTACCGCTACCACTTCGTTCCGCGTTACGGAAGGGAGGATGTACGGGGCGCGGTACGGCTCATCGAGAGCCGGGAGAGCGGGCAGGACTTCATTCTCGTGCCGACGGTGTACGATGTCTTTCAATGGTATTATAGGGGTCATGATCCGGTCTATCCCTACTGGTGGTCGCACAGCGACTCGTCACTGGAGAAGGTCGAGGAACGTCTCGCCGCGATGGAACCCACCCGTCGTTTCATCTGGTACGTGCGCTGCCGCCCCTGGCACGACGATCCCAACGGCTGGCTTCTGGCCGCGCTGAAGGAGCAGGCGGTGTCCCGAGCGCTCTTCGAACTGCCGGGAGTGGAGGTCTTCCTCTTCGAGAGGGGGACGGCGCCTTGACCGAAAGACCTGTGTCACCCGGCGGAGGGCGTCTGTACGCGTTCACCAAGCGTCTGTTCGATCTGGTCTTCGCCGCGCTGGGGCTGCTCTTCTTCCTTCCCCAGCTTCCGTTCCTGGCGCTTCTGGTGAAGCTGGAGACGCCGGGCCCTTTCCTTTTCCGCCAACTCAGGGTGGGCAAGGACGGGCGGCTCTTCCGCTGCTACAAGATCCGCTCGATGGTGGTGAACGCCGAGGAATTGAAGGACAGCCTGGCCCATCTGAACGAAGCGGATGGAGCGGCGTTCAAGATCCGCGACGATCCTCGCATCACCCGGGTGGGCCGTTTCGTTCGCCGCTCCTCCCTCGATGAGTTCCCCCAGCTCATCAACGTGCTCAAGGGAGAGATGTCCATCGTCGGACCCCGGCCGCAGGTTCCCTCGGAAGTGGCCGCCTATCGTCCCGAGCACCGCGAGCGTCTTCTGGTGAAGCCGGGCCTGACTTGCCTGTGGCAGGTCTCCGGGCGCAACGACGTCGACTTCGAGGAATGGATGCGGCTCGACCGCGAGTACGTGAGGCGCCGGGGTTTCAAGATGGACCTGTGGATCCTGCTGCACACCCTGCCCGCGGTGATCGCCCGCAAGGGGGCCTACTGATGGGGAACGCCCGCAGCCGACTCCTTCCTTCCGGCAGGGTTGTCTCGTGATGCGTGACGCTGGCGTTGCTTCGCTCTCCTGGAGGGAACGCCTGCGGATGTGGAGCGCGTTCACGCGCCCGTTCACCCTGTGGCCACCGGCGCTGGGAATCGTCAGCGGTGGACTGACCGCCTTCGGGGCCCATCCCCGGGCCGAGTTCAGCTGGCTGCTGCTGGCCAGGATCGGGGTGGGCGCCTTGATGGCCGCCGTCCTCAATGCGGCGAGCAACGGCATCAACCAGATCCACGATCTGGAGCTGGATCGGGTGAACAAACCCGACCGGCCCCTGCCCTCGGGTCGGATGGGCATGACCGAGGCCCACGTCCTCACCTGGGGGTTCTTCGCCCTGGCCCTGTTGTTGGCTGCATGGGTGAATCTGCAGTGCTTCATATTGGCCGCCTCGGCCGCGGTCCTCACCTGGGTATACTCGGCCCCTCCACTGCGGACGAAGAAGCACGGCTGGTGGGCCAACTTCACCATCGCCATTCCGCGCGGCCTGCTGTTGAAGGTGTGCGGTTGGTCGACGGTCAAGACGGTGGTGGCGTGGGAGCCATGGTACATCGGAAGCATCTTCTTCCTGTTCCTGTTGGGGGCGTCCACGACCAAGGACTTCGCGGACATGGAGGGCGATCGTCTGGGTGGGTGTGATACCCTTCCGGTGAAGTACGGGGTGCGCCGGGCGGCGTGGATGATCGCGCCCTCGTTCGTGCTGCCGTTCCTGTTGCTGCCCATCGGCACGAAGACGGGGATTCTCACCGGAAACGCGATGTTGCTGGACATCATGGGTTTGATCCTCATGGCGTGGGGAAGCTACACGGTGTATCTGCTGCTGCGGCGTCCCGACGAGTTGGCGGCGACCGAGAACCACCCATCGTGGACCCATATGTACCTGATGATGATGGCCCTGCAGATCGGTTTCGCTGTTTCCTACCTGGTGCGGTGAGGAGGTTCGGCCTTGATCGTCGGTCTGGGAGTGGATCTGTGCGAGGCGGGACGCATCGCCGAACTCGAGGAGCGCTACGGGCGCCACTTCGTCGAGCGGGTGTTCACCGCCGATGAAGAGAAATGGTGTCGGGGTCGGCGGCGGCACGAGTGCCTGGCCGGACGTTTCGCGGCCAAGGAAGCCGCGTTGAAGGCCCTCGGGACCGGCCTCTCGCACGGGATCGGATGGCACGACGTGGAGCTGACCAGTGGCGAGTACCAGAAGCCGCGCATGAGCTTCCATGGACACGCTCGCGAGATCCTCGAACGTCTTGGTGCCACGAACGTGCAGGTCTCCATCACCCACGACGGGGGCCGTGCGGTGGCGGTGGTCATTCTCGAAGGAGAGCAAAGGTGAGCAACCGCGATCTCATCGCATTGGGGGTGTCGGCGGTCTGGCTGCTGGCGGTGCTGGGCTCGGCTGAGACGGCGCGGCGGCGGGGCATGGCCCGCGTGGATACCCGCCGGATGGTCCACGTGCTGGTGGCCACCTGGATCGTTCCCACCTTCCTGCTGTACGAGCACTGGATATGGGCCGCTCTGCCGGCGGCCTTGTTCGTGGTGGTGAATGCGCTGAGCCTGCGCTTCTCGCTCATCGCGCCGGTGGAGATCGAGGAGCCAAGCTGGGGAACGGTGTTCTTTCCCCTGAGTGTCGCCGTGCTGACCGCCTGGGGGTGGTCCTCGCCCTGGAGGGCGCCGGCGGTGGCCGGTGTCCTGGTGATGGGCTGGGGGGACGCTGCGGCGTCGTTCGTGGGCCGGCGGTGGGGAAGCCACCGCTATCGCGTGGGCAGGCAGTGGCGGAGCCTGGAGGGCTCGGCGGCGATGTTCGCCGTGGGTCTGGTGGCCATCGTCGTCGCGTTCTCCATCTTCGGCGGAGATCCTGGGGGGGGAAGGGTGAAGGCGGCCTTGGCCGGCGCGGCGATGGCGACGCTGCTCGAGGCCGTTTCGCTCTTCGGCGCGGACAACCTCCTGGTTCCTCTGGGAGTGGCCGGCTTGCTGGCCCTTCTTCACGGGATGGTATGGGTATGAACTCTCCGACGGAAACCGCACCGACCGACCGCATCTTCCTCACGGGGGGCACTGGCTATCTGGGGAAGCATCTGGTCCGTGAATTCCGCCATGCCGGTTACGAACTCTTCCTGCTCACGCGCCCCCACGCCGACCGCAGCGGTCTGCCCCTCGATGGGGTGCGGTACATCGAGGGCGATCTCCTCGAACCGTCGAGCTACGCCGAGGTCCTGGAGAAGGTGGGAGCGGTGGTCCACAGTGCCGGGCTGGTGAGCGCGTGGGAGAGCGATCGCAAGCGATTCGACCGCATCAACGTACAGGGTCTGGCCGGTCTGCTGGAGGCGTGTGCGCAGGCCCATGTTCCGCGGGTGGTGTACACCTCGTCGTTCTTCACCCTGGGGCCGGGGGCCGATGGCAGGCCGCGGACGGAGAGCCAGGGAGTTCCCGCCGTGGGTTTCAACGACTACGACCGGACGAAGATCCTCGCCGCCGAGGTCGTGAACGAATACCGTCACGACGGCCTCGATGTGGTCAGCGTCCTGCCGACCGTCCTGTACGGTCCGGGTCCGCGCACCCAGGGCAACCACGTGGCCACCCTGCTGGAGAAACTGGTGGCGGGAAGGATGCCCGGCCTGCTGGGCGACGGTTCCCAGTGCTGGAACTACGTGCATGTCGCCGATGCGGCCCGAGGCCACCGGCTGGCGCTGGAACGGGGCGACGCGGGCCGCAACTATCTGCTCGGTGGAGAGAACCGCACCCTTCGGGAGTTCCTCGAGTTGGCGGCCGAGCTTGCCGGGGTGGAGCCGCCGCGACGCAAGATCGGCTTTGCGATGTTGTCGGCGGTGGCGCGCTGGCAGGTGGTGCGGGCGCGCATGGGGGGTCCGCCGCCGGAGTTGACCCCGGGCATGGTGCGCGCCTACCGCCATCACTGGGCCTTCGATGACACGCGTGCCCGCGAAGAACTGGGTTACCGCAGCCGCTCGTTGCGCGAGGGTCTCGAAGAGACGCTCCGGTGGTTGCAGGCGGGTGGCGATTCCCCCTTCCGTGACGAATGGAGCGGGATGTGAGTTCGGTCTGGACCGGAGCAGGGGAGTCGCGCGCCCTCTGGGCCTTGGTGGCCCTTGGGGTGAACCTCTCGCTGGGGAGCTTCGCCTGGTGGCGGGGGTGGGTCAACCGAAGCGGCTGGATGGGTGGGGTGGTCTTGGGAACCTGGATCCTGTTCTTCGGGAGGTGGCCGGCCTACGCGGTGCTGGTGGGTTTCTTCCTGCTGGGAACCGGTGCCACCCGCCTGGGCTATCGCCGGAAGGCCCGGGAGGGCCTGGCCCAGGAGGAGCAGGGCCGGAGGGGGGCACGGCACGCAGTGGCGAATTGCGGCGTGGGATTGCTGTTGGTGTCGCTTTTTCCAAGGATCGGGTCCACGGCCCTGGCCGTGGCCTACGTGGCGGCCTTCGCCACCGCGGTGGCCGATACCATGGGCAGCGAGGTGGGTCAGCTCTGGGGAAGGAGCACCTTCGACCCCCTTCGCCTGCGGAGGGTGGAGCGCGGAATGGAGGGGGCGGTCTCGGTGGAGGGAACCCTCGCCGGGGTGGCTGGAGCGTCAATTCTGGCTTTTCTGGGCGCTTTGGCGGGTCTCTATCCCCTTTCCATGGTCCTGGCGGTAGTTGTGGGCGCGGTGCTGGGAAGCTGGCTGGAGAGCCTGACCGGCAGCCTCCTGAGGGGGCGCCGGGCCGTGAACAACGAGATCCTCAACTTCGGGAATACCGCCGTGGGGGCCTTGCTGGCCTGGATGGTGGCGCGTCTGGCATTCTGAGGGGGTTCGGCGGGGGCCTTGCTTGAGTTTTCCCCAGGTCGATGGTACACTGGAGCTTACAGCGGAACTCCCGGGCCCGCGCGGTGTTCGCGTGATCAGGGTCGAGGGGGTCCGGCTCGCATGAGCAGCTTTGCTTCCGCACCAGAAGGAGTGCCCGTAGACCTTCGTTAACGTTGTATCCCGCAAGGGAATGTTGACATCCGGGGGGGACGGCAACAGGCGGCGCAAGTGTGGCTTCTTGTCCATCTTGTACTGTCTGGTGAGACCCTTGGAGAAGGCTTGGCGGCACACGGTCGATCCGATCGTTTCTCCCGCAGCTTTCTCGATGATCACGCCTTGATGAGGCGAAACCCTGCGTCCGCGACGGACGCGGGGATGGAGTGGAGCGTTATGTTCTCGTCTTGGAGTTCTCCCCGCGGTGTGGGGATGATGATCTTGGCTCTGAGCGCGGTCGTCGTCCTGGCCGCCGGGTGCGGCCCCAGCGCATACGGCGACGTCGATCTCACCCACGATCTCGATAGCGACGCCCATCCCTCGCCCGAGCAGAGGGTGTTGATCGCGTCGCTGGCCGATACCACGGCGGGCACACCGATCTATCGCATCGGCAGCGGCGACGTGCTCGAGGTGGTGTTCTTCACCCACCCCGAGCAGAACCGTTTCGTCACCGTCCGGCCGGACGGCCGCATCACCCTGCCCTATGTCGGCGAGCTCGTCGCCCGGGGGAAGGAACCCGCCCAGCTTTCCCGGGAGATCGAGAAGGACTACAGCGAAGTGCTGGTGCAACCGCGGGTCGATGTGCTGCTGAACAAGATCGGCGGCCGCTACTACGTACTGGGTGAGGTGAAACGCGCCGGCGAGTTCGAGTATGAACGGCCACTCACCCTGCTGCAGGCCATCGCCCGGGCCGGCGGGTACAGCGACGAGGCCCGGTTGAGCAATTTCGTCCTCATCCGCAACGACGACAAGGGAGGACGCTTCGCTGCGATCTTCGACTTCCGTGAGTACATGATCGAGAAGGAGAAGGTGGGAGACATCTACGTGCACCCCGACGACATCGTCTGGGTGCCGAAGGACAACATCTCCCGTTGGGACAACGCAGCCAAGAAGGCGCTGACCGGAGTCATCCAGGCTGAAGACATACTCATCCGTGGTATGGGCATCGCCGACTTCGACAACGTCTACGGCAAAGGGTATCTGAGACCGTAGCCATTCGGCTCGGTTCATGAGGAGACCGCGGTATGTCAGGACTCTACAACCAAGGGCCGGTGCAAGGCGTTCGCGACACCACCATGCGCGACCTCCTGGCCGTCGTCTTCAAACGGAAGTGGCTGATCCTGCTCTTCTTCGTCGTCAGTTCGGCGTTGGTGGGCTTCAAGGTCGCCCGCACCCCGGTCACCTGGTCGGCGGACGCCACCCTGATGCTCCAGCGCCGGGGCCGGACCAGCGCGCTGCAGACCTCCAGCGGGGCGCTTCCCTGGGTGGAGGTGATGGAATCGGAGGTGGAGGTGGCCCGGAGCATCCCGGTCCTGCAGCTGGCCAAGGCCAAGCTCATGGAACCCACCAAGGACTTCCCCGAGGGGATCGATGTGAGCCTGGGCCGTCTGAGCACGATGGTGGAGTCGGGTATGGTGGGCGAGTCGAACGTCATCTACATCACCAGCACCGCCTGGTCGCCCAAGGCGGCCATCCGCATCGCCAACAAAACGGCCGAGGCCTACGAAGAGTACCACCACAAGATGTTCGCCCTGCCGGACGCGTCCAAATTCACCGCCAGCCAGGCCGATTCCACCCTGCAGGCACTGAAGAAGCTGCAGGCCGAGCGCGAGAGCCTGCTGACCGCGGCCGGCTTCAGCGACGTTGGGGCGGAAGAGTTGAATCTGCAGCGCCTGCGCTACACCCTGCAGTCGGAGATCTCCGAGAAGACCCTCGAGGTGGTGCGCCTGAAGAGCGAGCTCGACGCCATCTCCGATTCCATGGATCTGAACGGCGACGAGATTCCCTTCAGCAATTCCATGTCGACGCTGCACGGAAACACCCTGGCGACGGCCCTGGTGAACTACCGCAAGCAGAAGGCGGCCCTGGAGGACTATCGTTCGCGCTATACGGACAATCATCCGAAGGTGCGTGAGGCGCTGAAGGAAGTGGCGAAGAGTCGGGAACGCCTGCAGCACGCCATCGACGAGGTGACGCGCATCAAGGAACGGCAGCTCGCGGTGGCCCAGAGGGAGTTGATGAGCCTGCGACGGCAACTCGCCGACACCAGCGCCAAGTTGGCATCGCTGCCCATGATCCTGCGGCGGGTGGACGTTCTTGACGCCCAGATCGCCAGTGCGAGGAAGCAGTACGAGAAGCTGGCCGAGCTGGCAGTGCAGATGCAGGTGAACCGGGCCTCGTTCGAGGACTATGGGGTGAAGATGCTCAGCCCTGCGGTGTCGGCCATGAAGAACAAGAAGGGCGACATGGTCCGCATGGCCCTGGCTCCGCTGTTGAGCCTCCTGGTGGGCATCGGCCTGGCCTTCTACCTGGAGAACCTCGATCACTCGATGAAGACCCGTGAGGACATCGAGCAGCACCTGGAGATCCCCGTGCTGGCCAGTTTCCCCGACGTGGACGACAGCGAGAGCGATCTGGAACCGAAGGCGAGACGTACCCCGTTCTGGCGTGGCCGCCGCGGCGGCCACTGACGGGGAACGCTGATCAGACCGGCGGGCTCGAAGCCGAGCGTTCGGGCCGGAAGTGAGACGGCATGTACACCCATCACTTCGGACTGAGGGAGAAGCCCTTTCAGATCGCTCCCAGTCCGAGATTCCTCTATCCGTCGGAGACGCACGACGAGAGCCGCGCGCGGATCCTCTATGGGATCGAGGACAGCCGTGGTTTCGTGGTGGTGTACGGCCGTGTGGGTCTGGGGAAGACCACGGTCCTGCTCTCGGCCCTCGAGGAACTCGATGCCCATGTACGGACCGCGCTCATCTATCAGCCGGTGTCCACCTTCACCGACCTGTTGCGGATGACGGCCCACGAATTCGGTCTGCCCAGCGAACATCGCGACGAGGTGAACCTCATCTGGGATCTGAACGAGTTCTTCATCCAGAGGCTGGCCGAGGGCGACAAGTGTGTCCTCATCATCGACGAGGCCCAGAACCTGTCCCTGGAGATCCTCGAGAAACTGCGTACCCTCAGCAACCTCCAGACCGAGGATGCCTCGCTCCTGCAGATCGTCCTGGTGGGACAGCCCGAACTCTACGACAAACTGATGGACGATCGTCTGCTGCAACTGCGGCAGCGGGTGGGGGTATGGCACGAGATCGAACCCCTCGGGGAAGAGGATACCACCGACTACATCCTTCACCGTCTGTCGAAGGCTGGCGCTCGTCGCCCCAAGGACATCTTCAGCGTGGACGTGTGCCGTACGGTCCATGAATGGACCCAGGGCGTTCCCAGGGTGATCAACCAGGTGTGTGATACGGCTCTGATGATCGCCTATGGCAAGGGAGACGAGCGGGTCACGGTGGAGGATGTGGCCGAGGCGGCCGAAGAACTGCATCTTGTGGAAGAGGAGAATCCCAGGACCGAAGGGGTCTCGCGGGGCAAGCCTTCCGCTTCGCGGCGGGCGGCATATCCGATGTGGGCC
>JAOZPE010000084.1 GCA_029932915.1 Candidatus Krumholzibacteriia bacterium
TCAGCCACCGGCTCACACTGGTGCGTTGAGTATCGGCGGATAGCTGTACCGTCCCTTGGGGCCCTGAGCTCAGCTCAGGGCCCCAACTGATGGGAGATCAGTTGAGAAGCAGCCTCTGCTACCTCAACCGCACCACCTTGGTCGTGAGCCTCTGCTGTTCGGCGATCAGGCGTACGAGGTAGACGCCCGATCCCACGTCGCGGCCCGCGTGATCGCGGCCGTCCCAGAGGACATGGTCGAGGCCGCTGCTGCCGTCGAGGCGGCGGACCAGGCGGCCACGGGAATCGTAGATCTCCACCTGAAAAGCGGTGTCGACGGCGCGCCCGAAGAAGAAGGTCGTACGGTCGCTCATCACCGCCGGCCGGGGAGACAGCATCAAGCCCGTACGGGGTGGTGGCGTGGCGGTGGATGCCACCACCTGAACCGAGTCGGTGAGAACCCGGCCGAGGTCATCGCGAGCGGTGATGAGGATGATGCCCTCGGTGGCAGGCTCGACGGGAAGATGGACGGCCCCATTGTCATCCGAATATCGGTTGCTGAGGACCTCGTCCTCGGAGGACTGCTCGAGCAACCGACCCCAGGTCTGTGATCCTCCCTCCGGCGGTGGAGGCGAGGGCTTCCATGCGGAGACGATGAGTTCGGGGAGCGGGTGGCCTTCATCGTCCATCACATTGATGACGAGCCAACACGGGGGCGCGGTACAGATCTCCGTGGTCTGCGGAGCGGCCATCGTCATGCCACCGGGCATGAGCCGCCGTATGGCCATCTCCGGGTCGCCCAGGAGCAGGTAGAGCCAGGAATTGTCCTTACCGCCCTGGCAGTACATGAAGTCCTCAGCCAGCATGATCGCGTGCGACTGGATGGTGAAATCCTCGTCGTAGACCCTCTTGAAGAGGTTCTGGATGAGGACGTTGTTGGGGTTCGTGCTGGATCCCTTCGTGGCCCCGTAGTAGGACACCCCACGGTTGACGTTGCTGGCCATCCATTCCTCGCCGAAGCAATCGCCCAGGTGGATCGCGCCGCTCGAACAGGTCACCCCCCACACCACGGGTGTCATGGCGCCATTGGTGAGGTTTGCGACATTGGTGATCCCATAGTTCTCCCCGTTGTTCCAGTGCGTCCAGGCTGCCGTGCTTCCGTGACCACGATAGGCCACCAGGCCGACCTGTTCGTTGATCGCGCGGTCGATATCCGCGTTCTCGTCTCCCCGCGATCCGTAGCAGGTGAGGAAATTCGGCGTCAACGAATAGACCGCGGTTCTCACCTGCTCCATGGCACCTTCATACTTGCCGGGTGCCTCCTGGTAGTGGGCTACCAGCAGGACATCACGGTACTGCCCCGACCACACCCCTTCGTTCTCGTAGGCCAGGATCTTTCGGATCTGACGACCCAGATCGGCTGCATCGTTGACCGAGAGGCGCCCGAGGAAGACCTCTTCATCGAGATCGTCTCCGTCGGTGGAAGCGAAGAGATCATCCGTGTATGCGTAGCCGTGATAGGTCGTGCTCGTGTAGCACATGGGGATGACGTCGTGATCGCCGATCAGCATCACATAGGCATCACCCCTGGATTCGGCGGTCGCATACCAGGTTCCGATCATTTGGCGAACCTCGGTACACGTGGTGCTCATATCGGGAAGGTATCTCTCGGTCACGTGGAAACCGCGGGCACGTTTCTGGTTCGCAAGGATATGGAGGGTGTCGGCCCAGGCCACCGGACAGACGAAGAGGAAACTGCCGACGTACTCGGTGGTATCCACGCTGAAGCGTTCGCCGACCACTGACCAGTTGTCGTAGAGATGCGAAGCGAGGCGCTCACGATACCTGGTCATGGGCTCGGTCTGGATGTCCGGGCCCTCGTGCGAGTAGGTGAATTCCTGGACGCTGATGACACGCAACTCGCTGGTCACCGGGTTCCACTGGACCGGATCGACGTGGAGTTCGGCATCGGGAATGGTGCGCCAGGAAGCCTTTGTCCTGGCGGAAGGCGGCAAGACTTCGGAGGGAAACACCGAGTCACCCTCGTAGATCGCCTCGTCGTAGAGCCATCTCTCGGGTTCGCCGTCATCCTGTTCGGGGACCGGCTGAGGGTAGGGAAGGATGTCCTGGTAGATCTGCTGTTCGATGATCTCCGACGATTCCAGGGTGAGGGTGCTCGCCGTGGTCGGAACGGCGATGCGGAGGCGCAGATCGGGAAGTTCCGGGGCTCCTCCTACGTTGAGGAGACCGAGTCCGGGGAAGGTGAGACGGTTGTAGGTACGTTGATCGGGTCCGACGACCATCTCCATCCAGAATCCATGGATGGTCAAACGGAAATGGGTGGAGCGACCCGAGGAATCCTCCATGAGGACGACCTCGGCCGGAGTTCCCTCGGGAAGGTCATCGAGGGGGATCAACTGGCTTTCGTTCTGGGCCGAGGCAGGAAGGGAAGTGAGCTGCAAGGTCACGATCGCTCGACGATTCCAGCCCAGGGGACCGGCGTGGGCCATGGCTGTCGACCGATGGAGTGCTGTCGAAAACCATCTTAGCACAGAATCATCGCTGACGCGCAGTCTCGACAGGGTTCCTCGCAGAGACGCGGCAGCGCTCAACGTCGTGTCGGCAGTACGGAGTAAACGATCGGTCACATCGAAGCGATGACGCCGTCAAGGCCCGAGAAGGGGGCCAAGCCCGAAGTGAAGCGGGCTTCACCCCCCGTTGTCATGGCTCTCAGGTCATCCCCCGATCGCGACCAGGGTGATGGTGCATTTGACGGTGAAGTCGAAGAAACCCGAAATATTCTGACCGGTGAAGACGAGGCCGTACTCCTCCTGTGACCAATCGTCCAGCACCGGAGGATCGACGGGGATGGCGGTGCTGTTCAATGCCTGTCCGGTCTCGTCCTCGAGCCGGATCGAGTAGGTCGAGGGCAGGATCATGTTGGGGAGCACATTGTTGACTCTACTGGCGAAGTGGTACAGGTCGGATCCCTCGCCGTCATTGATGATCTTGAAGTAGATATCGGGATTGGACAGGAGGCTCCTGAACTGGATTCCGCCGAGATCGACGAAGATACCGCAGGGAGAAAGGTTGTTGTTGTACAGACAGGAATCGCTCGAGCAGCTCATATTCGAGGGTGCGAGGTCATAACTGTAGAAACCCCGTCCGAGCATGCCTTCAGTGATCTTGCCTTCCAACAGACCAGCGAAATCGTCGACCTCGCGGACGGTGAACTGCATGTTGATGGTACGGATCTGGTGGAAGCTGAGGACGATCACGTCCGTGCCGTCGTTCTGCCGGAGGGTCAGGACGTGGTTGTTCACCGTCCAGGTACCATGAAAGACCTCGGTGCTTCCCGTCGTGGTATCGGTGACGGTGATCTCGTTGCCCTGGATGCTGATGGTTCCGGTGGACTCGGCGAGCACCGAACGATTTTCGGAGTATTCCTCCTCGACATAGGATCCATCGGAACTGAGCATCATCATCGCCCCGGTCGTACCTTCTTCCCATTCGAAGAACTCCGCCGGATCCTGCAGGGTGTCATTGACGGTGACGGAGGCGATGGCCCAGTCGGCCACCAGTTCCTGGGGAAGCTGGGTGGGAGGGGGAGGAGCGGTTGAATCGTCGTCACCGCCGCAGGCGGCCAGGGAGAGCATCGAGAAGCTCAGGGCGACGAGGGCCAGGAGAGTGGACCAGCGGCGGGATCTTGGATTCATCTTCCTTCCTCCTAGGGTGCGTTTCCATTTCCAGCACTTGGCCGGCATGCCGAAACAGGGACCGGATGTCGAGCCTGCCGGGAAATTAGATCGGAGTGGGGGAGGACTCAACCGGAAAAATCGAAGTTTCAAGCCAGCAGCCGAGGCGCTGCTGTCAGGAGGCAGATGATCCGGACTTCAACGAGGAGGATCCCAAGGAAGCTGGATATGAAGGCATTCGCATTCCGCTCTGGAGAGCGGTATCGCCCCACGTTATCGCAATCGAACGATCTTACGGGTCAGTTCCCGATCGAGTCCGGGGCCGCGCAATCTCAGGTGCGCATAGTAGATGCCACTGGCGGGCCGCCGACCCCGCCGGTCCAGTCCATCCCAGAAGGTCGTGTGTGTTCCGGCAAGAAGTTCCTCTTTCACCACGGTGCGCACACGCACGCCCCGCGCATCGAAGATCTCCAGGCACACCGCCGCCCGGGACGGCAAAGTGAAACTGAAGAGGGTCGTTCCGTTGCTGGGATTGGGGGTGGGTGGGGCGAACTGTACGAGAGTCGGGTTGGCCACGGTGCCCGGGTCTTCGCCCACGCCGGTGACCACGTCTTCGATACAGCCGTAGCAGCCGGTATTGCGGGGGTCATGGCCGAACATGGGCCAAGGAGGATTCAAGTGACTGGACTGGAAACCCAGGACGACCAGGGTGGGGTCCTGCCGGGTCAGGAAGACCCCT
>JAOZPE010000085.1 GCA_029932915.1 Candidatus Krumholzibacteriia bacterium
GAAGATGGTCAAGCCCCCCTGGCCCAGGCGGCCCACGGTGTCCAGGTTCACGTCGGCGATGCACTCGGACAAGGGCAACACGGGATGTCCACAGTAGTACCGGCTTCCCAGCAGGCCTTCCTCCTCGCCGGAGAAGAGGATCACCAGCACCTGGCCCTCCGGCGGATCCTCCAGCAGCAGACGGGCGACGGCCAGGGTGGCGGCCACGCCGGAAGCGTTGTCGTCGGCCCCGCGGTAGATCGCGCCCCTCTCGTCCACGCCGAGATGGTCGTAGTGCGCCGATACGATGACGTGACGATCCCCCTCGGCCGAGCCGATGCGGCCGATCAGGTTGACCGCGTCGCCGGCCTCGGTCGAGAAGACCTGCCGGTACCCGTCCTCACCGGCCGCTTCGAGTCCCAGTTCCTCGAGACGCCGCTCCAGATACACGGTGGCCTTGTCCAGGCCCTCACTTCCCAGGCCGCGTCCGGCGAAGGCGTCCGAACAGAGCGCCTGCAGATCGGCGGCGATGCCATCGGCCACCGATGCGTCCTGCCCGGCCCGGGCGGCCGCAGCCCCAGCCGCGGCGAACACCAGCGTCAGCGCGACGAAGACGGTGCGGGATGCGTTCATTCCGATTCCTCCAGTTGGAAGCGCAGCGGGGAGTTCTCCACCCGGAAGCTGCCCTTCTCCACGTTCTTCTCCCCTTCGAAGAGGAGATAGCTGTAGCGGCCGTAGTGGGGCAGCTTGCGCCCCAGGGCCTCCACGACCCCCGCGTCCGCCACTCGCACGATCGACCACGAGCGGTTCTCGTCGTCGCTGTCGCGCAGGGTGATCACCGCGCTCAGGCCCTCCTGCTCCGCCCGGTCGAGGATACGGCGGGGCTGGTCCCCGTAGGCCCGGATGCGCTCCAGGGTCCGGCGCAGGAGCGGACCCTCGCCGAGCAGCCACACACTGCGCGAGGGATCGTCCCGGTAGTCCTCCTCGGAGACGACCACCATGTCCTGGTTCCGTGCCCAGTCGTGGGCCAGGCCCTCCAGGGCCTCGCGCACCGCACCGGAGGTGTCCCGTCCGATGACCGCCACGCTGTGGGTGGCCCCGAAGGTCTGGCTGAGCGCCGGGGGAATCTCGCTGCGCTTCAACAGACGGAAGAGATCACAGTCCGGATCGACCTCGATGAGCGCCGCTGCGGGCGGCAGATCGAGTCCGGCCGAGGCGCCCTCCAGCGACACCTCCAGATCCCTCACCCCTCCTCCCGCGAGGGTCACCCGTACCGGCACGTCCACTTCGTAGAAGGGTTCCTCCTGGGTGAGCACCAGGCGCGAAGCGCCGTCCTCCAGATGGGCCGAGAGCTGCAGGGCGCCGGGACGCCCGATCCACTGCTCGAACCAGGGCTGCCACGAGGGATCGTCATCGGAGGAGACGAAGGCCTCGACCAGATCGTCCCAACTGGCCTCCTCGAAGAGATGCGCTTGGTAGAAATCGCGCAGCGCGGTGAGGAAGTCCTCGTGTCCCGCGCGCAGTTCGGCCATGTGGAAGACCATCATCGTCTTGCCATAGCCGACGGCCTGGGTGCTGGCGCTCTCGCGTTCCTTGAATTCCCGCAGGGGGAAATCCTTCCCCCCGGAGACCGCATAGTCCAGGTAGCCCTGCAACTGCGCCCGGCGGTAGTCGATCGCAGCCTGCTGACTCTCCTGCAGCTTGTAGAGGTGATCGGCCAGGTAGGTGGTCAGACCCTCGCACCAGTTTCCCTGGTCGTAGTCGACGAAGACCCCGTTGCCCCACCAGTTGTGGAGGATCTCGTGCCCGTAGGAGGTGTGTACGATGAAGGGAAGGCGGATCACCTTGTCGCCGAGCAGGGTGAACGAGGGCATTCCGAAACCGGTCTGCCACCAGTTCTCCACCAGCGCGAACTTCGAGAAGGGATAGGGGCCGAGCATCCGGCTGTACATGTCGATGTAGCGGCCGGCGGCATCCAGATAGCTGCGGCAGAGTTCCTCGGGGGTGTCCCGGTAGGTGAAGGTGTACAGCTTCACCCGATCGCCCTGCGCTTCGCGGACGGTGTAGGGCCCGGCCACCAGATAGACCTCGCCCATCGGATGCTCTTCGGTCCACTGTGTGTGCACCCGGCCGTCCGGGCCCTCCTCGTGGGCCGTCCGTCGTCCCTGGCTGACGCTCTCCCAGCCCGGCGGGGTCACGGTGTCGAGACGGTAGGTGAAGGTTCCCTCCCCGCACCACGGCACCCAGAAGGTGACCCCGGAGAGGAAGGCGCCCCTCTCGTCGATGAGTCCGGTGGTGGTGTCGAAGGAGCGCTGATAGGCCACCTTGGGCGGATGCAGGCTGTCGTACACCGCCCCGGAGTAGTGGAACTCCAGGCGCGGATTCGACGGCCACCCGCCGGCGGGCGCGGCCACGGTGATCTCGCGAGCCGCCTCGTAGTCGTCCAGGCGATCGTAGGGCGGGCGGCGCCAGAAGTGGCGGGGGGTGAAGCCCTCCTCTTCGCTCACCTGCAGCGGGACTCCATCGAGACGGACCTCCTCCAGGTGGAGATCACGGTGGAGCAACAGGTGCAGGGGAGCATCGGCGGACTCCGCGGAAGCGAAGTCCACCTGGTCCTGCACCTGCAGGCGATGGCCTTGCACCTCGAGTTCGGCTGTGATCTCGTGGTGGGTGATCGTCCAGTGCTGCGTGCGGGCGCGGGCCGGGCCGGCGGCCAGCACGATCACACCGAGCAACAGCAGCAGACCGCCGAGGAGCGCGCGGTGGAAGATGGCCCGGTGCGCGCGGCGCTCCATCCGCGACGCAACCGGCGAAGGAATGCACACCATGGATCTGCGATCGTGCTGCACGGTCGACCTCGTCGTCTTGGGGAGGGGCAGGAACGAAGCGTGAGACTAGCGCTCTGGCGTGCCCGTGGCAATGCACGAGCGGGCGAGCGGGTTCCTCCATACCGACGGTGGGGGAACCGGCTCGTCTCCCAGCTGTGGCCGCCCGCACCGCCTCAGGGATGGAGTGGCTCCAGGCGCCGGATGCTCTTGCGCCGGATGTGCACCGTACCACCGGCCTTCACCGGACGGGGCAGATCCCAGCGCAGATCCAGGCTCTCGTAGAAGATCCTCCCGCTCCGGGGATCGATCACCTGGACCAGCTCGCCGTCCATGGGGATATCCTGCCGCAGCCGCTTCGCGCTCTCGGGGGAACGCAGGTCGAGCACGCGCGTGGCCTCGTCCGTCGAGGGAACGGCCTCATCGGAGGCAGCCGAGGCGAAGGAATAGACGAGCTTGTAGCCACGCTGCCCCTTCACCTCGGTGAACCCGGCGAAGCGCAGGACGCCCTCCACGGCCACCTGTCCTTCACCGCTGGGAAAGAGATCGCGATAGGTCCAGCTCTCCCCGGTCCTCACCTTCACCCCGCAGAGGCCCCGGCGGCCCCGGTTCCACCGCTGGATCTCCAGCCATTCGGCCGCGCCGGGGCGGAACATCGTCTGCACCTTCTGCCAGGTCTCCAGGTCGAGTCCCCGCTGGACATGCCGGAACAGACGCCGGTAGCCCTTCACGGCGTGGACCACCCCGCCGTCGTCGCATTCGAGCTCGATGCTCCGTCCGGCGAAGAGGGGCAGGACCGGATCGTCCACCGCCACCCCGTCGACCGTCTCCCGTCCCTCACCGAAGCTGCGGTGGACGGTCCAGCCCTCCTGCGTGCGTTGCCAGCGCAGGGTGTCGGCCTGGCTGAAGTGGCGCCGGCGCAGAGGAGCGCGATCGTCGAAGTCCTCGGTCCGGTCCTCCTCGACCCTCTCGATCCAGCGCTCCCCATCGACGGGGGCGCAATGGAAGGTGACCTCCTCCACCACCGGCTCCGACGCCGCGACACCGGCCCCCACGGCGGACAGCGAAACTGCGAGTGCCAGCGGGAGGAGTCCACGCATCCGGCCCGGCCGGAGGAAGCGCCGGAAGGGCAGCGGGCTCGATGACCAGGAAGAAGACGACCGGGAAGACGAGAGCCGGGAACAGGACGACCGGGAAGAAGACCTCGTCGAGGAATCCGAAACGGTGGGCAGATGCACGGCGGTCCTCCAGGAAGAAGCGGCTTCGGCCGGGCGCCAGCTTAGCAAGACCCCCTTCCGGCCGCGAGGGCCAATCGTCTCCTCCCGGGGCTGGGCCGCCCGGCCCACAGGAGGCGCGAGCACCATGGAGAACGCGAACGGCCCCCGGGAGGTGGTCGGGGGCCGTGCGACGTGGAAGTGTCCGGCGGACACCCGCGCTCCTTCGGCTTCGGTCTCGCTCATGACCTTCCCGTATACCGCTGCGGACGGAGGAAGTTCCCGGTCGGCGCAGGAGACCAGCGGGGAGCCCGCCGAGTTGCGCGGCTCAGACCGGCAGCGGCTCGCGCGGAACGGAGACCGTAGGACGCTCCAGGGCTGCCCGTACCC
>JAOZPE010000024.1 GCA_029932915.1 Candidatus Krumholzibacteriia bacterium
GGAATGGATTGGACCGGGCCGGGCGACGGGTCGCCAGCGGTTCGTACCTCGCGGTTCTTCGAGTCGACGGTGAGCCCGCCGACTCGAGGAAGCTCACCCTGGTGAAGTAGGCAGCCGCCGGACGACGGCCACCCCTCACCGGGAAGAACAGAGGGAGATTGGGCCTCTCCCCCTCAAGTCCGTCACCGGATCCTGGCCCGGGATCCCAACTCGAGTTGCTCGAGGGAGAGTCATCATGAAACGCATCGGTCCCAAGAACTGGGCCCTTCTCCTGGTCATGGTCGCGCTGTGGGCGGTCTCTCCGCTGACGGCCGCGGCGCAACAGGACTACGACTGCCCCAGTGTATCGACCTATCTCGGATTCACGCTCCATTTCGAAGGGGTGGACGTCGACAACGACGCCGGCACCTCCACCTGGAACTACTGCCTGGAGTGGAACGGCGAGCCGCCTTCGTTGAGCCATCTGACGATCAGCATGTGCGCGGACGTCACCGATGAGAACCTCATCGACGTCTCACCGATGGGTGCGGTGGCCATCGGCTACGACGGCTCGACCGGACTGTACGGCATCAAGTGGGATTTCGATCCTGGCCTGGTACAAGGGCAGTGCTATCCCTTCAGCTTCACCATCAACGAGATCATCGACGTCGGTCCGGTGAACTGGATCGCCAAGGCCGGACCCGGCCGCGATACCGATCAGTACATCTGCGGCCCGAGCCTGGAGTGCAGCAGCAATCCCTGCATCGATGAAGAAGCCACCCTCAAGCTCGACAGCTACGAGACGGTGGCCTGGGACGAGGAAGCTCTTCTGTGGACCGTCCGCATGAGCGTGAAGAACTTCGGGCCGGGTATGGCCACCAACGTCGCCGCTTCGATCATCGAGGAAATCCCCTGGGTGGAGCCCATCCAGGGCGTCGTCTCCTTCCCCGATATCCCGGCCGGCGAGAGCATGTGGAGTGAGAACGACTTCGTGCTCGACCTGAGTGGGCGTCCCGGACCCGGTGGGTTCAACGTCTTCTTCGACGTCACCTACCAGACGAACTGCGGCAACGGGCGCCACATCCTCCTCGATCCGGAAGCCCTCGTGCCCGGTGAGAAGTCGATGCGCAGCCGGCCCTTCGTCCTCGATCAGAACATCCCGAACCCCTTCAACCCCCAGACCACGATCTCGTTCAGCCTGGCCAGGGAAGGCCATGTCAGCCTGGACGTCTACGACCGCAAGGGGCGGCTGGTGCGCCAGCTCATCAATGACAACCTGGCGGCGACGCAGCACAGCGTGATCTGGAACGGAAGGGATGAGCTGGGACGTCCGGTGAGTTCAGGGGTGTATTACTACCGGCTCAGCACCGAGGAAGGCATGGAGACCAAGAGCATGATCCTCGTCAAGTAGGATCGGTCGATGAATCGATGCCCCCCCGCTGCCGTGACGCCCCACGGCGGCGGGGGGAAGGACACCCTCCCTCCCGATGGCGCACGCCCCGGCCGGCATGGCTGGGGCGCGCGTCCTTGGTACCCCTGTCGTGCTCTCTCCGGCATCCCGGTCCTGTCCTCTCCGGCACCCTTTCTCCATACCATCGGGGCCAGCGGATCGGCGCGAGCGATGAGGCCATCGGCTGCGGGGGGATCACCCGCTTCCACGGCGGTCCGAATCCGGCCGGCCCAACCAGGACGGCAAGGGGCGTCGCCGCGGCTTCCTCCCGTAGAAGAAATCGTCCATCTCCAGGGCGAAACGCCGGAACAGCGGAGAACGGCGGATGCCCCAGCGAATGAGGTTGTGGTAGGGATGATCGGGATGCGAGAAGGGGCAGGTGACGACACAGCGTCCGCAATCGGTCCCCGCGTCGCCCCAGTACGAGAAGCAGGCCACCGGATCGATCCGCCACCGGCGCACCCCGTCCTCCTCCTTCGGATCCTCCCACGAGATGGCCTGTGACGGACAGACTGCCGCGCACTTGCGGCAGATGCGACAGAACGCCTCGACGGTGGGATCCTCCCGCGGCGGGCTCGCCACCAGGGGTGCGTCGGTGGTGACCACCCCGATCCGCACCCGTGGACCCAGCCGGGGGGTCATGAGCAGTCCCATGCGGCCGATCTCGCCCAGGCCGGCGTCCCGGGCCACCAGCGGGCAGATGACCTCGTAGTTGGCGTCGATGTGCGCCCGGGCCCGGTAGCCCAGCTTGCGCAATGCCACCGCCATCTGTACCGCGATCGCCCCGGCCGTGAGGTACTGCTGTGCCGACTCCATCACCGTGGAGGCGTCCGGAGCGGACCGCATCATCCGCCCGTCCATCTCCACCGTGAAGGCCACCGCCCACCGGTGGCGCAGATGGATCGGGCGGCCCCAGCGTTCCCGCCTTCCCCCGACGGTGTACAGATGGCCCTCACGAAGGGGGGTCACCCCGCAGCCGACCGCTCCGAGTTTCTTCGCCCATCCACACAGGAAACGGGTCAGCTCGGTGGAATCGTCCCCGGCACCGGGATCGGACGGGCGAGCTCCCGTCTCATCCACTGTCGATTCCTGTGATCCATCCTCCAGACCGGAAACGGCATGCTCATCTACCCCGGAGCCCTCGACCAGCCGGTGAAGCTCCTCGACGGTATCGAAGCTCGCGGCGGCCGCGGCGAAGGCGAAACGGTGATGGAAACGGGTTCGAGGAGCCAGGAGGCCCGCCCGCGAGCGCCAGGCGTCATCCACCGCCTTCAGCTCGGGATGCATCCGGTAGTACTGCCGGAAACGAGCGCTGCCCTCGACCAGTTCGTCGCGGGCGAACATGGTATCCCGCTCGTCGACACGCTGACGGGGGAATCCCCGTTCGACTGTACGGCGAGAGGGAACGGGCCAGAGCAGGATTCCAGAGACCAACGGCGGTGCCAGGACGAGCACCCAGCGCAGGATCGATCCCCCCGAAGTGTGCAGCTGAGCGGCCCAGAGATAGAGGCCGGCGCCGGCCAGGGCGAAGACAGCGGACCAGAGACAGGCCCGGCGCTCGCCTTCCCTCCAGGACACCACGGCGAAACCGCCCAGGCCGAGGAGGAAGAGGATGGCGAAGAGTTCCAGGATTGTGGTCATGATCTCCATTCCACGGGGAAGGGAGATCATTGCCCGGATCGGGCCATTCGTCCAGGCTGCTCAGCGCCTGGCCTTGCCTTCGCCGGCGATCACTTCCAGCATGATCTCGATGGTGCGGATGAGTCCTTCCCGGCGCTGGGGCGACTCCTTCTCCCACTCGTTCTTCAAGCCGTAGATGCGACGGAAGGCCTCATAGGTCTGTCGCGCGATCGTGTCCACTTCCTCGCGGCCGTGGGTCAACAGTTCCTGCCGCACGTCCTTTCTCAGCTCCTCGCGCATGGGCTCGGCCCGCCCGCATACGAGGTCGACGATCGCATCGTGCTTGTGCATGCGGGCCCGCATCCGGGCCTCGGCCTCCTCGCAATCGTGGATGGTCTTCTCCGCCTCGGCCTGGAGCTTTCGGGCCCGATCCTCCCAGTTTCCCGCCGAGACCCTCCACACCTCCGCAAGCTGCAGCGCCTCGGTCAGATCGGCCACGGCCTTCCATAGCTCCAGGGCCAGGGCCTTCTGGTCGAGTTCGCCCAGCAGGGCGGCGTCGATCCGCTCCTGCCATTCCTCGAGCGTCCGGTGAAAAGGCATGTCTCGTTCCGCCTCCTGGAGGATCTCTGTGAGGCGGTGCAAGTGAGAGGCCAGTCTCCGCCGCCGACGATCTTCCGCACGAGGCCAGGCGGAGCTCTTCCGGCCGGAGGGGCTGTCCCCGGCGGCGGGCCCATCTGCCGGGGAGCCGGACATACGAAGAACAGCCCGGGGGAAGACCCCCCGGGCTGCCGTCGGCACCAGGGCCGCTATCGAGCGATCCTACTTCCGGTACGATGCCTTCATCGTACCCCAGGAACTGGAATCCTGGGCGGGCATCGTCGCATTCAGAGTGGAAGCGGGCATGACCATGTCATCCATGTCATCCTTGCCATCGCACTCGTACTTGTTGTTGTACTCGTCGAGCGTGTCCTTGAGCGCAGTGGCCTCGCACTTCAAGGCACCCTTGGGCTTGCTGAACAGGGGATGGTCACACAGGAAATCGTCGGCCAGGTCGATCGTGTCGTTGATCTCATCGGGCGCGCCGGACAAGACATTCAGCTTGGCCGCCACCAGGTGGTGGAAGAGCTTGATCGTCATGTCGCCGTGGGTGGGCATCCACAGGATATTCAGCATCTCCTCCTGGACGTAGTCCACGCAGCCGACGGTGAACTCGGTGGAAGGCCACGCCTCAGCGTGTGTCTTCCAGTAACCCGGGGTGCGCGTGCATCCCTCCGGAGGAGGCAGAGGACAATCACAGGTGAAGGAGGTGGTGAAGTGTTCGTCGTCCACGTTCACCGGGCTGGCCAGATGCAGGTCGACGGTGACGTCGTAGTCGCCGCACAGGTCCATCCCCCACACGTCGGCGTACGAGAAGTACGGAGCGTCGGGGAAGATCCTCTCTGAGCCAGTGAACTCCGTCACCAATGAGCCATTGCTCATGAGTTGGACGCTGTAGTCCACATCAGCGTATTCGACGTTGCCGAAAGCGATGTTGCCATCGATACTCCAACCTTCACAGTCGGCAACCGGCGTGACCTGATCGAAGTGACAAGCCCAAGCGGAACCGGCCAGGGCCAGCACAAACAGGGACGTGAGTGACAGCAGAGCCAGCTTCTTCATGGTAAGAACCTTCTTTGTCGAGGTGAGGCGCCTCATTGCTGTCGGATTTACCCGGAGATCATAGCACAAAGTCCGGTTGGGAACGATGTCCATCGGTGCGGTCCGGCCCCGGTCGGAACCGACCGCCCCGACGATTGCATTTCCCGGCCATCCACTGGATGGCGCCTGCCCCGGCGGACTCGTAAGTTCAAGACATCATTGGGAATTGAGAGAAAGTACAACCACCTTCTCCCTCCGGGGCATGGCCCCCCCACAATCATTCCTGTGTTGTCAATCCATCCGGGCATGTATCCTCCGCAGCGCGACCGTCCCGTCGCAGAGGAATCCGTCCGCGGATCGTCCCGTCATCGAGGAGAAACGGCCATGACCGACGAGGTGTTCGAGGAGATCCGGAGCCGCATGCCCCGGAATCCCTTCACCGGAAACGTCTTTCGATCGATCCTGATCGTCCTGCTTGCCATCATCCTGCTGTCGACGAGTTTCTATACCGTCGACCCGGAGGAGGCAGCGCTGGTCCTTCGTTTCGGCAAGTACGTCCGCACCGCCGATCCGGGTCTCCATTTCAAGATTCCCTTCGGAGTGGAAACCGCACTGAAGGTGCCGGTCCAACGCCAGCTCAAGGCCGAATTCGGCTTCCGTACCCTCCGGGCGGGGGTCAAGAGCCAGTTCACCACCCGCGGCTACACCGGTGAGTCGAACATGCTCACCGGTGACCTCAATGCGGCGGTGGTAGAATGGGTCGTCCAATACCGGATCGTCGACCCCTACAAGTACCTCTTCCGGGTCCGCAACGTCGACGAGACGCTGCGGGACATGAGCGAAGCGGTGATGCGCAGTGTCGTAGGCGACCGCCTGGTCAACGAGGTTCTCACCATCGGGCGCGCCGAGGTAGCAAGCGAAGTCGACAAGCGGCTTCAGGAGCTCTGTGAACAGTACGAGACCGGTATCAAGATCGAGCAGGTCGTCCTGCAGGACGTCAATCCGCCCGACCCGGTCAAGCCCTCGTTCAACGAGGTCAACCAGGCCCAGCAGGAGCGGGAACGCCTCATCAACGTGGCCCAGAGCGAGTACAACAAGGTCATCCCCCGCGCCAAGGGCGAAGCCCAGCAGACCATCCAGGAAGCCGAGGGATACGCCCTCGATCGGGTCAACCGGGCCGAAGGTGACGCCTCGCGCTTCACCGCCCTGTTCGAGGAATACCGCAAGGCACCGGATGTCACACGAACGCGGATCTACCTGGAGACGATGAACCGGGTCTTGCCCAAGGTCCAAAGGAAGATCGTCGTGGACGATGAGATCAATGGCATCCTGCCGCTGTTGAATCTCTCAGGAACTCCTCTGCCCGTCTCAGGGACGGAGAAAGGAGGTGATCGCTGATGCGTACGGTCACTCTCATCGTCATCGCCATCATCCTCATCTCCATTCTCAACCCCTTCTACGTGGTCAAGGAATACGAGCAGGTGGTCATCACCCAGTTCGGCCGGCCCATCGGGAATCCAATCAGCACTCCGGGCTTGAAGCTCAAGATCCCGTTCATCCAGAAGGTGCACCGCTTCGAGAAGCGTTTCCTCGAATGGGATGGTGACGCCAACCAACTTCCCACCAAGGACAAGCGCTTCATCTGGGTGGACACCTATGCCCGTTGGCGCATCACCGATCCTCTGCTGTACTTCCAGCGGCTTCGGGATGAGCGCGGGGCCCAGACCCGTCTCGACGACATTCTCGACGGTGAGACACGCAATGCCATCGCCAACTACGATCTCGTCGAGGTGGTCCGCAGCACCAACCGTACACCCAATGAGGGAGACACCCTCCCCGAGGATCAGGACGTCCTCGAGCCCATCAAGTACGGTCGGGACAAGGTGCGGGCCGAGGTTCTGCGTAACGCACGGTCGAGGACACAGGACCTGGGCATCGAGATCCTCGATATCGAGTTCAAGCGCATCAACTACGTCGAACAGGTGCAACAGAAGGTCTACGAGAGGATGATCGCCGAGCGCAAGCGCATCGCCGACCGTTTCCGCAGCGAGGGCGAGGGTGAAGCCTCCCGCATCCGCGGTGAGAAGGACCGCGAACTGCTGCGCATCCGTTCGGAGGCCTACCGAAGAGCCCAGGAGATCAAGGGAGAGGCCGACGCCAAGGCCACCGCCATCTACGCGCGGGCCTACGACCAATCGCCGCAGTCACGCAGCTTCTTCGGGTTCCTTCAGACCATGAAGAGCTACGAGAACACCATCGACGACCAGACCCTGCTCCTGCTGTCGACCAAGGGAGAGTTCTACCGCTTCCTGAAGAACACCCGCGAGTAGGAAAGCGGCAGCCGGTGTGGACCGGCGAGCGCGTATGGGATGAATGGGGGTCGTGGCCTCCTCGACGGAGACCACGACCCCCTCTGAAGCTACTTCAACAGCAGCATCCGTCTGGTGGCCGTGTAGTCCCCGGCCACGATGCGATAGTAGTAGACGCCGGACGCCACCTGATGGCCTCCCTTGTCCATACCATCCCATGTCACGTGTTGCCGACCCGCCGACATCCATTCGGACAGCAGGGTCTTCACCACGCTGCCTCGTACATCGTACACCGTGATGCTCACCTGCTCGTCCCTGGGCAGGTCGAAGGTGATGACGGTGCGAGGATTGAACGGGTTGGGCACGTTCTGCATGAGTGCGTGCTTCACGGGAACCGTCGGCGTTTCCACACCGGTCACCTGTTCCCTCATCTTGAAGAACTCATCACTGGAGTCATAGCCCAGCAGTCCCTGGCTGTCGAAGATGAACACCCTGAGACGGGCCTGATCGGTGATGGTGATGGGAGATTGCCACTCGCAACTGTTGCCGTGGACGTCCCTCGCCACCTCGTACCAGTTCTCCCCGCCGTCGATGGTGAAGAACACGTCGGCATGATCCACATGCCAGCCCTGGGGAATGGTCCAGCTCACGGTATGCATCGCTCCGGTCTGCCATACCTCGCCACCGTTCGGGGTGACCATATGCGGATTGATCACCCGAATGGTATCGGCGGCGACGAACCAGGTCGTGTCCCTGATCTCGCCGGTGATCATGACCGGCACCATCTCTCCTTCGGCCAGGATGCCTTCGATCTGTGATCGGTCGAACTTGAACAACAGATCCGGCACCCCGTTTCCATTGAAGTCATCCGACGAGGAGAACGGCCGTAGCTCGGCGGGAACGACACCGTTGAAGCGGACCGTCTCGATCACGACCTCGGACGGGTCGTACTCGGCCGGCAATTCCACCCTGGCCGACATCCACTTCCCGTTGCTGTCGAGGTTGAGGGTGTTGGGCTCGACGCTGCAGGCGGCTGCATCGATCGTTCCCACGTGGAAGAGTACCGGCACGTTCACGATGGGATCTTCCAGATCGTTGCTGACGATGCGAATCGCCCCGTTGTAATCACCCTCGCCCAACGAAGCCGCATCCATGGTCACCTGGACATCCACGCATTCGCCCGGAGGCACGACGCCGGATTCCGGAGCCACACTCAACCAGGCGGGAACCGCGCTGAACAGGATGGCCATGTTCTCATGGACGTAACTGTCGTTGTACACGACGGTCAGGCCGTCGTCCTTGGTGGCGTTCTGGATCCCGATGGTGGCGCTGGTCGTCGTCGTACCCAGGGTGTGGTACTGGTACACGATACGCCCGTCGGGATAGAGGATCACCTCGAACTCGTAGTACGGGGGACTGAACGCCCCGATCCTCCGGATGTCGTACTGAACGATGAGTCTCGTTCCATCGTTGTAGTAGTACACATCGAGGCCCCGCGAAGGATCGACCACCATGTCGTCCCAGAACGGCGCCAACAGATTCTCCGGAGCATACGAGTTGGGAAGAGGCTCGTTCGTATAGCGGCTCAAGGTACTGGTGAAGCTCATCCACCCGTTGCTGCAGACGTAGAACTCATTGAAGCTCTCTCCGTAGAACGGGAAGTTGAACCCGATGGGCAGCGGACCACGGTTTCCGTCGTCCGCGTATGATCCGAAGATGACCGTGCCCATCGAACTGATGTCCACCCAGTCATAGACTGGGCCATCCGGATCATCGCTGTCCACCCAGCTGTAGCCGAAGGCGTCGGGACCACCACTCCCCAGGATTCCGGGTCGGGTATCCTCGACCTCCTTGGGCAATTCCTCGATCCCGCTGTACTGCTCGACCGACACGCCCGACTGCTCGGAGGTGCCCAGGTTGAAGGTGAGATCACTCTCGCCCTCATTGCAGATCTGCAGGGTCTTGACCTTCTGGTCTCCGGGCATCGCCGCGCCTTCGACCAGATCCGGCGACCATGCCAACTGCGGCGGCTCCAGGGCCACCCCGGTCAGATCGACGGTGGAGGGCGAATCGTCGGCATTGTGCTCGAAGACCATGGAGGCCTGGTGCGTGCCCGCCGTCAGCGGCGAGAAACGCACCTGCAGGGTCCGCGATTGCAACGGCTCCACCTCGAAGGAGCTGAGATCGACGCTGAACTCAGGATCGTCGAAGCTGACGCCGGTGACGATCAGGGTCTGCGTACCCGGATTGCTGACCACCAGCGGCAGGGTCGCGGACTGCGACACGTAGATCGTACCGAAGTCCAGAGCCGTGGGATCGGCGGCGAAGAGAGGAATGCCGGTGACATCCAGGTGTGCCGGCACGTTGATCTCTCCGTGCATGGGGTCGTTCGTATGGAACTGCAGAGCTCCATCATAGGCCCCTCCGAACAGACCGCTGGCATCGAAGGTCACCAGAATGGGCAGGCTCTCTCCCGGCGGGATCGTGCCCGATGCGGGATTCGAACTCAGCCACTCCGGAGTCGTCCCCAACCGGATCGCCAGGTCATCGTGGACGTAGTCCGCGTTGTAGACCACGGTGAGACCGTCGTCGCGGGCGTCGTTCTGGATGCCGATGGTGGCCTCGTCCAGACGCGTGCCCTGCATCGAGAGGTACTGGTACACGATGGTCCCGTTCGGATAGAGCAGGATCTCGAAGGTGTACGGCCCCCCGGAGCCGTAACGAGGTACCGCATCGTACTGGATGACCAGGCGCGAACCGTCGTTCTCGTAGTAGACGTTCGCCCCCTGACTCACGTCCACCTTCAAGTCGTCCCAGAACACCGCCAGCAGGTTCTCGGGAGCACCCGAGGCCGGAAGCGGATCGTTCGACAGATCGGTCGAAGTGGAGGTGAAACTCACCCAGCCGTTGCTGCACACCCGGAACTCGGTGAAGGTGTTCCCATAGAACGGGAAACTGAAACCGATCGGGAACGGACCCCAGTTGCGGTCGTCGCCGGTTGTCGAAGTCACCGGCGTACCGGTGCCGGAGATCTCCACCCAGTCGAAGACAGGACCTCCCGGTTCATCGCTGTCCACCCAGCGATAGCCGAAGACGTCCGGACCTCCGCTTCCCAGGATTCCCGGTCGGGTGTCTTCCTCGTCCTTGCCCAGGTCGGGGCTGTCGTAGATCACCGCCTCGTCCAGGGTGAGTTGCGACGAGGTGGTGAACTCCAGATCGCTCCCGCCCGAGTTGGTGAGCATCACTGTCTGCGTCTCGCTCGTCCCGGTGAACAGGGAGGAGCTCAGGCTGGTCGGATCGACCGACGCCACCGGAGGTACCAGGCCCACCCCGGTCAGAGCCACCTCGACCGTCGGATGACTCACGTCGTTGCTCACGATGGACAGAGTGCCGGCGATCGTCCCCTCGCTGGAGGGAAGGAAGTTCAGGTCGATCAGCAGTTGCTGACTCGGCCCCAGGGTGACCGGCGGAGAGAGGTTGGTCACGAAGTCGGGATTGTCGATGGACGCGCTGGAGATGACCAGGTCGTCGGTCCCGATGTTCATGATCGTCAATCCGCGCAAGGTCGGGTATCCGATGAAGTTCTCCCCGAAATCGATCAGGGTGTCGGAAACCTCGATCTGCGGTGCGCCGGTGACGTGCATCGTCACCGGAATGGGCATGGTCGGCACCGCCGGATCGTTGCTGTTGACGACGATATCCGCCTCGTAGGTGCCTCCGAACAGACCCGAGGCATCGAAGTAGGCCGCGACCGTCTCCGATCCTCCCGGCGGAATCGTTCCCGCGGCCGGGGACACCGTCAGCCACTCGGGGAAGGCGGCGATGCGCACCGCCAGCCCGTCATGTACGTAGTCGGTGTTGTAGGCCACGGTGAGACCATCGTCCCGCGCGTCGTTCTGGATGCCGATGGTGGCCTCGTCCAGGCGCGTGCCCTGCATCGAGAGGTACTGGTACACGATCGTCCCGTTCGGATAGAGCAGGATCTCGAAGGTGTACGGCCCCCCGGAGCCGTAACGAGGCACCGCGTCGTACTGGATGACCAGACGCGAACCGTCGTTCTCGTAGAAGACGTTGGCGCCCGCGCTGACATCCACCTTCAGGTCGTCCCAGAACGGAGCCAGGAGATTCTCCGGTGCTCCGGTCGCGGGAAGAGGATCGTTGGAGTAGTCGGTCGAGGTGGAGGTGAAACTCACCCAGCCGTTGCTGCACACCCGGAACTCGGTGAAGGCGTTCCCGTAGAACGGGAACTCGAAACCGATGGGGAACGGGCCCCAGTTGTGGTCGTCGCCGGTGATCGTCGTCACCGGCGTCCCGGTACCGGAGATCTCCACCCAGTTGAAGAGAGGTCCTCCGGCCTCATCGCTGTCGATCCAGCGATAGCCGTAGTTGTCCGGACCGCCCTGTCCGTCGATGACCGGCGTCCCCGTCCGCGTGTCGATCTCCTCCTTGCCCAGTTCGACCGACTCGTGGACGGTCACGTCGGCGTGGAAATCGACGCTCAGGGTATACTCGAAATCGCTTCCGCCGGTGTTGCCCAGCTCGAGCGATTGGGTCTCGTTCTCACCGGTATAGAGGTCCGAGACCAGCGAGTTCGGGGTCACCGAGAACTCCGGCGGTTCCAGGCCGGTTCCGCTGAGCGGAACGCTGATCACCGGATCACCCGGGTCGTCCGAAGCGATCTCCAGACTGGTCGAGTAGAACTGGGCCATGGCCGGAGTGAAGGTCACCGTCACCACACGCGTCTCTCTCGGGTGCAGAACGAAGGACTCGTTGAGGACGGAGAATGCGGCATCCCCCACGGTGAGCGACGAAATCGTCAGATCGTCGGTTCCGATATTGCTCACGGTGAAATCAGCAGTGGCGGAGGCTCCAAGGAAGAGTTCCCCGTAGTCGTGCGATTCGGGGTTCACCGCGATGTCCGGCGCTCCGGTCACCGAAAGCTGGACGGGTACCTGGAACTCCGGCTCGTCGGGATCATTGCTCAGGATGCGGATGATCCCGTCGTAGTCGCCGCCCATCAGGCCGGTGGCGTCGAAGTCGACGTTGAGAACTGCGGTTCCCGGCGCCCAGACCGTTCCCCGGTCGGGACTCACGGTCACCCACTGAGGAACCGCCTGCACCTCGACGGCCAGACCGTTCTGCACGTAGGCCGTGTTGAAGGCCACATGCAGCCCGTCGGTTCCGGTGCCGTTCTGCCAGCCGATGGTGGCTTCGTTCACCGGATCAGCCATGTCGAGATACTGGAAGCGGAAGCTGCCGTCGGGATAGAGCATGGCCTGGAAGGTATAGGGACCTCCCGATCCGTAGTGCAGGACACCGTCCCACTGCACGATGAGCCGTGATCCGTCGTAGTAGTAGTAGACCGTCCCGGAAGCCACCGTCAGATCGTCCCAGAACGGAGCGATCATGTGGGGTGGAGCCCCTGGGGTGGGCAGCGGCTGGTTCTGATACGAAGCCTGATTGCTCGAGAGGCTGATGTAGCCGTTCGAGCAGACGTAGAATTGGCTGAACGATCCCTCATAGAAGGGGAAGTCGAAACCAATGTCGATGGGTCCGACCGACTCGTCGTCGCCGGTGGTCAACGCGACCGATCCGACGGCGGAGATGTCCACCCAGTCGAAGGCCGGTCCGAAGGCATCGTTGCTGTCCACCCATCGATAGCCGTAGCCGTCGGGGCCTCCGCTATCGGTGACGACCTCGTCGCCGCTGCGGGTGTCCGGCCAGCCCTTGCCCACCTCGGTGAAGCTGTGGATGGTCGGAGGAATCCCGATCAGGGCCGGCGTCGGCACGTCGAAGTCCAGTGTCCCTTCACCCACGTTGTGGATGGTCAGGGTCTGCGTCGAGGTCTCACCGGTCATCAGGGCCTCGGCCAGGGTGGCCGGAGTAACGTCGATGTCCGGCGCACCGAGGGTGGTGGCCATGGCCACGTTCGAAACGGCGGAGGCATTTCCGAACTCGTCGAGGACCTTCACCGCGAAGTAGTATGCGGTATTGAAATCGAGACCCTGCACCCGCATCTGCTCGGGTGTCCCGGGCATTCCAGGATGAGGTACGCCGGGCGCAAGCGTCGCTCCCTCCCAATTGAACTCATCGATGGGAGAGGTCGAATACCGCATCTCGTAACGGCTGGCCTGTCCGGTGTGACCGTCGTCGCCGGTGGCGGTCCACTCCAGATCGACCCAGTTCGAACCCGTCTGCGCCGCCACCAGATCACTCACCGGATCGGGCGGGATGCTGTCGGGCTCGGCGATCGGCCAGAATGCGTTCAACCGTCCCCCGGTCAGGACCACTCCGTCGAGCGAGGCCACCGGATCGACCGCATCGAGAACGAGCGCCTTCGCGTCCAGGGCGGAGATGCCGGGGAAGCGGCCGAAGACCAACCCCAGCACGCCGGAGACGTGAGGCGTCGCCATCGAGGTCCCGCTGTGCGTGCCGTAGGCATTGCCGGGCAGGGTGCTCAGGATGTCCACTCCCGGAGCGGCGAGATCGACCGAGGTCGGACCGTAGCAGGAAAAGCTGGCCAGCTCATCGTTGTGATCGGTGGCCGCGACCGAGACGATGTTGTCCAGGTCGTAGGACGAGGGATAGTGCGGGTTGACATCGTTGTTCGAGCTGGAGTTGCCCGCCGCGGCAACGAAGAGCACGCCCGCCGCCCCCGCGTCGGCGATCGCCTGCCGCATCGCTTCGGAGTATCCACCGCCACCCCAACTGTTGCTGGTGAGGCGGACACCCATCATCGTGGCGTATTCGATACAGTCGATGGCGTCGGAGGTCGAACCTGATCCGCTGGCGCTGAGGAACTTCAACGCCATGATCTTGACCGTATGGTTGACGCCGGTGACCCCGATCCCGTTGTTTCCGATCGCACCGATGGTACCCGAGGTGTGGGTACCATGGCCGTTGTCGTCCATCGGATCGTTGTCATCGTTGATGAAGTCCCAGCCATGGATGTCATCGACGAAACCGTTGCCGTCGTCATCGATGCCGTTGCCGGGAATCTCGCCCGGATTGGTCCAGATATTGGCGGCGAGATCGGGATGGAGATAATCCACACCGGTGTCGATCACTCCGATCACCACATCCTCGCTCCCGGTGAACACATCCCATGCGTTCACCGCACTGATGTCGGCTCCCGGAGTTCCACCGGTCTGACCGGTGTTCTGCATCGCCCAGAGCTGATCGAACATCGGATCGTTGGGAACATCATCGGCGGTGAGAACGTAGTCGGGCTCGATGAACTCGATCTTCGGGTTGCCGTGATAGCGCTGCACGGCGTCCTCCACGGATACTCCGGAGATCTCTTCCAGGTCCGACTTGATTCTCTTGAAGTGTTTCAGGTGTTTCGCACCCAGGTCTCTCAGGATGAGATCCTTGTCATGCTGTGACGCATTCGCCTTGAACTTGATGATGACCCGATCGGGAACGTGTCCATTCGCCGGCGGGTCGGCCCATGCCGCCACTGCGGGCAACAGCAGGAGCAGGACCAGGACCAAGGCAAGGTACCTGTGTCTTGGATTCATGCGCGTCTACCTCCAGAGATGCGAGAGGAACAGAGGTAGCCGGTTGCCGGCCCTTACCCTCGGCGAGGGAGGTCGGTCAGCATTCCGCCGATGGCGCGCAGCCAAAGCGCCCGGTGCCTGAATGGGCACCGGGTGGATCCATCAACTGAGTATTCCGTCTGTACTCAGGGATCGTTGGGGATCGGGCGAAGAATCATCACACGGGAACCGAAGTGTTCCGTCGTGCCGCCGTGGATGGATCTTTCGGTTCGTACGCGTCATCAGAGGGACCTGACACGAAATGACTGGTGACAAACCGGCTCACTACCAGAAGACCACATTCCGTGTGTCTTGTCCAGGGTCCCCCACTGTTTTCTCACCTCACCAGGCCGAGCTTGCGCACTTTCGCCTGTCCTTTCGCCCTCACTTGCACCAGGTAGACACCAGAGGCCACCTCTCTTCCACGATCATCCGTTCCATTCCACACCACCTCGTGGCGGCCCGCTCCCATCTCTTCATGGACCAGGACGGTCACCCGCCGCCCGGAGGCACTGTAGATCACCACATCCACCGGCCCACCCTGCGGCAGCGAGAAGGCGATGGTGGTGCGGGGATTGAAGGGATTCGGCACGGCCGCCTCCAGCACGAGCTCGCTCACGACCGCCTGTGGGGTCTCCGGGACATCGGTGAGCACGCATCCCAGATCGAAGGCTCCCACCTGCGATCCACAGGGACTGTGCTGGGCCAGGCACGGTGAGTTGCTGGCCAGGTTGTAGTCGCCGCCGTAGCGGTCACAGAAGGAGGGGTTGGCCGAGAAGTTGTCACTGCCACTCAGCAGACCGTCCAGATCGTTCACCCAGTCGCCGCCGGCATTGCCGTAGACATCGGAGCACGAGATGTGGACGACACCGGTACCGTCGCCGGTCACCGCCGAGCCACTCGAGGCGAACACGAGGATCGAGCGCGTCCAATCGATTTCCGCACTGGAGGCCAGATAGGCCGCCGCGCCGCTCGGCGAGGAGTTCCCGCTGAAGGTGCAGGCGGTGAAAACGGGGTGTGATGCGTCCCGTCCATAGACCGCCCCCCCGGTAGCCCCCGTGTTTCCCACGAAAACACAGTCGTCGAAGGTCGGAGCGCTCTCACTGTAGCGGTTGTGCACTGCCCCACCCCAGTGGTCCGAACTGTTGTTCTCGAAACGGCAGTCGGTGAGACTGGAAGTGGAACTCTGGTTGTACAGGGCGCCACCGCCCCAATAGGCGCTGTTGCCCTTGAAGACGCAGCCGACGATCTGCGGAGCGCTGGCATTCGCGTAGATCGCGCCGCCGGCATCGCTGACCTCGTTGTCCTCGAAGACGCAGTCCTCGATCAGCGGTGCCGCCCCGTTGGCCAGGATGATTGCGCCACCGTCGCCGCCGCCGTTCCACTGGAAGATCACTCCTCGAATGGTGGGACTGGAGCTGTCGATCCGCATGCCACCGCCATAGGTACCCCAGGCATTGCGGATGGTCACGTTCTCCAGGACCGAGTTCGCTGTCTCGCCATGGATGAAATAGAAGGCCTTGTGCGCGTCGCTGGAGCTGGCCTTGCAGTCGATGATGCAGTCCGAGGCGTTCCCGCTCTGGGAGCGGACGGTGATCTCCTTGCTCTTGAAGTCGAGATCGCGATTGCCGTCTCCGGTGTACGACCCGTCAGCGAGCACGACGCTTTCCCCATCCACCGCTGCGTCGATCGCCTCCTGGATGGTGGCGAAATCTCCGCTTCCATCTGCCCGAACCAGCCACGAGCCGGTGCAGGCTACGCCCAGCGCACCCACCTGGCCGCATTCGACATTGTTCACCGCTGCGCAGGGAGAGTCTCCCCGCAGGGTCAGGTTTCCATTGGCACGATCGCAGAACAGAGGATCGGCGCTGAAGTTCCCGTCGACTCCGAGCTGATCGGAGATGAACGTGGTCCAGTCGCCCAGGGCATTCCCGTGGATGTCACTGCAGCTGAAGACGGGATTGCAGTCATCCGCGTAGCGGTCGACGGCCGCTCCGTTGCGTCCGGCAGAGAGAATACATGACGCGAAGGTCGGCGAAGCGTTGGACCTCATGTACACACCCGCCCCATGCGCCGACGCGTTGTCGTACATGGTGCAGTTGGTGAAATCGGAATGTGCATTCCCGTAACATTGGACTGCTCCGCCGTAGTCGGCCGAGTTGGACCAGAACACACAATTGGTGACCGGACCGTAGGCATAGACGAAGTCCACGCCGCCGCCGTTGGCCGCTTCGTTGCCCTGGAAGGTACAACCATCGAGTTCGGGGAAGCTGTTCACCACGAAGAGCGCTCCGCCTCCACGATTCGTGGCCAGATTCCCGATGAACTTGCAGCCGTGGATCTTCGGCGAGGACCAATCGTAGGCGTAGATTCCGCCGGCGTCGTCGTAGCCGGCGTTGTTCTCGAAAATACAATCCTGGACGACGGGAGAGGCGTGATCGGTGCAGTACAGACCACCGCCGTCCCCCGTGGCGTTGTTGTCGGCGATGTACAGGTTCAGCAGGGTGGGCGAGGCGGCCTCGCAGTAGATGCCGGCTCCGCTCGAGGCCAGACCGCTGAAGACCCCGATTCCCTGAACGGTGGTCTCCGGCGTTTCCCCGTTGACGAAGCGGAAGAGTTGATGGGTCTCCTGGCCGTCGATACGGCAGGCCAAGGGATCGCCGCTGGCCGAACGGATGACGATTCTCAGGCCCTGGGTGTCGATCTCGTAGTTGCCGGTACCGGTATAGGTTCCGTCGGCCAGCTCCACGATGTCCCCGTCGACGCAGTCGTCGATCGCGGACTGGATGGTCGGATAGGCTCCGGTCCCGTCGGCCTTGACCGAACGGATGGTGCCGCCCATCGGACCGCACTGGGCGCCGTAGACCCCGATCTGGCCACAGCTCTCGTTCACCTCGGACGCACACGGTGAATTCGAGGCCAGTGTGTAGTCGTCATTGGAGAAGTCACAGAACAGGGGGTCCGAGCTGATGTTGCCGCTGGTTCCCAACAACAGTTCGATCCCGTTGACCCAGTCGCCTCCCCCATTGCCCCAGATGTCGGTACAACTGAAAGAGGGATGGGGTTCTCCCAGATTCGTGTCTCCGTAATAGGCTCCGGTGCTCCCGTAGTTGCTGGCGATGAGGCTGCGGCGGAACTGGGGAGCGCTGTTCCTGGACAGGTAGACGGCTTCGCCCAGGTCGGCGGAGTTCTTGGTGAAGGTGCAGCCGTCGATCATCGCGTGATAGAGATCGTTGTCCGTGGAGAAGGCGATCGCCCCTCCCACGTCGGCGTGGCAATGGTGGATGACGCACAGTTCGATGGTGGGCTGGGCGTCGCCGATGAAGATCCCCCCTCCCGCCCCGTACTCGTTCCAACCGTTGGTGATGACGATCCGGCTCACCACCGCCGTAAGCCCTTCTCCCGAATGGAAGTAGAAGGCCCGGTGCGTCTCCTCGGGATTGCCCCCGCAGTCGATGATCGCGCCGCCGCCGAAGGCCCCGACCACCGTCAGATTCTTTCCGTGGAAGTCGATGTCGCGGTTGCCCACACCGGAATAGACCTCACCGCCGACGAGCATGACCTGACTGCCCGAGGGCATGGCGTCGACCGCCTCCTGGATGGTGGCGTAGTAACCCGATCCGTCGGCGTAGACCACGGTGGCGGTCGGAACCATCTCCACTGCCACGGCCAGGGAATTGTCGCTCTCGTCGTTCTCGGCAACGGCGCTGGTGACATCCGCCTGGGCCATGACGGTGTGATCACCGGGTTCGAGCGAGGTACCAGGGCAAACCACCGTGAGAGTCCCCCCGGCGGGAACCGGAGCGGTGGAGATGGCGCCGCATTCGACATCTCCATCGACCCACAACCCGGTATGGCTGCTGCCGGAATCGACGGTCCCCGTATTGCGGATGGTGATCTGGAAATTCGGCTCCCCGTCCCCGTAGACCGTCGTCGGTGTGATCGAGTCGATCACCAGGTTCGGACCTTCGGCGACCAGGTTGAACTCGTAGCGGTTGTTGTTCTCATCGGATTCGCTGACCTGATCGTCGTAGTCGGCCAGCACGACGATACCGTGCGACCCTTCGGACAGACCGGATACCGTACCGTTGAGTTTGACGGTGTCGCCCGGACCCAGAGCAGGCGTGGCGAGATGAAGGGAGACGGCGCCTGAATCGGTCCAGTAGAGAGTGGTGGAAGCCGGGGCGCTGGAAGCTCCGATATTCTGGACCGACACACTCACCACGAAGGAGTGGTTCGGAACGGTCGTGCTCGGACTCACCTCGGTGACGATCAGGTCGGCGGCCCCCGGCGCCAGGATCGAAAGACTGCTCGAGGAGGTGTTGTTGTCCTCGTCGGCCTCGGCCACCGTGTCGTCGGAGTCCACGGTGACGCTGATGGTGTGTGAGCCCACCGCCGGCGTCCCCAGCGAACAGTTGATCGTAGCCCAGTCTCCGGCGCCGATCGCCGGCGTGGCGATGCCGGCACACGTCACTGAACCGTCGAGACTCACCTGGGTGACACAGGCGGAAGAAGCGGCGGTTCCCTGGTTCTTCAGATGGATCTCGGCGGTCACGGAACTGCCATAGGTGGCCGAACCGGGCCCGATCCAATCCACCAGCAGGTCGGGGGTGTTCACCGGGGGATCGTATTCCTCGAAGCTGACGGTGTACTCGCCGCCGCTGGCTCCCACGTCGTTCACGAACACGACCAGTGCGTAGTTGCCCGTATTGCTTGCGGTGAAGGTGGTGGGCGTGGCGGCACCCGGTGTGTCAGCCAACTTCTCGAAGAGCGCGTCACTGCGCGCCACCCAGCCGTCCGGCAGATCGCTCGACCACAGCAGGGCCATCCGGACATCGTCACCCGCCTCGTCACGGATGAGATTGAAGTGGTACTGCTGACCGGCGTTCAATGCGACCTTGAAGACACGGATGAGGCCGCATTCGTAGGTGATTCCCCCGTAATCGTAGGTGTGTTCCTCGTCGATAAGCAGAGCGCCCTGGCCCGGATCCCAGTCCATCACGTAACCGAGGTTCTGGGGCGGATCGGTCCACGTCTTCACGAAGACCCATTGGTCCTCGACGGTGGAGAAATCCTTCACCAGGAAGTTCACCGCGACCGACTGGGTCGAGACCACCCGGGGCGAGTAGGCCGTCGTGTCGGTCCAGCTCTCGCCCTGCATGATCTCCAGGTACACGTCGTTCAGCAGGGGGTTCGGGGCCACCGCGATGCCCATCCAATCCCTCTGGTCCTGCCACGCCTGGAATCCCCACGGCAAGACGGTGTTACCGAAACACTGCTGGGGCAGCAGCTCGTTCTGGGCCCGCGCCGCCGGGACCGCGGAAAACAGGATTCCCACCAGGGCCAGAAGCGGAAACAGGATGCGGCGGGTGCGTGACATGACACTCTCTCCCCAGGTGGATAGGACGGATATGGACCAAAGGCGGTCGGAGTCTAGGACACCGCAGGGAGGGGTGAATCACACGCCCCCGTGTAAATCGTGGAAAATAATGGAAATCGGGGAAACAGGGCCCGTCTGCGCTCTCAACGGATGAGCGCCAGCTTGCCCACCTTCACCTCCCCCCCGGCCCTCAGCTTCACCAGATAGACCCCGGAGGCCACCGAGCTTCCCTGATCGTCGGTTCCGGTCCAGATCACCTCGTGGCGGCCGGCGCCCAGGGACTCATGTACGAGAAGCTTCACCCGGCGCCCATCGGCGCTGTAGATGTTCAGATCCACCGCGCCGGCCCGTGGCAGCGTGAAGGCGATGGTGGTGCGGGGATTGAAGGGATTCGGCACTGCCGCCTCCAGCACGAGATGGTCCACCGCGAGCTGGGGGGTGTCGGGCACGTCGGTCAGGACGCAGCCCAGGTCGAAGGCGCCCACCTGCAATCCGCAGGGGCTGCGTGAGGCCAGGCAGGGCGAATTGCTCGCCAGGCTGTAGTCCCCACTGTGGAGGTCACAGAAGGAGGGGTTGGCCGAGAAGTTGTCGCTGCCGGCGAGCAGTCCGTCCAGACCGTCCACCCAGTCGCCGCCCGCGTTTCCGTACACATCCGAGCAGAAGACGTATGCCGTACCGGTGCCGTCGGTGGTCACCGCCGAACCATCGGTGGAGAACACGGCGATCGAACGCGTCAGATTGATCAGGGCACTGGAGACGAGATGGGCCACCGCCCCATTCGAGGAATAATTGCCGCTGAAGGTGCAATCGGTGAAGGTGGGATACGATTCTTCCCGCCCGTAGGCCACACCGCCGTAGGGTGCGTTGTTGCCCACGAAGAGGCAGTTGTTGAAGTGGGGATTGCTCTCGCTGTAGCGGCTGTGGACGGCGCCGCCCCAGTAGTTCGAATGGTTGTTCTCGAAGCGACAGTCGATGAGGTTGGGACCGGCGTGTTGGTTGTACAGGGCCCCGCCACCCCAGTGGGCGCTGTTGCCCTTGAAGACACAGCCGGAGATCTGTGGATAGCTGGCGTTGGCGTAGATCGCGCCACCGGCGTCGGTGACCTCGTTGTCCTCGAAGATGCAGTCCTCGATCACCGGCGAAGCGTTGGCCAGGATGATGGCGCCACCGTCACCACCGCCGTTCCCATCGAAGATCACTCCTTGAATGGTGGGATTGGCGCTGTCGATCCGCATTCCTCCTCCATAGGTGGACCAGGCATTGCGGATGGTCACGTTCTTCAGAACCGAATTCGCCGTCTCCCCACTCCCGAAGAAGAATCCACGGTGGGGATGATCAGCGTCCGCCTGGCAATCGATGATGCAGTATTTCGCGTTTCCGCTCTGGGAGTGGATGGTGATCTCCTTACCCTTGAAGTCCAGATCACGATTGCCGTCTCCGGTGAACGTCCCGTCGGCGAGCACGACGCTTTCACCATCCACCGCTGCGTCGATCGCCTCCTGGATGGTGGCGAAATCTCCGCTTCCATCCGCCCGCACCAGCCACGAACCCAAGCAGCCCACAGGCAGAGCACCCACCTGACCACATTCGACGTTGTTGGCCATCGCACAGGGCGAATCCCCCCGGAGAGTGAGGTCGCCGTTGCCGGCGTCACAGAACAGGGGATTCTCGCTGAAATTTCCCCGCAGCTCGAACTGATCGGAAATGATGGCGGTCCAATCACCCAGGGTATTGCCATAGATATCGGTGCAACTGAGCGTGGGATTGCAGTCGTCGCTGTAGCGATCGATGGCCGCTCCTTCCTGGCCGAAGGAGAGGATGCACGCCTCGATGGTCGGTGAGGAATTCCCACGCAGATACAGGCATGCCCCTTGTGCCGCTTCGTTGCCGTTCATCGTGCAGTTCGTGAAGCTCACCTGGGCATTTCCGTAACATTGGATGGCCCCGCCATAGTCGGCGGTATTCTCGTGGAACTGACAGTGGCGCACTGGACCGTAGGCATAGACGAAGATCAGACCGCCCCCGTTGGCCGCCGCGTTCTCCCGGAATTCACAGTCATCGAGTTCGGGGAAACTGTTCACCACGAAGAGGGCACCACCCCCACGGTCGGTGGCCTGATTGTAGATGAAGCTGCATCCGCGCACGATCGGAGAAGACCAATCATAGGCGTACAGGCCTCCTCCATCGTCATAGGCGCTGTTCTTGTCGAAGGTGCAGTTCTCCACGATCGGTGACGCATGGTCGGTGCAGAACAGGCCACCGCCATCCTCCGTGGCGTCATTGCCGGCGACATACAGGTTCATCAGGGTGGGCGAGGAGGCCTCACAGTAGATTCCCGCACCGTTGGCCGCCGCTCCGTTGACGATGCCGATGCCCTCGACCGTGGTCTCCGGTGTCTCTCCGTTGACGAAGCGAAAGAGCTGATACGTGTCCTGGCCATCGACGAGGCAGGCATGGGGATCGCCGCTGGCCGAACGGATGATGATCTTCCGCCCCAGGGGGTTGATCTCGTAGTTCCCGGTACCGGTGTAGGTTCCATCGTCAAGCTCGACGATGTCCCCGTCCACGCTGGCGTTGATCGCCTGCTGGATGGTGAGATACTCGCCGCTTCCATCGGCTTTGACCGATCGGATGGTTCCACCCATCGGACCGCATTCGGCGTCGTATACTCCGATCCTGCCGCAGCTTGCGTTCACGTCGGACGAACACGGTGAATTCGAAGCCAGGGTGTAGACGTCGTTGGCGAAGTCACAGAACAGGGGATTCTTGCTGATGTTGCCGTCCACCCCCAGCAACGAACTGACGCAACCGACCCAGTCGCCTCCCCCGTTGCCCCAGATGTCGGTGCAGGAGAAGGAGGGGTGAGGGGTCCCCAGGTCCGTATTGCACACGATGGCTCCGGTGGTGCCGTAGTTGCTGACGATCAGACAGCGGTTGAAGTCTGGAGCGCTGTCCTTGGCCAGATACACCGCGTCCCCACTATTGGCCGAGTTCTTGGTCAGGGTGCACTCCTGGATCAAGGGATGGTAGGAGTCATAGTCCGAGGAGAAGCCGATCGCCCCGCCGACATCGGCGTGGCAATGGTGGATGACCGTTTTCTCGATGGTGGGTTCGGCGTTGCCGATGAAGATTCCCCCGCCGGTCCCATACTCATTCCAGCCGTTGGTGATGATGAGATTGGACACCACCGCGTCCCGGCCCTCTCCCGAATGGAAGGTGAAGGCCCGGTGCGCCTCCTCGGGGTTGCCTCCGCAGTCGATGATCGCGCCGCCGCCGAGGGCTCCGATGACGGTCAGGTTCTTGCCGTGGAAATCCAGGTCGCGGTTGCCGGGGCCGGAGTAGACCTCTCCGCCGACCAGCAGGATCTCGCTGCCGGCGGGCATGTCGTCGATCGCCTCCTGGATGGTGGCGTAGTAGCCCGATCCATCAGCGTAGACCGTGACGGAGGTCGGAATCATCTCGGTGACGATGGTCCGAGTGTTGTCGTTCTCGTTGCTCTCCAGGACGATATGGGTGACGTCCGCGTAGGCGGTGACGGTGTGCTCCCCGGGATCGAGCGTCGAACCGGGGCATTCCACGGTGACCGTCGCCCCCGACGCCAGCGCAGGCGTGTAGATGGCGCTGCACTCGGAGACCCCATCCACCTGCAGACGGGTGTAGCTGTAGTCCGAAGACCCATTGCCCGTGTTGTGGACGACGATCTGGAAGTCCGGAGCGCCTTCGCCGTAGACCTGCGTCGGTGTGATCGAGTCGATCACCAGGTTCGGCCCCTCCGCCTGGATCGTGAAGGGGGCACCGTTGTTGAATTCATTCGACTCGTTGACCACATCGTCGTAGTCGGCCACTGCCACCACATCGTGCAGACCTTCGGACAGACCGGAGATGGTGCCGCTGAGTCGGGCAGTGTCTCCGGGAGCCAGCGACGGGGTCGGCAACTGGAGATCGAACAATCCCGAGTCGATCGAGTAATCGGTGGTGGTTGCGCCGGCAGTGGCGTTTCCATCGTTGCGGACCACCACGTTCACCTGGAAGGGCTGGTTGGGAACCACCGTGGTCGGACCCACCTCGGCGATGACGAGATCCGGTCCGCCGGTCGACTGCACCCAGAGGGTTTCCGAGAGCGTATTGTTGGCCTCGTCCTCTTCGTCGATCTCATTCCCGAAATCGACGGCAGCGGTGATGGTATGGGTTCCCGCCGAAGGCGTTCCCAGGTTGCAGGTGACCGTCGCCCACTCGCCCACCCCGATTGCGGGCGTAGCGACGCTCGCGCAACTCACCGCCCCGTCGAGGCTGACCTGGGTGACACAACTGGGAGCAGCTGCCTCACCCTGATTGTACAGATGGATCGTCGCCGTGACACTGGAACCGTAACTGACGTAGTCGGGATCGATCGATCTCACCACCAGATCGGGGGCGTTCACCGGAGGATTGTACTCCTCGAAACTCACCGTGTAATCGCCGCCGCCGACGGTCATGTCGTTCATGAACACCACCAGCGCGTAGTTGCCGGTGTGGCCGGCGGTGAAGGTGTAGGGCACCGCCGAGGTGGGCGTGTCGGCCGCCTTCTCGAAGAGCGCGTCGCCTCGATTCGCCCATCCATCGAGCTGAGAACCCGACCACAGCAAGGCCATCCGCACATCCTCGTCCTCGTGTTCGCGGGTGAGATAGAAGTGGTACCTCTGGCCGGCATCCAGTGCGACCTTGAAGACGCGGATGAGGCCGCAATCGAAGGAGATTCCGCCGTAGCCGAAGCTCTGCGGCGTGTCGATGGGCAGGGCGCCTTGACCCGAGTCCCACTCGACGACGTAGCCGAGACTCTGTTCGGGATAGGTCCACGCCTTGGCGAAGAGCCATTGGTCCGGCTCGGTGGAGAAGTCCTTCACCAGGAAGTTGGTCTCGCCGGAGATCGTCGACAGCACGCGGGGCGAGTAGGCCGTCGTATCGGCCATGGTGTTTCCCTGCAGGACCTCCAGATACACATCGAACTCGTGGGGAAGTTGAGGGGACACCGCGATTCCCATCCAGCCTCTCTGGTCCTGCCACATCTGGAAACCCCAGGGGAGCTGGGTGTTGGCCACGCAACTGTGGGCCGGGGGCGCGTTCTGGGCCCGGACGGACGAGGCCGGAAGCAGGAGGATCCCGATGAGGAAGGCGATGAGAATCGGAAGGACGCGACGAATACGTGACATGCCAAGCTCTCCCACGAGAAACGTACACGACTGGAGATGACCGGGCAGGGTCGTTGCCATGGGCAGCCGAAGACAGCGTGGACCGCGAAGGACGCCGGACGGGCCAAGACCTCCGATCACCGGGCGGAGGAGCCTTCAGATGGGCGCCTCCGAGGTCTTGGACACGCCAGGAGGGGAGAAATCACACGCCGGACACGGAAAATTCGTTGGTCGAACGAAGCCCCCGGAGAAAACCGCAGGGAATCGGTCCTCCACAGGCGTGTCCACGGACGGGGCGCAGGGAATCCGTCCCCCAGGAGCGTGTCTCACGGGCGGGAGCGCAGCGATCGCGCGACCAGGGGTACCATCAACAAGGCAAGGACGGCGGCCCAGACCCCCGGACGCGCCAGGAGCGGGCGACGGCGCAGGACCACCCTCGAATCGGGATCCCCATCGAGGACGAAGGCCGCCCAGTAGAAGGGGTGTCTCCACTCTCCGTCCACCCGGAAACGCTGCCGGGTTCGGTAGATGGCCTCACCCGCGCTGGCACCCCCCGCCAGCTCTTCGTAGAACCGCCGCATGAAATCGAAGGTCGCCTCGTCCTGGACCGCCCACAAGGTAGCCACCACCGTGCGCGTCCCTCCCACCATCAGGGCCGTCGACAGGCTCTGCACGCCCTCACCCGAGAGGGTCATTCCCGCGCCCGAGGCACAGCCCGCCAGGACCGCCAGACCGGTTCCACTGTGTTGCTGCATCAACTCGTGGGCGCTCACACTCCTGGCGGGTCCGAGGATGATTCTCGAACGCCACGGCCGGCGGTCATCGGCGATGGTGTGGGCGGCCACGTGGAGGATCTGCCCGCCCGGGTCTTCTTCGAAACCTTCCACCCTGCACACGCCCTGGAAGCGCCGGCTCAGCCAACGCATCTCCCTCTCGGCGCCCGGCAGACGCAGGCCGCCCAGGCCACCTTCGGTGGACACGAGCAGGATGGCATGGCCAGCGGTGGCCTCCGCGTCCACTCCTCTTGCCGCATCTTCGCCCCGCTCGCCCTCCATCCGCAGCGAGGCGAGCAGGCCAGCCGAGGAGATGCGGCTCCAACGCGGTCCGCCGGGCGTCTCGAAGAGGGCTGGAGGCAGGAGGTTCAGGATCCCGTCGGGTGAGAAGAAGACGCGCGCATGCTTCGGCAGATCGTCCTCGATGGGGCCGAAGAGTTCGTGGGCCACGGCCCGGCTGATCGGAGCGAAATCGTCGGGGGACAGCCCGCCCTGTGGCTGGGAGAGTTCCTCGATCAAGCGGGTCAGACGAGGACGGAGTTCGCCCTCGGCCGGCAACAGCCAGGCCCGGCAACGATCGCGATCGACGGCGAAGACGACCGAAACCGAAGGTCCGAGATAGGCGTCGATGAAAAGTTCACCTTCTCTCAATACCTTCGACTGCAGAGAGGCGGAATCGATCTTCCGTGAATCGAGCGAGTCGGGGGAAGCCACCAGGGGACCCTGCATCCGTTCGAGGAGACTGTGACCCTTGTAACGTTGCAACAGGTCGAAGGCAGTGGTCTCTCCGCCGGGTCGCTCGAGCCACGAACGCGCCAGTTCGGTGAAGAGTCTGCGCCCCTGCGCTCCCCGCAATGCCCGCCAGTCCGGATCGGCCGGAAGTCCACGCTCGGCTTGCCACACCTTTACCGCCCGCTCCAGGACCCGGTGGGCCTCGTCCCTTCGTCCCTGCCGGCGCAGGGCCTCGGCAGTGGAGGTCAACACCGCAAGGCGCAGGGCCTGGACCCCACTGCTGGCGGCGATCGTATCGGCCCGTCGAAGATCCTCGAGGGCGCCGGCTGGATCCCCCAGCTCGAGCCGCCGCCGGCCGACAGCCAGCTCCAGACGCGCACAGAACACATCCTCGACGCTCTGACGGCACCACTGTCGCCCCGCATCGAGCACCCGCAGGGCAGCCATGCTGCTGTCCCGGCCGGCCAGGGACTCACTGAGCCCGAGCATGCTGTTGCGGGCCGCCTCGAACTGAAGGCCCTCGCTCAAACGCAACGCCCGCCGGAAGAGCGAAGCGGCGTCCTCCCATCGTTCCTTCCGAAGACTCAGCTGACCCAGGCTCTCCAGGGCGATCGCCTCCAGATCGGGAGCGCGCATCTGCCGGCTCGCTTCGAGACAGGACAACAGGGTGTCGCGCGCCGCCGCAGAATCACCCATCTCGGCCAGACATTGGGCCAGGTTGATGCGGGGGAAGATCGCCTCCCGGTACTGGCCTCTCTGCAGATGGAAGGCCGCCGCCTCGGCGAACTCCCGCATCGCCCGCCCCGGATCGCCGACGGTCCATTCCAGGTTCGCCAGATTGTTCAGGGCGATGCCTTCCACCATCGGCACATGGTGGCTCCGGGCGAGTTCGACCACCCGCCGATACCCCAGCCGGGCCCCCTCCAGATCCCCCTGATTGCGCCGAGCCAGGGTCACTCCGTTCAGGGCCCATACCTCTCCGTCGATCCGTCCCGCCCGCTGGAAGAGACGCACCGCATCCTCGTAGTGTTCCTGTGAACGGGGGAAATCCCCCCTCTGGGCCGCGTCCCATCCCATCCCGACATGCGCCCATCCCTGCAGGGCCGGCTCTCCCAGGCGATCGGCACAGTCCAGCAGTTCATCGTACAGCCGGCGGGCCTCTTCCCGCTCTCCCAGCAGTCCCACCGCCAGGCTCAACCAGCGCCGGGCCTTGCAGGCGAGCAGCGAATCGCCTTCGGACCGCGCCAGATGCAGTCCCTCCCGCAAGAGGGGTTCGGCCAGGGGGGCCTGCCCCATGGACAATCGGCGCGCACCCTGTTGGATCAGCAGCAAGGACAGCGCGGCCGAGTCCTCTTCGGCTCGACTCTGCTGCAGGGCGAGCTCGCCACGACCGAGCGATTCCTCCCGAAGTCCGGCCGCCCACAAGCTGTCCAACTCGGCCAGGACAGCTGGACGCCCGGCGGCGCGGCATGGAGCCGTCACCGCCATCAGCGTCATCAGCAGCAGAAGAAGAAGGGCTCGGGATCGGATCATCGCTGGAGCATCTGGCGGGCGGTGTGAACCTGCCGCCCGTCTCGGCCCACGGCCACCGCCGACCACAGGAGGATCTCCCCCCGGCGAAGAGATGGCGGCAGATCCGTCGGATCGAGGTGGAGATGGTCGCCCTCGGGTGCGGGAATGCGGGCGATCTCACTCAGGTCGAGGGCATAGAAGACCACGTCCACCCGCTCGGAATCGGAGAAAGCAGGCCATCTGAGGTCGAGGCCTCCATCCTCATTCCATACCGCCTCCCCCTTCACCGGCGCCGGCGGCAGGGACGCTTCACCCCGCAGTGGAACCGGTGAGGAAGTGTGCTGGGCCGCGAAGCGGGGAAGCGAGATGGAGATGACGAGCACGGCCGCCACGGCACCCAGCAGCCACCATTGCCGCTTCGCACTGCGCCGGCCCTTCAGCGCAGGAAGACGTCGGGGATCGAGAAACTCGGCCAGTCGCCGCTCGGCGTCTTCGACCCTCGCCCCGGGGGCGGGCCGGGAAGGGTCGTTGAACAGTCGCAGTGCAGCCAGAAGAGCCGAACAGCGGGGACAGCGCTCGGCATGGATGCGCCGGGGATCGTTCCGATCCATCCGCGGTACGCTTTCCAGTTCACTCATCGAAAGACAGTGCTCACTCACGATGCATCCTCCTGCTCGGCGCGTTCCGAGAGAGCCCGTCGCAATCTCCGGCGGGCACGTTGCAGGACCACGCGCGCGCCGTCGCCTTGCAGATCGAGAGCCTGGGTGATGACATCCACTGGCATCCTCTCGAAACAACGCATCCAGAGGGCCCGTTGTTCCTCTTCATCCAGGTGATTCTGGATGAGTTGAAGAAGTGCTTCCTCGTCCTCCCGTTCGAGCAATTCGTCCTGCGGGTCCGACCCATGTGCCATGCAATCGTCCGGGTCGGCTTCGGGATCACAGAGCAGGTGCGGCCGTGCCAGTTCGTTGATGCTGCGATTGCGGGCGATGGCGAACAACCACGTGCTCACACTGCTTCGCCCGTCGAAACGGTCGAGGGCGCGATAGGCCGACAGCAAGACCTCCTGACTCAGGTCGAGCGCGCGCTCGTGATCGCGCACGAAACGGTGGCACCAGACATAGACCTGCCGTCGGTAACGACCCAAGAGCTCGGAGGCTGCGGCGCGCCCGCTCTCGTCTCCACTTCCCAGACGGACCCGGCGCAACAGCGCCTCGTCGGTGAGTCGCCGCAAGGAGAGTCCACTGGGTGCCGATCGTTTGGACATGGAAGGCCGCCTGGAATCACAGATGGTGGTTCGATTTGCTGATTTGCCTAGTTTCCGGCGGATTCGCCCTCATTTTCCCCGAAGAGAAAGACCTGAGCCGTACCATCGGCGGTGATGAAGCCCCGGAACATCCCCGCGGTGTTGAAGACCATCGAGACATGGCCTTCCCGGTCGAGCGCGATGACCCCGCCGGCCGCTCCCTGATCCTTCAGCTTGCCGAGAACCACGCTGCGGGTGGCCTCCTCCAGACGGAGACCACGGTACTTCATCAGGGCCGTGATGTCATAGGCGACCGCATTGCGGATGAAGTACTCGCCGTGACCGGTACAGGAGACTCCGCAGCTCGCGTTGTCGGCATAGGTGCCGGCGCCGATGATCGGCGAATCACCGATGCGACCCCACATCTTCATCGTCATCCCCCCGGTGGAAGTGCCAGCCGCGATGTCCCCGTTGCGGTCGAGGGCGACGCAGCCCACGGTTCCGTGCTCGTCGTTGGACCCGCTTCCCTCTTCACGGCTCTCCTTCTCGCTCTCTTCCTTCCGGCGCAGGTAGTCCTTCCAGCGTCTCTCGGTCCAGAAGTAGTCGGGCGGAACGATCTCCAGTCCCTGTTCGGCGGCGAAGCTGTCGGCCCCCTCACCGGCCAGCATCACATGGGGCGAGTGGCCCATGACCGCCCGGGCGGCGGAGATGGGGTGTTTGACGGTCTTCACTCCGGCCACCGCGCCGGCGTCCAGGGTCCGGCCGTCCATGATGGAGGCATCCATCTCATTCGTGCCGGCGGCGGTGAAGACCGCCCCCTTGCCGGCGTTGAACAGCGGGCAATCCTCCATGGCGCGGATGACCGCTTCGACCGCATCCAGACTGGACCGGCCGTCCTCCAGCATCGCCGCCCCCAGATCCAGCACCTCACGCAGTTTCCGTCGATAGGCCGCCTCATCCTCCTCGGACATCGCATCCGGCACGATGGTCCCCGCTCCCCCGTGGATCACCAGCGCCCAGCCGGGCCGGGCCGAAGGCGCGCTTCCGGCGTCCTCGGCCGCCCAGGCCACCGCGGCGAAGGCCGACAAACCGACCATCACCGCCACCGCCGCCATCACCACTTGCAGGCCCGGCAGCCACCCGAATGCCATCTGCTTCTGCGATCGTCTTCCGATGAGGCTCACTTTGGACTCCACCTCCGCGCGCTCGGGGCCGCAGGAACCAGGGAATGGGCCCTGCTTTCCATTCCCAACGGCCATTATCCAAGCATTTCCAGGAATTTCCAGCCGTCATTGGACCCCGTCGGACATGGCCGGGGCAGTCAGCAGGTGCAGTGCAGCCGCCGGTGGAGTAGAATGGAGGGGATCGGCGGATATCCGACCCGAAACTCCTGTCCAGGTGGAGATTCCTCAACATGAAACGATCGAGCCTTCTCTTCGTCCTCATCGCTCTGATGACCCTTCCCACGAGCGGCTGGGCGGGAAGCCTCTTCCCCGGCCACATCGAGTCCGGAGGCTTCGTCGCCCCGCTGACCCTCATCGGCGAGTTCCACGGCAGCAACGAAGTGTTCCTGGGCGGCCGGGGTGGATGGATCCTCGACCACAACCTGGTCCTGGGCGCCGGGCTCTACACCATGGTCAGCGATGTCATCGTGAAGAACCTCGAGGATCTCGATCGGGTGGTGAAGTTCACCTACGGTGGAATGGAGCTCGAATACGTCTTCTTCACCGAATCGGTGGTCCATCCCACCCTCTCGGCCCTGGTCGGTCTGGGCGGAATCAAGTTGCGCGATCCGGTCGAGGGATCGGAGGAAGACCCCGACTCCGATTCGGTCTTCGTCTTCCAACCCGCTCTCCATCTGGTGCTGAACCTCACGGACTTCGCGCGTCTGACGGTGGGTGGAGGCTACCGCTACGTCAGTGGGGTCGACCTGCCCGTCCTCAGCAACGAGGACGCCACCGGCGCCTTCGGGATGGTCACCCTGAAACTGGGGATGTTCTAGGGAGTGCTCCGCCGCTGCCCGGTCGATCCACCGGCTGAACCGGCCCCCTTCACGGTTCGGAATTCCCACACCTGGAAGCGTCCCCGTCTCCAGGTGGACGGCTGCCCGGGAGGAATACCAAGTTCCCGGAGAGTTCCAAGATGCCGCGGCTGGGTATTCTCCTTCTCGAGATAAACGTAGACTCGGGGCAGTTCACCCATCTGCATCTGCGCGAGAGGAACGAACGAGGCATCGGGGATCCGCAGGAAATTGCTGAAATCATCCCCGGCCAGATACCAGGGATAGAGCCCCTCGACCACCACATCCCGGTGAGACAATTCCCGGTTCAATTCCTTCCAATCGGCAGTGATATCCTCAGACTGCCCGCTCAGTTCCTGCATCCGCATGACCCGGGTGGCTTGCCTCTTCTCAATGAGACGGGGAGAAAGTGCCACGACCAGAGCCAGGCCGGCCACGGTCAAGCCGACCGCGCCCGCGGCGACGAAGCTTCCACGCGAAAGACCTCCCCGGGCCGCAGACTCAGGAAGCGAGCCCGCACCTGTCGGATACGAAGATGCAGTCCCAACGGCGGATCGGCGCGAGACGAGCGATTCCAGGACCACCCCCAGAGAGATCACCAACAGGGAAAAAGGGGCGAAGGCATAGCGCACCATCGAGTAGCCGTGCTGCAACCAATCGGGAATCCCACCCGCCTCCTTCCGGGGAAAGGCCGGGAAGATCCAGGTCAAGACGATCATCAACCCCGCCCCAACCAACACCACGAGCAACGGGCTGCGCATCCGGCGGCGCAGCAGGGCTATCGGACTCAGGGCAAGGCCGATGAGGGGAACCAGCCAAAGGTAATGTCTGACGGCTCGAAGATAGAGCAGCCGCGCCTCTGCCGAACTCCTCAAGAAGGGCCACAGTGAAATCGTCGCTTGATCAGAGCCAAACGACACGCCATGCACGGAATCCGGGAACAAGACCCATCCAAACAAGCTGATCTGCCCTGGATACCAGGGGTTTCCCGTAATGACCCAGTTACGCAAGTAGGGAGGCGAGGCAATCAGCAGGATCAACGCGAGAATTCCTGACAGGGAAATCAGACGGGCGATTCCCAGGGTTCTCCTTCCTCCTGCAAAGAATGAGATCACCAGCACAATTGACACCAGGAAGAGCCCCGTGTACTTACAGGCAGCACCCAGACCCAGCGCTATCCCCATCATCCACCGCTCGGCCGCACTGGTGAGCGGTCCCAGACCCCAGGACAGACCAGCCATCAGCAGAGCCGCCACCCAGAGGTCTGCCTCCTGCGTACCAAGTTGCCGTTGCAAGGAACGAGCTCCGGCAAGATACAGACCGATCACGAGCCACCGCAGCCACCGGCGCCGGCCAGCCATCCATCCCAACAACAGTGCGGAAACCCCGCCCACCATGCCGTGGACGGCCCAGGGTTTCAGCCATCCGAAGGCCGACAATACGAGTTGGGAAATCACCACCAAGGCCATCCAGAAAACGATGGCAGCCACAAGGACGGAATCCAGACCGTCCCGGCGAAAACGCAATCCCCAGATCAAGGAGACGGTAATGGACAACAGCGTGCCCAGGACGAACAACAGGACATCAACCATGGGGTCAGAACTCCGAAGATGGAGCAAATCCGTCTTTCTTCACCTTAGTATACGGCCCTGTACCTGTCGAACTCCTGGAGCAGCATGTGTTCCGGCCCTTGCCCAGAACGAGCCATTGGAAGACAAGGCCTAAGCCCGAAAGGTCCAGCGAAGCTTCACCACGAGCTGGTCGTCGATCGGACGCAGGTAGTTGGGACGGTCGCTCAGATCCGAACGCAACCAGCCGCGGTTCCACACGAGGTAGAGATCCTTGCCCGGTTGGATCGTCCAGCGCAAGCGCGTGTTGATACCCAAGGTACGCGACGGGGAATCGTACTGGAGATTGAGCGAGAGCAGCAGGTCGGGATCGAAGGCGTAGGTGGTATTGAGGAGATACAGACGCTCGGTGAAATCGCCTTCGGGAAGTCTTCCCTCATCGAGTTCCCCGGAGAGTTCGAAGCGAAGGTGCCCCTCGCCGACGGTGGCGTTGGCGAAGACCTCCACCTGGGTGAGATGCCCGGTATAGAACTCCCCGAACCACACCGTGCTGCCCACGCGCCAGGGGCGGCTGCGTGAACTCTGTGCCTCCACCCGGTAGCGGGTGAAATGATAGTCTCCAGCGGGAATGATCACCCCGTCGGAGACCTCGAAATCCTCGTACAGGCTCTCGTACTGTGGAACCCAGTTGGCCTCGACGTGCTCACCCGACTCCAGCTCGATGTTGATCGGGGCGGTGAACACCCGCCACGACTCGACGTGCCCGTCGAGATTCTCCACGTAGGTCACGAAGGTCTCGAAGAACCATTGCCGGATCCAGGACAGCGCAGGCGCGGTCGGCCGGGGCTGGAAAGCGCCTCCACCCTGGACCCAACGCGTCCCGGGCCGGGGCAGGAAACCCAGCGCCGGATCCATTTCACGCCCGAATTGTTTGTAGATGAAGAAGAGGTCCCAGAGGTCGTTGGGATAGTCCAGTTTGAGGCCCCAGCCGGCCGGGCGGCCCGAGGTCTCCGTCGTGGAGGTGAACGAGCCCCAGGCGCCGAAGGAGAGGTTCTTGTCTCCCTGGAAGGTGGACGTCCTCCACCGCACATCGGCCCCCATGAGGGTGTTGTCCCCTTCACCGCTGGGGTCTCCGTTGGTGGCGATCATGCCCATGGTCCAGTGTTCACCCGCGTCGTAGGTGAAGCGCCCGGCGAAGAGATTGGTCGAGCGGGTCTGCTCGGTGGAACCCATCACCGTGTCCAGGGCTCCGATGTTCCAATGTCCCGCCCGGCCCAACACCTTCACGCCCACGTCGATGGGCACTTCCTCCCCAGCATAGAGACCGATCCGACGTGAGAAGAAGGGAATGAAATCGGCGTTCAGGCCCGAGCCGAAGGTGAACAGGCTCGATCCCTCCAGGAAGAACGCGCGCTTCTCCGGGTAGAACAGCGGAAATCGGGTGATGTTGATGCGACGGGTGTCCACGTCGGTCTCGGCGAAGTCGGTATTCACCGTGAGCACCCCGGTCAGATTCGAGGTGAGATTGTAGGTTACGTCGCCGCCGACATCGCCGGTGGTCACCCGCTCGACTCCGTTCACCCCACCCTCACCGCGCACCAGTCCGTAGGGGCTCACCGAAAGACCGAGGCCCTGGCGCAACTCCCCGACTCCTTCGAGGAAGCCCGCCCGGCGGAAGTCTGACAACCTGGAGTCGAGAGTCGTCCCACTCCAACGCAGCACCATGCGGTTGCGGGCCACTCTGCGCTCGACGTTGAAGCCCCAACGGTCGAGATCGCGGGTGAAGCGCAGGGTCTGCGAGGGAATCACGAACTCGGCAGTCCAACCGTCCTTCACCCTTCGGGTGCGAACGTTCCAGATGCCGTCCCAGTTCGTGGACATGTCCTCCGAATTGGAGATGAGCCCGTCCTGGCGTGCGCCGGCTGCATTCGTGCGGAAGAAGTAGCCCGTGCGCTGGTCCCCGAAGGTGTCCAGGACGAAGGCGACGGTGTCGTCCCCCCAGATGTTGCCGTCGCGCGACATGGTGTGGACGGCGATGGCGCCCGGGTCGGGATCGTGACAGTACACGCCCAGGTACAGGTTCTTCGCATCGACCAGGACACGGATCTCGGTGGTGAAGGGAGTCGGCTCGCCCGGATGCGGATCCTGCTGGGTGAGATCCTCGATGAGGCCGGCGTGTCGCCAGGCATCTTCGTCCAGGCGGCCGTCGATGTGGATCTCCCCGCTGAAACGCCCCGCGGTCACCACCGGTGTGGCCGGCGCCGGTGGTGCTGTCTGGGCCGCCACGGCCGCCTTCACCAGGACGATGGGCCCCATCAGAGCCAGGAGCAGGGAGAACGCAATCGCGGGCATGAAGGCCGCCGCCTTGGCCGTCCGGTCACGAGATCTGTCACCACACATCGGTCGCTTTGCCTTCCTTCGGCCAGGGCGCCTCAGGCGAAGTTGGAGAACCGGCCACTTGGTGTCAAGTGTTGAACTTTCAAGGGGTTGACCGCATATCCGCAACCCGGCCACGGGCTCTCCTCTCCTCCCTCTCTCCGATTCGTTTGACCCCGAGCCCCGCCGATGGTATCGGATAGGACCATGATCGGCTCGTCGGGGTGCGTTTCCCGCCTCTCCACTCCGACCCGGCTCCCCCGATCACGATCGGCCTGTGGTTTTCCCATTGCGGGCATCCCGGACTACTCGAACAAGGAGCCAGAAGTTTCATGAACACGGAAGTCGACGGACGGCAGCGGCCCGAGGATGGAGACCGGCGTCGAGGTGGAGATCGCCGACAGGGCGAAGACCGGCGCAAGGGAGAGGATCGCCGCAGGTCGAACGAGCCCTACGAGGGCGACGACCGGCGAAGCGGAGGAGACCGGCGCAAGAACCCCGACCGGCGCAGCGGAGAAGATCGCAGAGGCAAAGGCGCCTGAGGCCTTCGTTCCCCATGGGAGAGACGCCACTTCCACTCCCGCTCTTCCATCCCTGCCCGTCGATGGAATGCCGTTGGCTTCACGCAAGTCCTGTGGCATAAGGGACGAAGCGCGATAGGGGAAAGCGGGAAGCGGCTGCGCTCGCGGGCCGGTTCCGATGGATCGTTCGGGAGAGCGGGATCATGGAACCATCACCGAAGTACTACGCCGTGCTCACCGGCGACCTGGTGAAGTCGTCCCGTCTGAGTGCCCAGCAGAGCCGTGAGGCCATGGATCGCCTCGCTGCGGCGGTGAGCGATTTCACGGCCGTCTTCCCCGATGCGGTCCACGGTGAGATCGACACCTTCCGTCACGACAGTTGGCAACTCCTGCTGAACCGCCCCGAGCTCTGCCTGCGAGCCGCCACCTTCCTGCGTTGCTCCCTCAAGAGCCTCTCCACGGCCGGTCTGCACTACGACAGCCGAGTGTCCATCGGGCTGGGGGAGGTCGAAGAGATCTCCCCTCGCATCTCCGATTCGCGTGGAGCCGCCTTCGTGAGTTCGGGAAAGGGACTGGATGGGATGGAGGGAGGCGCCACCCTTGCCTTCTCCTCCCCTCTTCAATGGTTCCGCGGACAGAACGCCCTGCCCCGGGCCGTCGTTCCCCTCCTGGATGCACTCGTTCTCGAGTGGTCGCCAGGGGAATCGAGGGCCGTGGCTGGATCCCTGCTGGGATTCACCCAGGAGAGGATCGCCCACCAGTGGCCTCCCAAGGCCGACGGCCGGCCGATCAGCCGGCAGGCGGTCACCAAGACCTTGAAGCGGGCTCGCTGGCGTCTGGCCGAGGAGGCCCTGCAATGGGTCGAGGAGGAGATCGATCGAGCTCTTCGGTCCGAAGAGGCCCGAGGCGATATCGACTCCGAAGGGGGAGTCGAAGGCCAGGGTGGGTTCTGAGGGAGACGAGACCCCGGGCTGGACCCGAAGAATGCAACCTCCAGGGGTTGCATCTGGGGTTTGCAACCCTCAGAGGTTGCATCTGGGATCTGCAACCCCTGGAGTTTGCATTTCGGCCTTGCGAACCCCAGAACCCGCCGCACGAAGGGAAGATCGATGACCCCGTGTTTCCTGCTTCTCGTCGCCGCCCATTGCATCGCCGATTTCCTCCTCCAGCCCGACCCCCTGATCGAGCGCAAGAGGGAGAAGCGGTTCCTGCTGCTGCACGGGATCATCCACGCCGCCGTCTCCTGGCTGGCGGTCCAGGCCTGGGGCATCTGGCAGTTGCCCGTGTACGTCTTCGTGGTGCATACCGCCATCGATACGGTCAAACAACGCTACGACGACACGGCCTTGGCCTTCGTCGCCGACCAGACGGCACACCTCGTGAGTCTCTTCGCCCTGGCCTGGTGGGTCTCCCACTTCTCCAGCCAAGCGGCCACGACCGCCCCACTGGTCTCGAGGATCGTGATCACCGTGGGTGGCTTCGTCGCCACGGTCCAGGGTTCGGCCTTCCTCATCGGCAAGTTCACCCGAAGACTCCAGGAGGAGAACGACCTCGAACTCGGCGGTCTGCGGGGCGGAGGGAAGTGGATCGGTCAACTCGAACGCGCCTTGATCTTCGTCCTGGTCTTCCTCGGACAGCCCGCGGCCATCGGTTTCCTCGTCGCCGCCAAGTCGATCTTCAGGTTCGAAGAGGCGAAAAAGCAGGAACTGGCCGAATATATCCTCGTGGGCACCCTGCTGAGTTTCCTGCTGGCCATCACCCTGGCCTCGGCAACCCTGTGGGCCCTGAAGCAGTTTCCCCTCTAGCCCACTCGTTCCAACCACCGCCGGGAGGTCGTCATGAACACCTTCCTCACCCGCTTGCGAAAGATCTTCACCGCTTCGCTGACTGCGCTCTTCGCCCTTCCCCTGCTGTTGGGCAACCAGGCATCGTGGAAGGCCCAGCGTCTGGCCATGGTCGACAAGCAGATCATCCGCCGGGGCATCGACGACCCGCGGGTGATCGAGGCCATGCGCGAAGTGCCGCGGCACCGCTTCCTTCCCCCTGAGTACCGCGCCCTGGCCTACGCGGACGCGCCCCAGCCGATCGGCTACGGGCAGACCATCTCCCAGCCCTACATCGTGGCCTACATGACTCAGGAGCTCGACCTGAAGCCCCAGCACAAGCTCTTCGAGCTGGGAACCGGCTCGGGCTACCAGGCCGCCGTTGCCTCACGCCTGGTCGAAGAAGTGTACACGGTAGAGATCCACAAGCCCTTGGCCGAGCGCGCCAGAAAGACCCTGAAGGAACTCGGCTATGACAACGTGCACGTGCGGGCGGGCGATGGCTGGGCCGGTTGGCCCGAGGCAGCGCCCTTCGATCGCATCATCATCACCGCAGCCGCGCCCGAGTTGCCGCAAACTTTGCTCGAACAGCTTCGCGTGGGAGGAAAGCTGCTGATGCCCCTCGGTGAAGCCGGTGGTTATCAGGAACTGGTGCTGGTGGAGAAGACCCAGGAGGGAAAATACACCACCCACAAGCTCCTGCCGGTGCGCTTCGTTCCGGTCACCGGAGAACATCTGCACAATGACCCGGAGCGCCGATGAGCTGAGACGCCGATTGCCAGCTCATGGCCGGTGCCACGACATCGGACTACTTCCTCCTCCGGGCATTGCTTGACAAGAGCACTCCTGCACGAACCACCTTCATCGGATCACCGTCCTCGTCCAGTCCCATCTCCCAGTAAGGCCAGACTCGTTGACAGATCTCACTGCTCTCCGATACAGTCATGAACACCGTCACCCGTAAGTGGTACGGTCACGTCAACAACGGTCCTGTCCCGCCCCAAACGCCGCCATTCAGACTGAACAGGGCTTGCATTCCATCGAATGGCATACGCGCTCGACATTTCAGGAGGATGGAAGGAGAAGCCATGCGCACACCGGGATCTTTAGTGCTCTGTCTAGGTCTCCTGCTCGGTCTTTGCAATGCCACGATCGCTTCCGCACAGCACTCTCTCACCGAGAACTTCAGTTCCACGAGTTTCGAAGATACGATTGCCACCACCGCGGACTGGAACACCGCTCTCGGTGAGTTGCGCATGGTTCCGTTTGAGCCCCATCTTCAAGGATGGTGCGACACCCCCGGTGACGGTCTGAACCTGGCGATCTCCGGAAACTGGATCTACATCGCCGACGGAAGCGCGGGGATTCAGGTGATCGACGTCACCGATGTCGAAAATCCGACGATCAGCGGCAGCTATGACACGCCGGGCACGGCCTGTGGGGTGGCGGTGACAGGAAACATCGCCGTGGTGGCCGACGGAAACAGTGGTCTTCGAGTTCTGGACATCGCCAATCCTGTCAGTCCGGTTTCCACCGGCACCTGCACTACCTCCGGTTACGCCCGGGGAGTTGCCGTCGCAGGCGATCTCGCACTGGTCGCCGACGATGCCTCAGGTCTTCAGGTCATCGACATTTCCGATCCATCGAATCCCGTGGTCAGTGGAACCTTCAATACCGTGGGCACGGCCTACGGGGTAGCTGTCAAGGGCGACCTCGCTTTCGTGGCCGATGGAGAAAACGGACTGCAGATCATCGACATCAGCGATTCCACCAGTCCATCCCTGGTGGGAGGCCTGGACACCCCAGGGCGGGCCCGGGATGTGGCGGTGGCCGGCGATCTCGCAGTGGTGGCCGACGGGAAATCCGGAACCCTGCAATTGATCGACATCACCGATCCCGCCTCTCCCTCTCTCTTGAGTGCCTACTCAACCCCTGGTCTGCCCCAGTCCGTTGTTCTGGCCGGCAACTTTGTGCTGGTGGCCGACCTGGACTCGGGTCTGCAGATGGTCGATATCACCAACCCCACGATCCCCTCGGCCATTCTCAGCGTGGACACGCCGGGAAGCGCATCGGGCATCGTCTTGGCCGGAGATGTGGCATTCGTGGCCGACGGTTATTCAGGAATGCAGACCATCGTGGTGCGCAATCTCATTTCTCCGACATTGACCGAAAGTGGAAGTACTACGTTCATCGTAGAGACCATCGCAGTGGACGATAATCTCGCCGTCATCGGCACTCATAGTGATATGTACCTCTACGACATCACTGACCCCACGAATCCCTCCTTCCTCGGTATGATCGAAGATGCATATCCAACAGATATCTCCATCGCCGGGGATATCGTTTTCATCACATCGGGAATTGGATTGAAAGCCATTGACATCAGTGATCCAGAACACCCGGTTCAAATCGGTTTCTGTGATACATCGTTCTACGCTGGAAGAATTGACGTGAGTGGTGATCTTGCTGTGGTCAATGTCGACAATCATGGTCTGTACCTCATCGATATCACGGATCCAAGCAACCCAGTGATCATCGGATCCATCCATGGCACTTTTCTTGATCCGGACCTCGGTCTCCAGATCGAAGGCAATCTCCTCTACTGGGGCGAGACCAATTCGTTCGCCATCTACGATATCAAGGATCCAACCAATCCAATCTACGTCGGCAGCCACTCGACTCCGTCAGCTTGCAGAGATATCAGCGTCGATGGTGATCATGTATTCGTAACGGCCCACATATCTCTGTACGTGTTCGATGTCAGTGACCCATCCACTCCTGTTCTCGTCGGCAGCGTAGACGCTCCGCATAACCTCTTCGATGTCGCCATTTCAGGTGATCGCCTCTTTGCGTTGGCCCTCTATGGCGGTTTACAGGTCTTCGACATCTCCAACCCGGCCCTGCCGGTCCTCCTCGAGTCCAGCGCTGTCTCCGATGACAACCGCGACTTCGGCCTCGCCGGCAACTTCGCTTTTGTCGCCCACTATGGCGTCGGATTGGATGTCTACCAGGTATTCCAGACCGAGGTCGTCTACGGATCGGACACCGGCGTCTCCCTGCCCATCGACGAAGCAGACGATCGGATCATCAGAGCCCGCCTGACAAGCTCGGAAACCCAGGGCCTGTCCTGGCAGCTCAGCGCCGACGGTGGAGTGAATTGGCAATCGTCAGCCCCCGACAATCAGTGGAGACTCTTCGCCTTTCCCGGTGACGACTTCCTGTGGAAGAGCGACCACACCTGGGCCCCGGGATTGAATCCCACGGTCTCGGAGTTGTCTCTTCAGTGGCTCAACGATTTCGGGCCCATCACCGCCATCGAGGACGTTCCCGACGATCAGGGGGGGTGGGTCTACCTGCATTTCACGCGTTCGGGCTACGACTTCGCCGAGGAAGATTCCATCCCGGTGGTGGGCTATGACATCTTCCAACGCGTCGACGCTTCCACGCAGACGCTCCTGAAATCGGAGACGACGCCGGCGACCACCGAACAGGAATGGATCACTCGCGAAGGAACACCGGCCTTCGCCATTCCCGGAGCCCGGACCTTCACATCCAACGGCGTTCTCTACACCGACGCTTTTCCCCAGGGAAGCTGGGCCCTGGTGGCCAGTGTCTTCGCCACCCAGAGCGAACACTATACGGTGAAGATTCCCACTTCGGCCGACTCGACCTCGACAGGAATCGCGTGGAACACCTTCCTCGTGACCACCCACACCACCACTCCATCCATTTGGTTCGCCTGCCATCCCGACAGTGGCTACTCGGTGGACAACATCGCCCCCGGCGTGCCCCAGGGCGTCACCGCCGACTACGAAGCCACCGGCGTGACCCTCAACTGGGACGATGCACCGGAATCCGATTTCCAGTTCTATCGGGTATATCGGAACACGGATCCAGAATTTGTGCCGACAATGGACGATCTCGTTCAGGAGATCGCGGTTTCGGATTGGACCGATCCCGTCGAGAACCCCTGGCACTACTCCTACAAGATCACGACCGTCGACCACAGCGGGAATGAGAGCGAGGCCGCTTCACCGATGGAAGTCACGGGCGCGGACACCGGGAATCCTCCGGCGAGAACCGTCCTCTTGCAGCCCACCCCCAATCCCTTCAACCCCCTAACGACCTTGAGCTTTGAAACGGCCGAGGCCGGACGAGTTCGTTTGAGGGTGTATGACCCAGCAGGACGCCGGGTGAAGACGCTGGTCGATGAATTCCGTGACGCCGGCCGGTATCAGGTGTCCTGGGACGGCCGCGACCGGGTCGGGAGGATCTGTGCATCGGGAGTCTATTTCTTCCGCTTCGAAACCGGCACGACGGTGCAGACCCGAAGAGCCACCCTTGTGAAATAGATTCCGGAGTTCGTGAAGAAATGGACACCGGGCAGAGAGGCAACCTCCAACGAGGTCTTCTCCTATCTGCTCAGCACCATCTTCCTCGACTGCACGCTCGATGGAGTCACCAGGCGGGCGAAATAGATCCCGCTGGCGGCCGCTCTTCCTCCCATGTCACGCCCGTCCCACACCACTTCGTGCGGACCGGCCTGCAGATCTTCGTCCACCAGGACACGCACCACACGACCGACGGCGTCATACACCTTCAGGCTCACCGGACCATCCTGGGTGATCTCGAAGCGCAGAACCGTCCGCGGGTTGAAGGGGTTCGGCACGTTCTGAGCGAGGACGTCACGGTACCGCTGCACCGGACCGTCCACCGCGGTCACGAGGTCCGGAGCGAGGGTGGCCGGGATGCTCTCGTTCTCGTGGATGTCCCGCGCAGTGACTTTGTAGTAGTAGTCGCTGCCGGGACTCCACTGCGGGTCGAACAAGGTGGTGTCGCTGAGAGCGGACAGGCGGCTGCTCGCATCGGGGACGAAGTCGGCGCTCGTGCCCCGGTACACCACGTAGCCCGCCAGGTCGCTCTCGCCGTTGCGGGCCCAGCTCAAGGCGAGCCCGAAGGGGGAGGTCTTCAGCTCGCCGGCCAGTTTCTGCGGGGTCGCCGGGGCGAGGTTGTCGAGCGAACGGCAACTGTCGGGAAGTGAAGTCCACAGGCCCGACCAGGCGTGGGCGATGACCCTGAAGTAGTTGTATTCGCTCGATACCGAGGTCGAATCGAAGTAGGTCGGCACCACGGTGGCGTAGTTCTCCACTCCCATGGAGCTGATCGTCTTGACCCACTCCCAGTACAGCGTGCCGGTGCTCGTCTGCTCGACGGTGACGACCGGTCCGGTGGGATCCTCGGGGAACTGCGAAAGGTCATCCAGGATGAGCGCGCCGGAGAGAAGCTGTTTCGCCGATCCATTCAGGGGCATCGATCGCCAGATGGTGTACTGATAGATCTCCGAATTGACCGGAGTATCCAGACGACTCGCATCCCAGCCGAGGAAGACCGATCCTCCCTGATCGCCGGGAACATCCCGGACGCCGGCGATCCGGGGAGCCGGGTAGCCCCAGTGTCCATAGCTTTCGATGCGCTGGGCGTAGACCCCACTGCCCGAAGGACGGATATCGTACCAGGCGAAGAGCGCCCCACCCGATCCGTCGGACTCCACAACCTGATTGTACTGACCGGAGGCCCCGACGCACACCGCAACTCCTTCGGCAGCCCAGAGCGCCTTCCCGTTGTCGCCGAGCTGTTGGGCATAGAGATCCCAGTAGCTTCCGTTGCGCATGTCCTCCCAGACCAGGAATGCCCCGCCGGCCCCATTGGAGATCATGTCGATTCCGGCCTTCTGGCTCGCTTCCGTACAGACGGAAACTCCATCGCTCGTCCATCGTGGGTATCCGGCGGAATCCAGTTTCTGGGCATAGACAGAAATGGGACTGTTCCTCCCGTCCAACCATGCGATGATGGCGGCATCGACCCCATCGAAGACCACCACCGGATTGCTCTGAGGCCCGGCGATGGTACAGACCGGCACGCCATCGACATCCCACCTGATGCCTCCCCACGAGTCGATTCTCTGGGCGTAGATATCGGTCGAACCCGTGCGGTTGTCCTGCCAGACGATGATGGCCGTGCCCACGTCGT
>JAOZPE010000050.1 GCA_029932915.1 Candidatus Krumholzibacteriia bacterium
GGTAGCGCACCTGCTTTGGGAGCAGGGGGTCGCTGGTTCGAATCCAGTCGCCCCGACCACATCCTTCCCGTCCACCACGACTCTCCAGGTATTCGCAGGAGCGGTGAAGCTGCCGGTACGGATCCCCGGCCCGGCCGGGCTCGGGGATCCGCCGGTGATGGCCCGCCGTTTCCTATTTGCTCAACAGCACCTTCTGCGAACGGGTGAAGTCGCGGCCGGCGAGCCGTACGAAGTACGCTCCACTGGCCGCCTCACGGCCCTGATCGTCGCGACCGTCCCAGATGACCTGATGGGGGCCGGCCTCGAGGGTCTCGTTCACCAGCTCACGCACCATCCGACCCGACGTGTCGTAGATGCGCAGGCTCACCGGCCCATCGGTGGCGATCTCAAACGCCAGAGTGGTCCGCGGATTGAAGGGGTTGGGTGCGTTCGGATACAGCACATTGCGATGGGTCGTGGGAAGATCTCCCACCGCGGTGGCCTGATCGGGAGCGAGGATGGCGAAGTCGCTCTCGTTCTCGTGGATGTCCCGGGCGGAGACCTTGTAGAAGTAACCCGCCGAGACAACCCACTCTCCGTCGAAGAAGCGGGTCTCCTCGGTGGTTCCCAGGAGGTTGCTCTCGTCGGGGACGAAATCTTCGCTGGTTCCGCGATAGATGGCATAGCTGGCCAGATCGCCCTCGGTGTTGGCTTGCCAGCTCAACGAGAGCCCGAAGGGGGCGGAGGTCAGCTGTCCCTGGAGACCGCTCGGAGTCAGCGGAGCCAGGTTGTCCACCGAACGGCAACTGTCGACGTTGGAGACCCAGAACACATCGGGGTCGTAGGTGTGGGCGATGACCTCGAAGTAATTGTATTCGGTGGACACCGAGGTGGAGTCGAAGAGGGTCGGCACCGCCTTCGCATAGCCCTCGAGCTGGTAGGCGTAGACATCGCCGACCTGCTCCCAGTACCAGGTCGTGGTCCCGATGAGTTCGCTGCGGATGTCCGGACGGGAGAGGTCGATCCCGAGCGCGTCCTGCGGGCTCTGCTTCATGTCCGCCGAGTTCGCGGTGGCGATGGCCCGCCACAGCGTGTAGTAGCCGATGCTGTGCTCGGGTCCGTAGTCCAGGCGGGAGGCATCCCAGGCCAGGTTCACCAGGCCACCCTGATCGCCGGGGACATCGCGGAGATCGACGATCACCGGAGCGACGCTGCTCCAGTACCCATCGGGTCCGAGTCTCTGGGCGTAGAGGCTCGTGTACTGGATACTGGGCCGCGAATCGACCCAGACTCCGATGATGCCGCCGTTGCCGTCGGAAACCGCGGTCCCCAGGTCTTGTTTTCCCTGGGCGCTGCACATCGCCACACCGTCGGTCGCCCAGCGGGTGAGGCCGGAAGAGTCGATCCTCTGGGTGTAGATATCGAAGTTCGGGTAGTCGTTGCGGTAGTCGGTCCACATGACGATGATGCCGTTGTTCCCGTCGCTGACGATCGAGGGAAACACCTGAGATCCGGCTGCGGTACAGACGGCAACACCGTTGTTGGTCCAGCGGTCCTGACCGGCTGAGTTCAGGTGTTGGACATAGATATCACTTTCTCCGTTGCGAGAGTCCGACCAGGCGAGGAAGGCGCCGTTCCAGTTGTCGGCAAGAAGAACAACACCACTCTGGGAACCACCGGCGCTGCAGACATCTTCACCCATCCAATCCCACATCCGTTCGCCGCTGCTGTCCATGCGCTGGGCATAGATGCTGGTGTTCGATAGCGAGCCCCCTCTCCACTTGATGATGGCTCCTCCGGCGCCGTCGCTGACGATGGCAAGATCGGACTTGTCGACCCCCTCGTCGGCGGCTGGTCTGCCATTGAGGGTCCATAGGATGGATCCCGCGTAGTCCACCCGTTGTGCATAGACGTTGGTTGTGACACCGTTGCGATCATCCAACCAGGTGACGATGGCCCCGCCGGCGCCATCGGAGGTCGCTCGAGGTCCGAACTGATCCTCCATTTCCGTACAGATCGCCACGCCACTGAAGGACCACAGGAGATCTCCGGTGCTGCTCAGGCGTTGGGCATAGATGTTGTTGCCACTATCACTTGAAGGGTAGTAATCTTGCCACACGACGATGACGTTGCCGTATTCATCGGCGACCAATTGGTGGTTGGATGGGGAGTTGCCATATGGGGTCACCTCAACCCCGTTGGCGGTCCACAGTGCAGTCCCCGTCGAATCGATCCTCTGGGCATAGATATAGATATAGGCACCGTCTCTGTAGTCCAGCCAGGCCACGATGGCTCCCCCATTGTGGTCGGAAACCAAGGTCGGATAGAATTGGTCGTTGGACACGGCGCAGAGGGGGATTCCTCCATCTTGCCAGAGAAGGTTTCCGTTCTCGTCCACTCGCTGGACATAGATGTCGCGGCCGGTGTCGGGGTGATTCTCCTCCCAGCAGACGATGAAGCCGCCGTTCCCGTCCGGGACGGCATGGGTGCTACGGATCTCGTACTGCTTGGATACGACCGGGATGCCCTGATCCTGCCACGCGGCCCACGAGGACGCGGCGGTGATGACCAAGAGGGCAAGGACCCCGACAACGGCACTTGCCAGACGGCGATGCATCACGATTCCTCCTTTTCACTGGGTGCGATGAAAACCTTATGCTCTCGTCCCACGGCGGTGTCAACCGTGATTCCCGAGGGGGTCACGAAGAAGAACCGGAGCACCATCGTGGTGCTCCGGTTCCTACCATGCCCGGTCGAAGGGGATCAGGTGCTCACTTGCTGAGCAGCACCTTTTGTGACTGGGTGAAGCCCGTGGTCTTCAACTGCACGAAGTAGGCGCCGCTGGCGGCCAAGCTTCCCTGCTCGTTGCGCCCGTCCCAGACGATTTCGTGCCGGCCGGCGCTGGCGACCTCGTCCACGAGGGTGCGGACCACCCGTCCGGCCGTGTCGTACACGCGAAGGCTGACCGGTCCACCCTCGGCCACCTCGAAGGCCAGCATCGTTCGCGGGTTGAAGGGATTGGGCACGTTGGGATACAGGGCGTTGCAGTGGACGGTGGGGAGATCCTCCACCGCGGTGGCCTCGTCGGGAGCGAGGGTGGCGAAGCCGCTCTCGTTTTCGTGGATGTCCCGGGCGGACACCTTGTAGACGTAGCCGCTGCCGGCGGTCCAGGCGGCATCGAGGAACAGGTTGTCGCCGACGGTGGCCAGGAGATTGGATGGCCCGGGAACGAAGTTATCGTCCATTCCACGATAAACGCGGTAGGAGGCCAGGTCGGTCTCGGTGTTGTCGCTCCAGGTGAGAAGCAGACCCGAAGGCTCAGTGGCTTGTCCGGCCAGCTTCGAGGGAATGGCCGGAGCGAGGTTGTCCACCGAGCGGCAACTGTCGACGGCCGATTCCCAGAACACCGACGGGTCGGAGGTGTGGGCCAGAACCTGGAAGTAGTGATATTGCGGGGACACCGATGTTGAATCGAAAGCAGTCTCAACCACCTTGGCGTAGTGCTCTCGTTGGTAGGCGTCGACGCTGGCGACGAGTTCCCAGTACCAGGAATCGCTTCCGATTTGTTGAAGCCATACCACCGTCTGCGATGGATCATCCGGTGTGGTGGACGGATCGGTGATGACCCGGATATCGTCGAGCATGGCTGGCGCATTCCCTGCGGCCACCGAGTTCTTCAGGAGATCGGTCGTGGAGGAAGTCGGGGAGAGCGCTCTCCAGAGCGTATACCGGGTGATGAGGTGCTCCGTACCCCAGTCGAGCCGGCTGGCATCCCAGGAGAGATTCACCCATCCGCCTTGATCGCCGGGGACGTCCCCGATCGAGCTGACGACGGGTTCGGCATTGCCCCAGTGGCCATGTGGGCCGACCCGTTGGGCATAGATATCGATATCGGTCACCTTGCGATGATCCACCCAATGGCCGATGAAGCCATCGTCCCCATCGGGGATGATGCAAGTGATGGCGTTGTTGTACTGGTTGTTCGGAGCGAGAGTGAGAGGCATGGCAGATGAGCCCCAGACCGGGTTTCCTGATCCGTCGATACGCTGGGCGTAGATGTTGGTGAAACCACCCATGGGGTACATGGCCCAGGAGAGGACCGCCCCTTCATCTCCATCGGGAGCGATGGAGACGTTGTACTCGGGGCCTTCTGCCGTGTCGACCGCGATCCCGTCGAAGGTCCACAGGATGTTTCCCCAGATGTCCACCCGCTGGGCGTAGATGTCGGCGTCGGCATTCCGCTTGTCACTCCAGGCGATGATGGCGCCGTACACGCCATCGGAAGTGATGGCGGGATCCTCTTGAATTTTCGGATTGATGCAGATCGCCCACCCGTTGGAACCCCAATGCCCCTGGCCCGAGCTGTCCATGCGTTGCGCGTAGATATCCGGGCTTCCTCCGTTCCGGTAGTCCTGCCAGGTGACGATGGCGCCTCCCACACCATCGCTGACCATCCGTGGATGGTTCTGCTCGCCGGTTGCGGTGCAGACGGCGGCGCCGTCGGTGGCCCAGAGAAGTCGTCCGGAAGAATCCAACCGTTGACCATAGATATCCAGGTCGACTCCACCACGGATGTCTCTCCAGATGACGATGATCCCACCGAAGCCATCGGCGATGGAGAATGGGTAGAGCTGATCGAGAGCCACTGCGCATACCGCGACTCCGGCGTCGTCCCACTGCTTCACCCCGTCGTGATCGATGCGTTGGGCGTAGATGTCGTAGTCGACGCCGTTTCGATGGTCCTGCCACACGATGATCGCGCCACCGGACCCGTCGGAGACGGCCATCGGATACGACTGTTCGTCGAGGGACGTGCAGACATCGAGGCCGTTGACGGCCCAAAGCGGATTGCCTTCGCCGTCGACGCGTTGGGCCCAGATGTCCCAGGTAGACGTGGCGTTGCGGCTGTCGGCCCACACGATGATGGCACCGCCGGATCCGTCGGAGATGATCGAGGGGAACTGCTGATCGCCGGGTCCACTGCAGATCGCCACTCCGTCGGCGGTCCATGATGCATCCCCCGCCGCGTCGATGCGCTGGGCGTAGATGTCGGTATCACTCTGATTCCGTGAGTCCGACCAGGTCAGAATGGCTCCACCGGCATCATCGGAGACGATCTGGGAATAGCCCTGGGTACCTGTGGCACCGCAGACGGTGACACCGTCCCGGCTCCACTCGGCTCGGGCGCTGACGATACCGATGACCAGGAGAAACAGGAAAACAAGAACCGTGGGCGCGAACTTGCGGTTCATGATGGGACCTCCTCGTAGGGAAACTGCCTTGTATGACACGTATCGAGCCGAGAATCTCCTTTCTCCAGGATCGAATCACAAGAGACCCGGAGCACCCCAGGGGTGCTCCGGGATCCACGATCTGCCCAGTCAGGGAAATCGGACGGTCACTTGCTGAGCAGCAACTTTCGGGACTGGGTGAAGCCCGTGGTCTTCAACTGCACGAAGTAGGCACCGCTGGCGGCCGGACGACCCTGGGAATCTCGGCCATCCCAGACGACTTCGTGGCGGCCGGCCGTCAGTGATTCGTTCACCAGTTCTCGAATCAGACGACCTGCCGTGTCGTACACGCGCAGGCTGACCGGGCCTTCCTCGGTGATCTCGAAGACCAGGAGGGTCCGGGGGTTGAAGGGATTGGGTGCGTTCGGGTACAGGGCGTTGCGGTGGGAGAGTGAGGGACTCTCCACTGCAGTGGCCTCGTCGGGAGCGAGGGTGGCGAAGCCGCTCTCGTTCTCGTGGATGTCCCAGGCAGAGACCTTGTAGTAGTAGCCGCTGCTAGGGGTCCACTCGGGGTCGAAGAGGGTCGTGTCACTCGGCGCGTCCAGGAGATTGGAGACATCGGGAATGAAATCCTCGCTCGTCCCGCGGTACACGGCGTAACCCAGAAGGTCGGCCTCTGGATTTCGCTCCCAGCTCAGGGACAGACCCAAGGGGGAGGTGAGCATGGCGCCGGCCAGCTTGGCCGGAGTGGACGGCGCGAGATTGTCGACCGAGCGCGTGCTGTCCACCGGTGACTTCCAGTAGACACTGGAATTCCATGAATGCGCAATCACCTGGAAGTAGTGGACTGCGGTGGAGGTGGAGGTGGAGTCGAAGAGGGTGGGGACCACTTCCGAGTAGCCGTCGAGGTGATAGGCGTCGACGGTGGACATGAGCTTCCAGAAGTAGGTGGTGGTTCCCACCGACTCGCGGCGGAAGACGGGTTGGGAGATGCCTTCCGGCGGAAGATCGCCCGCATCGGAGAGGATCACCGCATCGGACTGAAGGACATAGGCGGAGCTGGTGGGAGGGATGGCCCTCCATACCGTGTAATGACTGATCTTGTCGTCTTGCCAGTTGTCCAGCCGGCTCGGATACCACGAGAGATTCACGAATCCTCCCTCGTCACCGGGCACGTCTCGGACGTCGAAGATGGAGGGGCCAGGATAACCCCAGTACCCGTTCCTCTCGATTCTCTGGGCATAGATGCGGTATTGCCCGTTGCGTTGATCCTTCCAACAGGCCAGGATTCCTCCTGCTCCATCGCTGATGATGTCGGGATACGACTGGTAGTCCGGAACCTCGCAGATCGCGATGCCGTTGTCTGCCCACCGGGCATTGCCCGAGGCATCGATCGTCTGGGTGAAGACATCGGGATAACTCCCATTCCTGCTGTCCGTCCAGGCAAGGGAGGCTCCCCCTCTACCATCGGGGCACATGGCCAGGTAACCGAGGGAGGATGACGAGAGCACGATCTCCAACCCGTCCGTGGTCCACTGGACATTTCCCAAGGGATCGATCCGCTGGGCATAGACATGGTAGCTTGAGTTGCGTTGGTCGACCCATGCAATGAAGGCACCTCCATCATCATCGGATGCAGTGATCGGGGAATCCTGCATGGCGGTGTCCGTACAGACAGGTACTCCGTTTGTCGTCCATCCCATGCCACCGTAGCTCATCACCCGTTGGGCGTAGATGTCATTGTTGGTGCCGCTGCGGTAATCTCTCCAGACCACGATGGCTCCGTCCATGCCGTCGCTCGTGACCTGCGCGCCCGACTGACCATTGACCGCGTTGCAGACAATGGTCCCGTCCGTATACCATTTGACCGTTCCGTCGCTATCGATACGTTGCACATAGATGTCGTAGTTTCCGTTGCGATAGTCGTCCCAGACCAGGATGACACCGTGGTGGCCGTCGGTCGTCATGTCGGGTCTGGATTGTGGACTGGTTTCCGTGCAGGCACCGACGCCATCGGCAGTCCATTGAACCACTCCGGATCCATCGATACGCTGTACGTAGACGTCGTAATTGGAATTCCGGTAATCCCTCCATCCGATGATGGCTCCACCGGCTTCGTCGGAGATGATCGCCAGGCGATCCTGCCTGTTGGTTGCCGAACAGATGGCGACACCGTCCGTGGTCCACAGTACGTTGCCGTCGCCATCGATTCGCTGGGCATAGATATCGGAGTAGCCGCCTCCACGGTAGTCTTCCCAGGCGATGATCGCGCCGGCCGATCCGTCCGAGCAGATCACTGGCGCCAGTTGATTGGCAGAGGCGGAGCAGATGGTTACACCTCCGGTGGCCCAGAGGATGTTCCCCCATTCATCGATCCGTTGGGCATGGATGTCAGCACCAGTTCCGGCGTCCAGATTCTGCCAGACAATGATGGCACCACCGGATCCGTCGGATGTGATGTGGGGGGCGTCGTCGCTGTAGTTGGAATCTGCCGACAACTTCACCCCGTTCTCGACCCAGCTTGCCTGGACGGGGGTGATGCTGAAGGAGAACACCGAGACGAAGAGGAGAATCGTGGTTGCAAGGAAACGCTGGCTCATGGGAACACTCCAGGGAGAGCCCACACTGCGTCAGATCAGGGGGATTCCTCTGTTCTCCACATCGGGTTCGGGGAATGCCAAGGGCATGATACGCAGAGTGGGAACGGGGCCAGGGCGCGCACGCCGCCGAACTGCGGCGGGCTCTCATCGGTGGGTACGACTCGGCTCGAACAGCGGATAGGGCGTGGTTACGGGGACTCCGGGTTCCGTATCCCCCGATGAGTCATCGAATCCAGACTAGCAGATCCGATACGTTCGTGTATAGGCCAAGTCGGCCGTTCTTCTCAGTGGATCCTGGACGGCGGTTCCGGCTCAGGTCGCCCGTCGGTGGCCGGAGCGGGCGCCCTCAGGTATACGCTCGTTCTCATCCACCCGGATGGCATCGAAGGGACACTCCTGCGCGCATTCGCCGCAAGCGGTGCAGGCATCGGGAATCGATCGAGGATAGGCCGCATCCCGGTTCATCTCGATGGCGTCGTAGGAGCACACATCCGCGCAGATCCCGCAGCCGGTGCATTCGTCCTCGATGAGCCGCCAGCTCTTCGCCTCGATCATCTCAGGCCCCGATCAACGCAGGTTGGAGTCGCCCGTGTCCCCGCTGTCGCGCAGCCTCTTCAGGCCGGCGGAGAAACCCCACAGGAAGACCACGATCAGGATGGGGAAGCAGATGGTGAAGGTGAGTTGGGTGAGTTCGAGATTGGAGTTCGAACGAAGGTTGGATTTGATGAAGCTCCAGAACGCACTGGGGTGCACATCGAGGTATTCACTGCTCGGCGCCTCCATGACCAGGCTGAAGCCGATCAGGTTGATCACATTTGCCGTGAAGAGGATCCACAGGGAGGAATGGAAGGCCTTCGATCCGAGCTGGTGCCCTCCGTAGAACAAGCGCAGGAAGAGGGCCACCGTGAAGAGAATCGTGGCCACCGGCACGAAGGGGACGGCCATCTTGATGTCGGCCATGATATCGGGATTCAACACCGCAAGACCGATGATGACGACGATGGTCAGGATGATGTCCGTGGTCAGACGGGTGAGCATCTCCCAGTTCTCGATGGACACCCTCAAGGTCAACAACTTCCGCAGGGCTCGGTAATAGGGCTGGATGAGGACCAGCCCCATGGCGACGAAGCCGAGTAGAATCGAGGTGTTGAGCGTGTTCTGGAGGGTCCACACCTCCAGGGCCTTGACCAGGTCGTGGGATGTCACTGCCGCCTCCCGGGTGGTGGAAAGCGGCAATGTACGGCGTTTGGCCGAAGCAGTCAAACCAGCACTGGCGGCCGCGGCTCCTCAGCCACGTGGATGCCTTACCACTGGGACTTGAGGGTTCCCCAATCCTGTTCGGATGTCTCCACGAGTGTGCTGCCCGTGATCCTCACTTCGTTCACCAGGCCTTCGTGGGCCGAAACGGCGAGAACCGCGGGGACTCCACCGGCGGGCGAGAGACTCAGGGTCTGATCGCCGGTATCTCCACTCCAGACCTTGGCATAGCTCGTGGTCGAGCCCTCTTCGTAGAGGAAGGCTCCGGTGCGTCCGTATCCACTGGCTTCCCTGATGTCGATCTGGATCTGCTCGATGCCGGTGATCTTGCTCAGATCGATTTCCAGGCGGGCAGGCATCAGAGCGATCGAGCCGGGAAAACTGGTGACGTTCATGATGCAGTATCCTTCGCCGCTGTAGTCCTCTGCGGTCGTCTCGATGATCCGCATCGAGCAGGGGCCTTCCGACCAGGTTTCCCCGCAATTGCTGATGGAGATGCTGTCGAAGCTCAGGGTGATGGTCTCGGCCTGAGCGAGAGGAAGCAGGAAGAAGGCGAAAAGGGAGAGAATGAGGACGAAGGCGGCGGCATGGAGGGTCCGGGGCATGATGATACCTCGTGGTTCGGGGCGTGCAGGGATCGTCAGAACCCATGGGGTGAACACCATGATCCTATCACAATAGAGGAGATCGGAGTCTGACATATTCGAATCCGCTGCATTTCGCTCCGTCGTGTGGTATGAATTGTCGAGTCGGAGTCCTGCTTCGGAGGGAAAAGCGATGAGTGAATCCTTCGTCCGGGAACTTCTCGCTCAGGCAGGAATCGAGATCGGCGGATCCCGGCCCTGGGATATCCAGGTCCATGACGGGCGCTTCTACGGGCGGGTGCTGCGGGAACGTAACCTGGGTCTGGGCGAGGCCTACATGGACGGCTGGTGGGACTGCCCCCATCTCGATCAATTCTTCCACCGCCTGCTCACTGCCGACATCCAGGGAAGGGTCAGGGGAAGTTGGCTGCACTTGCTGCGCCTCGTTCCCGCTCTGCTCTTCAACCTCCAGTCGCGATCACGGGCTCATATCATCGCCGAGGAGCACTACGACCTCGGCAACGATCTCTTCCTCTCGTTCCTCGATTCCTACCAACAGTACAGTTGTGCCTACTTCAAGGACACGGACGACCTGGAGCAGGCCCAGCAGGCGAAGATGAGGATGATCGCCGACAAGCTGGAGCTGGAGAGGGATGATCGCGTCCTGGACATCGGATTCGGATGGGGGGGATTGGCCCGCTACCTGTCCGAGACCGTCGGCTGTCACGTCACCGGCGTCAACATCTCCCGCGAGCAACTCGACTATGCCCGCAAGCGGTGCGAGGGATTGCCCATCGAGTTGCAGGAACGTGATTACCGCCGTATCGAGGGGCGCTATGACAAGATCGTGTCGGTAGGGATGTTCGAACACGTGGGGGAGAAGAACTACCGGACCTTCATGGAAGTGGTCCACCGGGTCATGGAAGACGACGGTATCTTTCTGTTGCACACCATCGGGGGGAATGTCTCCCGCCGCTCGACCGATCCCTGGATCGGCCGGTACATCTTCCCCAACGGTATGCTCCCGAGCATCACTCAGATCGCCCGCTCCGTCGAAGGGCTCTTCGTGATCGAGGACTGGCACAACTTCGGTCCGCACTACGATCGAACCCTCATGGCATGGCACGGGCGTTTCCAGAAAGCCTGGCCCGGACTTCGCGACCGCTACGGCGATCGCTTCGGACGCATGTGGAACTATTATCTGTTGTCCTGCGCGGGAGCCTTCCGGGCGCGCAACATCCAGCTCTGGCAGGTCGTCATGACCAAGGCGGGCGTGGGACGCTCCCAGCCGAGACGGGTCTGCTGAAGTCCGGAAGCGCTGACCTCCCGGTCGTCTATCCGGGAGGAGGGCCGGCCAGCACGGTACCTTCGAAGTAGGGGACGAAGAGGATGAGCCCATCGTCGAGGCGCTCGGCGACCTCCATCACCTGATAGAAATTCCGAAGGGTGGACAGTTCGAGCAGGAAGTGCGGATTCTCGTCGAACCAGGCGATGTACAGACCGCTCCCGGGCCCTTGCGCTTTTACCCGGCGCTCGAAACGCTTCAGTTCCCGGTACTGGATCGACAGGTCGTGGCTGTTGTAGGCCTTCTCCCGGGGCGTCCAGGGAACCCGGATTCCACAGAGATAGAAGAGGGTGTCGGGACGGTTGCTCAGGAGCCTTTCCTCCAAGTGGGTCTCGCGGATGCGGGCGGCCAGGGCCGAATGGCGCCAACGGGGAAGGGCGTAGACGGCGTCGTGTCGCCGGAAGTCGCGGAGGTGGCCGGGGAACTGCAGGGCTCCCGCCAGGGCGATGAGGACGAGCGCCGCGACGGTGCAGCAGCGGCCGATGCGGTGGCGCCTTCCTTCCTCGAAGGATGAAGCGATCAGGGCCGGGACCATCAGGGTAGGCCACACCATCGGGGCCAGCAGTCTCAGGTTGGGCCGGTCCATGGCGCTGCGGGAGACCGCGACGGCGAGCGTTCCGAAGAAGATGCCGATGAACAGCAGCAGGATGAACGCGTCGTCCCTGGCCTGCGCATCGGCCGCCGAACGTGCGTGCCGCCGCCAACGCCGACTCCACACGAACATGGCGCTCCACAGCAGGACGAAGAGGGCCAGCCACGCCGCATCGGGCAGAAGGGAACTCGGTGATTCGCCGAGGAAGAGACGGGGCAGGGGATGCCCCAGGAAGGAGAGGATCTGCCCGGTGTCCAGGAGCGCGGGGTGACGGGGGCCGGTCAGACCTTCCCCGAGCTGGAGATTGCGCAGAGCCCACAGACCCAGGGGTATGGCGGCGATCACGGTGAACAGAAGCGCGCGGCGCAGCCGGACGGCGCGACTCCCCGGCCAGGTCACGAGGAGATAGACGAAGCCGGTGAGGATGAGGGCGACTCCGATGTAACGGGTGAGGGCCGCCGCGGCCGAAGCGGCGACGGCGATCCAGAAGGCACGGGAGGAATCTCGGTGTCGGGAGGCGACGAGACGTTCGAGGGCGAGCAGACTCAAGGCGGAGAACAGGAGCTCGGACCAGAGGGTGGAAGCGACTCTCAACGGGGGATAGGCCAGGACCAGGGCCGCGGCCAGCGGCCAGCTCACCCATGGAGAGCTTCCCCGCCGTATGCTCCAGGCCACCAGGAAGGCCAGCGTACCGCCGTACAGGACGATCTGGGCGATCCAGGCCACCGTGTCGGCCTTGCCGGTGACGGTCCGTGCGGCGGCGAGCAGCAGGGGGAGCAAGGGCGGCCACGCGCTGAAGATCTCATTGTCGAAGTCCAGCAGCCCCTTGCCATGGACCAGGCTGTCCGCCGCCGAGAGATAGCTGACCGAATCGGGGGTGATGCCCAGGCCCAGCCCCCGGGTGAAGGACAGGAGGGTCAGGACGCCGGCCGCCGTGACCATCCAGGCCGCCAGCCAGCGCCGCTGCAGGGCGGTTGTCCATCGTGGGCTCCGCGAAGGAGCGTCGTTCCCACCGGCCAAAGACGCTTTCGGTTTCGTGGGCCTTGGGTGCCGGCGGGCCATCGACGATTCCTCCCGATGGGGTCTGCTTGCCGCCGCGGGCTTCGAGCCGGATCGACGCGGTGCCGTCGCGCGCTTCGTGCGGTTCGGGTTCGCGGGTAGGTCCGATTCTCCGAACCTCGTAAGTGCTTTGGAAGTCATCATCATAGCGGCTTTCCCTGGACTTTTCACGCGATTCGTCTTCTTCTCGGTGAAGGCTTGCGTCCCCGCCCGGATGTGTACTGATTGGGGGGATTCCAAGGAGGGCGAAGCATGGAGATCACCGGAGACATCCAGATCGAAGATCTTGTGAACCTGTGTCCCCCGTCAGTGGCGCTGCTGCGGAAATTCGGGATCCGCTGCATCCAGTGTGGGGAGCCGTTGTGGGGAACCCTGGCAACGGCGGCCGAGGAGAAGGGCATCACCGACCTGGGACCGATCCTCGAGGCCCTTCACCGGGAGTGTTCCGATCGTGAGGCAGGCGGCGAGGGGCAGGAGAGTGCACAGGAAGATCCGGTCGTCTACAAGGTCGCCAAGCCGGGCACCATCGGCGATGGGGAAGACGATCCCTCCTAGGAAGTTTTCCAGACCTGTAACGGGCAGGACATGAGATAGGGTATGGGGAGAAAGGCGCGTCGCTCTACATCCCACCCATTCCCTTTGCATGGCACTGCACGCAGGGCCGATTGTAGCCGTGGTTGCGGGCGCGGTCCCAATGGCACTTCACACAGAGTGCCCGCTGGCTGGTGGTGGGGTATGGGCTGGGGATGGCATAGGAGCCGGAAACCACTCCATCATCCTTCAGATAGATGACGTTGGGATCCCACCGCAACGAATAGGGTGCGCTCGTTGCATGGGCCCGGTGACAACTCATGCAGGAGACCTCGCTGGTGGCGGTGGCGCCGGCGGTGGAATCGATGGTGCGGCCGGTGTCCTGCAGAGGCAGTTCGGGGATGTAGGCCGTGGCGTAGTTGCCTCCGGTGGGATCGTCCTCGCCGTTGAACAGATTGTAGTTGTCCTGCTTGGTGGTGCCCATCGGCCCCTCGACCGGATGCTGGAAGGCTTGAGCGGTAGTGGTGTGGAAGGCACCATGGCAGTTGCCGCACCAACGGGTCCAGCCGCGCTGGTAGGCGGTGTGGTAAGAGACGTTCTCGGCGGGGCCTTGCAGGGCGATGCCCTCCGCGTCCGGTGCGTCGGTGGTGTAGACGAAACCATCGGGGGTCTGTTGGCCCTGACCGTAGAGCATGCGGTAGTTCTGGTTGCCGTGGGGATCGTGACACGAAGGGCATCCGAGTTCACTCGATGGGTAGCTTCCCCCCGGCGCCACACTGCGGTCGGGATCGGCGTAGAGGCCGTAGCCGGGGGCCACCACGCTGTGGCCGGCGTGGGCACCGACGATGGGCCCGCTGCTGCCGCCTCCGGGGCCGCCGCCCCAACCGCTGCCGTCGTAGATGTCGTCCTCGAGCAGGAACGTGAAATTCCCGCCGCCGCGCTCGGGAGGAGGAGCGAGAGGATCGTTGCCGAGCACCGCCCCGAAGTCGGTGGCGTGGCAGTTCAGGCAGACCTCACTTCCGTTGGCACCGCGCAACAGCGCTTCTCCGGTGGGGCCGAAGGAGGGAACCGCTCCGTCCTCGCTCTCGTGCATGATGTGGCAGGCCTTGCAGGAGGCCACCCCGCCTTCGTGGAAAGCCGATGCAGAGGCGGCAGAAAACAGGATCGCCAGCAGGGGCAACAGGCGAGAGGCGAGCCGATGGTGGAGCATGAGCGTTCCATGGAGAGAGGACGCGAGTGGGCTCATGCGTTCAGGATAGACGAGTCACCTTCGACCTTCAAGCCACATGGGACTTTTCGCGGCGATGGGCTTCCTGTTCACCCACGGATATCGGGTTTCCGATCGTTCACTGCGAAGATGTCATGGCAGTGTTTTTCCATTACCATGGATGATGTGGCCGCACGGATCGACGGTGTCGGAGCACGATCGGCGAGGAGGTGACCTTCATGCGAGAGAGCATCCACATCTCCACCACGGTTCGCGAGGAGCTGGTGGACATCACTTCCCAGGTGCAGGAGATCGTGGCCAGAAGCGGTGTGGCCGACGGTCTGGTGAACGTGTACGCGCAGGGAGCCACCGGAGCCATCATGATCCAGGAGAACTGGGACGAATCGGTCCAGACCGACGTGGTCAATTTCCTGCGGAAGCTCATTCCTCCCGGCATCTGGTTGCACGATGCACAGGACGGCAATGGCGATGCGCATCTGAAGGCCGGATTGGTGGGCCCGTCCGAGTCGATCCCCCTCATCGACGGAAAGGTCGGCCTGTCCCGTTGGCAGAACATCTTCTTCTGCGAATTCGATGGACCACGCCGGAACCGGACGATCGCCGTGACAGTCCTGCCGATGGATGAGGCCTGACTCCTCCAGGCGTCTTGCAAGGATCCAAGCGCTCGGAGGCGGCTACCGTACCAGGGTGAGCTTCTGTGAAACGGTCGCTCCGGGAATCGACAGGCGCGCGAAGTAGATTCCAGACGCCACTTCTTGCCCCGCGTCGTTGCGGCCGTCCCAGATCGCCGTGCCTTCGCCGGCGGCCTGCAGGCCGCTGACGAGCCTGCGCACTTCGCGGCCTCTGAGATCATAGATGGAGAGCGCCATGGAGCTCATGTGCGGGAGATGGTAGCGAAGCGTCGTACGCGGATTGAAGGGGTTCGGATGGTTCGGGTCGAGGTGCATGGCCATGGGGCCATTGGCGGGGACGCCCGTGACGATCGATTCGACGGTGACGGTCTGGGTCGCTGAGGCCTGGATGTCCACCGTGACATAGCACACCACGACCGAGTCGGAGGCATCGATCTGCTGGAGGGTGCCGCCCGTTACCTGGTACGAACCGGCCGGCTGGGGCATCAGGAAGCGGAGCTGGGCGTGGTCGAAGCGCTGGGGCTGGTTGTTGATCACCTCGGCGGAGACCCGCTCGTGGGTGCCGTCATTGGCCGGCGAATATTCCACCACGAGATTCTCGCCGCTCGTTCCCGCGGACAGGGTCGCCTGTGGGTACAGGACGCCGTTGGAGACCCGGATCAGGCGATAGGATCGCTCTCCGTCGCAGACATTGTTGGTGCGCAGATCGTAGGGTGGACTGGTGATGCTGCCGTAGTCGCTGTGCGTGTGGCCGGACAAGGCCATCTCCAGCCCCAGGGAATTCAGATCGATCTGATCCGCGAAGTCCA
>JAOZPE010000025.1 GCA_029932915.1 Candidatus Krumholzibacteriia bacterium
TTAGGACCGTTCACACCAGGAATCCTCCGCGGGTCAAATCACGAACACTCAGGCGACGAGCCTGGATTGCCCATCACCCCGGCGACTGGGAGACCGGCCGGCCCGCCCCGCGCGAGGCGACGAAGTGGCCCTCGGGCCGCAGCCTCGCGGGCATGGTCTTCGCCGCAGTGGTCGCGCTGGCGGTCATCGCCTGGATGGTGAAGTTCCTGTAGGCATCGCCCAGAAGACGGTCCATATCTGGACCTTGACATCTCCTACTTCCGAGGAGTATCCTCACCAACGGCGAAGCCGATGTGGGCGGGGGGAAATCGTGCTTCCCTCCCGGCGGTTTCGAACAGAAGGCTCCCAGGAGTTTTCGACCAGCCCAGGCACGAGGACTCCCAGATGCATCTGGGCCGCCAACGGAGGGCACGACACACCCATGTCCATGGGCGCCCGGCTCTCCGTAGACTGGGAGTGGAGCCTTGCCCCCACGGATCACGGTGCGCCTCGCCGGCGTCGTTCTCATTCTTCTCGCCACGCCTGCCCTGGCCGGAGTCAGCCTGTTCCTGACTCCCGGTGATCTCACCGTCGGGCCCGGCGACTCCTTCCTCATCGAACTCACCGTTCCCGTCGCGGCCGATTCCTTCAACGGCTACGACGCCGTCATCGGCTACGACCCGGCCCTGGTAAGCTTCCTCGAGGAAGCGAACGTCGCCGATCAGGAGGGGCCGCTGATGGTGGACGCGTGCCCGTCGTTGCGCTTCCACCGCTTCTCCATCGCGGCCGATTCCACCTCGGTCACCATCAATCACGTGCTCATGTGCGCGGGGGTGAAGATCGCCGGACCAGGAGTGCTGTACCGTCTGCGCTTCCGCGCCAAGGACACCCTGGCGCTGACCCGCATCCGCGTCCTCGACGGCACACAGTTCTACGACGAGGGCCTCTACGTCAACCCGCTTCACTCGCACGACGCTCTCATCCACATCGGAGCAGGAACCGGTGCGGCCCTTCCTACACCACCGCACCCGCGGCTGCGCGCCGCGCCCAATCCCTTCAACCCGCGGACGGTTCTCTCGTTCGCACTGCCCGTCTCCGGATGGGCCGAGCTGAGGATCTACGCGGCCAACGGCCGCCTGGTGCGGGTCCTCGACGAGGGCTTTCGGCCCGGAGGGTTCCGGACGGCGCAATGGGATGGAACGGACGGGCGCGGCCGCGCCGTGGGCTCCGGATGCTACACCGCACGCCTGCGCTGGCAGGGGGGAATCGCCAGTACCAGGCTCGTCCTGCTCCGATGAAACCGCATGGAAACCCCAGATCGGGAGTTCTTCGAAACACGAAATCATGAACGCAAGGACCATCGAATACAGCACAGAAAGGAGGCAGTGAAACCCACTCTCGAATCCATCCGGCTCCCACTGACACCTGGACCGTCTGACCCCCTGAAAAGGGATTCTCCGGAAGGAAGTACGAGATGAAACGAACGAGATTTGCCGTGGCGGTAGCGCTTGTGGCGTTGCTCGCTTTCGCGTCCTCCGCCGCGGCCGCGGTCATCCACGTGCCCGCGGACTACTCCACCATTTCCGCGGCCATCAGCGCCGCGGCCGCCGGTGACACCATCGCGATCGCCGACGGAACCTACTCCATCACCAGCACACTGAACGTCACCAAGAGCCTGACGATCAGCGGCAACAGCGAAAGCGGGGTCGTTCTGCAGATCAACTGTGGAAGTGGCTACGGCTTCAACGTCGCCGCCGACGACGTGATCCTGGAGAACATGACGCTCGATATCGTCACCGCTGGAGCGGACACGGGTTATCCCATCCATGCCTCGGGTACCCCGAACCCCCCGGATGGCTACGACAATCTCACCATCCAGCACCTGACGGTGAAGGGCGATCTGACGACCACCCCGAAACGGCGGACCGGGGTCGACGTGCACGGCTACAACAACGTGAGCCTGTCGTACATCACCAGCAGCGACGCCAGCTTCGGCAACGGCTTGCAGGTCACTGGCTGCGTCGGGGTGACGATGGACCATATCACCACTGCCAACAACGCCTGGGGTAGCATCGCCATCTACTGCTCCAAGCCGACCTATCTCAACCGCGGCAGCAGCAACGTGACCATCGACGGGTCGACCCTCAACCTCGGCGAAGACAACATCTTCCAGCAGGATGAGTTCGGCCTGGTCAGCACCAACGTGTCGGTGACCGGCTACCAGCACCACGTCTACAACGACACCTTCCGCGCCGAGGCGCCCGGTTACACCTTCTTCAAGAACACCGAGGCTGACGCCATCGCCGCCGCTCTGGCCTTCACCGGCTACGAGAGCGGGTCGTCCATCGAGCGCATCGCCGACGGACACTACATCGTCGCCAACGGCATGAGCATCCAGACCGCGGTCGACGACGCCCCGGCCGGGGGCGTGGTCGAGGTGCGCGCGGGCACCTACACCGAGCAGGTGGAGATCGCCAAGGATCTCACCCTGCAGGGAGCCGGCGCCGGAAGCTCGTTCATCAATGCCTTCGACAGCATGCCGCTGTCCTTCACCACCGCGGCTGCCAACTTCCCCATCGTCTACATCCACGATGCCGACGCGGTCTACGTCCGCGACTTCACCGTGGACGGGCTCGGCCTGGGGAACACGAACTACCGCTTCCTCGGTGTCGCCTGGCACGAGGCCGGCGGCGGCCTCTACGACTGTGAGATCAAGGACGTCCGCAACACGCCGCTCAACGGCGCACAGCACGGCGTCGGCGTCTATTCGTACAACGACGACGGCGTGACCCGCACCATCGACGTGCAGGGCTGCACCATCTACGGATTCCAGAAGAACGGGGTGACCCTGGCCGCTTCGGGTACCACGCCCCTGGTCGTCGACGTCTCCGGGAACACCATCACCGGCTCCACCGGTCTCACCTACGACAACGGCGATCCGGCCCAGAACGGCATCGAGCTCTACGGTGATCTCATCACCGGGTCGGTGGCCAACAACACCGTCTACTCGATCGCCTACGACAACACCAACGCCTCGACCAAGTGGGTGGCCAGCTCCATCCTGGACATCTTCTCCGAGGCCGATATCACCGACAACGTCATCGGCAACCACGCGCACATGGGCGTCTACAAGTGGGACGGCAGTGGCCTGATCGCGAACAACGACATCACGATCGAGAAGATCGGGGTCTACGCCTTCGGCATCATCGGGACCGACCCTCCCGAGGTGAAGCCCAGCCCCTTCAATGAGGTCACCGAGCTGCCGACGCCCGGCGCCGCCTCGAAGGCCGCGATGATCACGGTGCAGGCCGACGACAATACGCTGAGTTTCACCGGGACGGACAACAGCGCGACCTACGCCATCGAGGCCGACGCCGGCTGGGGACCCGACGATGTCAGTTTCTCCGCCAGCGGCAACACGATCACCGGCTTCGAGGTCGGCATGGCGCTGTTCATGTGTGAATCCGGCTGCGACACCGGGGTGTTCACCAACCTCAGTGTCACCGGCAACAGCTTCTCCGGAAACACCTACGGGATCTACTCGAACGTCAGCTATCTCACCGCCGACGGCACTTGCAACTGGTGGGGCGACGTGACCGGCCCGGCGCCGGTCGGCGTGGGCGATGCCGTCTCCGGCGACGTCACCTTCTATCCCTGGCTCACCGGCGACATCACCGGCACGCCCACCTGTGACGGCATGCCTAACGTCATCGCCGCAGTGCCGCCCACCGGGGTGGAGATCACTCCGTGCAACAGCTGCGTCACCGTACCGGTGACCATCACCCGGGCGGACACGACGCCCATCCGTGGCATCAGCGTCACCTTCGAGCTGAGCAGCGAGCTGGCCCTGTGCGGCGGCAACATCGTCCCGACCTATGGGACGGGAAGCTGGGTCGACGGCTTCAACAGCGGCGACGTGCAGGACTTCATCCTGGACAACGGCGACGGCACCTGGACCGTCGACCGTTCGCTGCTGGGAAGCGCCTGCGGTTCGACCATCGACGGCTCGGTCTTCACCGTGGACGTGGCCTCGACCCTGGGCAGCGGCAGCGGCGTGGGAACGATCACCGTGCTGTCGGTGACCCTGCGCGACTGCAACAACGCCCCGGTCTCCGGCCTGGCCGGTGGAGCGGCGACGATCGACATCGACGCCACCGCACCCGATACGGTCACGAACCTCGCGGCCAGCCAGGTGAAATCGGGCAACGATACCGACGGTACGACGAAGATCCACCTGAGCTGGACTGCTCCGACCGATCCCGATGCGGCGACGGTCACCCTGTACCGCAAGGGCTTCGGTTTCTATCCGGAGTATGACGATCTCGGTGGCAGCGTGCCCGCCACGCCGGCCGATCCCGCCGCGGCGCTCGCCGCGGGCTGGGCCGTCGCCGGCACCGTGCCCGCCACCGCCACCAGCTACGACGACGAACCCGCCACGCGTGACTTCTGGTACTACGTGGCCTTCGTCGACGACGGCTGCAACGTCAGCGCCGTGTCCAACCAGACCGGCGGAACGCTGAACTACCACCTCGGCGACGTCTCCGACGGAGTCACCGCCGGAGCGGGCAACAACGCAGTGGGGACGGAGGACATCTCGGCCCTGGGCACCGGCTACGGCTCGGTCGAGGGTGACGCCAGCTATCAGAACTTCCTCGACGTGGGACCGACGACCGACTACAGCGTCGACGCGCTTCCCACCACCGACAACGCGGTGCAGTTCGAGGATCTGATGATGTTCGCCATCAACTACGGCCAGGTGAGCAAGGGCGCTCCGGCCCTGAAGCCGGCCGCGGCCAATGAGATCACGCTCAACGTGGTTCCCCGCAGCGACGAGCTGGTCACGGTGGAGATCCACATGGCCGGCGACGGCACCATCCAGGGTGTCCATGTACCGTTGCGTTGGAACGAAACCGCTCTGCGGCCGGTCGCCATGCACGAGGGTTCGCTCATGGCCAAGCAGAATCGCACGACGATGGTCCTCTCGGCCAGGGCCGGTGAGGTCGACGCGGCCGTGTTCGGCCAGGGCAGCGGTATCAGCGGTGAGGGTCTGCTCGCGACCATCGACTTCCAGGTGGTGGGCGAGGGTGAGTTCGACATCGCGCCGGGTGAGATCGTCGCGCGCGACGGGAAGAACCACGAGACCTCCATCAACGGCTCGGTGGTCAGCGGGGAGACGCCGCAGGCTCTGCCCAGCCGCACCGTGCTGCACCCGAACTACCCGAACCCCTTCAACCCCCGGACCACGCTGAGCTTCACCCTGGCCAAGGCCGGACACGTCACTCTGCGGGTCTACTCGCTCGACGGGCGGCAGGTGACCACCCTCGTCGACGAGGACATGACCGCCGGTCCGCACTCGTTGCAGTGGGCAGGATTGGACGACCAGGGACGCACCGTGAGCTCCGGTGCGTACCTGGTGCGACTCGTTGCTCCGGACGTATCCGCCAGCGAGCGGATCACGCTGCTGAAGTAGCGCGTTCGACTCGATGACCGTCTCCCGCCGGTGCCATGGGCTTCTCGTCCGAGCACCGGCGGGAGACGAATCACGGGGAAGGTTCCTGCAAGGAACAGGGGCCTTCCCCGGTCGAGAACGCAAGACCTTGCCTGCGAGGAGATTCTGCCATGAAGCGACATCTTCTGCTCCAGCACGCCCGTGCATTCATCCCGGCGATGGTTCTCGTTGTATGGGCGATGGGCGTCGCCCCCTCGATCGCTCAAACTTCCATCGGACTGCGGCCCGCGGTCGATCGCTTCTACTGCACGGAAGTCCTCGAGGTCTCCCTGCAGATCGGGGGAGTCGCCGACCTGCGCGGTTTCTCCGTCGACTTGGGCTTCGATACGGCCGTGCTGTCCCCCATCGATGTGGTCGCCGGAGACGCACTCACCGCGGCCGGCTGTCCCCATTTCCTGCAATGGATGAATCCCGACCCTGGAGAGGATCACATCGCCGTCGACGTGGGCCTGCTGGGATGTTCCATCAGTGGAAGCGGTGAGCTCCTGAAACTCCATTTCTCCGGCGTGGCCAACGGCCAGAGCTCCTTGACCGTGATCTCGGCCATCCTGCGGGACGGCCAGAACCACGATGTGCCTTTCTCCATCGTCGATTCGGTGGTCGACTACCGCTGCCCCCGTCCGGGAACGGTCACCTTCGACCCTCCCGACGGCGGTTTCGGTTGCAACCAGACCCTCGCCGTCGACGTGGTCATCGACGGCTTCACCGTCGATCTCCACGGCGCCTCCCTGGAGATCGCCTTCGACAACACGGTGGTCCGGCCCCTTTCGGTCACCGCCGGCAGCCTGGTCGCCGGTGCGGCGTGCCCCTATTACCTGAACTGGCTCAACCCCGGACCGGCGGAGACGACCATCCAGGTGGACGTGGCCAATCTCGGCTGTGCCATCGACGGCCCGGGCGCGATCGTGCACCTGGTCTTCGAGGGCGTGCTCCAGGGCATCAGCCCCCTCGACTGCCTTTCCCTGATCTTCCGTGACAGCGCGAATCATCCCATCGACATGGAATGCGTGCCGGGGACCATCGAGTACCGCTGCCCGGTCGGCATCGAGCGCACCGGATGGGGCGCCTGGAAGGCCCAATTCGGGGGATAGCCCGCCACGGCTGTTGTCTTTCCCGCCTCCATGGCCTGTGGTAGATTCGAAACCACCCCGAAGCGTGCTCGCGGGCACCTTCCCGGGTGGACGACGCACAGGCCCCGAGCTGGAGATGGACGATGGCCCCGCCTCCCGATGAGAGAGCAGCCCAGGAAACCACCCCGACAGAAACGAAGCCCAAGGGCGATCCGATCCGGCGGATCACCAAGGTGGTCCTGTGGGTCTGTGTGATCATCTTCGTGATCACCGTCTTCGCCGATCGCATGACCCCCTACACCCAGCAGGCGCGGGTCCAGGCCCTGGTCATCCCCCTGGTCCCCCGCGTCTCCGGTTACCTGACCGAGGTGAAGGTGCGCCTGCACAGCGTGGTGGACGCCGGCGACCTGCTCTTCGAGATCGATCCCCGGCCCTATGAACTCGCCGTTCAGGCAGCCGAGGCCAAGCTGGACCAGGTGGCCCAGCAGGTAGGCGCCCAGGCGGCGACCGTCAAGTCGGCGACCGCGCAACTTGCCGTGGCGCGGTCCCAGCTCGACCGGGCCCAGCGCAACTACAACCGGACCAAGAGCATCCTCTCCACCAATCCGGGCGCCCTGTCCCAGGCGGACCGCGACCGGGCCGAGACGGCCCTGGACCAGGCCCTGGCCCGGGTGGCCGCGGCCGAGGCCAATCTGCACAAGGCCCAGGAGCGATTGGGCGTGGAGGGTTCGGACAACGCCCAACTGCGGGCAGCGACCGCGGCCCTGGAACAGGCCCAGCTCAACCTCTCCTTCACCTCGTTCTACGCCCCCGATCGGGGAGCGATCGAGAGCTTCAACGTGGACATCGGTTATTCCGCCCAGGCCGGACAGCCGCTGGCCACCCTGGTCTCCCACCGCGAGGTGTGGATCGAGGCCGACATGCGGGAGAACCAGCTCGGCCGCATCCAGATCGGCGATCCCGTCGAATTCGTGCTGGACGCCGTACCAGGACGGGTCTTCCACGGTTCGGTGCGAAGCGTCGGTTTCGGGGTGAACGCGGGGGGGAAGATGCAGCGGGGTGAACTCCCCACGATCCGGGAACGGACCGGGTGGCTCCGCGATCCCCAGCGCTTCCCGGTCATCGTCGAACTCGACGCCCCTGGCGAGGCGGCGGGAATGCTGCGGGCCGGAGGACAGGTGGATGTCATCGTCTACACCGGCAGACACCCCCTTCTGAATCTGTTGGGCAGGATCCACATCCGTCTGAAGAGTATCCTTTCCTATGTCCGTTGAAACGGCAGCGATCCCACAGACGCAAGAAGCGTTCGCCGACGCCCACACGCGGCACGTGCTGCGCTACGCCCTCGGTGCCACCATTGCCATGGCCGCGGCCACCAGCATTCCCCTGTATCTGTCGTACCTCATTCCCGTCCTGACCATCGCCCTTCTGGCCCGCCCGGGCGGCCCCCCTTCCCTGCGGGAGGGCATCGGCTTCGTCGGCACGGTCGTGGTGGCGTGCTATGTGGCGCTGGTGGTGACGCGGTACACCCTCCTGTTTCCGGCGATCTTCTTCCTGGGCTTCGCTGTGACCATCCTGTGGATCTTCTACGCCATGTCCGGCGGCTTCTCGCCGTTCGTGGCCCTGTGGCTCATGCTCGCGGTCACCGTCCTGCCCTTGATCGCGGTGCAATCGCCCCAGATTGCCTCGGACGTCACCCGCAATCTCATCTCGGCTGCGGTCTGGACCCTCGCGGTGGTGTGGGTGGCCCACGCCCTGGTCCCCGATCCGGCCTCGGCCACGGAGAGTGCCCCGAAGAAGACCAGGCCGGCCCTGGATGTCCGTCGGCGCGCGGCGCTGGCCCTGGCCCAGACCGCGGTGGTCATGCCGCTCTTCATCGCCTTCCATCTCCTGGAAGGAGTGGATTCCCTCCTGGCCCTGATCTACGTGGGCATCCTGGCCATGCAGCCCCAGTTCGCCAGGGATTTCAAGACCGGGGCGGCGCTCATCCTGGCCAATGTCGTCGGGGGCTTCTTCACCCTCATCGCCTACGAGCTGCTGGTCATCGCCCCCTCCTACCTCCTCCTTCTGCTGCTGACCTTCCTGGCCGGCCTCGGTTTCGGCTCGCGGCTGTTGTCCTCGAGGAAGGGCGCCTCCTTGTACGGAACGGCATTCTCCACCTGGCTGCTCCTGGTCGGCTCGCTCACCACCTCCAGTGACAACGCGGCCACCGAGGTGTACAGCCGCGTGCTCCTGATCCTGGCGGCGGTGGTCTACGTGGTCATCGCCTCCGGCCTCGTCTCCCACTTCCTGAAGGCTCGGGAGGCTTGAGATGACGAAGAAAGCCCTCATCGCAGCCCTCCTGCTGAGCGCGGCCCTGGCGGGTTGCACCCGGGGTCCCGACTACACGCGCCCGCTCATGGACGATCCCCAGCACTACCGCGAAGCGACGGCCCCGGGGGAATCGATCGCCGATCTTCCCTGGTGGGAACTCTTCGGTGACCCCGTCCTGCACGACCTCATCGAGACCGCCCTGGAGAACAACCGGGATCTGCGGGCCGCCCTGGCCAGCATCGACGAGGCCGCGGCCCACCTCGGCATCGCCCGGGCCGACCTCTATCCGCGGGTGAACTACGGGGCCGGGGGCAATCTCTCCGGAAGCGTCACTCCCGACGGCAACTCCACCTCGTCGGACGCATCGATCCTGCTGTCGGCGAGCTGGCAGCTCGACCTGTGGGGGCGCTTCCGCCGCGCGAACGAGGCCTCTCTCCAACAGCTCCTGGCCAGCGAGGAGAGCTATCGTGGCGTGACGATCTCCCTGGTCGCAGCGGTCGCCAGCACCTACCTGCTGCTGCGCGACCTGGACAATCGCCTGGAGATCTCCCGGAAGACCGTCGACACGCGCAAGGAGAACCTCGACCTCATCCAGGCCCGTTTCCAGGGGGGTTCGGTCTCCGAAGTCGACCTGAACCAGGCCCAGATCCAGCTCGCCCAGGCCGAGGCCTCCGTCCAGGTCTTCCTGCGCTCGCGCCGGCAGACCGAGAACGCCCTGAGCCTCCTGCTGGGACAGCCGCCCACCGCCATCGAACGCGGGTTGCCCCTGGCCGGCCAGCCGGTTCCCCCCAAGTTGCCTGCCGGCCTGCCCTCCGAACTCCTGGTCCGCCGGCCCGACGTCCTGGCCGCCGAGCATCAGCTTCACGCCCAGACCGCGCGCATCGGAGTGGCCGAAGCGCTCAAGTACCCCCAGTTCAATCTCAGCGCCGACCTGGGAGCATCCTTCGCCGCCGTCACCGCGGGCTTCGCCGATCTGGGCGCCCAGATCCTCGGGCCCCTCTTCAATTCCGGCGAGAACCAGCACCGTGTCGACGCGGAGATCGCCCGCACCCAGCAATTGCTCAACCGCTACGAGCAGACGGTCCTGAACGCCTACCGGGAAGTGGAGAACGCCCTGGTGGCGGTGCGGACCTACCGCGAAGAGGTGCAGGCCCGCAACCGGCAGATGGAAGCGGCGCAGAACGCAGCGAACCTGGCGTGGGTGCGCTATGACAACGGGGTGACCAGCTACCTGGAGATCCTCGAGACCCAGCGATCCCTCTTCAACTCCCAGCTTGCGGCCTCCGAAGCCCGTCAGCTCGAGCTGAACTCGATCGTCGAGCTGTACCGTGCCCTCGGCGGAGGGTGGACGGGGCCATCCATCGCGCGGCCGGGGCGCGCACCGTCGCCTTTCCCATGATCAGTTGCGGAGTCTACCGCTATCCCCCCGAAGAGGCGTCCCACATCGCGGTGCCCACGACCCGGCGTGAACTGTCCGGACACGAGCTGCCGGAGAGGGTGGTTCTCGTCGGCTTCACCGTCCGCGATGTCGAGATCCTTCGGAAGACGCTCAAAGACAAAGGGTGATGCCTTGCTCGGCGCTGCTCCCGTCGGAGGTCTCGCCCCGGAGGCGCATCCGCTGTTCCTTCTCGTTCTTTCCCGGCTTCCAGATCAGGGTTCCCGCGTCCGCCGGTCGCACCGGAAGACTCAGTGCATCATCCCTCCACCCTTGCCCTGTTCTCCCCGCAAGAGCAGCAGGAGGGGAATGAACACCACGAAAGTGAGCGTGAGCATGAAGAAGACGTCGTCGTAGCTCCGAACGATCGCCTGTCTCTGGATCTCCCCCCCCAGCATCCTCCATGCGGTCTCCGATCCTCCACCCCCGGAAAGCGCGGTACCGACCGGAGGGCTCGCGCCCGATGTGAACCTGGTGAGTTCAACCAGTCGCTCTTGGAGAAGGAGATTCCCCGAGGTGAAGTGCTCGGTCAAGTGCGCATGGTGCATCTGCGCGTGCCGGGCGAGGATCGTGGACGACATGGAGATGCCGATCGATCCTCCTTCATTGCGCAGAAGATTGAAGAGGCCCGTAGCCTGGCCGATCTGTTCCTGCCGCAATCCCACGAAGGCCGCAGCGGTCAAGGGAACGAAGAGGAAACCCGCGCCAAAGCCCTGCAGTACCCTCCCCCAGGTCAAGTACCAGAAATCCACATCGAGATAGACGCGTTGCAGCAGCCAAATCGAAAGGATGTTGGTGATCACCCCGAAGAGAATCAGCCCCCGGATATCCACCCGCCCCACCAGGAAACCAACGAACGCCATCGACAGGAGGGAGGCAATGCCGCCGGGAGAAAGCATGAGCCCGGCCCAGGTCGCGGTATATCCAAGCATGGTCTGGGCAAAAAGTGGCAACATGGTGAACGCGCCGTACAGACTGAAGCCCAACAAGAACATCAGCACCGTTCCCGTCGCGAATTCCTTGCTCTTGAAGACCCGCAAGTCGACCAGTGGGTGTTTGGCGGTGAATGAGCGCCAGATGAACAAGGCGATACCCAGGGCCGACAGCAGCGCATAGACCTGGATCTTCGGACTGTGGAACCAGTCGTAGCGCTGGCCCCGGTTCAGCATGACCTCCAGAAAACCAAGCCCCAGCGCGATGTACAGAAAGCTGCTGAAATCGATCTTTCCTTCCGGCCGCTTCAGATAAGGCGGGTCGACAAGGAACAGAAAACCCATCAATAATCCCAGCACACCTAGAGGCGCATTGATGTAGAACACCCAGCGCCACCCGATGGTGTCGGTGATGTATCCGCCCAGGGTGGGTCCGATGATGGGGCCGAAGATTACGCCCACCCCGAACAAGGCCATTGCCTTTCCGTGTTCTTCCTTGGGAAATGTCTCGAGGAGAATGGCCTGGGACATTGGAACCATCGCCCCGCCGGCCAGGCCCTGCACCACGCGCATCGTCACCAGCATGGGCAGAGACTGGGCGGCCCCAGATCCGATGGATGCCATGGTGAATGCCACCAACGCCCAGAGATAGGCCCGCTTCCGCCCGAACCAGTTTCCCGCCCAGCCGCTCAGGGGAAGGATCACCGCGTTGGCCACCAGGTAGGATGTGATGACCCAGGTCACCTCGTCCTGCGCGGCGGAGAAAGTCCCCTGCATGTGCGGCAGGGCGACATTGGCCACCGAGGTGTCAATGACCTCCATCAAGGTTCCCAGCATCACGGTGACCGCAACGAGGTACTTGTTGCTCGGAGTGCCGTTCGTCATGACGCCCCTGCCTACTCGCCCGGCGACGCGTTCTTGGCGTGGCGTGTATCCACGGTGACTTCAGCGGAAAGTCCCAACCGAAGCAAGCCGGCTTGGGCATTGAATTCCCGGAGACCCTTGCTATCGAAGCGGATCCGTACTGGAAGCCGTTGCACCACCTTGACCCAGTTGCCGCTGGCGTTCTCCGGGGGTAGCAGAGAGAACGCCGCCCCTGTTCCTGCACCCAATGCCTCCACGGTTCCCTGCAGATGAAGATTCTTGTTGGAATCGATACGGATGTCCACGGGCTGACCGGGGCGGATCCGGCGCAGTTGTGTCTCCTTGAAGTTGGCATCGATCCAGAGATTCTCTCCATCCAGGGGCACCACCTTGCACAAGGGTTGGCCCGCCGCGACCACCTGTTGAACCTGCGCGGCCTTGTCGGCCACCATTCCCGAGCACGGTGCAGTGATCGTGCAATAGGAGCGGCGCAGACGAGCTTGTTCGAGCCCCGTCAACGCCCTTTCAAGATCCTTGCGCGCCACATCGAGAGCGGCCCGGGCGGCGTCCAGGTTCTTCTGGGCCGCAGACAGCCTCGCCCGAGCGATCTCCGCCTTGGTCTTCACTTCGAGATACCGGTGCTCAGGAACCGATCCCCGGCGGCTGAGTTCGGCAAATCGTTCTTCGTCGGCGGCGGCCAATTCGGCCTCGCTGGCGGCGGCCGTCACTTCCGCTTTCGCCCCTTCGATCCGGGCCTCGTCGAGAGCGATCGCGGCCCGGGCCATTGCGTACCTGGCCTCGTTCTCGGCCACCGCCTGGTCGTAGTCGCGCGGATCGATCCGAAACAGCACCTGACCTTCCACCACCTGCTCGTTCTCGACAATGAGAACCTCTTCGAGGGTTCCCGGAATCCGGCTACTCACCGTGCTGACATCGCCTCCAACGTAGGCATTGTCGGTACCCGGGAAGATCTGGCGGTGGTTCCACTCTCTCCAACCGGCAAGAACGAAGAGCAGTGTGACAACGAGAATCAGGATCAAGCCGATGGTTCTGCGTCTCATATCAACCCCCTTCCTTTCCGTCTGTTGCCTTGTAGAAACCAGCCGGATCGATTCCAGCGGTGGTCAACAGGCGCGCCTGGTTCCAATAGCTGTCGTAGTGGCGGTTGATGACCTCGAATCTGCTCTTGGCGAGCAGGGCTTCCGCATCCAGGACATCGCTCGACCGGGCGAGGCCCGAGCGGTACTGGTCCTCTACGATCTCCAAGTTCGCCTGGGCGGCGGCCACGTTCTTGCGGGCCGTCAGTTCCTCGCGCAGGGATTGTTGCCACCTGCGCCATGCCGACTCCACTGCGAGATTCACCACGCGGCGTCCATCCTCATAGGTCTTTACCGCCCGGGCCGTTCGAGCTTGCGCTTGCTGGATCTTCGCCTTCCGCGCCCCGCCTTCGAAGATCTTCCAGTTCACTCCGGCCACGACCGAGTTGATGTGCGGATAGGCCATGTACTGGTTTTCTTCGTAGTTGTGGCCTGCCGCCACGTAGACCTCGGGCCAATAGGCCCTCCTCGCCAGGCGGGCCTGGATCCGGGCCGCTTCCACCTGGAAGCGCGCAGCGCGCAATCCCGGGTTGAGCGTGTCGGCCTGGCTCAGGTACGCCTCCAAGGGGACAGATATTCCTGGAGGTGGCCCCAGGGAGTCGGGAAAGACGGCAGGGGCCTTGACGGGACGTCCCAGGAGTCGATTCAGATCGGCGATCGCCATCTGACGGTCGTCTTCCAACGCCTGTTGAGCATCGTCCAGCTCGCGCTCCCGCACTTGCGTCTCGAGGAGATCGTTGCGCGCGACCAGGCCCTGTTCAAACAAGTCCTCGACGGCCTTCCGATGCGCCTGTACCGCAGCGTAACGCTGGCGCAAGACCGCCATTCTTCCAGTGAGCCTCAGGATTTGCAGATACGTATCCAGCGCTCGCAACTGCGCCTCCCGGGTTCCCCGCTGACCGGCGGCTTGGATCGCCCGGGCCCGTTGCCTTGCCGCCGCCACCGCCAGGCTACGTTGCCCGCCGCTGAAGAGAAGTTGTTTGGCATTGATTCCATAGGCCGCGCTGTTCTTTTCCGCGAATGGGAATCGCGCGTCCCCGAATACAGCGACCACCGGATTGTCCTTGATCGTATACGAACCGTTCACGGTGATTGTCGGCCACCAGGCTGCCTGTGCCTCGTCGATGGCCGCCTGCGCGGCGACCGAATCATCGCGCGCCACCGCCGCGTCGAGTGAGTTTTCGCCGGCGAGCCTCAGAACGGTAGCCACATCCATCCACAACGCCTCGCCCGACCGTTCAGGCGATGCAACACCCGTTTCCGATCCAACCCGAGTGTCTCCGATGGGAGCAACGTCTTGGGCCCGGGACATTCCGGCGGCGAGCCCGATCGTGATTCCCAGGAACAGGATCAGTCCGTGTACCGCCTTCCTCGCCCCACGCTTGTTGGCCGTCGCAGTATCCCGGGCGAGATGTGCCATGGCGTTGCGGGCCATCCGGGTCACGAGTTCGATGGCCTTCCGCCGCTCGTCGACCCGAAACCCTTCGGTCAGGATCCGGTTCCACTCGTTGGACTCTCTCAGGATCATGGGCCACAAGCGTTTTGCCTTGCCAGTGACCCGTACTCTCTTGGCCCTTGCGTCCTTCGGGTCGGTCGTCCGGCGCACGTAACCCTTGCTCTCCAACGATGCCAGGGTTCTCGCCGTCGCACCCCGCTCCAGGTGAAACCGTTGGGCCAGGTTCTCCTGGGTCAGGTTGTCCCCGTCGTAGATCAGGGATGCGAGGATGAAGAGTTGGCCCTTACCGATGCCACGATCCCTCAAGCGCTGGTTCGCGAAGCGGTGCGCGCAGCGATCGATGACATGGACCCATCGGCCCAGGGATGCCTCTGGATGATGATCCGGCACGGGAAACCCCCTCCTGATTCTAGTTGCATATGCAATCAAGTGGTTGCGGTACGGTAGGTCGCGTGCGCGGGAATGTCAAGCATGCGAGAAGTGTTTTCCATGGGGAGAATGGCGCCAAGGTGAGCAGGAAGGCGCGGGAGCTTGGACCCGACCTGACGACCCCTTCCTTGCGGGTCACGATGTCTCGATCAAGCCACGCAACTCGAATCTCGGGAGGACCGCTTCGACATATCGGCGGCAGACTCCCGTCGGCTCATCGGTAATCCTCGCGCGTCGTTCCTTCCCGGTCTCCCGCGCTCCTTGCTGGCTTCGTCACGTATGCGTGGGGGCGGAAGAAATCGCTCCTGCTGTCGGCGAGCTGTACCGTGCCCTCGGCGGAGGGTGGACGGTGACGGCCGACTCGACTGCGGGTGTACGCTGATCCGGGGATTCCGCCACGGGCGAAAGAATGACGAAAACAAGGGGCCCTTCGACGCCCCGCAGGAGGGCCCTCCTTGCGGACTCTTCTGTTTGGCCTTTCTTGGGCCAAATTATACGGTGCCGCCTGGCCCCTGTGCTGCGCCCATCCGGGCGCGATCATTGTGGCCAGTACGTTTCCCTCAGCAAAGGATTCGCCCATGAGATTGCTCCGCCTTTCCATCTTTCTCGTCCTGTTGCTCATGACCGTCGCCTCGGCCTCCGCCGAGGTCAACGGTTGGGGCCTGGCCGCCGGCCTTCAGGACGGTGACTTCGGTGTCCAGGCCCGCAAGGACTTCTGGCTGGGTGGAGACATCTCCCAGATCACCGCCCAGGGCGGGATCTTCTTCCCCTCGTCGACCACCGTCTTCCGTCTGGACGCCGACTACCACTTCATCATCAACCCGGAGAACCCCGGCCGGTTCTACCCCCTGGGTGGCATCGACTTCGCCTTCACCAGTGATCACGCCAAGTTCGGACTCAACCTCGGAGGCGGTGTCAATTTCCGTCTGACCGAGAACACCCAGGCCTTCGCCGAGCTCAAGTACGTCATCTCCGACTGGGACGGTCTGGGCATCATGGCGGGCATCTACTTCTAGGGACGGCCCCTTCCAGGGACGACCCCCGGGGGCGGCGAGCCGATCCCTGGGAAAGAAACGAGGCCCCCCGCGGCACCAGGTCCGCGGGGGGCCTTTCTCTGTGGACAAGACGGAAGCCAGTCGTCCAGCCCCCTACTTGCTCGCCACGTTGGCCGCCACCAGGATCGGATCCCAGACCGGGGCGAAGGGCGGCGCGTAGCTCATGTCGAGCCGGGACAGCTCGTCGACCGTCCAGCCCGCATGCAGGGCCGCGGCGAGCACGTCGATGCGCTTGGAGACCGCCTCCTCGCCGACCATCTGTCCACCGAGCAGGCGACCGGTGCCCTTCTCCACGATGAGCTTGACGTGGATCGGCGGGTGCGTCGGCATGTAGTGCGCCCGCGAGGGGGCGTCGATCGAGACGGCGAAGAAGTCCAGGCCGTTGTCCGCCGCTTCCCGCTCGCTCAGGCCGGTCCGGGCCACCTCCAGATCGAAGACCTTGACCACCGCCGTGCCCACGATGCCATGGAAGATCTCGTCACCGCCGGCGATGTTCGAGCCCGCGATGCGCCCCTGCTTGTTCGCCGTCGTTCCCAGGGGGATGTAGGCCGGCCGCCCGAGGACCCGGTGATAGGCCTCGGCCACGTCTCCGGCCGCCCACACATGGGGCACGCTGGTGCGCTGGTGATCGTCGACGGCGATGGCTCCACTCGCACCGATGGTCACCCCGGCCTTCTCGGCCATGGGGATGTTGGCGCGGGCCCCCACGCTGAACAGCACCAGGTCGGCCTCGATCGTGTGGCTTCCCGCATGGATCCTCTGGACGCGGCCGTCACCCTCGAAGGATTGCACCGGACTCTCCAGGTAGATCCCGACGCCCTGCTTCTCCAACTCCTTCTCCACCGTCCGGGCGATCTCCTCGTCCATGTTCGGAAGGACCTGGGGCAGCATCTCCACCACGTCCACCGCCATCCCGTTCGCCGACAGCGCCTCGACCATCTCCAGTCCGATGTAACCGCCGCCGACGACCACCGCCCGGCGGGGCTTCTTCGTCTTGATCCATTCTTTCACCGCGATGCCGTCCTCGACCGTGCGCAGGGTGAAGATGCCCGGAAGGTCGAGACCCTCGATGGGGGGACGCACCGCACTCGCGCCGGTGGTGATCAACAGCTCGTCCCACCGGTCCTGGAATTCGCGTCCACCGTCGAGGTCGCGGACGGTGACCGTGCGGGCCTCCACGTCGACGTCGATCACCTCGTGCCGGACATGCGCCTCGATCCCCGCCTTGGCGAACTGCTCGGGGGTGCGCACGATCAACTGCTCGGGGGTGGGGATCTGGCCCCCGATGAAGTAGGGCAACCCGCAGGCGCCGTAGCTCACGTACCCGGATTTCTCGTAGACGCTGATCTCCAGGGCGCGGTCGCGTCGCTTCGCCCGGGAAGCGGCGCTCATGCCCGCGGCCACGCCGCCGATGACGACAAGCTTCATGGTTCCACCTCGGCTGTATCGAAGGAATCGAGTGGAGGATTTCGGGACAGTCTACACGAGCGCCCGGCGACGGCCAGCCCGGATCTGGAAGGGGCCGGAGGCAGGAGCCCCCGGCCCCCTGTGATCACCGCATGAGGGTGACTCTCTGGCTGCGGATCTGATCGCCCGCCCTCAGGCGAATGAGATAGATCCCCGAAGCCAGCACCCGTCCACGGTCGTCCCGGCCGTCCCAGTCCAGGAGATGCCGACCCGCCTCCTGCGTCTCCTTCACCAGCGTGCGCACCTTGCGGCCATGCAGGTCGTAGACCCTCACCTCCACGTCGAGCGCTCGGGGCAGGCCATAGGAGAAGCGCGTGGATGTCCCGAAGGGGTTGGGATGATTGGGCGAGAGCATCACCACCGAAGGCAGGCCATCTCCGGCGGCGGTGGGGGTCACGGCCACCTTGGCCCTGGCCTGTGCCATGAGTTCCGGGGGGCTCTTGCCCTGGTTCACCCAGGCGTCATAGAGCTGCTGGCCGATGGTGTTCGTGGTGTTCTCGTCCCGCAGGAACTCCACATAGCCGGGCGAAGTGCTCTGATAGTAGAGGCTCACGAAGACCGAGTCGGCCGACTCGGGCAGAACGTAGTCGGTGTCGTCCCAGTACTGGCCATCCTCGTAGCTGTAACCGACGACCGGGGACTGGACCTCGGCGAACCCCGCGTTGGTGAAACCACGCGGCGGAATGCGGTTGTCGAAGTAGATCGTGTCGTTCAGGACGAAGTGGAAGCTCGGCCCGGGGGGAAGACCCACCGCGGCCGCGATCGCCGGACTCAGCCCGCCTTCGATCTCATAGAGCTTCAGCTGCTCGTCGTGGATGACCTCTCCGCTGACCGGGTCGTAGTCGCCGGAAGTGAAGACCGTGTTGCCATCGGCATCGACCGCTTCCACGTGGATCCACATGTGCCGCCCTTCGGGATAGCCCGACGGCAGCTTGTGACCGGTTTCGTTGATCACCCGCACCCGCACGCCGGTCGTCTGCGGAAGAAGCTCGATGGTCGCCGCCTTCTGCAGCATCGCCCGCGCCCTCAACTTCCCCGCCTGCAGCTTCGCCGGATCAACCTCACCGGGGAAGAAATCCGGGATGATGTCGGGAATGAAGGTGTTGCCTCCGGTGAGGTCGTGAAGAGCGACATCCTGCCGCACCTGGCCGGAGACCGCGGCCTCGCCGACCACATCCCGCATGTGACAGTCCTGACAGCTCGACACCATGCCGTCGGGCCTGGTCCCGGCGAAAGCCGGGGCGTAGACCCCACCAGCCGCGTATTCGCTCTGCGTCCACTCGGCAAAGGTGCGCTCGACCGGGCCCATGCTTCGAGAACGCCCATTGGGGTGCTCCTCGTCGAGGGAGGTCAGGCTGTAGTCGCCCCCGCCCTCGTTGAAGTACACCGGATTGCTCACGTCATGGCAGGTCCCGCAGAACTCGCCCTTGCGATGGAAGGGGGACTCGAGGAAGTCGTGGGGAGCATTGCCGTCCGCACGCGGTCCGCGGCGCACCGGATGGGGATCCATGATGAACGAGCCGTTTCCGTAGTCCAGAAGCGGCGGGTCGATCCCGGCCACGATGAGCGAATCAGCCGAGGGGGAGATGCCCGCTACGTAGTCCGGGTCGACGATGCTGTGGCAGAAGTCGCACTGGACTCCCTGGCGGTCCTTTGCGGTGACCATTCCCCCGCTGGTGTCGTCGCTGCGGCCTTCGACCCAGCCGCCGGGAGTGTGACAGCGGATGCACAGGTCGCCGGAGGAAGGCGCATCCTGTTCAGCCACCACCATGCAGGCCAGGAAGATGGGATCGCGCATGGCCTGGCCCATCATGCTGCCCTTCCAGTTGTACCAGGGCTCCACCGGCGTGTCGAAGTCGCCATGGCAGGTGGCGCAGGTGGCATCCGGGTCCTCCAGGTCCTTGCCCTGGTGCGGTTGCGTCCCGTTCATCTTCATGTCCCGCAGGGTCGTGTTCACCCGTCCGGTCTGGGGCAGGATGCTGAAGTCACCGGCGCTCTCGTCGGAGGCGGCATTGGCGGCATTGTCGACCGCCTCCACACGGAGCCGATTGAGATCTCCGGGCTGGTTCACCACGAACATCGCGAAACTTCCGGTCGCCGGCTGGTTCATGGCGACCGGCTCCCAGCTCACCCCGGCGTCGTCGCTGCGATAGATGTTGACGTGGGAGATCCCGTTGTCGTCGGTGGCGGTGTACAGGACGTTCACCGTCTCACCGGCTTGCAGGACCTCTCCCCCATCGGGCCAACTCAGATCGACCACCGGAGGCGTGGTGTCCGTTCCCCCCAGCGGGGTCAGGTGGAACTCGATCTCTGCGAGGGGGATGTTGACCACATTGCCCACGTTCGCGTCGCTCAGACCGGGGAAGGTGGGGGTGTTCGAGAAAAGCGTGCTGGTGATCTCGGTCAGATTCGTGAAACCGTCCCCATCGGCATCCTCGTTCTCGACCGCGAGGATGGCCTCCTCGCTGGTGAGCCCGTTGTTGATGCCGGTCTCGATGGAGAAGCCGTAGGGATTGCGCTGCCCTCCACCGTTGAAGTCGAAGTGGCAGACTCCGCAGTGCTTCGAGTTGCTCGGAAGCTGGTCGAGTTGGGTGCCCGACGCGGAGGGATAGGTCCCGAAGAAGGCGTTGCGGATGGGATTCCTCGCCTGCGATGGCGCACCCAGGAACGTCATTCCCATGAGCAAGACGCCCGAAACGATGACGGCTGGACGCCTGATCGACGAGAGGGGGGGGAAGGGGGCAGAGATGGCGAGACGTCGCACGTCGCACCTCCAGGGGCAGTGGCGGACCGGCCCGGGAGCCCCGGTCGGGTCAGACCACCGATGAGAATCGATCCATGGACCGTATCGAGCTTAGCAGATCCCCCCCTGCCGGGGTGAATGATTGGGCGGAAACCGGATTGGGCGGCCGGCGGCGTGAGGGACACGGGTGGGCAGTCTCTTCGTTCCTGGCAGGTGACAGGGGCGGGGATCCTCGGCCCTGGTGGAACGACGACCAAGTCCGGCCGTCGTGCCGATCAGCGCAGGTTCTTGCGGATCTTGTGCTTGAGACGGCGGATCCGCGTGCGGGCGAACTTGAGCTGGGCGTGATCGCCCGCCTCGAGAGCGGCGTCGCGCTTCAGCTTCCACTCCTTGATCTGCCTCCGGATCGCCCCCCGGTCGATGCCCACGACCTCGTGATGCTCGTGGGTGTCGATGTCCAGGGCCTCGCAGATCCCGGCCAGCACCTCGGGCTTGCGCTTCTGGGTATACCCGCGGACGGCGGGATGATCGATCCCCGAGGCGATCTCCCGCAGTTCCGCCACCGTCATCTTGCTCAACTCGTGGTAGGTGTATTCGGGGCTCTCGCTCACGGTCTTGCTCCTTGGACAGGATGACGTCCCTCCCGGCGGATCGCTGGTGGTTTCCGACGTGAGGAATGCAGTGAAGCAGCAATACTACTGCACCGGAGAGGTCACGGCAAGGAGCCCGGCCCGCCCGAAGGCCGCGCCTGCGGCCCGGAATCGCCGCTCTTTCCCGGTGTGCCCACCGCACCGGTCTCCAGATCGGCCGCCTCGATGAGGCCCTCGGCCTGCAGGATCGCCAGCGCATTGCCCCCCGGCGCCACCCCCTCGCGCAGCACGTAGTCGAAGACCATCCGCCCGTCCACCACCTGATCCTCGAAGTGGACGTTCCGCGCCTTCCCGCCCCAGACCTCGACCAGCTCGGTCAGGGCGAGATCGTGGGTGGTCACCAGGACGAAGGCCCCCTCGCGGACGAAACGCCGCAGGACGGCCTCGGCCCCCACGCGGCGGTCATGGCTGTTGGTGCCATGGAAGATCTCGTCCAGGAGCAACAGCACCGGCCGGTCTCCCTCCAGGAGCTCGCTCAGCCGGCGCAGGCGGCGGACCTCGGCATAGAAATGGGAGATGCCCTGGGGAAGCGAATCGACGATCCGCAGACTGGCCCCCACCGCCAGGGGCGAGAGCCGCAGCGAGTGGGCCCGAACCGGGGTGCCCGCCTGCGCCAGGACCACGTTCAAGCCCACCGTTCGCAGGAAGGTGCTCTTCCCCGACATGTTCGAGCCGCTCACCAGCTCCACCTGCCGCTGGCGGTCGAGCCGCACGTCGTTGCGAACACAGACCTTGGGAGACAGCAGCGGATGCCCCATGGCCTCGGCCCTCAAGCCGGGCTCGTCCTCGAAGACCGGCCACACGTCCTCTGGATGCTCGAAGGCCCAGGCCGACAGGGCCAGGAGGGCCTCGAAGCTCCCGACGGCCTCCAGCCACCGGTCGAGCCGATCCTGGGAGGTGGCCATCCACGCCTGCAGCGCCCAGGCCATCTGCAACTTCCAGGCGAGCAGGACCGCGACAGGCGCGAAGAAGAAATTCCGCGCCGAATCCAGCCACTCCAGGCGTCGGCGAAGGCCCTGGATGCGCCTCGATGGCCGGGCCCGCTCCGCGTCCGAGCCCAGCTCATCCCGAAGCCGCACGAGGAGAGGTGATTCATATCGAAGTTCTTCGATGTATTCGAGTACCCTGCCGAGGGTCCCGAGCTGGCCGGAGATCGCGTCGATCGCGGTCAGCATTCCCTCCTGGGACCGCAGCAGGCGCTGCTCGATCCACCAGGAAATTCCGATGAGTGCCAGGAAGGGGAGTGCAGACATCCCCCATCCCAACCAGGCGAAGAGCGCGGCGACGGTGGCCAGCGACAACAGCCCCATGCCCCAGCGCAGATGGGCCGGCGGTACCTCCACCCGGGAGGCCGCCCACTGGTGCAGCAGCTCGGGATCGATACCCGTGGCCACCCTCTCTCCCAGCAGATCGACCTCCTCGCGCAGATCACAGGCCCCGCGCAGTTCCTCGACCGCCTCCTGCCGGCGCCGCAGCTCCTCGACCGGCGCGGCCTCGAGCAGCCACCGGGCGAGTGTCTCCTGGCCGGCCATGGTGCGGGCGGTACACATGCGCTGGTAGAGCGAATCGGGCCCGAAGAGGTCCAGATGTTCGGCGTAGGGGTGATCCGCCTCCAGCCATCGGGCACCGCTCGGCTGGGGCACGCTTGCACCCGCCCGCCGCTTGCGGGCCGTCTCGACGTGGGCCAGCCCGCGACGGGCACGCTCGAGCTGGGCGTCGACGGCCCGGTGGAAGAGCGCGAGACCGAGGAAGAGCGCCACCGCGGGCAACAGCCACACCCCGCTCGCGTGCCGAGCCAGCAGGAACACCAGCTCGGCCGTGCCCGCCGCGAACACCAGCATGCGGGCACGGGAGAGAAGGAGGGAACGGCGCTCGAGTTCGTCGACCCGCCGGCGGTGGGTCGCACTGCGCTCCTGGTAGATGCGGTCGGGATCCCTCCAGGCATCGAGCTCCGGAGGGGGAGTGTGGAATCCGCCGTCGGGCCGGGGCGGGGACGCGGGATGGGCCATGCCGGGTCTTCTCCTCTGCGGGCACCCAGACAACGAGGATAGCGCCCGCGGCGCCGGGAACCAACTTCCCGCTGTCTCCGATCGGTTCCCACGGCCGCCGATTTATCTCTTCCCCTTGGCAAGCCCCCATACCGCCCGGTACAATCCCCACCACCGCGTCGACGTCCCCCCACAGACCGGAGCCAGTCCATGGGCGAAGCCTCGCTCTTCACGCGGATCATCGAGGGTGAGATCCCCGCCGACTTCGTCCACCAGGACGAACACTGCGTGGCCATCCGGGACATCAACCCCCAGGCTCCGGTGCATCTGCTCGTCATTCCCCGCAAGCCCCTCGGGGGAATCCAGAGCGCTGGCGACGAAGACCGGGCCCTCCTGGGCCACCTCCTGCTGGTGGCTCGTCGACTGGCCGAGACCGAGGGCATCGCCGAGGCGGGCTATCGCCTGGTGATCAACGCGGGGTCGGACGGCGGCCAGGAAGTGCCCCACCTGCACATCCACGTGCTGGGCGGACGCCCCATGCGCTGGCCGCCGGGTTAGAGCCGGGAGATCCGAGATGCCGTTCACTGGTTTCACCGCCGAATCGTTCCGCTTCTTCCGCGATCTCGCGGCGAACAACCACCGTCTGTGGTTCGAGGGCCATCGCTCCGAGTACGAGGAGCACGTGCTCAAGCCCTTCGAGGAGCTCCACGAGGCCCTGGCCCCCTTCATGCGCGGTCTCGACCCCCGCTTCTCCCCCGAGGAGCCATCGCCCGAGCACTACAGCCGGATCGAACTGGGCAGCGAGGCGCCTCCGGAGGGACCGCACTACAAGACCAGCCTCTACCACTTCTGGTGGAACACCACCGTACCCCGCCTCAGCGATGGCCACCTGCACGTGGGCCTGGGTGCTTCCGGGGTGACCCTCGGCTTCTCCATCTACGACTGGCACCAGGAAATGGGAAGGATGCGCGAGGTCTTCAAACCGCGCCTGATGACCGAGCTGAACCTGCTCGACGAGTACATCAAGGCCAACTACCTGCGCCGGGGCTTCGAATTCCGCCGCTTCGTGCGCGGGGTGGGCCGACTGGGCCTGCGCGAGGACGACGCCTTTCCCACCCACGGCCGGGACTGGCAGAATACCCTGGGCTGGGTCGTGAGCCGTCAGATCCACGAGGGTTCTTCACGCCTCACCCCCGGTTCCTTCCTGAGTGAGTGCGAGAAGACCTTCGAGCGCCTCTATCCGCTCTATGTCTTCGCCTGTGACACCCGGCCGGATTGGCGCGCGGCGCTGAAGCCCTGAACGCCCGCGGCCAGCCCCCGCACTAGACACGCTTCCACCGGATCCCTCCACTCGTCCGGGTGTCCTCACCCGCGGCGGCGCTCGACGAAGCCACTCACCAGCGCGAGCAGGGCGCCACCGAGTACTCCCAGGGCCAGCGCCCGCGAGACGGCCTCGATCAGCAGGGACAGACCCTGTCGGCCGCGCATGGCGGCCGCTTCCGGCATCGCCGTCGACAGAAGGGGGCTGCCAACGCCCAGGCCCAGACGGGCGAGGACGAAGAGCACCGTGCCGGTGGCCGCCGTCGCCGCGAGCGCGACCGCCGAGCCGTAGATCACAGGCAGCAGGAGCCGCTCCAGACGGGTTCCCGTGCGGCGGGGCAGGAGTGGGTGCAGGAGCAGGCCGAACAGCCCGGCCGCTGCTGCGCCCACGATCAGGGTGAAACCGAGATGACCCGCTCCGAGCTGATGCAGCGGGGCGAGGAAGGCGTCGGGAAGGAGCAGGGTACCCAGCCCGGCCGCGCCGGCGGCGAGAAGCCCGGCGGCAGGCCGCGGCACGATCCGTTCGGGCCGATCGTGGCGGTAACGAAGATCGACGAGGATGCGCCCGTCGATCCAGCGGCGGTCGTGTTCGATGAATCCGCACGCCCGGTACGACCGCAACGCAGCCGGATTGTCCTTGAATGCGCTGATGCGGACCTCGCGGGCCCGGCGGTGCCCGACCGCATGCTTCAGCAGTGCCCCGACCAGCGCGCGGCCCAGCCCCGCTCCGCGATGGCTGGGTCGCACCATCACATGGCCGATCCAGTAGGTGCGCGCCTGGTGGGGATTCTCGTTGAGTTCTCCGTAGGCCAGGATCTGCCCGTCGCGCTCGAGCACGAAACCCGCCGCCCCCTCTTCCCTCAACCACTGACGCACCATCTCCTCATCGAGAGGAGACATCTCCCGCGGCGCGGCCTGGCGCATGTCCTCGGCCGATGGCGCCAGTTCGGCGATCGCTGCGGCGTCTTCGGCACGGGCGGAGCGAATGTGGATCTCGTGCATCGCCCCCATCTTAGGACAGCCGTCGCGAGGGCTCCAGTCCCGGACGGGGAAATCTTGCCGCGGGCGCAGGATCTGCGCCCTTCCTACGTTGTGGTGGATGATGAGCGGAAGGCGCCCACCGCGCGTATCTGGCAAAGACGGCGGAGTGATGGAACCCGATCACCGTGACGATGAGATCTGGATGGCGCGCATCGCCCAGGGCGACGACAGCGCGTTCCGTCTGCTCGTCGATCACTGGGAACGGCCCCTGATCTCCTTCTTCGTCCACTGCCTGGGCGACGAGGAGGAGGCTCGCGATCTTGCACAGGAAACCTTCCTTCGGGTCTACCGTCACGCGGGGCACTATCGTGCCGAGGGCCGCTTTCGCTCCTGGCTCTTCCGCATCGCCGGCAATCTCTGCCGCGGGCGCCATCGGCGGCGGCGCCTGGTGCAATGGGTTCCCTTCCTGGGTGCTTCGTCCCATCACGAGATGCGTTCCCCGCGAAGCCAGGAAGCCGATGCCCAACACGAAGCCGATGAATTCTCGCGCCTTTTGAGGGAAGTGCTCGACGCGTTGCCCCTGCGCCAGCGCATGGCCTTCACCCTGCGCCGTATCGAGGAGTTGTCCTACCGGGAGATCGCCGAGGCGATGGGCACGACGGAGTCGGCGGTGGAATCCCTCCTGGTGCGGGCGACCCGTTTCGTCCAGAGCGATCTCCGACGGAGAGGGATCTCCGCCGACGGCTGATTCTTTCCGCGCAGGAGTCGGTCCCCTCCTGCGTTGGGGTTCTCGAGAGGTGAGAACATGTCGACCACGGAACATCCCCAGCGACTGACGGCCTTCGCCGACGGCGAGCTGAGCGAGGCGGAAGCGGAGGCGATCCGACGCCACGTGCAGGGCTGTCCGGTCTGTGCTGCCGAGCTCGAGGCCCTGGGCCGGTTGCAGCACCGTACGGCCCGCCTGGCCGAGGTCCCATCCGGAGCCTCCTTGTGGCCACGGATCGCCGATCGTGTGCCCTCCGCCCGGCGCGGGCATCCGGCCTGGCCGGAGCGCATGGCCTACGCTGCGCTGGTGGCGGTCGGCTTGTTCCTTGGAGCGTGGGCCGGCTGGAGCAGCGCCTCCGGGCCGGCGCCCACGGAGACGGGAGGCGAACTATTGGCCTCCAGTTCGCTCTTCGGTGACCCCTCGGGGGATCTCGCCTCGCAATATCTCGACACGACCCTGTCCGAGGAGGATCGGCCATGAGCCGGATCCCCCGTATCGTGCTCGCCGTCTCGGTGGCCCTGAACCTGGGCTTCGCCACCGCCTGGGCCCTTCAACACAGCGGGTGGTTGGATGCACACCGCTCCCCGGTGGCGCGACAGGACCCGAGTGGAACGCGTGGGCGGAGTGGAGGGGGTTGGAGCCAGGGCCAGGAGGGCTGGAGCATGGCCGGTCGAGGACCCGGACGAGAGGCCGGACGATGGGAGCGGGGTGACTGGGCGCGGTCGCGAGCCCGTTGGCTCGGAACCAATCTGCACCTGGAGGCCGACCGACGTGACGCCCTTCGGGACAGCCTGCGGAGCCTGGAGCCCCAGCTCATGGAGGCGCGGCGCGCGTTGAGAGAGGCCCGGCGAGCCTTCCGCGACGAGATGATGAAACCGGAGGTGGATCGCCAGCAGGTCTTCCGGTGCAGCGCGGAGGTGAGCCGTTGCCAGGCACGTCTGGACAGCCTCATCACCGAAGCACTCGTCCGGGAATCGAAGGTCCTGCGTCCGGAGGAACGGCACGGACCGGGACCCTGGTTCCCCCATCCACGGCATCGGACGATGCCTCGCTAGTCGAGCGATGATGATGTTCTCGAACGAGGCGGGCCGAACGCTTCGGCCCCCCCATGAACACCGCACCGCGGTTGAAGGAGGAAACGAGATGAGGATGAAGAAGGGTTGGATCCCGATGGCCCTGGGTCTCGTGCTCGCGATGGGCATGATCACCACCGTGGCCCTGGCACAACCGATGGCACCGCCGGCGAAGGCCGGCATGGGCAGGATGGGCATGGGCCCGCGCACGGGCTTCGGTCCCGAGGCGATGATGGAGCAACTGGGCTTGAGCGAAGAGCAGCAGGCCAAGCTCCAGGAGCTGCGCCTGAAGCACCAGCAGCAGCAGGTGGTGCTCCGGGGTGAGATCGACGCGGCCGAGGCTCGGCTCGAGGCGCTCCTCCTCGATCCCGAGGCACAGCGCAAGGAGGTCCTCAAGGCGGGTTCGGTGGTATCCGAACTGCGCAGCAAGCTGCAGGCCCAGCGCCTCGCCCATCGCATGGATGTCCGGGCGCTGCTCACTCCCGAACAACGTGCCCAGCTGGTCCAGTGGAAGGCCATGCACCATCGTCGCGGCCACGGTGGAGACTGGGGTTGCCGGGGCGAGCGCGGTCCGCGCGGCTCGGGCCACGGTCACGCCTATCGCCGCGGCCGGGGACCGGCGATGCGCGGGATGGGGCCCATGAATCCTCCCGTCCTCCAGGAGGAAGACGAGGAGATCTGAGCCGTCCCCGCGGCAACGCACGACGGGAAAAGCCCCGCGCCGGCTGGCGCGGGGCTTTCTTGCTCGTTCTCGAAGAACGCGAATCGACTAGAAGCGGGACTTCATGGAGCCCCAGCTCGTCTCCTCGGTCGGGATCGTGCAGGACGGGCTGTTGTCCGCACCGGGCGTGTCATAGCTGTCGACACACAGGCCGTTCTCGCCGTCGAAGGTTCCGATCATCCACTGATCGCCGCACTTGAACACGTGGCCCGGAACATAGCTGCCGTCCGGACCGACCTGGGTGTCACAGTACACCAGGTCGCCGCTTCCCACCGACTCGACGAGCGCAACGCACTCGACCATCTCGGTCCAGGGGGTCACGTCGAGGATGCCGTCGTCATCGGTGTCCAGGTCGTCGCCGTTGGCACCGGTGAAGCCGGTCACCAGCAGGTGCGTGACGTTGTCGCTGTTCTCGAAGTTCAGGGTGAGATCGACATCGTAGCCACTGCACACGCCGGTGGTGCCGGCCTTGTGCACGGCAAGGTAGCCGTCGCTCTGGATGGCCTGACCCGTCAGATCGGTGACGCTCTCGATGACGCCGGATCCACCGCTTCCATCGCCGATGACCAGGTAGGTGTATCCGTCGAGCGACTCACCGGGCATGCCCGCGAGTTCGAAGTACTCGTCGGTGTCTGCGCCCGCGTTGTCGATGCGAATTTCGTTGATGGTGACCGCTTGCGCCGCGAGCGGCACGAGCAGGCTCAGGGCGAGGACGCCCATGAAGATCTTCTTGAGCAAACTCATTGGTGCATAGCCTCCTCAGCGCCCACTTGACCCACCGGCATATGCCACGGGCCAAGGAGCTTGGTTTCAGGAATACCGGAATTCCGGGGCTTTGTTCGATTATAGACGTTTCGAGGCGGTGGAATCAATCTCGCCGATCAAAAACCATCCAGCCGGGCTTCTTCTCCACGAACGCAGGGGCCGCGGACATGCCCCGGCCCCTGCATCGGTGAAGCGCCATAAGCGGATGAAACGGGAGAAGCTACGAGCTCGCCATCTTCTCCTTCTGGTCCTTCGGGGAAGGAGCCGCTGCCGGTGGGGCCGGGCGGCCGCTCGACGCCGGATTCTTGCCCATCGAACAGGATCCCTCAAAGACCACCCCCTCGTCGATCACGAGGCGGGCCGTCTTGATGTCGCCCTCGAGCGTGCTGCCCGACTGCAGTTCGATCTTGTCGTCGGCGGTGATGTTGCCCAGCACCTTGCCTCCGATGACCGCGTTGTGGGCGAAGATCTCCCCCTTCACCACTCCCGTCTTTCCCACCACCAGGGTGTCGGGGTGACGGATGGTTCCCTCCAGTTCACCCTCGATGCGAAAGGTTCCCTTGACCTCGACCTCTCCCTTGAAGCGGCAACCCTGGGCCAGGATGGAGGTCGCCCGGGGATCCCCGCGATCCACGGGGCCGTCGATTTCGTTTTCCTTGCCGAACATGTCTAACCTCTCTTGGCGGGCGCGAAGTGACGCCGCGCTACTTGGGTTCCAGGTACTGCCGCGGGTCGACGGGCCTGCCGTCGACGCGGATCTCGAAATGCAGGTGCGGCGCGCTGCTGCGCCCCGTGTTGCCCAGGAGGGCGATCACCTGCCCCCGTTCCACCTCTTGACCGCTGCGGACGAGCAGCCGCTGGTTGTGGGCGTACAGGGTACTATAGCCGAAGCCGTGGTCGATGACGACATAGTTGCCCAACCACTCGTCGTAGCTGGTCTCCACCACCTTCCCCCGGCCGGCCGCATGGATCGGCGCCCCGTAGGGAGCCACCAGATCGAGGCCGGGATGGGCCTTCCCCCCCGCCTCCTTCTCGTAGAACTCCTTGGACACATAGCCCTCCACCGGCCACAGGGTCGGCGCGTAGGCGCGGATGGAGGCCGCCGCCTTGAGGTGATCCACACCCACGAGCTCCAAGGGGGTCGCCGGAGCCGTCTGGGTCGAGTCGACCGCCGCCCTCTCGATCGCCGACCCGCTCTCCGCCCCGAGCATGGCCAGGATCTGGGCCTTCAGGGCGGTCAGATCCTCGATCTCCTGGTTCAGCCGGTCGATCTGGGCCACCTGCCGGCGCAGATCCGCGTTCTCCACCTGGAGCTGCTCGAGTTGGCGCCCGCGCCGCAGGGCCCGCGAATAGTCCACGAGAAAGAAGGTCAAAGCGAGGAGGAAGAGCACGAGCAGGCCCAGGGCGGTCATCACCAGCACGCGCGAGACCGTGTACTGGCGGGTGCCCGCATGATCGGTGGGAACGATGATGATGTTCCACGAGCGGTTCACTGTGCTCCCGCTTTCCGTGAGCTCGGGGGGATCCCGGGCGCTGCCGCGCCAGTTTCGTCCCCCGCAAGGCCCCCGTCAAGCCCGCCCGGCCGTTTGCAGCGGACAGACCGGGGGACCGCAGGCAGGGATCCCCAGGGTTGGGGACAGAGTGGGGAAAAACCAGGCCGGAACCCCTGCCGTTTGCTAGCAACTGTTGTATTTACAGTATGTTACCGTTATTTTGGGTTTTCCCCGCCAAACCCGTCCGGCCTCCGGACACGAGGCCAATTCCTTGTCACCGCACACGAACCCCCACCGCTTCGGATCGACCCCATCCCTCACAGGCGGGGGTCGATTCCCATCCGCTCGAGAAGTCCTTCGAGCTCTTCATCCGAGAAGAAGGGAATCTCGATCCGGCCCTTCTGCCCTCGCCGGTGGATGCGGGCGGCCGCCCCCAGGTGGTGGCGCAGGCGATCCTCCAGTTCCGCGACCACCCTTCCATCGGGGCCGCCGGGGCCTCGGCTCCGGCGCTTCCGGCGCGCGCCCCCAACGCGGACCAGCCGCCGGGCCTCGTGCTCCAGCGCTCGCACCGTCAGGCCTTTCCGTGCGGCATGGCGGGCGAGTCTCAGCCGTGCCTCCTCCTCTTCCACCGCGAGCAGGGCCCGGGCGTGTCCCATCGTCAGTTCCCCTCGCTCGAGGAATTCCCGGATGGTCCCATCGAGCTGCAGCAGGCGCAGCGAATTGCTCACCGCGCTGCGGCTCTTGCCGAGGATCTCCGCGAGTTCCTGGTGGGTTGCCCCCAGCGCCTCCATGATGGTCCGGTAGGCCTCGGCCTCTTCCAGTGCATTGAGGTTCTCGCGCTGGATGTTCTCCAGCAAAGCCAGCTTCATCGATTCGGTCTCGTCCACCGTGCACACCAGGGCCGGGATCTCGGCCAGGCCCGCGCGGGCCGCGGCCCGCATCCGTCGCTCACCGGCGATCAGCTCGTACTCGTCTCCCTGCCGCCGGACCAGGACCGGCTGCAGGACGCCGTTCCGTCGGATCGAGGCGCTGAGTTCCTCCAGGGCGTCCTCGTCCATGCGATGGCGTGGTTGATGGGGATTGGGGCGCAGGCGAGCCAGGGGAACCATCACCGCCTCCCGCTCCCCCAGCAGGAGCGCGGGGTGCAGGCGGGCCGCCCCCCCGGGTGTCACCGAGTCGCCGAAGAGGGCGGAAAGCCCTTTACCCAACGCGCGTTTCGCCATGACGAATGACCTCCTTGGCCAACTGCAGATAACTCTGGGCGCCCGTACTCTGGATGTCGTGGAGGAGAACCGGGGCCCCGAAGGAGGGGCTCTCTCCCAGCGTGACGTTCCGCGGGATCACCGTCTCATAGACCGTCGAGCCGAAGTACTCCTTGGCCTCCTGGGCCACCTGATTGCTCAGCCGCAGCCGCCGGTCGTACATCGTCAACAGCACGCCCTCGATGCGCAGGGCTGGATTGAGTCTCTCCTGGACCAGCCGGATCGTGCTCAACAACTGGGTCAGGCCCTCCAGGGCGTAGTATTCACACTGGATGGGGATCAGGACCGAATCGGCGGCCGTGAGCGCGTTCAGGGTGAGCATGCCCAGGCTGGGGGGTGTATCCAGGAGGATGTAGTCGAAGCGATCGCGCACCGGGGCGATGGCATCGCGCAGACAGCTCTCGCGCTCCTCGGCCTCCACCAGCTCGATTTCCGCTCCGGTCAGACGCTGGTCGGCGGGAAGGACCTTCAGATGCGGCAATTCCGTGTCGCGAATGAGGTCCTCCGGCGGCACGTCTCCCGACAGGAGCTCATAGGAGGTCCGCTCCTCGGGCGCGGGCCGTGCGCCCACGCCGCTGCTGGCGTTGCCCTGGGGGTCGAAGTCCAGCAGCAGGACCCGCTTCTCCGCCACGGCAAGGCTGGCCCCCAGATTGACCACCGTGGTCGTCTTGCCCACGCCGCCCTTCTGGTTCGAAACCGCGATGACCCGTCCCATAGTTCCTCCGCCCTCGGTAGAGGCTGGAAAACGAGGCCCTGCCGGGCCTTTCCATGACAGGCACTTTGGCGCAAAAGCGCCGGGACCGCAAGCAACGAGTCGTCACCGGGGCGCTCCGGAGCCATGTTTCACGTGAAACTTCCGCAACAGGGCTCACCCGGAGGCGAGGTCCATCATGTTCCACGTGGAACATCCCGGACGGGTTCTGCCGCCCCGACCACCTGCAATGTTTCACGTGGAACATCGAACGGCGCACCCGTCGGGGGTCGGCCGGGAAGGTGTTTCACGTGAAACCATCGGATGCAGGCCACACCATGGGGATCGCCCATCATGTTTCACGTGGAACATCCCGGACGGGTTCTGCCGCCCCGACCACCTGCAATGTTTCACGTGGAACACCCGGGACGAGCCGCCCCGGGGGCGGCTCACCGGCGCTGGAAGCGTTGCAGGGTGCGCCCCGGCGCATCGGCCAGGGACAGGCCCACTGGCCCCTCCCATCTCCATTGCTCCCGGTCCATCGCCCCCGGGGGTGTGAACGTCTCGTTTTGGAAGAGAACGGCCCGGGCACCCTCCCGCAGGAAGGGCCGGGCCAGATGCAGCGCCTCGTGAGGCGGGGCCACCGCCTTCAGGAGCACGGCATCGAAGGCGCCGGCCAGATCCTCCCGGACCCGCACGAGCTCCTGCGCCTGCCCCTCTTCCACCTCGACCCGCTCGAGCGCCAGGGCTGCGCGCTCGCGTCGAAGGAATGCACAGGCCACGGACCGCCTGTCGAGGAGGACCACCGAGACATCGGGTCGCGCAAGCGCAAAGGGGATACCGGGAAGACCGGCCCCACTTCCCAGGTCGAGCACCCGCGAGTCCGGCGGCAGATCCAGGGCTGCCCCGGCGGCGGCCCCCTCGAGGATGAGCGCCTCGACCAGGTCCTTACCCCCTGAACGGCTCACCAGGTTGCGGCCTCGATTGAAATGCAACAGGTCATCCCGAAAGGCCAGGAAGGGCTCCACGCCCACGCCCGGTGGCAGGACTTCGCGCAAACGCGACTCGAATGAGGAAGTCATCATCGGGAACCCGCCCGGACGCGGCACGTGAACAGAAGGAGAATATCTTGTAACAACTTTCTATTTAGTCTCTTGCGACTTGTTCTCTCCGCCGTCTTCCGCGTAGACCATGACCACGTGCCGGTGCCGGCCCTCGCCCACCGTGTAGGTCTCGATGCCCGGGATGTCCTGCACCGCCAGATGGACGATGCGGCGCTCGCGCGGGTTCATCGGATCGAAGTGGATCTCGTCACCGGTGCGGCGAGCCTCCTCGGCCGCCTCCCTCGCATCCTCCCGCAGGCGCTCTTCCTCCCGCGCGCGGTAGTCGTTCACATCCACCTGGACGGGGACATGGCTTCCGCAACGCTGGGAGATCATGCGACCCAACAGATGCTCCAGGGCGTCGACCCCCGCGCCATGGCGGCCGATCAGGCTACCGGCGTCCTTCTCGCCGACGGCGATGAAGATGCGCTGGTAGTCGGCGTGTTCGTAGCGGGCCTCGCACGGAATGCCCAGTGCGGTGAGGAGTTCCTCGACCACCTCCTCGACCAGACGGTCGTCCTCGGGCGTCGGGTGGTATTCCTCGCGGGGACGGGCGTGGGAGGGTTCGATCCCGAGCTGGGTGACCTTCGGAGCCGGTGGCGTCTCGGTGAGCACCAGTTCGGGTTTGGGGAAGCTGCGTCCCTCGCTGCGCCGCTGCGTGGGGATCATCCTCTTCACCTCGTCGTGCTGCGGCTCCGGCGGCGGCGCGGGAATCGACTCGGGCCACTCGCGCTCCACCCGACCGAAGCCCTCGGCCCGCCACTCCGCCCGAACACGGGCGGGCCGACGGATGCTCGAGTAGCCCTGGTTGCCACTGCCTCCGTCCAGGACGACGAAGTGGATGTCACCCCCCTCGTTCCCGTTGAACAATTCGCGCGCACGGGCTTTGGCCTCGTTCACCGTCGGTGCTGTGATCTCCCAGATCTCTCGTCTCACGGTTGCTTCCCTTCCTCAGGACTTCGCCTCGGCCATGGCCTTCTTCTCCGCCAGGGTGTTCGGTGCGTTCCGGTGGATCTCCCAGGTCTGCACGATGGTCAGGATGGTGTTCACCAACCAGTACAGCACCAGACCCGATGGGGTGTTGTAGAAGATGAAGAGCATGAAGAGTGGCATGAAGGTCGACATCATCCGCTGCTGGGACGCCATCGCACCCTCGGCGTTCTTCGCTGCCGAGGGAGTCCCGATCTTCGTCTGCAACCACATGCCCACCGCCATGAGAATGGGCAGCAGGGAGAAGTGGTTGCCCAGGACGGGCAGGTGGATGGGAAGCTGGAAGAGCACGTCCGGGCGAGAGAGGTCCTGGATCCACAGTGCGAACGGAGCCTGACGCAGTTCGATGGTGCTGCGCAACACGGTGAACAGCGCCCAGAAGACAGGCATCTGGACCAACAGCGGCAGGCACCCGGCCATCGGATTGATGCCGTGCTCCTTGTAGAGCTTCATCATCTCCTGGCTCTGTCGGGCCTGATCGTCCTTGTACTTCTCCTTGATCTTGTTCAATTCGGGTTGAACCAGCTGCATCTCACGCATCGATCGCGTGCTGCTCTTGGTCAACGGATAGAAGAGGAACTTCGTCGCCACCGAGATGAGGATGATCACCCATCCGTAGTTGGGGATGTAGCGGTGGACGAAGAGCAGCAGCCACAGCATCAACTTCGACACCGGGCGGAAGATGGTCGGACCCAGCGAGATGAGTTCGGTCAGGGCGGGGTCGATCTCCTGCAGGCGGTCGTAGTCGAGCGGCCCCATGTAGATGGTATAGCGAAGCCCCGGCCCGCGTTCGGTGGCCAGGGGCAACTCGACCGAGAAGGTCTGCAGGCGGCGCGGACCGTCCCCGTCGAAGCGGACCGTTCCCAGGGGCCGTTCCGCAGGATGCACGAAGGCCGTGAAGTACTGGCTCATCACCCCGGCCCAGGCGATCGTTCCCTGGTAGTCCTTCCTCCCCTTGCTGCCATCCTTCTTCTCCAGGGCGCCGAACTTGATCTTGTGGGTGTCGTCCCCCACCCGCGCCGCCGCGCGGAATTCGCGGTACTCCTTCAGGGTGTCCGGCTCGGTGTTGGCGATTCCGGCCGGCCAGGCCACCTCCAGTCGGGCCAGCTCGGTCGGCGGCAGCTCGTAGGACGCGTCGACCTGGAGGCTGTACTCCTCGTTGTCGATGCTCAGCTCCAGGCGGAAGGGTGTGCCCCCGTCCTGCACCGCCTGCAGGACGACACGAGCGGTCGGGTGTTCGGCGTCCACCTCCACCTTCCACGGGCGCTGGGCATCGCCTGTCCCCATGAGCCGGTCACCGGCCGGCTCGAAGCGTACCCGGTCGAGGCGCAGGACCCGTCCCCCGCGATGGATGGACAGGGCGTGCGCCCTCTGTCCGGTGGGATCGAGGGTTCGTGGTGGAATGAGTTGGACCGGGTCACCGTCGAGTTCCTTGAAGTCCTTCAGGATCCACGAGCGCAGATCGGCCCCGACCAGGTCGAGCTCGGCGGTGTACAGATCGGTCTCGATGACCAGCGAGGGGCCGTCGGGGCTCTCCTCCAGCGCGGGCAGCAGGTCCTGGCCACCGCCCGCTCCCTCACCACCCCCGGCTTCAGGGGATGGGCGGGTCTCCCCCGCCGAACCGGAAGATGGAAGCGATGCCCGCAGGTTGGACCGTTGGCTCTCTTCCGCTGCGGCGACCGCCGTCGAATCGCCCGGCGCCTCGCCGGTGTCCTTCGTCGGGGGCGGCGGCGCGAAGACCGCCTGCCACACGAGCAGAACCAGGAACATCAGGAAGAAGGCAAGGGCCGTGCGCTTGTCCATGGGCTCCTCGATCGAGGGTCAGGGGTGGAAGGATCGCCGAGGGGGCGGGACCGGGTCGTAGCCACCGGGATGGAAGGGATGACACCGCAGGATGCGGCGGATCGCAAGCCAGCTTCCCCTCCACGCGCCGTGGGTCTGGATCGCCTCGGCGCCGTAGTGCGAACAGGTTGGATAATAACGGCATTGCGAGCCCAACCACGGGGAGATCAGCAACTGGTACGCGCGAATCATCCACAGAAGCAGACGCTGCATCATCTCACCGCATCCCGGGACGAGTCTTCGGGCAGACGGAGGCAGCCGAGTTCGTGCAACAGGGTCTCCAGTTCATCGCTCACCTGTCCGCTGGTGACGCCCCGTTCGGCTGCGGCTCTCCGTGCGATCAGGACCAACCAGCAGGGGCGTCTCACCCGGTCCTGAAGCCCCCGGTTGGCCTCGCGCAGGAGACGCTTGGCCCGGTTGCGCCGTACGGCGTTGCCCACCTTCCTGGAGGCGACCACGCCGACGGCCAGATCTCCCAGCTCGGCCCTCTCCTCGGCCCCGGGCTCATGTGCATAGACCACACAGAGCGCGCCCACCGCTTTCCGGCCGCTCTCGTAGACGTGTCCAAAGTGCCGGCGGGTGCGCAGGGTTCCTCTCACCACATGGCCTTGTTCGTCTCCGGCACGGCGAAGAGCGGTGGATGGACCGTCGCCTGGACCGGGCCGGTTCAGGCGCTCAGACGCTTGCGGCCCTTGCTGCGGCGGCGCTTGAGAATGGCGCGCCCGGCCCGGGTCGACATACGCTTGCGGAACCCGTGGTCGCGCTTGCGCTTGAGGTTACTGGGCTGAAACGTCCTTTTCACGGTGACACCTCAGGTGTGGTTCTCGAGCGGGCATTGTGCCTCGGAATCGTTCTCCAAACGACACACGGTAGATTCTCGGGGCCACTTCGTCAAGCTCTGCCGCTGCGGGCGCGTACTGCCTGTCCAAATCGTACGTCAATTGAGCAAACGCCCTCCGATTCCGGCCCGGCAACCCCTCTCGGCTTCGCGGACCATCGTGGCGTGCTCGCATTCGAGCAAATTGCCCGCGCTGGGGAAAACCCTCTTGCCGACCCTCCGCCCACGTGCTACCGTCGTCTCCCCGGTGGATAACTCGCATCCGGGCCAGCATCGTTATCCCCAGGCTGCTTGCCTGTGGACAACTCGGTATCCACTGGTGGTTTTAGGGTTATAACCTGTTACAAAAAAAGAGCTTCTGGGGTTTTCCACGACTGTGGATAAACCACTGGAGAGGTTTGTCCTCGATCCGAGTTCGACTCGGGCCCAACGGGAGGATCAACGACCCGTGCCCCCATCCCGGACACCTCTGCCCCCGACGTCTTCCTCCGGCGCGTCTTCACCACAGCAGGACGTGGCGCGGCCCTGGGAGGAGATCCTCGACGTCGTCCGGCAGCAAGTCAGCCAGCAAACCTTCGAGACCTGGTTCCACCAGACTCGCTTCCTTTCCCTGGAGGGGAACGTCCTGACCCTTCAGGGGCCCAATCAATTCTTCGTCGACTGGCTCACCGAACACCATCTGGAAACCCTTCACATCGCGGCCCTTCGCGTGTTGGGCCACGCCGTCGAGATCGAGATCGAAGTCGATCCTCATCCCACCAACGTGGGAGGTTTCGATCCTCGCTCGTCGGTCTCGGCGACTCCACCCAGTGCGGATCGCCCGGCCCGCCTTCCGCAGGAGGCCGGTCTCAACGCCCGCTATGTCTTCCAGAACTTCGTCGTCGGCGACAACAACCGTCTCGCCCACGCCGCCTGCCAGGCGGTCGCCGAGCAGCCGGCCCAGGCCTACAACCCGCTCTTCCTGTACGGCGGCGTCGGTCTGGGGAAGACCCATCTCATGCAGGCCATCGGCAACGAGGTTCTCGCCCGCGATCCGCGTACGCTCGTGCACTACGTGTCGGCCGAGAATTTCATGAACGAACTCATCCAGTCCATCCGCACCGGTAAGACCTTCGAGTTCAAGAACCGCTACCGGAACGTCGATCTGCTCCTGATCGACGACATCCAGTTCCTCGCGGGCAAGGAGAGCACCCAACAGGAGTTCTTCCACACCTTCAACGCGCTGTACGACGCGAACAAGCAGATCGTCGTGACCAGTGACCGTCCGCCCAAGGAGATTCCCACCCTCGAGGAGCGTCTGCGTTCCCGCTTCGAGTGGGGCCTCATCACCGACCTGCAGGCCCCGAACCTCGAGACCCGGATCGCCATCCTCAAGAAGAAGGTGGAGAAGGAACGCATCGTCATTCCCGACGACGTCCTGGTCCTCATCGCCGAGCGCGTCACCCACAACATCCGTGAGCTCGAGGGCGCGTTGATCCGTCTGCTGGCCTTCGCCAGCCTCACCGGGAGTGAGATCAACCTGGATATGGCCCAGGAGGTGTTGGGAACCTTCCTGAACCGCAACCGGCCGGATCGTCAGATCCGCCTGGCCGAGGTGATCAAGCTCGTCTCCTCGTACTACGACATCTCACTCGATCTGCTGCGCTCGAAGACCCGGACCAAGCAGGTCGCCCACGCGCGGCAGGTGGCGATGTACCTGTGCCGTGAGCTCACCGGCGCATCGTTGAATCAGATCGGCCAGCGCTTCGGCGGACGGGACCATACGACCGTCCACCACGCCTGGCAGAAGATCACGCGCCTGGAACAGGTCGATCCCCAGGTGCAGAGGGAGCTGCAGGAGCTCACGCACAGCATTCACAGCGCGTAGGTCCACCGACCGATCAACGCGCCTGGGAGGTCCTCCACGCGGAGGAGGACCTCCCTTTCTTCTTTCGGCTCCACAACTCCTCGCACAAAGCTGGGAACATCCTGGGGACAGCGGCGGCAAAGAGCTGGGAGAACTTCGCCCATGTGGAGGAAAACGATTTTCGATGGGTGCCGATGGTGCTTTTCCCAAGCTCTGTTCCCCTTCTTGTCCCAAGCCTGTCCATCTTGCTAACTCATTGAAAATAAACGTAATGAAGACTTCCACCGGCGACTTGTCCCCTCGATCCCCAGCCTTACTGTCTTCTACTGTCTTCTTTCTATCCATCCAGGAAACAGCAGTCCTTCGCGAACCTTGCTGCGCGGCGCCGCATGCGATAGCATGGCATTTCCCATCGGACATCCAGAGTCTTCCAAGCGAGGCCCCACGGTGAAGATCCAGGTTCCACAAAGCGATCTCGTACGCGCTCTCGGAGCGGTGGCCAACGTCGTCAGCACGAAGGCCACTCTGCCGATCCTCTCCACCATTCTCTTCGATGCCCGTCAAGGCGAGCTCGTGCTCGCCGCCACCGACCTGGACGTGTCGGTCGTCACGCGCCTGCAGAGCGTCGATATCGGTGCCGAAGGCAAGACCGCCGTCCCCGCGGGCAAGTTCGTCGCCTTCGTGCGCACCCTTCCGTCGGCCTCGGTGAGCATCGAGTCCGACAACGAGAAGGTGCATCTGCGCAGCGGGAAGGCGCGGCTCGAGGAACCATCGATGGACCCGGAGGACTTTCCTGCTCTGCCGAAGGTCCAGGATGCCGCGTCGTTCACGATGAAGGGTGCGGTCCTCGTGGAGATGATCCGCAACACGGTATACGCGACCTCACGTGACGAGACGCGCCCTGCTCTCCAGGGTGTCTACTGGGAGATCGGCGCCGGCGCCTTCACCATGGTTGCGACCGATGGTCATCGCCTGAGCCGAGTGCGTCGGAGTGTTGACGTGGGCAAGAAGATCAACCGGAAACTCATCGCATCCTCTGGCGGCCTTCAACACGTGATGCGACTGGCCGAGGAAGTCGACGAAGTGACGATCTATCTGGGCGAGCACCAACTGAGCTTCGAGATGGGCAATACGACGCTGCATACGCGGCTGGTGGAGGGAAGTTTTCCCAACTACGAACAGGTTCTCCCCAAGAACAACGATCGACGCATCGTCTGCGACCGCGACGCCCTGAACGATGGGATCCGCCGGGTGAAGATCTCCGCCGATCGCGTCACCAACCAGGTGCGTTTCTCGGCCGAGGGGAAGAAGCTCGTCCTGTCCGCCAGTGGAACCGAGGGAAGCCGGGCCGAGGACGAGGTACCCATCGAATACGACGGCGACGCCATCTCCATCGGCTTCAACCATTCCTACGTCGAGGACATCCTCAAGCACTTCAAGACGGAGAATGTGATCATCGCGCTCGACCGCCCGGACAGCGCGGCGATCTTCGTGCCCGGCGAGGATATCGAGGCGGATATCCTGAGCCGCGACGATCTGTGTCTATTGATGCCGCTTCGCCTCAACGACTGAGTCTCCCTTTGAAAAGAGGCATCCGGTGATTCTCACGCGAGTGAAGTTGCTGAATTACCGGAACCTCAGAGAGGCCTCGGTGGAGATTTCACCGAAGATCAATATCTTTCTGGGAAGGAATGGGCAGGGAAAGACCAACTTCCTCGAGGCGGTCTCATACCTGTCGCTGGGCCGCTCCCATCGCGGCGCGGCCGACCGGGAATTGCTTCGTTTCGGCACCGAACATCTGAACCTGACAGTGGAGGGAAAGGACGGCCAGGGCGAGGAATTCGTCCTGGAGGCGGCCCTGAGCCGGCAGGGCCAGAAGCGGGTGAGGATCGACGGTTCCCCGATCCGGCGCACGGCCGATCTCGTCGGCAGGCTCTCGACGGTTCTCTTCGACCCGGGCGAGATCGAGCTGGTCAAAGGCGGCCCGGAACACCGCAGGCGCTTCCTGGACCACACCCTGAGCATGGTCTCGGCGGACTACTTCCGGAATCTGCTGGGTTATCGACGGGCCCTGTCCCAGAAGAATCGCCTGTTGAAGGAGCCCAGGCGAGCCCGGGACGAGGAAATCGAGGTCTGGGACGCCGAATTGGTGCGTCACGGAACCCCATTGATCCTGGCCCGACGGCGCATTCTTCCTTTTCTTGAGCAGGTCTGTGCCCGCTCATATTCCAGCTTGGCGCCCGAAGGAGGGAGCCTCACAATAGTCCTCAAGCTCTCGCTCGGTGACGCGGCGAACGCGGTACGTGGCGACGATCTCGAGTCCTGGCAGGATGCGTTTCACGAGGCCCTTCGTGTGGGTCGTGCAAGGGAGCGCCAACTGGGCCACGCCTGGATTGGACCCCATCGGGACCGCCTCGAGCTGGAACTGCGCGGTCGATCCCTGCGTCGCTACGGCAGCCAGGGCGAGATGCGTTCAGCCGCAATCGCGCTGAAGCTCGGACAGGCGGAACTGATCTACGAGCGCACCCACGAGCGCCCGGTCATTCTCCTCGACGACATCTTCAGTGAACTCGATCACCAGCGGACACGAGCGCTCCAGAAGCTTCTGCATGAGGAGCACCAGCTGCTGATCGCGACCGCTCGAAAGGAAGACATCGAGGCCATGCAACAGTGGAGCGGCTTGAGGATCTGGGAAGTCGAGGAGGGAAGGATCGCGCCGGTGGAGCAGGCACAGTGAACGACGACATCCGCAGCCTGAACGAGATCCTCGAGAGCACCCTCCGGGAGGGTCCTCTGAGCCGGGGCCTTCGTGAACAGGAGGTCCTGTCGGGCTGGGCGGAGATCGTCGGTGAAGAGATCGCTCGGCACAGCGAGCCCCTCGCCCTGAGGGACGCGATCCTGTGGGTGCGGGTCGATGGAAGCGCGTGGGCGCAGGAGTTGAGTCTCCTGAAACCCCGCATCCGCGAGCGGCTCGAAGAGCGACTGGGAGAGGGAAGCATCGAAGACATCCGTTTCCACACGGGAAGCCCGACGCCTCCACAGTGAGGATCATCAGAATGGAAGAATTGAACGCGATGAAGAACAACGGTTCCGAGAGCTACAACGCAGACGGCATTCAGGTTCTCAAGGGTCTCGAGGCGGTTCGCAAGCGTCCGGCCATGTATATCGGCGGAACCGGGCCCCGCGGTTTGCACCACCTGGTCTACGAGGTGGTGGACAACGCCATCGACGAGGCGATGGCGGGCTTCTGTGATCGCATCCTGGTCACCATCCATGCGGACCAGAGCGTGAGCGTGGTGGACAATGGCCGCGGAATCCCGGTGGACATGCACAAGACCGAGAAGAAACCCGCACTCGAGGTGGTCATGACCTCCTTGCACGCGGGCGGGAAATTCGACAAGGGAAGCTACAAGGTGTCCGGCGGCCTGCACGGCGTGGGCGTCTCGGTGGTGAACGCACTGAGCGCGTGGTGCAAGGTCGAGGTGTACCGCGGGGACAAGGTCTACGGACAGAGCTATACGCGCGGCGTGCCCGACGCCCCGATGAAGGTGATGGGAGAGAACACCGCGGGGCGGAGCGGGACCAAGGTGACCTTCCTCGCCGACGACGAGATCTTCGATGCGATCGACTACAACTTCGAGACCCTTGCGCAGAGGATGCGCGAACTCGCATTCCTCAATGCCGGCGTCACGGTGACCATGATCGACGAGCGGCCAGGGAAGGAGCAGAAGGTCGATTACCACTACGAGGGCGGGATCAGCGAGTTCGTCTCGTGGTTGGTCGAATCGAAGGAGCCGATCCACCCCAAGCCCATCTATCTGCGGGAGGAGAAGGACGGGGTGGAGTGCGAGATCGCGTTGCAGTACACGCACACCTACAACGAGCAGATCTACACCTACTGCAACAACATCCACACCATCGAGGGTGGAACCCACCTCAGTGGGTTCAAGGCCGCCCTGACGCGCACCATCAACAGCTACGCGTCCTCGACCGGCCTGCTGAAGAAGGAGAAGGTGAATCTCTCCGGCGACGACGTGCGCGAGGGTCTGAACTGCATCATCGCCACGCGGGTGCCGGAACCGCAGTTCGAGGGACAGACGAAGACCAAGCTGGGCAACAGTGAGGTTCGGGGCATCGTCGAGGCGATGGTCAATGCCGCCCTGGGCGAGTTCTTCGAGGAGAATCCGGCGGTGGCCCGGAAGATCTGCGAGAAGGGGATCGGCGCGGCCCGGAGCCGCGAGGCGGCCCGGCGGGCCAAGGAACTCACCCGCCGCAAGAACGCACTGGAGAGCTCGAGCCTGCCGGGCAAGTTGGCCGATTGCTCGAACACCGACCCGGCCGCCTGTGAGATCTACCTGGTGGAGGGCGATTCGGCCGGCGGCTCGGCGAAGCAGGGGCGGGACCGCACCTTCCAGGCCATCCTTCCCCTGAAGGGCAAGATCCTCAACGTGGAGAAGGCCCGCCTGGACAAGGCGCTCAACAACGAAGAGGTCAAGACCATCATCACCGCGCTGGGGTGTGGCGTCGGCGACGAGGACTTCGACCTGGAGAAGCTGCGTTACCACAAGATCATCATCATGACCGACGCCGACGTGGACGGCAGCCACATCCGCACCCTCATCCTGACCCTG
>JAOZPE010000051.1:0-10812 GCA_029932915.1 Candidatus Krumholzibacteriia bacterium
GCGTAGCTCAGTTGGTTAGAGCAGCGGAATCATAATCCGCGTGTCCGGGGTTCGAATCCCTGCGCCGGCACCACTTCCGCCCTTTCCCGATCTGGAGGGCCCCACGGTGGCCTCCGCCGAAGACCTCCTGCCCCTCCTCCAGGACCTGCCGGTCGAGCGGGGAGCTCCTCGTCCGGGTGAACGCCTGGTGGTGGCCCTGTCCGGTGGAGCCGACTCCATCGCGATGGCCGATCTGCTGTTGCGCCTGCGCGAACAGCGGCACCTGACCCTGCTCGCCGCCCATCTCGACCACGGATTGCGCGAGGACAGCGCCCAGGACGTGGAGCTGTGCCGCCGTTTCTGCGAGCAGCACGACCTGGAGTTCATCAGCGAGAAGGTCGATCTGCCCGCCCTGGCCACCGAATGCGGGACGGGTCTGGAGGCGGCCGGCCGTTTCGCCCGCTACCGTTTCCTCGACCGGCTGCGCCAGGAGCGGGGCTTCGATGTGGTCGCCACCGGGCACCACCGCGACGACCACGTCGAGACCCTCCTGCTGTGGCTCTTCCGGGGTACCGGCCCGGCGGGGATGGAGGGTATCCGTGCCCGCAGCGAGGTCCGCCTGCGGCCGCTGCGCGAGTTCACCCGAGCGCAGTTGCGCGCGTATCTGAAGTGGCGCGGACTCAGCTGGCGGGAGGACTCCACCAACGCCCTGCCGACGGCCCGCCGCAACCGCATCCGCCACGAACTGTTGCCCCTGATCGAGGACATCTTCGGGCCCAGCGCCGACCAGCGTCTGAGCGAATTCGCCGAACGCACCAGCGAAGCCGCCCGCTGGCTCACTTCCCTGGCCCAGGAGCAACGGCAGGTCCTTCGGCGCACCCTCCCCGGCCCGAAGGTGGAAGGGGAGACCCTGGATCGGGTGGGTTTCGCCGGTCTGGACAAGCCCTTGCAAATGGAGATCTTACGCTTGATCGGCCGCGAACTCGAACGCCCCGGCCCGCAACACTGGGACCAGAAGGGGCTGCAGAGGCTGCGCTCCTTCGCCCTCACCGGAGCCGCCGGCAAGCGCCATCCCCTTCCCACCGGGGGCTGGTTGAGGACCGACCGCAAGTACCTGCGCTTCATTCCCCCGGAAACGGAGGATCCAGCGGGTGAAGGTCATCTTCGCGTGGAGTTTTTGCCCGCCGGAGACGATATGGTTACCATGGACGCAGAGACGCAGGTGTGCCTCGATGCGGACAAGGTCCGGGGAAGCCTGCAACTGCGAACCTTCCGTGCGGGCGACCGCATCGAGGTCGCCGGCCTGCCCGGCCGCAAGAAACTGGCGGAGCTCTACCGCGAGACCGGCATCCCCGCCGACCAGCGCGATTCCATGTGGGTCGTCGAAGATGATGAAGGCATCGTGTGGGCGGTGGGCGTGACCCCGTCGCGACGTTGCCGGGTCACGGACACCACGAACCGTGTCGTCCGTCTGTCGTTTACCTCCAGAATGAAGGATTCCGATCGCCCATGACCGGACCCAATCGTGACCGCCGCACTCCCCCACGGCGGAACCCGCGCCGACCCGGCGGTCCCATGCCCAAACCCCTGCCTCCGGGGCGCACGCTCGGCTTCTGGCTGGTCATCATCGTCCTGTTGTTCTTCGGCTTCCAACTGCTCTATCTGGACAACACCAAGGAATACGATCTGAGCTACTCCACCTTCCTCGAAGAGGTGGACAAGGGGAACATCGCCGAGGTCACCCAGAACGAGCGGGAGATCACCGGGCGTCTGGCCCAGCGCGAGCTGCTCACCGTGGAGAACGGCTCGCAGCAGACCGTCGAGTCCTTCCATGTGGTCCTTCCGGTGGTCGACCCCGAGCTGGTCAACCGCATCCAGGAGAACAATCCCGACGCCATCATCCGGGGCAAGATCAGCGGCATGAACTGGTGGGGCGCCGTCCTCACCTATCTGCCCTTCATCCTCATCATCGCCATCTGGGTCTTCTTCCTGCGGCAGATGCAATCCGGGGGCAACAAGGCCTTCAGTTTCGGCAAGAGCAAGGCCCGCCTCATCAACGCCGACCGTCCCTCGGTGACCTTCCTCGACGTGGCCGGCTGCGAGGAGGCCAAGCAGGAGCTCGAGGAGATCGTCGAGTTCCTCAAGTCGCCCCGCAAGTTCCAGCGCCTGGGGGGCCGCATCCCCAAGGGCGCGTTGCTGGTGGGTCCTCCGGGCACGGGCAAGACCCTGTTGGGGCGGGCGGTGGCCGGCGAGGCCGGCGTGCCCTTCTTCTTCATGTCCGGTTCGGACTTCGTGGAGATGTTCGTCGGGGTGGGCGCCTCGCGCGTGCGCGACCTCTTCGAGCAGGGCAAGCGCAACGCACCGTGCATCATCTTCATCGACGAGATCGACGCCGTCGGCCGGCACCGCGGCGCGGGTCTCGGCGGTGGCCACGACGAGCGCGAGCAGACCCTCAACCAGCTCCTGGTGGAGATGGACGGCTTCGAGAGCAACGAGGGCGTCATCCTCATCGCCGCCACCAACCGGCCCGACGTGCTCGATCCGGCCCTGCTGCGTCCGGGCCGTTTCGACCGGCAGATCATGGTCGACCTGCCCGACGTCAAGGGACGCGAGGGCATCTTGAAGGTGCACATGCGCAAGGTCCAGGTCGGACCCGACGTGGACGCGAAGGTCCTGGCCAAGGGCACGCCGGGGATGAGCGGCGCCGACCTGGCGAACGTGGTGAACGAGGCCGCCCTGCTGGCGGCCCGGCGCGACCACGAAGTGGTGACCATGCAGGACATGGAGGACGCCAAGGAGAAGGTCCTCCTCGGACCGGAGCGGCGCAGCCGGGTGATGAGCGAGGAGGAGCTCAAGCTCACCTCGTACCACGAGTGCGGCCACGCCATCGTCGCCGCTTCACTGGACGACTACGACAAGGTGCACAAGGTCACCATCATCCCCCGCGGGCGCGCCGCCGGTCTCACCTGGGTGTTGCCCGACGAGGACCGCATCCCCCGCCTGAGCTGGGCGGAGGCCCGTATCGCCCACGCGCTGGGCGGCCGCGCAGCCGAGGAACTCATCTTCAAACAGGTCTCCGCCGGAGCGAGCAACGACATCCAGCAAGCCACCGACCTGGCCCGCCGCATGGTCACCAAGTGGGGCATGAGCCGTCTGGGCCCGATCGCCCTCGGTGAGCAGAGCGAGCAGATCTTCCTCGGACGGGAGATCTCCCAGCATCGCGACTACAGCGAGAAGACCGCCATAGCCATCGACGAGGAGATCATGCGCTTCCTCAACGAGGGCCACGAGCGCGCCCGCTCGATCCTCCAGGAGAATCTCGAGTCGTTGCACACCATGGCCAAGGTCCTCCTCGAACGGGAGACCCTCGACGGCGAAGAGGTGGACATGATCCTGCAGGGCCGCGAGCTGCCTCCGGTGGAGGCGCCGGCCGCGCCCCAGGACACCTCGAGCGGGGCTCCTCCCGCAGAGGCCCCTCCGGGGCGGGACGGCGAGAGGCCCCAGGGGAGCTTCCCCGAACCGGGCACCGACCCGGCCCTGCGCGACCACGGCGACGAAGTGGACCCGGTGGCCTGAGAGGCGAGGCGAGCCCGGTGACCTGAGAGACGAAACGAGCCCGGTGGCCTGAGAAGGGATTCTCCATCCCGAGGCCGCTTTGGGCTTCCCGAGGCCCACGAAGGCCCCTGATTTGCTAGCAACAGAGGGTGAATCGAACCTTCTGCCAGGTCGTCCCGAGCATGGAAAAGCCCTTCGATACCTTGGCGCATTCCCCCCGTCTGTGGCCCAACCGGCCGCTGATCATGGGCATCGTCAACGTCACTCCCGACTCCTTCAGTGACGGCGGACGGCACTTCCACTGGGAGGATGCGGTGGCCCACGGCCTGCGCCTGGCCGCCGAGGGGGCCGATCTGCTGGACATCGGGGGCGAGAGCACCCGGCCCGGGGCCGAGCCGGTCGATGAGGAAGAGGAGCTGCGGCGCATCCTTCCGGTGGTGCGCGCCTTGAGCGGGGAGATCGAGATCCCCCTGAGCGTCGACACCCGCCGCGCCTCGGTCGCCGAACAGGCGCTGACCAACGGCGCCCATTGGATCAACGACGTCACGGCCCTCGGCGATGCCCGCATGGCCGAGACCGTCTCGCGTCGGGGAGGCGGCCTCATCCTCATGCACATGCAGGGTGAGCCCGGCACCATGCAGAAGAACCCGCACTACGGCGAGGTCGTCACCGAGGTGGCCGATTTCCTGCGGGAACGGGCCCAGCGGGCCGAGGCAGCCGGCATCACCGGCGATCGCATCTGGGTCGACCCGGGGATCGGCTTCGGCAAGACCCTCCAGCACAACCTGCGACTCTTCACTTCCCTCGACCGTATCGCCGAGCTGGGCTACCCTGTGGTCCTGGGCGCCAGCCGCAAGTCGTGGATCGCCCACCTGAGCCCGGCTCCACTGGACGAGCGCCTGGGGGGAAGCCTGGCCGCGGCGGGCCTGTGTCTGCGCCTGCGGCGCAGCATCGTCCGTGTGCACGAGGTGGCGGCGACCCGGCAGTACCTGATGGCCCGGCGGGCGCTGGAGACCGGCGTCCCCCTGCCCTGGGAACCCTCCGGCCTGGACCGCCCCGAGGAGCTGCCGGTGCCGGAGACGAAGCGCGAGTGAGCGGGCAGAAACGATCGAGGCGAGACGATCTTGGGAACGATCCTGGACTTCCTGCGCAACTACTACCTGCTCGACCTGCTCGATGTCCTCATCGTCGCCTTCCTGTTCTACCGCCTCTATCTGATCATCCGGGGCACCCGCGCGGTGCAGATGTTCCTGGGATTGGCCGTCCTCTTCCTCTTCTCGTCGCTGGCCCAGAGCCTCGGCCTCACCTTGCTCGACCGCATCATCGTCAGTCTGCAGACGGTCTGGCTCATCGCCTTCATCATCATCTTCCAGCCCGAGCTGCGGCGGGCGCTGACCTATCTCGGCCAGACCCGCTATCTGCGCCATTTCCTCACCGACAGCCGGCCCGAGATGGTCGACGAGATCCTGCTGGCGATCTCCCACCTGCAGAAGGCGGGTCTGGGCGCCATCCTGGTGATCCAGCGCAACACCGGTCTGAAGACCCATGTGGAGACCGGTACCATCATCGACGCGAAGATCCGCGCCAGCCTGCTGGAGACCATCTTCACTCCGCCCACCCCCCTGCACGACGGCGCGGCCATCCTGCACCGCGACCGCATCGTCGCCGCCGGGTGCATCCTGCCCCTGTCGCGGAACGAGCATCTGGCCTACACCCTGGGAACCCGCCATCGCGCGGCGCTGGGGGTGACCGAGGAGAGCGACGCGCTGGCCATCGTGGTCAGTGAGGAGAGCCGTCAGATCAGCGTCGCCGAGGAAGGTCATCTGCGCCGCAAACTGAGCCTGGAGGATCTCGAAGCGGTCCTGCTGGAGGTCTACGGCCAGCCGGAGAATCTCCCCTCCCTGAGCGACGACAGTCTTCCCACCGTCGGCGATGAACGATCGGAACGTGAGGGACGCAAGCGACCGTAGCTGATGACGCCGACGGGGAACCCCGAGGCATCGGCGGCGCTCCCCGTCGGCTCGCGGGACGGTCCGCCGGAGTGGCGCACCCTTCCCACCGGCCGCCCCGCAAGATGAATCGCTCCGTTGCGTGGGGCAGGCGATCCGCAGGGCGATGGCGTCTTGGCGCCCCCGGCCTGCAGGGCGTGGGCATTGCACGGGCCGGGCCAGACCCTTCTCGGCAACAGACAAGTTCCCCGTGACCATGGGCAAGGAGTTGCCGTCACTGGGCTTGCGTGATTCCCCCGTCCTTCGTGGCCGGCTTCGACGCAATGTATCGAGGACACGAAAGCGGACCCGGCGGTGTTCGACGTCCTGTGGGCCGGACACCATCGGCCCATGGCCGCTACGGCGGGACTAGTCCTTCACCCACGAGGGAAGTTTGACCCGGCCCTCGCGGAGAAGTTGGACGAAGACGGTCACGACCTCTTCGCTGAACTGGGTGCCCACCTTCGAGGTCAGGTTCCAGATGGCTTCCTCCAGACCCATCCCGTCGCTGTAGGTGCGCTTGGAGGTCATCGCGTCGAAGGCGTCGGCCACGGTCACGATGCGCGCGCCGAGACTGATCTCCTCCCCCTTGAGCCCATCGGGATAACCCTGACCGTCCCAGCGTTCGTGGTGGTGCCGCACCATCTTGCGCGCCCGCTTCAGGAAGGGGATGTTGCGCAGGATCCGGTCGCCCAGGGCAGGGTGCTCCTTCATGATCTCCAGCTCTTCGGAGGTCAGCCGGCCTTCCTTGTTCAGGATGCTCTCGTGGATGCCGATCTTGCCGATGTCGTGCAGGGTGGCCCCCAACCGCACATCCTCCAGCGCCTCCTTGCTGAAGCCCATCGCCTGGGCGATGGCCACCGCGTAGCGGCTCACCCGGGCCGTGTGGCCGCGGGTGTAGGTGTCCTTCGCCTCCATGGCCGACATCAGGCTCTGGATGGTGGCGATGTAGCTCTCCTGCAGCTTGCGGAAGAGCGCGGCCTTCTCCATGGCGATGCCCGTCGACGCCAAGAGACTGGACAACAACATCAGGTCCGAGTCGTCGAGCGAGCGACCACCGGCCTTCTCTCCGAGAAGCAACACACCACCCAGGCGGTGCCCGGTCGGGATGGGCAAGGCCATCACGAAACCCATCTCCACCAGGCGGCGCAGATCGGGGCCCATCGCCACCGGCGCCGACGGGTTCTTCAGGTTCATCGGCCGCGCCGCCTGCTCGAAGTGCTCGAGCATCGCGATCTCGTGCTCCAGGTGAACCGACTGGATCTCGCTGCGCGACACCCCCTTGGTCGAGTGCAGGGTGAGGGGGTCCTCCTCGTCCAGGGCCACGAAGATCGCGGCCATCTCGATGACCAACTGTCCCATCACCGTCAACAACAGGATGTTGATCTGCTCATCGACGTCGATGGACGAGTTGATCTGATGGCTGACGTCGAAGAGGGCGCGCTGGTTCAGCAATTGGCGCTTGAGCCGGCGATAGGCTCCGTCGAGTTCCCGCTGACCCTCGTTCAACTCACTGTTGAGATGGAGATTCTGTTCGGAGAGCTTCTGCTTCAGACGTTGGTTCTCCAGGGTGTGTTCGATGCGGGCACAGATCTCGTCGGCGCTCATGGGTTTGTGCAGATAGTCCTGGGCCCCCGCGGAGAAGGCCCGCACCGACGAGACCTCATCGTCTCCCAGCCCGCTCACCAGAACCGGGACCGCCTCCACCGAGCCCCGCTGCGAGAGTTCCTCGCACACCTGCAGACCCGACAGGTCGGGCAGATCGCGGTCGACGATCACCAGATCGATGGGTTGTGCGTGGAAGTACTCGAGTCCCTGGCGGCCGTCCACCGCCACGACCACGTCGAAGCCGCGCTCGCTCAGGGCGCGACTGATCGACATGCGATGGGTCGCGTCGGGATCGATGAGCAGGATCCTCTGGGTGAGCAGGACCCGTTGGATGGGACTGGACGCGATGACAGCCAAGGACCCGATCCTTTCCGGACGTACCCCCCACCTGTGGTCCCGTCCTCAGCCTCCGCTCAACGGATTCCGGCGAGGGTCTCGATCACCGGTTCACTCTCGCCTTCGGCCTCGACGATCTCCAGGAAGGCCTGCAACACCTCGGGGTCGTAACGCATGCCCCAGTTCTCTCGGATCACCTCGAGGGCTTCGGCGCGGCTGAGCGCCGCTCGATAGGAGAGATCGCGGGTCATGGCCACGAAGGATTCGGCCACCGCCACGATCCTCGCCCCCAGGGGGATCGCCGCTCCCCGCAGACCGTGGGGATAGCCTTCCCCGTTGAAGCGCTCATGGTGGTACAGCACCACATCGGTGATCGTCGACGAGAGGTTCATTCCCGAGAGGATCTCCACCCCGGTCACCGGGTGCTGCTTGATGAGCTGCCATTCCTCCGGCGTCAGACTGCGCGGCGATCTCAATACCAGGTCGCTGATCTCGATCATTCCGATGTCGCGCAAGACCGTCCCGTAGACCAGATCCCGCGCCTGATCGGTGGGATAGTTGATCTTCTTGGCCACCTGTCCCACGTAGTACGAGATGAGCTCGGTGCTCGCCCGCGTCCCCGGACCGCTTCGCTTCTCGATGAGATTGACGAAGGTCTGTGCCATGCCGAGCGTGCGGTCTTGGAGGTCACGGATCAGCCGGGCGTTCTCCAGGGCCACCCCCGCCTGATTGGTCAGGATGGAAAGGAATTCGTTGTCGATGTCCTCGACCGGATTGCCGGAGAGCCGCGGCCCCAGGGCGAGGATCCCGAACAGGCCGGCCTTTCCACGAATCGGCGCCATGAACTCGAAGCCGCGTTCCTTCAACTGTGAGCAGAGATGCCCCAGCGTCTCCTGATGCTTCGCATCGTCGAGACTGCACGGTTCCTCGAGCGAGCGGAGGGCCTCGGGGTTCTCCACCACGATCGGCGGGAGTTCGAGCTCTTCCGGACCGCGCTGTTTGCGCGGAACGATGCGCCCACCCTCCATTTCGAACCAGGCCACCCAACCGACGCCCACCTGGGCGATGGTGGTCAACAGGACCAGACTCAGCAGGTGTTCCTCGTCCTTGGTGCTGTTGAATTCCTTGCCGATGGAGAAGAGCGCCTTCTGCTGATGGACCTTCCGGTGCACCTCGTGCTCAGGCGTGGTCTCCTTCGAGTCCGATGACGAGGTGCCCTCTCCGCTGAAGGTCTCGCCCCCGCGTTCGAGGGCATGGGCCAGCTTGCGTCCCAACAGATCGAGGGCGAGGACCTCGCTGGGTCCGTATTCACTGCCCGCCAGTTCCTTGCGCAGGAAGAGGGCTCCCTCCAGAGCGCTTTCCACCACCACCGGAACCGCCATCTGACAGTTCAGGGCGGTGAGCAGTTCGGTCTCCGTCTCCGACAGCGATTCGGAGACCAGGTCTTCCAGAGGGATCGGGGTGTTCGACTGCAGGAGTTTCCGGGCGACCTTGCCGTCCACCGGAAGTCGGTGCGTGTCGCTGCCCACCTCCACGAGTTCGTCGCCGCGGCGGGTCATCAGATGACAGGTGTCGGCCAGATCGACCCCATACAGCAGGGCGGCCACCGCACCCTTCATCCCCGCCAGATCGCGCGCGGCGGCGAAGGTCTGCTCGGCCTCGGACAGACTCAGGTAGCGAGCCGCGGGTACCGGGGTGTCGACCTCGACGATGCGCAGCTTTGAGCTGGCATCGGGCACCGGTGGAGCGGTGGCGCTCCCGCCCGCGCTGGCGGTTCCCCCGTCGGGCTCGGCCCAGTCGGGCATCAACGCGATTCCGGCGCCCCTGGGAGAACGCTCTTCATCGCCGGTCTCCTGCGTCTTCCCATCCGAGGAAGACGCCGCCTCGGGAGCCTTCACCGGAACGGCCAGGAATTCCTGTGCCGCCTTCATCGAGCGGAAGAAGTCGGGTTGGACGCCTTCACAGCGGCCGAGCAGGAAGTTCTCGACGGTGTCCGAACAACCCACGAAGGCCGGAGCGAGACCGCGGGCCGCACGCGCGGCGACGAAACTCCCCAGGATCTTCGCCACGCCCCCACCCATGCTGTCCAGTTCGGAGAATTCGAAGACGATCTTGGTCTTGTTCTTCTCGTCACACTTGCGCAGGAGCTCCTCCACGCGCGCGCGTTCCTTCACTCCGAGCTGACCCTTGATCTTGATCGCGAAGATCTCCGGGTCGTCCAGCTTGATCGATGAGAATTCTGCTCGCTTCATGGTGTCCTGTTCGGATTCCGGTCCCCTGCCCCGAGGCCTGACTCCTCATCAAAGAACACGGCGGTCTGCCCTGAGGCCGGCCGCCGTGACGAAACCCATGGTCAAGGTGGGCTTGTGACGTACTCGACGCTCAGACGAGTTCCTTGGTCAGCCAGCGATCGAGAACGCTCTTGAGGAAACGCCACTCACTCCCCACCTTCTTCGCGGGAATCTTGCCTTCCTTGGCCAGGCGACAGACGGTCTTGACGTGCATCTTCAAGTAATCGGCCGCCTCGGTGGAAGTCATGACCGGAGAGCTGCTGTCTTCTCCACCGATGTAGATGTTGGCGTAGTCGCCAAAGTTCTTCTCGCTCATTCCGTTCCCCTTGTTGCCTCGAGGTGTGGTCCCCAGGATGCCTGTACTGGTGCTCGGATCAGCAACCCATATGCCAATGGACCGGTAGGGGAGAAAATCGCCCAACTCGTTGTTTGAAAACATGTTGAGGCACTGCAAGGACAGGATTCCCCCCATCGCGCCGCGCCAGGAACGGAAAGGGATCGACGGGGATTGCAAGGTGCAAGGGACGGTCAGCGCCGGGCAGGGAGAATCCGCAGCAGATCCTCCGGACGATACGGATCGAGCCAGCAGCCGTCGGCACCCGCCCGACGCGCGAGTTCCTCGGCGTATTCCGGCGCGACCGAGGAACTCAGGACCACCGTGAGCTCCGGCCGTATGCGATGCAGATCGGAGAGACCGGCCACTCCCGAACCGCCCAGGCGCAGGTCGGTGACCACCAGGTTGAAGGGCTCCGATGAGAGGATCTGCAGACCCTCCTGGAGATCGGCGGCGGTGCTCACCGTGTAGCCCATCCCCTCCAGCGTCCGCTTCAACTGGCGCCGGCGGAATTCCGACTGATTGATCAACAGCACCCGGGCCGCCTCCTGCCCGGAAGGAGCCTCCCGCGCATCGACGCCTTCTCGGGACGGTTCCGTCTGCGAGGAAGGGGTGCTCGATGGTGCGGCCGGCGAAGCCGTGTCCTTCGGTGACGCCGCATCCGGTTCTGTCGCCGCAGAAGATGTGCCCTGCGCCGTCGCCGCAGAAGGCGTGCCCGGCG
>JAOZPE010000051.1:10912-15558 GCA_029932915.1 Candidatus Krumholzibacteriia bacterium
GCGCCGTCGCCGCAGAAGGCGTGCCCGGCGTGGGAGTGGGCGTCTCCAGTCCGTCTTCCCCGGAGGGAAGATAGGCGTCGAGGATCGGATCCTGGACACTGCCCGCCTCTTCGACCAACTGGATCGTCAGGCGGAGCTGGAGCAGGCGCTGCACGCTCAGCAGCGGCACGACGCCACTCTCCAGACGGATCGACTGCTTGGAGACCTGCCTCCAGTCGGCGGGAACCTCCGCCGTCTCCGAGGAATCGAGCACTTCGCCGACTCCATGGCAATAGATCCCCAGTCGCTTCTCCACCGAGCCCACGATGGCGATGGTGGTCGCCTCTTCGGCCAGGGGTTCCAGCCCACCCACGTAGGCGGCGAGATCCACCAGGGGAACGGGATTCCCGTTGCGCATGAAGTGCTCTCCGTCGGTGTCCCGATGGAAGAGCAGACCCTCCGTGCTGATGACCTCGTCGAGAAGCAGGGCGGGAACGGCGGCCTGTGTCCGCCCGAGGTCGAGGACCCGGACCACCGGCCGCGAGGCGTCGCGGGGAAGCGAGAGCACGAAGCGCGTGCCCTCCTGGTCGGCGGGCTCGACGAGAATGATCCCGTGCAGTTCCTCGATGAGAGCCCGGCTGCGCCGGAGGCCGCGATACAGTCCCAGGGGATCGGCGCGGTCGAGGGCCGGAGACGACCCCAGGAGCGGCCCGTCGTCGCGGATCGCGATGCGCAGGCGATCCTCTCCGGTCTCGAACACAACCGAGAGGTGCGCCGACGGTGGCGCGTCCTCTTCGTGAAGCATCTCCTGGAGCACTTCCAAGGCGTCCTCGACGAGGCGGTCGAGCACCTGCACGAGCTTCTCCCAACGGACCTCATCGATCTCACCGGGCTCGCCCTGGATGCGGTATTCGAGCCGCCCTTGAAGGACCTGCGCCCGCGACTGGATCGCCCAGGCCAACTCGCGCACCATCGGATGATCCGATTCGATCCAGGAGGACGGAGGGTGGGGACCGGCCTTCCTCGGCCGCTTCTCCTCGGGAAGACCCTCGAGCAGGCGGTCCAGTGCCGCGTGCAGATGATGAAGTCGGCGACGGACCCGCTCGTCGCCTCTCAGTTCGTCTCGACGCTGCGGATCGAGCTCGTCGATCCACTCGGCCAGTCGGCCCATCGCTTCGACGATCACCTCGTCGTCGTCCACGGAAGGCTGCTCGCCGGTCGGCTCCTGCTCGGCCGGCTCGGGTTCCTGGGCCGCCTGGGGCTCCAGTTCCTGCGTCGCCTCGGCCGGCTGCGGTTCTTGGACCACCTGGGGTTGCGGTTCCTGCGCCGCCTCGGCCGGCTCCGGTGCGTGTGCCTCTTCGGCGGGTGCGGGTGTCGGGGTCACTTCGGCCGCCCCGGGTTCCTCGACCACCTGGGGTTGCGGTTCCTGCGCCGCCTCGGGTTCCTCGGCCGCCTGGGGTTGCGGTGGCGCCGCATCTCCGTCAGCTCGCCCGCCCTTCAGCATCGTCTCCCGGTTCTTTCGAATGAGCCCGCGCAGATCGGCGATCTCCTCTTCGAAGGAGGACACCTCGATCGCCTCCTCCGACTGCTCGAGCCGCCGCATGAGCCCTTCCTCGAAGGAGATGACCGCATCGAGGATGAGGGATTGGGTGGGTGTGGCCCGGCGCTCGGACCGGCCGATCTCCTGCAGCCAGACCAGCAGTTCCTCGAGGAAGGCAACCAGTTCCTGGACATGGAGGATGCGGGCACTGCCGGCCAGCAGTCGGGTGGCCATCACCGCCCGCTTGAGCGCGACCCCACCCGCCCGATCCGCATCCGAACCGGTCAACACGCGCAGGCGGCCGATCTGCTCGGAGATCTGCTCCGAGAAGAGGCCGACCTGCGACGCTCGGGAAGGTCGGTCGTTCATGGGCACCCCACTTGACGGCTGTCGAAGCTGCCGGCCCCCCAGACCACGGCTGGGGGCAGAGCTCAGAGTTCGACGGCGCCGAACTCCTTCAGATCATAGACGCGCTCACCCGGTCCGCCAGCGGAAGCGCCCGCTGCGGGCAATTCCACCGCCCCGAACTCGCTGAGTTCGTGGACCTGCTCCTCCTCGCGGGTCTCCACCGGGGAGGGGATGGGGGCAGGCGGCGTGCGTGGGAAGAGTTCCTCGTGGACCGCGGCCAGCTCGTCTTCGACCGAGCCCTGGGCCATCGCCGGGGTGGACGCCCCAGGAGCCTCCGCCAGGGGCGAACGCTGGGGCGAAGGGGCCATGGGAGAGGCCAGTTCCAGCTCGGACGGCTCGCTTGCCGTCTCGTTCTCCGGACTGTCCAGGGCCGACGCCAGCTCCTCTTCCAGCGCCGTTTCCTGCGCCGGCGGCTCGAATTCCATTGCCGCCTCCGGCGCGAGCTCGCCCTCGTCCTCCGGCATGGAATCGGTCTGGGGCTGCTCCTCTTCGAGCTCGGCGGAAGGGCTGCCTCCGGCCACGGCCACCAGTTCGACCACCATCTTGCCCTGTTGGGCCGAGATCTCCTGAAGCTGTTCCATCGTCTGCAGCAGGGGAGCCGCTTCATCCCCCAGGCGACTCAACTGAAGTGCAGCGTTGATGGCCAGACGATTGGTCTCGTCGCGGACCGCCTCCAGCTCCTGGCTCACCGCCTGCAGGCGACCCCGCAGCTCGGGGGTGAAGAGCTGGGCCTCGGCCTCTTCCGCGCGCCGGCGGTCCTCCCGCCAACGCTCCAGGACCGCGGCCAGGGAGGGCTCGTGCTGGAACTCCTCCAGGTCCACGCGGGTGGGATCGGTGATGCCGGCGGCCTTCTTCAGCAGCCTGCGGCGGCGGCGGCCGTAGTGGGCCACCTGATCGGCGGGCTGGGCGGCGCTGACGATGGCCAGGTAGCCCAGGAGCCCCAGGAAGGCCACGCTTCCACAGATCATGTAGAAGTTGTGGACGGCCTTGGTATCGGAGAAGTCCAAGCGGCCTCCGAAGTAGCCGTAGTACGCATAGATGAGCCCGAAGCCACAGGCGGCCACGAGCAGAAAGACGAAGAGCCCCAACTTCCAGGGCGAAGTGACAACGATCCTCGGCGCCGACACGGCCATCTCCTTGCCAGAGTGGAATTACGGATGCGGGCGGCAGTACCGCTGCGGCATCCAAGGCAAGATGGATGCCACCGGCATCGTCCGCCCCGCTGGGGAAGCATGGGGCAGGACCGCCGCCGGAATGCCCCGATCCAGGCCTGAACACCCCGTTTCGCCTGCCTTTCCCCTTTTCCGCCCCACCCGGTGGAAACTTCCGTGACCATGCAATGTACCTTTTCTGGGCAGGATCCCACCGGCGTGGCACGTCTCCTGCCTGATCCTGCAATGGACAAGTGGGAATCCAAACGCGGGAAGAGACGACAATGGTGTTGCGACGCTATTGGCAACTGGAAAACGAGGCCCCCGGTGGCCGGCCCGCCCCGCGGGAGACCCAGGACTATCTCCTGCGCTGCCTGCTCGGCGCTCGCAAGGAGGCGGATTTCCCCAGCAATGCCGAGGGCTTCGACGAGGACGTCAACGTCTACCTGGCCGGCCTGTTGAGCCGTTTCTTCTCGGCCAGCTACCATGCCGAGGCCCGGCGCTATCTGCAGCCCTACGACCTCGACCTGCGGCGAAGGGCCGAGGAGAGCGGTGACGCCCGTACCGCCTACCGGCTGTACAAGGTCAATGCCGATCACCTGCTCCTGGCCATCGGCATCTTCCACCATGTCGAAGGGGCCTACGGCCCCGAGCGGCCCCTGCTGCACCGCGATCCCTCGGCCTTCGAAGGCCGGGGAAGTCTGTACTATCTGCTCGCGAGCAGCCGGCTGCGTCATCTGCGGCGTTCCGAAGCCGGAACCGGAGAGGCGTTGCGCAAGCTGGGCGAGAGCTTCCCCCGCTACGTGCAGGTGCTCCGCCACGTGCGCAGCGACTACTTCCATCTGATGGAACGGCTGGGAGAAGGAAGTCTCTTCCACCTCGAACGCGAGATCCGCCAGGAGCCGGTGGAGACCGCCGATCGCTCCACCCTGTACGATCTCTTCCTGGACAGCTATTCGCGCTGGAAGCAGGAACCCAGCCCCCACCACCGCGAGGCCCTCGAGAGCGTGGCCCGACGGCTGAAGGCGATCGATCCGCAGTTCGAGTTCGAGCTGCCCGAGGACGCCGGCACCGAGGAGTGAAGCTCGACATCCAGCTGGCCTGCTGCCGGGGAACCGGAGGGGTGGCGTCTTTCCCGTCGGCTTCGCCGAACCGGGCCACGCCGGCCCTCGCGCGACGAATTCACTTCCCGGCCCGGGCCGAGGCTTCCCTTCCGCCGAGGAAATCAAGGATCTCCCGATGCAGGGTCTCCTTGGGCTCGCCGTCGAGGAAGACGTGTCCTCCCCGGGGAAAGGCCGTGAATCTCGTCTTGTCGTTGCGGGCCCGCTTCCGGAAGAACCCCAGGCTCTTCATGCTCACCCGGGGATCGTCCTCGCACATGGCCACGTACAGAGGAAGAGGCTCCCACCAGTTGGTGTTGCGCGCCTCCTCGATCCCCTCCAGGACCTCGGCCTTCCACCCCATGCGACGGCGCAGCCACCGACGGCGGTGCAGGCCCAGGGCCAGGAGCACGCGGGCGGGGAGGTTCAAGTGGACATACAGCGCAGGCGCCAGCAGGACGAGCGAGC
>JAOZPE010000005.1:0-61111 GCA_029932915.1 Candidatus Krumholzibacteriia bacterium
AAGGGAAGAAGGAACGGGCTGCCCGGCACCGCGCCCGCGAAGAGGCCCATTACACCCGCAGGGACGTGTTGAGAATCACCGAATACATCACCGTGCAGGAGCTGGCCCACCAGCTCGACATCAATCCGACGGAGATCATCGCCAAGCTCATGGGCATGGGGGTCATGGCCACCATGAACCAGCGTCTCGAGAGAGACGTCATCGAATTGTTGGCCGAGAGCTACGAGATCGAGATCGAATGGCTCGATCAGTACGGCGAGGATGAACTCGAGCTGCCCGAGGAAGAGGTCCAGGGTGAGGAGCTGCCCCGTCCTCCGGTGGTCACCGTCATGGGTCACGTCGACCACGGCAAGACCAGTCTGCTCGACCACATCCGCCAGACCAACGTCATCGCCGGCGAGGCGGGAGGCATCACCCAGCACATCGGCGCCTACCAGGTGGAAACCTCGCGCGGAAGGATCACCTTCCTGGACACCCCGGGTCACGAGGCATTCTCGGCGATGCGTGCACGCGGCGCCCAGCTCACCGACATCGTGGTCATCGTGGTGGCGGCCGACGACAAGGTGATGCCGCAGACCATCGAGGCCATCGACCACGCCAAGGCCTCGAAGGTTCCCATCATCATCGCCATCAACAAGATCGATCTTCCCGCGGCCGACCCCATGGGGGTGAAGCAGCAGCTCATGCAACACGGAGTGGTGGTGGAGGAGTTCGGCGGCGACGTCCAGTCGGTGGAGATCAGCGCGAAGAAGGGTCTCAACATCGAACAACTGCTCGAGGCCATCTCGCTGCAGGCCGAATTGATGGAACTCAAGGCGGTCCGGGAGGGACCCGCCCGGGGTGTCGTGGTCGAGTCACAGAAGGATCCCGGACGCGGCATCACCTTCACCGTGCTCATCAACCGGGGAACCCTGCACAAGGGAGATCCCTTCGTGGCCGGATTGGCCGACGGGAGGGTCCGCGCCCTGCGCGACGAATACGACAAGGACGTCACCGAAGCACTGCCGGCCCAGCCGGTGGTGGTGCTGGGGGCCAACGAAGTGCCCGCGGCGGGTGACACCCTCTCGGTGGTGTCCAGCGAGCGGGAGGCCCGCGAGATCGCCACCAAGCGTCAGCAGCTCCAGCGCGAGCAGGCGCTCCACGCTCCCCGCCGGGCCACCACCCTGGAGAACATCTTCGAGAAGATCCAGGAGGGAGACGTCCACGAACTCAATCTCCTGGTGAAGGGCGACACCGCCGGTTCGGTGGAAGCCCTGTGCGATGCCTTCATGAACGCCTCCACCGACAAGGTGCAGGTGAACGTCATCCACAAGGCGGTCGGTGGCATCACCGAGAGCGATGTCCACCTGGCGGTGGCCAGTGACGCCATCATCATCGGCTTCCACCTGCACCCGCCGGTCTCGGTGCTCGAAGAGGCCAAGCGGCAGCACGTCTCGGTCCGCACCTACAACGTCATCTACGAGGCGGTGGACGAGGTCAAGCAGGCCATGGCCGGTCTGCTCAAGCCGGTGGAGCGCGAGGTCGCGTCGGGAACCGCCGAGGTCCGCGAGATCTTCAAGGTGCCCCGCATCGGTCTCGTCGCCGGCTGCATGGTCGTCGACGGGGTCATCAAGCGGAACAGCCGGGTGCGCGTCATCCGTGACCAGGTGCAGATCTACGAGGGGAAGATCTCCTCGCTGCGCCGCTTCAAGGAGGATGCGCGGGAGGTCGCCTCGGGTTTCGAGTGCGGAATCGGCATCGACGGCTACCAGGACGTGAAGGTCGGCGACGTGTTGCAGACCTTCGAGATCGAGGAAGTGGCCCAGGAACTCTGATCGCCCCGCATCTGGCGGTCCGGATCCAATGCTCGTGGCATCCATGCACTTGACGCTTCGCCTGTACGACTCCCATTCGTTGAAGGAGAAGCGTTTCGTGTTGCAGAGCGTCAAGAAGCGCCTGCGCAACCGCTTCAACCTCAGTGTCAGTGAAGTGGGGCTCAACGATCGTCACGCCGAAGCCGAACTGGGGTTGGCAGTGGTGGCGAACGGCCGCAAGCCCGTCGACCGCGAACTGGAGGCCGTCATGCGTTTTCTCGACGCCGATTCGCGCTTCGAGGTCGTCCAGCGGGCCGTCGAGTATTTCTAGCCGCGGTAGTGGGCCCTCCTGGGGGAGGGCCTGAAAGAGGTTCACCATGCGAGAGGGACATCTCGAGGAAACACTGCGGCGCATCATCGCCCAGGCCCTCGTGGATCGGGTGAAGGATCCGCGGATCGCCTTCGTGACCATCAACGAAGTGCGGCTCAGCCGGGACAAGACCTCGGCCCAGATCTTCTACACCGTGCTGGGAAGCGACGAGGAGAGGCGGAAGAGCATGCAGGGCCTTCGCAGCAGCGCCGGGTTCCTGCAGAGCATCATCGGCGATTCGCTGCGGTTGAAGACCATTCCCAGGCTCCATTTCCGTTACGACGACAGCCTCGACCGCTCCTTCCGCCTGGAGGAGATCCTCGACGATCTCCATTCCGGGCCGGAAGGGGAGGCAGAGCGGAGCGAAGAGATGCGTTTCATTCCCTATCCTCCTCCGCCCGATCTGGTCGAGGTCTTCCGCGAGCACCACAGCTTCCGCCTGACCACCCACGTCAACCCCGACGCGGACGGCATCGGCAGCCTGCTCGGGCTGGGCCTGGCTCTGGAAGCGGCGGGAAAGACGGTGCAGATGGTGCGGCATGAGGACGGTCCGTCGGCCTTCTCCGTGCTGCCCGGCTACGATCGGGCCGTGCTGCCCGGCGAGCTCCAGGGTGAGGACGAGGTGCTCGTCCTCCTGGATTGCCACGAGCTCGAACGGATCGGGCCGGCGGCGGATGGATTGACCGGACGGGAGAAGGTGGTGGTGATCGACCACCATCTCACCGGCGACGGCGACAGTGAGGGAGAGGTCCAGTGGATCGAGCCAGCGGCTGCGGCCAGCGCGTCGATGGTGCACTCGTTGGTGGGAGCGATGGAGGAACTGTCCCTGAGCGGGGAAGTGGCGAGTTGCCTGTACGCCGGTCTCATCACCGACACCGGGGGTTTCCGCTTCTCCAATACCGACGCGACGACCCTTCACGTGGGCGGGGATCTGGTCGAGCATGGCGCCGACGCGGCCGCCCTGGCCGAGAGCTTCCTGCATCGCCGCAGTCCGGCGACCCTGCGCTTGCTGGCGCGCGTCCTCGACTCCTTCGACTACCGGTTGGGGGGGAAGGTCGTGCTGGCCCGGATGACCCGCGCCATGTGCGAGGAGACCGGCGGCCGCATGGAGGACACCGAGGGCTTCGTGAATTTCGCCACCTCGGCCGAGGGAGTCGAACTCGTCGCCCTGTTGAAGGAGGTCGACGAGCAGACCTGGCGGGTGAGCCTGCGGGCCAACGATCCCTACGACGTGCAGAGGGTCGCCGAGACCTTCGGCGGTGGCGGCCATGCCAAGGCGGCCGGCTGCACCCTGCAGGGCCCGGTGGAGGAAGTCGAGGAGAGGATCCTCGAGGCACTCAGCCGCGAACTCCAGATGGAGACGGCGGAAGGGTGAGCCGCCGCGGCAGGAAGGGACCGGCGGGCATCATCCTGCTGGACAAGGAGAGCGGGCCCACCAGCTTCCAGCTCGTGCAACGGGTCCGCCGGCTGACCGGCATCGCCAAGGTGGGTCACGCCGGAACCCTCGACCCGATGGCCTCGGGCCTGCTGGTGGTGGGGGTGGGACCGGCCACCCGTCTGTTGCGCTTTCTCTCCGAGGGAGGAAAGAGCTATCGGGGCGTGGTGCGATTCACCGGCTCGACCGACACCGACGATGCCACCGGGACCTTTCTCGATCGGGGCCATGCCGACTTCAGCGACGACGAGCTGCGCCGCGCCCTCGACCAATTCACCGGTGAGATCGAACAGCTCCCGCCCCGGGTGAGCGCGGTGAAGGTGCAGGGCAAGAGGGCCTACGCGCTGGTCCGCGATCACGGCGAGAACCCCGAACTGAAACCACGCCGGGTCGTCATCGAGGAGATCTCCCTTCTGCGCCGGGAAGGCGACGAGGCGGAGATCCGCGTCCGCTGCGGCGGTGGTACCTACATCCGGGCCCTGGCCCGCGATCTCGGAGAGCGGCTGGGCTGCCCGGCCCACCTGGCCTCGTTGCGCCGGGAGACGGTGGGGCCCTTCACCTTGTCCCGGGCGCTGGGCTGGAAGGAATTCGAGCAGTCGTACCGCCGCGACGGCGATGCGGTCCTGCTTCCCCCGCTCAGCGCGGTCGAGGGCTGGCCCCGCCTGCCTCTCTCTGCCACCCGTCTGGAGACGGTGCGCCACGGGGGGCAGCCGTCGATGGATTGGTGGGAGGGCGGAGCATGGCCCGAGGACGCTCCACGCGCGGCCCTGGTCGACGAGGACGGAGCTCTCGCGGCGCTGGCCGAGCGCGGTCCCGCCGGTCCCCGCCTGTTGATGGTTCTCACGGAGTAGGGCAATGGAGATCGTCGAGAGCGACATCGGAGGGCTCGAGACCCGGTCGGAGGACTGGGCGCTCACCCTGGGCAGTTTCGACGGCGTGCACCGGGGCCATCTGGCCATCTGCCGGCGGGTGGTCGAACTCGTGCGGGAGAACGGTCTGCGGGGTGGAGCCGCGGTGACCTTCGCCCGGCATCCCCGCGCGGTGCTCGATCCGCAGCGTCCGCCACGGCTGCTGACCACCCCGGCCGAGAAGATCCCCCTGCTGGCGGCCACCGGACTCGATCGTCTCTACGTGCTCAGCTTCGACGAGGAGTTGCGCAAGCTCGACTACCGGAGCTTCGTGCGGGACGTCCTCATCGCGCGCCTGGGCATGCGCGACCTCGTGCTCGGTCACGACGTGCACTTCGGCCACGAGCGCGGTGGCACCGCCGACGCGGTGGCCACCCTGGCCCGCCACGACGGCTTTCGTTTCCACCAGGTGGAGAGCGTGCTCGAAGGCGGAGAGCCGGTCTCGAGCACGCGGATCCGCGGGCTCATCGAGGCGGGTCGGCTGGAGGATGCCTGTGCCCTGCTGGGCCACCCCTATCTGGTGCGGGGTGAGGTGGTCGAGGGCCGCGGCCTGGGCCGCCGGCTGGGCTTTCCCACCGCCAACCTGAAGTGGGGGGATCCGGCCAAGTTGTTGCCTCCGCCGGGCGTCTACGCCGCCTGGGCGCGGGAGGAGGGCAGGCGCGAGTGGGCCGAGGCGGTCCTGAACCTGGGGACGGCCCCCACGGTCGATCCGCACGGATCGATGGGCCTGGAGGTCCATCTGCTGGACGGCGATCACCGCCTCCAGGGGCGGATCCTCCAGGTGGTGTTCGGCGAGAGAATCCGCTCGGAACGGCGTTTTCCGAGCCTGGAGGAGCTGGTGGCACGAATCCAGCAGGACGTGGCCGAGGCGCGGCCGCGCCTGGCGGCCCTGCGGGGCTGGCGCCGTCCGGAGGCCTGGGACCGGCCGGGGGAGATGGACCGCCCCGGTGGGGCAGCGCTTGACAAAGATGGGCCCTCTACTTAGCGTAGCTTGCTGTTTGCAGGGAATAACCAGAAAAGGACGAACACTGCGGGCGCTCCACCGGCGCCTCCGCGGAACGAGCCGCGGGGGAGAGCTGGTTGGTTCTGCCTGCGACCATCGCGAAGCCGGATCTTCCGGCGGGAGGAATGACGATGGCCTTGGACAAGGATGCCAAAGAACGGATCATCAAGTCCTATCAGAAACACGAGGGTGACTCGGGCTCGCCCGAGGTGCAGATCGCACTGTTGAGCGAACGCATCGCCACACTCACGGAGCACTTCAAGGTCCACAAGAAGGATCATCATTCCAGACGCGGTCTGTTGAAGATGGTCGGGCAGCGCAAGCGTCTGCTGAACTATCTGAAGACCAAGGACCTGGAAAGCTACCGGAAACTGATCAAGGAACTGGGGATCCGCGGCTGAGCCGTCTTCCTTGGTGCGTGGTCCAACCGGGCATTGCACTTCCGCAGCTTCCACTGTGAAAGCCGCTTGCGTGGATGTCTTCACGTTTGTCTGTTCGTCGTTTGTCGTCAGTCGTAGGGAGAAACCATCTTGTTGAACAATCCAGTCAGTGTGTCGATGGAGCTCAATGGAGCCCTCTTTTCCATCGAGACCGGGCGCTTCGCCAAACAGGCCGATGGCTCGGTCATCGTTCGTCACGGGGACACCATGGCCCTGGTGACCGCCGTCGCTTCCAAGAAGGAGAGCGACAAGGACTTCCTTCCTCTCTTCGTGGAATACCGGGAGAGGACCTATGCCGCGGGAAAGATCCCCGGCGGATTCTTCAAGCGCGAGTCGCGCCCGGCGGACCGGGAAGTGCTCTCGTGCCGTCTCATCGATCGCCCGCTGCGCCCGCTCTTTCCCAAGGAGTTCCACAGCGAGATCCAGATCGCCAGTCACACCTTTTCCGCCGACGGACAGTACAGCGCCGACACCATCTCCATCACCGGAGCGTCGGCAGCCATGGGCCTGTCGGACATCCCCTTTCCCGAGATCGTCTCCGGAGTGCGGGTGGGCCGCGTCGACGGCCAGCTGATCTGCAATCCCACCTTCGATCAGCTCGATGAGAGCGACGTCGACCTGGTCGTGGCCGGCACCGACGAGATGGTGGTCATGATCGAGGGCAGCTGCGACGAGATCTCCGAGGACGAGCTGCTCGACGCGGTCGACTTCGCCCACGAGTGGATCCGCAAGATCAACGCGCTGCAGCGCGAACTCATCGAGAAGGTCGGCGCTCCCACCAAGCGCGAGCTGAAGCCGGCCGAGGTGGATGAAGCCCTCGCCGCCAAGGTGAAGGAGCTGGCGGCGGAGAAGATGGACCAGGCCGTGCGCCATCGCGGCAAGATGGAGCGCGAGAACGCAGTCAGTGCGGTGAAGGAAGAGGTGAAGGCGGCGCTGGTTCCCGAGGACGATACCGAGGGGATCGGAGCCCAGGTGTCCAAGCTGCTCTACCAGCTCGAGAAGGACACCATGCGCCAGATGGTGCTCGAGGAGAAGGTCCGCGCCGACGGCCGTGGTCTCAAGGAGGTCCGGCCCATCGAGATCGAGGTGGGGGTGCTGCCCCGCGCCCACGGCTCGGCCCTGTTCACCCGCGGCGAGACCCAGAGTCTCTGCGCGGCCACCCTGGGCACGCAGAAGGACGAGCAGAAGATCGACGCGCTCGAGGGCGAGAGCTACAAGAGCTTCATGCTCCACTACAACTTCCCCCCGTTCAGCGTGGGCGAGGTCGGATTCTTCCGCGGCGCCGGCCGCCGGGAGATCGGCCACGGCATGCTGGCCGAGCGTGCGCTGGAACCCATGGTTCCTGCGAGTGAGGACTTCCCGTACACCATCCGTCTGGTCAGCGACATCCTCGAGTCGAACGGCTCGTCGTCGATGGCCTCGGTCTGCGCGGGCAGTCTGGCCATGATGGATGCCGGGGTTCCCATGCACGCACCGGTGGCCGGTGTGGCCATGGGACTGATCAAGGAAGGCGAGAAGGTCGCCATCCTCACCGACATCCTGGGTCTGGAGGATCACCTCGGGGACATGGACTTCAAGGTGACCGGCACCCGTCAGGGGATCACCGCCTTCCAGCTCGACACCAAGATCGCCGGCCTGTCGCGGGAGATCATGACCCAGGCGGTCAGTGACGCGCGTGAGGCGCGCCTGCACATCCTCGACAAGATGGACGAGGTCCTTCCCGCTCCGCGCAAGGAACTCAGCCAGTACGCACCGAAGATGTCGACCATCCAGATCCCCGTGAGCAAGATCGGAGCGTTGATCGGACCGGGAGGGAAGATCATCAAGAAGCTCCAGGAGGACACCGGCGCGACCATCGAGGTCAACGACGAGGGTCTGGTCTTCGTCTCGGCGATGGATCAGGCTTCCGGCCAGGCCGCGATCGACATGATCGCGGGCATGATGGCCGAGCCCGAGGTGGGCAAGCGCTACAAGGGCCTGGTGAAGAGGATCACCGACTTCGGGGCCTTCGTGGAGATCCTTCCCAACAAGGAAGGCCTGCTGCACATCAGCGAGCTCGACAACAAGCGGGTGCGCTCGGTGAGCGACGTGCTCCAGGAAGGCGAAGAGGTGGAGGTGGAGGTGCTCGAGGTCGATCCCCGGGCCGGCCGCATCCGCCTGAGCCGCAAGGCCGTTCTGAACGCCCAGAAGTAGGGGCGAAGCACTCTCGGACGGTGGGGGGCGGATCGGCGATTCGCCCCCCTGTCGTCCCCGGAGGCCGGTGTGAATCTACCCCCGATGGAGAAGGAAAGCCCGCCGCAGCGCCGCGTCCTCGGCAACGGCGCCGTCCTGTTGAGCCGTTTCACCCCCGGTGCGCACGGCGTGTCCCTGGGGGTATGGATGAAGACCGGCAGCCGTCACGAGGATGCGGCCCTCGGAGGCATCAGCCATCTGCTCGAGCACATGGTCTTCAAGGGGACCCGTCGGCGGGGAGCCTTCGAGCTGAGCCGCGACATGGAGGCCCTCGGCGGCAACCTCGACGCCTTCACAACCAAGGAGACCACCGCCTACACCCTGCGCGTGCTTCCCGGACAGCTTCCGGCCGCGCTGGAGATCCTGGCCGAGATGCTCGAGGAGTCGACGCATCCGGAGGATCAGCTCATCCTGGAGAAGGACGTGGTGATCGAGGAGATCCTCTCCAGTGAGGACACGCCGGACGACTTCGTGCACGAACGCTTCATCGAGCACCTCTTCGGAAGCCATCCGCTGAGCCGTCCCATCCTCGGAACGAAGGAGACGGTGACCGCGATCGGGCGCGACGATCTCATTGCCCACATGGACGCGGTCCACCGCGGGGGCAACGTGGTCTTCGCCCTGAGCGGGGCGATCACCTCCGGTGAGATCGATGCGGTGGCCCAGGCCTTCCACTTCCCTCCGGGGCGGCCCCCCTTGCCGCCGCCGGTCCCGGCTCCCCGTCCCGCACCGGGCCACTTCAGCTATCCCCGCGATCTCACCCAGCTCTATCTGGAGATCGGTGTGCCCACCGTCGGGATGGACCACCCCGACCGCTACGGCCTGGTCCTGCTGGCGAACCTCCTGGGCGGGGGCATGAGCAGCCGTCTGTTCCAGCGGGTCCGCGAACAGGAGGGGCTCGCCTACAGCGTCTACTCCTGGGCCGACTTCAACGCCGACACCGGCTCGCTGTGCACCTCGCTGTGCGCGAGTGTGGACAAGGGTCTGCGGGCCCTGGAGGTGGTGGCCGAGGAATACCAGCGTCTGCGGCGTGGTGAGGTAGGGGAGGAGGAGATCGAGATGAACCGCAACCAGGTGCTCTCGGCGATGATCCTCTCCCTGGAGGGTTCGATGCACCAGATGTCGCGTCTGGCCCGCGAGGAGATCTACTTCGGCCGTTTCGTTCCGCTGGAGGAGATGATCCGCAGCCTCTACGAGGTCGACCGCGACGAGCTGGTCCGCCTGGCCGAGACCTACCTCGATCCCACTCTGCAGACCGTCGTCGGTCACGGTCCGGCCCACGAGCTGGCCTTCGCCTGAAGCACTTCCGATGATGGGGCGGGCCGAAGCGGGGGCCTCCGGTCTCGTGGACGGTTCAGGCCGGCTGGAAGGCGCCCGTCTCCTCCAACCGCATCAGGCAGGCATCGAAGGCCGCGTCGTCCAGGGAGAGGCTCACCCGCACGAAGCCCCGTCCTGCCTCTCCGAAGGCCGAGCCCGGTGCCAGGACCACTCCGCTGCGCTCGATGACCTTCGTCACGAAACCCAGATCGTCGTCGGCGAAGGCAGGGGGAATCCTTCCCCACAGGAAGATCGTGCCCGGCGAGGGGGGAAGGTCCAGACCCAGGCCCCGCAATCCCTCGCGGAAGCGAAGCTGTTGACGCCGCAGGCGCGTGCGCTGTTGGCCGAGGAAGGTGTCGTCTCCGGTGAGCGCGGCGAGGGTCGCCTCCTGCGCGGCCAGGAAGGGTCCGGGACCCCGGTGGCTGGCCAGGATCCGAAGGCGATGGATGCGCTCGGCTCCCCCGGCCAGGAAGGCCACGCCCCATCCCCCCAGGTGGTGGCTGCAGGTGGGGGTGGAGATCTCCAGGGCACCCTCGCGGGCTCCGGCCAGTTCGAAGATCGACGGCGGCAGGTGCCCCTCGACCAGTGCGAACTCACTCCAGCGCACGTCGTTGACCAGCAGGATGTCCCGGTCACGGCACAGGGCCAGCAGGCGTCGCAGCTGCGGCAGTTCACAGATCGAACCGGTGGGATCGTGGGGATAGGACGACAGGAGGACGCGGGCCGCCGCGAGCGTGTCCTCCTCGATGGAGTCCAGATCGATCACCCCGTCGGGGTTCAGCGGCAGGGCCACTGCCCGGCCCCTGGCCAGCGCGATCGCCGACAGCCAGGTGGGAGGGCAGGGTGAGGGCACCAGGACGGTGTCGCCCTCCTCGATGAATGCGGACAGGACCAGGTGCAAGGCGTCCAGCGAACTGGACAGGGGCAGGATCTCCGACTGGGGATCCAGGTGCACGGTGAAGCGTCGCTCGTACCAGTCGCCGACGGCGCGGCGCAACTGGGGGGTGCCGGCCACCGAGGAGTGCCGGTGGGCGCTGGTGCGCAGGCGGCGCAGCGCGTCGGTGAAGGCGCGGATCACGTGCTCCGGCGGCCGGCCGGTGGGACAGCCCAGGCTGAGGTTGAAGACGGGGCTGCCCTCGGCGCGGACCGCCTCGGCTCTCTCGTGGAGGGTCTCGAAGATGAAGGGCTCTCGCAGGATCCGATCGAGCTGGTCTTCGCGCATGGCCGCCATCCGGGGATGAGGAGACAGGGGCGGGACACGAGCGCAGCCTAGCACAGGGCCGGCCGGGGGAAAACCGCGGCCTGCCGGCCTCCCCGCCCTGCTCGGCGGAGACCGGTCTTGGACAGACGGGCCCGATCGTGGTACGGTAGAAGTCCTGACACTGGTGTTTCCTCGAGGGCGCCACCTTGGATCGAACGACTCTTCGGCCCCGGTCACGACGACCGCGGCGGACGAATCGGCTGGCGAACGACACCGGTACGAGGCTCCCATGATCTGGTCGACCGCTGAACGCGTTGACAAGCGCGGTGCGTCCATTGCTTCCATCGCCATCGCTTGCCCCCGGGTGAGTGAACATCCACGTCTGGCTCTGTCGTGGATCTCCCGCTCCCGCTTCGAATCCATTCTCGACGGGCTCCTGGAACGGGGCGTTCGCTTCCTCGACCTGGACGACTTCCGGCGGCAGGTCGAGGATCCGTCGGCCGAGGCTTCCGGGGGCATCCTGTTGACCTTCGAGGACGCCGACGAGAACTTCCTCCACCGGGTGGCTCCGCTTCTCCACGAACGGGAGATCCCCGCCGTGCTCTTCGTGGCCACTGCCTCGGTGGGCCATGTGGAAGGCCGCAGTTTCGGCCCCTTCCGGCGGGAGACCCCCCAGCTCTCCTGGTCGCAACTGAGGAAACTCCGAGCGTGGGGCATCCGCACGCAGTCGGCGGGGCATCACGTCCTCGATCTGCGGAGCGTACCGCCGGAGGTGGCCTTCGGCGACCTCATCCGCTCGCGCCGTGAACTCGAGCGCCGTCTCTCGGAGGAGGCGGTGGCGCTGAGCTATCCGCATCGTGCCGTCGACGAGGAGATCGCCGACCTGGCCCGGCGGGCGGGCTTCGCACTGGCCTTCGGAGGGGGGGAGGGCAAGCTCAGCGATCCGCTGATGGACCTGCCCCGGATGGCCCTGCGACCGTCGGACAGTGCCGACGGCGTACTCCGCCGCATGGAGAAGCAGAAGGCGCGGAGGGAACAGGCCTGAGATCAGACCCGACGGGAGCGGGATGCGTGCGTCTCGTGGTGCCGCTCAGCGCCGGGCGGGCGCGCGGGCCGTGTCGAAGTCGAGCCGATAGCCGCCTTCACCGTCCAGCTCGTAGTGATAGACGCTGAGCTCGGGAAGGCTCTCGCCCAGGTACAGGGGCGAGCGCAATTCCTCCAGCCGCTGGGGATAGTGTCCCTCCGCCTGGTGATAGAGGTCGAGGGCGGCATCGATGCGTGCCGTGCGCTGCTCCACCTGGAAGCGTTCGTTCCGCTCGGCGGCCGGGGTGGGCCGCTGGGCGTAACCGTCCAGGGGCTTCAGCCACCAGGATGCCGCCAGCGCGACGAGGGAGAGGGCCAGGACCACCCAGGTGGCCGTCGAGGCCAGGGGGGAACGGTGCTCGGCCGCCTGCTGTGGGCTCTCCTCGGTCTGGGTGGCCGGCTGGTCGAGAACCCGGATGAGGTCGTCCTCCAGCAGCAGGTCGAGGTTCTGCAGGACGTCGAAGTACGACATCCGGCCGTGCGCGACGATGTGCCCCAGGGTGTTCTCCTCGCCGATGACCTCCAGGAGGTGGAGGAGACGTTCGTTCAGCGGGAGCTGATCGCTGGGGGTGTCGGTGCGGCGGATGCGCACGCTCTCGTCGAAGAAGCGTTCCTCGAGCGTGGCGATCTCGTCGATCCGCCGGGCCGCTTCCATCAGGAGCCCTTCCACCTTCACCCGGATGCGTCCCTTCAGACCCTGCAGCGCGTCGCGTTCGGCGCGGAAGTGGTAGCGTCCGTGGTGCAGGAGCATGCCGCGGAAGATGTGTTCCTGGACCACCTCGTGCTGGATCCGCAGCAGTTCCTCCGGACTGAAGTGTCCCTCGTTCACCAGGATCTCGGCCAGGTCGAGCGAGCTGTTCTGCTGGATGAAGTCGAGGTGCTCCCAGCTCTCCGATCCGAGGAAACCGTAGGATCTCAGGTAGGTCTTCAACGGGTCGGGTGAGCTTCCCCGGCGGTCGCGGTAGCTGACGAGTTCTCCACTCTCGAAGTAGAGAACCATGGGGTAGGATGCCTCCACCGTGAGCACGCCGGTCTTCTGCTGCAGCGCGATGAGCTGGAGGATCTCCTCCAGGGTGAATTCGCTGAGACGTCCTTCCAGTGCCATCGTTTCCTACCTCGTCAGGCCTTCAGCTTGTTGTCCACGCGGTTCTCCAGCAGATCGGAGAACTTGACCATGCTCGAAGGATGCAAGAGGAAGCTGCGGCTGCGCCAGGAAGTGCGGCCGTAACGGGAGATGAGGAAGAGCAGCAACAGGCCGGCGAAGGAGAGGATGCGGGGCAGGGCCAGCAGAGGCGTGACCGTCACCGGTGCCCAGGGACTGGGAAGCAGACCCTGGGGAAGGACGATGCCGTACACGCAGGTCCAGGCGAAGAGGGTCAACAGCAGCCCGCGCTTGCGCAGCCCGTTGTACAGGTCGCCGGCCCCGATGGCCCAGGCATTGAGCCTTCTCACCTTCGAGTGGAAGGCGTACTCGGCGGCGCGGCGCCGGTTGCGCAGCAGGGTGCTCAACACCATCTCCGAACGCGCCCGTTGGGCGGTGGTGGTACAAGTCGGGCACAGGATGCTTCCCTCGTGCTCGCCGCTGCAGCGCTGGCAGGCGAGCTTTCCGCAGTTGGAACACTCGTAGACCAGCCGCTCGCGGGAGAAGACCTTGAACAGGACCAGCGAGAGCAGCAGGGTGACGACCAGCCACGCCGGGATGGCGTCAGGCGGCACACCGAGCCAGCGTCTCCACGGTACCAACAGGTCGTAGGGCTGCAGGCTTCCGCGCTCGTGCCAGGCCATGGCCCAGGTCTCGCCTGCACTGGGGGCCTGGTAGTAGACGGCGCCCGTGGGGAGCCTTCGCGCGCTCGATCCCAGCTCGAAACCCAGTTGCGAGGCGCGCTGCATGTATTCGCCGCCCTCCTTGAAGAAGAGCTTCTTGATGTACGACTGGGCCAGGTTGTACCAGGTCGAGCCCTGCAGGGAATCGATCGACGCGCTGCGCTGGAAGCCGGCCACGGCCCGGTCGTAGTTCCCGCGGAAGTAGTGGTTGCCGGCCAGGTTGTTCACCGCCTTGGCGTCATCGCCGCGCAGGCTGAGCACCTTCTGGAAGTCGAGACTGCTGGCCTCGAACTGTCCCCGGTGGGCCTTCAGCATGGCGCGGGCGAAGAGCAGATCGGCGTTCTCCGGATCGTTGGCGATCGCTTCCTCCAGTTGCGCGGCCAGGGAGGTGGAGGGTGTGTCGTGCGCCGCTCTCCAGGAGAGACTCGCCGTGCTCGTCTCCCTCACGCCCACCAGCGGAGTGGAGAGCAGGCCGCCATCGAGGCCCTGGATCGCGAAGAAGAGCACGAAGGCCGACAGGACGATCCGCTCGCGCCGACCGCCGTAGAGCCAGATCATCACCACCGCCAGGCACAGGAGGGGAATCACCCCGAGGCGCAGGGCGAAGACGGCCAGGGCGGGGATCCACAGCATCCACGCCACCCCCTGCTCGCGGTGGCCGGGCTGCAGCCACGAGGCGAGCTGGTGATGGAGGAAGGGGAGGTAGCGGAGCAGGAGGATCAGGACGATCCACAGGAAGGCGCCCGCGAGCACCAGATCGATTCCCAGCAGCAGGCGGGCGGCCCAACGGCTCTGTGAGCGATATCCGTGCAGGCTTGCCTTGAATCCTTCCACGGCATCCTGGACGACCATGGGGTTGCCCTGGGAGAGGTGGACGCGGGCCAGGGTCCACCACGCCCCGGCGAAGTCGGGGTCTTCGGCGACCGCGCTCTCGAGCCGGTCCAGCGCGGGTGAACGCCGTCCCTCCTCCAGGGCCAGCTTTCCCTGGCGCCAGAAGAGGCGGGCGCGCAGGGGGTGCTCGGCCCAGGCCACCAGTACGGTTTCCCAGTTGGCGGGCGGTTCCGCGGTGAAACGCGGGTCCGCGGCCGAGGTTTCGGTGCTGGACGAAGGGAGTTCGGAGCCGACGGGTTGGGTGGGGGCGAGGCCGGATTCCACCGGAGGAGAGGACACGCCCACATCGGGGGCCGGCGAGGAGGCCGGCTCGGAGGTGGGGGAAAGCGTGGCCGCCGCCGCCGTGGCGGCGAATCCCCACAGAAGGACGCACACGACCCCGATTCGGAGTGGAGCGGAGGAAAAGCGTCCATGGCTCGCCGGCGATTCTAGCACTATCATGCCCTCTGGCTTGGTGGTCTGTGATGGCCCTCCACGGCCGCCGATGGCTGGCCCTTTCCCCGCAAGGATTGTGCCGCTATACTCCACGGTTTCCCGGCTGGAAGCTCTGAAACCAGCTCCTTTCCCCCTTTCCGCGCGCCTCGGGCGGCGGGATCGCAAAGAGGACGGCGCCATGCAGCCTCAGGTCTGGATCGAAGAAATCGGCCGGCACGACGGTGAGACGGCCCTGGTTCGTGGTTGGGTCTACCACCTGCGTACCATGAAGAAACTGGCCTTCGTGGTCCTGCGGGACGGCACCGGTCTGCTCCAGGTGGTGGCGGTCAAGGGAGAGATCGACGACGAGCTCTTCGAGCGGGTGTGCGATCTCACCCAGGAGAGCTGCGTGGAGATCACCGGCACCGTCCGCGAGGACCGTCGCGCCCCCGGCGGCTACGAGATGCAACTGCAGAGCCTGAAGGTGATCGGGGAGAGCCACGACTATCCCATCACCCCCAAGGAACACGGGACCACCTTCCTGATGGATCACCGTCACCTGTGGCTGCGCAGCCGCAAACAACATGCGCTGATGAAGCTGCGGCACACGGTGGTCGCCGCCATCCGCGATTTCCTCGACCGGGAGGGCTTCACGCTGGTCGACGCGCCCATCTTCACGCCGAGTGCCTGTGAGGGAACGAGCACGCTGTTCGAGACCGATTACTTCGGCGACAAGGCCTATCTCACCCAGAGCGGTCAGCTCTACATGGAGGCCGCCGCTGCGGCCTTCGGAAAGGCCTACTGCTTCGGCCCGACCTTCCGCGCGGAGAAGAGCAAGACCCGGCGCCATCTCACCGAGTTCTGGATGGTCGAGCCGGAAGTGGCCTTCGCCGATCTGGACGACATCATGGAACTGGAGGAACGCTTCGTCAGTTCCATCGTCGAGCGGGTGCTCGAAGAGCGCCGCGATCTGCTGGAGAACGTGCTCGAGCGCGACATCTCCCGTCTGGAGGCGGTCCAGGCACCCTTCCCCCGCCTGAGCTACGACGAAGCGGTGAAGAAACTCAACGACGGCGGCTTCGCGTTCGAGTGGGGCGGAGACTTCGGCGCGGCCGACGAGACCTTCCTGTCCGAGGAATACGACCGGCCGCTCTTCGTCCACCGCTATCCGGCCGAGGTCAAGGCCTTCTACATGGAGCGCGATCCCCAGGATGCGAGGCTGTCGCTGTCGGTCGACCTGCTGGCGCCGGAGGGATACGGAGAGATCATCGGCGGCGGACAGCGCAGCGCCGATCTCGACTACCTGCTCGAGCAGATCGAACGGCACCAACTGCCCCAGGAGGCCTTCCAGTGGTATCTCGACCTGAGGCGCTATGGAACCTTTCCCCACGGAGGTTTCGGGCTGGGCCTCGAACGGATGGTGACCTATCTGGCCGGCATCGCCCACCTGCGCGAGGCCATTCCCTTTCCCCGTCAGATCCATCGACTGGCCCCGTGAGGCCGTTCCCCGGAGGGCGAGGTTCCATGATGAAGCAAGTTCGCCGCGGCGCACCGGCACTGATCGCCGTGATCCTCCTGCTCCTGGCGGGCGTGTCGTTCGCGCAGGATCCGCAGGAACAGGGTTCCGAGGGCTTCTCGGCGGGCCGGGAAGAACCCACAGGACCCGCCTCGCCGTCGGCATCGATGTCCACCGCCGACGCCGACCGCGACTGGCGCTTCGTGCAGAAGCTCAAGGACGACGGCATGTTCGATGTGGCCGCCCGACAGCTCGCGGCCTTCGCCGACAAGCACGCCGACGATCCGCGCGCGCCGGGTGCGCTGCTCGAGGCGGCGTCCATCTACCGCCGGCTCGACCAGCCGGTGAACGCCCTGGATGCCTACCAGACGCTCCTCGACCGCTTCCCCACCTCGAAGGAAGCGCCCCGGGCGCTGTTGAACAAGGGTGAGCTGCTGGTCGAGTCGCACCGCTGGGAAGAGGCGGCCTCGACCTACCGCGATCTGCTCAGCTCCTTTCCCGCCAGCAGCGAGGCCGATGCGGCCCGCCTGGGACTGGGCGAATCGATGATGGCCCTGGACCGGCGGGACGAGGCGGCGCGCCTGTTCCGCTATCTGGTGGGAGGACGGGCGGCGCCTCCGCTGGCCGCGCGCGCTCTCTTCGACCTGGGGGTGCTCGCCCAGAAGGCCGGACAGGACAGTCTGGCGGTGGTGCGTTTCGACAGCGTGCACGAGAGCTATCCGCAGGAAGTGGTGGGGGCCTTCGGCCTCTTGCGCTCGGCGGAGATCCTCGCCGCCAACGAGGCGCCCGATGCGGCGCGCGAGCGCTACGAAGCGGTGAACGATCACTACCAGGATCCCTACCTGCAGGCGCGGGCCGAACTGGGCCTGGCCATCCTCGACGAGCAGGCGCACGACTGGAAGAGCGCCGCCCGCCGCTACCGCTCGGTGGCCGAACGAGGCGGCAGCCCCGAGCAGGTGCAACGCGCCCTGTTGGGTCTGGGTGAGAGCGAGTTGCAGGCCGGCCGTCCGAAGAAGGCGCGCGAGGCGGCCGACGCCTTCCTGCAGAAGTATCCGAAGGCCAAGCAGGCCGAGAAGGCCCGCCTGCTCGCCGCGCGCGCGGACGCCGCGCGTGGAGAGGAAGCTGCGCAGGACGAGCTGCGGGCGCTCACCCGCAGTGACGATCACGAGGTGGCCTACCAGGCATTCTCCACCCTGGCCGGTCTTCTGGAGGGTCAGGCCGACGAGATGGAGGACGCCGCGGCGCGCGATGGCAAGCTGATCGAGGCGCGCGATCTGTGGCGCAGCGCGGCGACGGTGGCTCCCGACGCGGACAGCCGGGCCCAGGCGCTGGCCGAGGCCGCGCGTATCGCGGCGGAGAAGATGGGACGGCCGGCCCTGGCCGCCGAACTCTACCGCGAGGCCTCCGAGGCGGCCGAGTCGACGGCGCAGCGCGCCGAACTCCTCTACCAGCAGATCCAGCAGGAGTGGGCCGCCGGCGAGGAGGACGAGGCGCGCGCCGACGCCGAGCGCCTCATCACCGCCTTTCCCCTGAGTCCCCAGGCGGCCCAGACGCGCACCCGGCTGCGCTGGATCGAGCGCCGATCGCGGGGGGATGCGCAGAAGGCATTGGGCGAACTCTCCAAGCTGGCGCTCCAGGACGAGGGCGACGCCTTCACCCGCCGGCTGGAGGTGGCCCGGGTGCTGCGCGACGTGGCGGGCGACGCCGCCGGTGCGGCCACGCTCTATGCGGCGGCGGCCCGGGAAGCCACCGGCGGGGCCGAAGCGGCCCGCGCCCGTTATGAACTCGCGCGCACCCTGTTGCAGCAGGCGTTGGATGCAGCGCTGGAGGATCCGTCGAGCGGGCAGTGGGAGAGCCTGTGGGATGAAGCCGCCGCGGCCTTCCAGGAAGCGGAGAGCGCGCAGGAGCTGCCGGCGGAACAGGCGGCGGAGATCCGTCTGGCCCGCTGGAAGATGAAGCTGGCCGAGGCGGCCTCTTCCATCCCGCCTCTCTTCAACGCCGAACTCGATCCCCTGCTGGCGGGCATGGGCGAACAGGAGGCACTCGACTTCGCTGCCGCGCCGTGGCCTGCACTGGCCGCCGATCTGGAGGGCATGCGGGACCGGCAGGGGAAGGGAGCCCGGCGCGCCTGGGTGCTGTGGCGCTCGGCGGAGATCACCGCCGCGGCCGATTCCACCCAGCGGGTGGAGTGGCTGCAGGAGGGTCTGAGGACTTCGACTCCACAGGCCCTGCAGATGCGGCTGCGCTATACCCTGGGCGAACTGCTGCTGGGAATGGGTCGAGGTGAGGAAGCGGCACGGCAGTTCCGCCAGGTCATGGAATCGCCCGACTCGGGCGAGGTGGCGGTGGCGGCGCGCTACGCGATGGCCGAGCTGCAGAGGAAACAGCGCCGCTACTCGGCGGCGCGTGAGCTGTACCAGGCGTACGCGGCCGCCTATCCGGCCACCCGGCGCGGCCAGCGTTCGCTGTTGCTCGCCGGGGACATGGCCCTGTACGGAGGCGATGCCGACGGTGCGGCGGCCATCTACCGCTCGCTGCTGCAGCGCTATCCCAACGGGGTGTATGCCGACGACGCCCAATACCGTCTGGCCACGGCCCAGATGCGCCGGGGACGGCGCGAGGACGCGCGCAAACGCTTCGTGCATCTGGCCGATCCGGCCACCAACAGCCGCTACGCCGGGCGCAGTCTGCTCAAACTCTCCGAGTTGGAGAGCGAGGCGGGACACGACAGTCTCGCCGTCGAGGCCCTGTCCCGTCTGAACGAGATCGATCCCAAGCTGGCCGAGCAGGAACAGGTGCCCCTGAAGCTGGCGCGCCTGGAGCTCGAGCGGGGCCGGCCGGAGAGCGCGCTGCGCTGGCTCGGCCGTCTGCCGGACGATGCGGTCGACGCGGAGGTGCTGGCCCTGCGCGTGCAGGCGCTGGCCCAGGCGGGCAAGGTGAAGAAGGCCCGGGAGGCCCTCGGCCGTCTGGACGACGGTTTCCCCGATGCTGGCCGCTTCGCCGCCGCCGCGCGCTGTGATCTGGCCGACGCCGAACGGCAGGCCCATCAGATCGAAGCGGCTCTGGAGGACTACCAGCGGGTGGAGCAGGAACCGGTGACCACCGAGCTGCGGGCGCGGGCGCTCTACGGGATCGGCATGACCCGTCTGCAGCAGGAGCACTGGGACGAGGCCCGCGCGTCGTTCGCCGCCGCGGCGAAGGCGGCGCCCCACAGCGACTGGGCCGCTCGCGCCCTGTTCAAGGTGGCCAACCTGGCCGCGCGTGCCGGAGACGACGAGCAGGCGCGCAATGCCTACCAGCAACTGGTGGACGATTTTCCCGGCCACCCGCTGCAGGCCAAGGCGATGAAGGGGCTGGCGGTGAGCTGGCGTCGTCTCGACCGCTACGACAAGGCCGTCGAGGTGTACCACCGTCTGCTCGAGGAACATCCGGACTTCCCCGGGGCCGAGCAGATCCTCAGCGACATCGCCTACTGCTACCACGAGCTGGGCAAGTACGAACTCAGCATCGCCGCCTATCAGAGAGTGCTGCCCCTGTTGGGGGAGGAGGACCAGGCCTACGCCCAGTTCTGGATCGCCGATTCGCTGGAGAAGCTCTCGCGCCTGGACGAGGCGGCGGCGGCGTACCTGAAGATCCCCTACCTGTACCCCAAGAGCGGTCAGCTCCCGGTGACCGCCCAGTTGAAGGCGGCGCGGGTGTACCAACGGATGGGTGATGTCGATTCGGCCGTCCGCCTGTACCGGAAGGTCATCGATCGGTATGGACCGGGCAGCCAGTGGGGTGCCGAGGCGCAGCGGAGGTTGCAGGCGATCGAATCGCGGAACGATGCGGATTCCTGAACGCTCCTTCATCCACATCAAGGGGGCGCGGCAGCACAACCTCAAGAACATCGAGTTGCGCCTGCCGCGCCACCGGCTGGTGGTGATCACCGGACCGAGCGGTTCGGGCAAGAGCAGCCTGGCCTTCGACACCCTCTACGCCGAGGGCCAGCGCCGCTACCTGGAGAGCCTGTCCACCTACGCGCGCCATTTCCTCGAACAGGTCCCCAAGCCCGAGGTCGACCGGGTGGAGGGGCTCAGCCCGGCCCTGGCCATCGAACAGAAGGGCCTCGCGCACAACCCGCGCTCGACGGTGGGGACGATCACCGAGATCCTGCCCTATTTCCGTCTGCTCTTCGCACGGCTGGGCGAACCGCGTTGTCCGCAGTGTGGCAGCGTGATCGCCGCCGGTCGGCCCTCGCGCATCCTCTCCGAACTGGAGGCGTTGAAGGGGGGGACGCGCTACCTGCTGCTGGCTCCGCTGGTGCGGGGCCGGCGCGGAGGGCAGAAGAAGATCCTGGCCGCCTTGAAGAAGAAGGGCTACACGCGTGTTCGCGTGGACGGTGAGCTCCTCGCGCTGGAGGAGATCGACGAGCTGCCCAGAGGGTCGGTCCACGACCTGGACGTGGTCATCGACCGACTGGTGGCCGGACGTGTCTCCCGTCAACGCCTGCAACGCAGTGTCCAGCAGGCCCTGGCCGAGGGCGGCGGCAGTCTGGTGGTCGCCCTCGTGGGTGACGCCGAGCGTCTCTACAGCGACCGTCTGGCCTGCCCGCGCTGCGGAACCGGTTTCGCCGCGCTCGAGCCACGGCTCTTCTCCTTCAATTCTCCGGTGGGAGCGTGTCCCGCCTGCCACGGCCTGGGCGTGATCAACCGGGTGAGCGAACGCCTGGTGCTGCCCGACCCCTCCCTGAGCCTGCGTGAGGGGGGGCTGACTCCGCTGAAGGGTCGCAGCCAGGGTTTCGCTGCCGAACAGGTGGAATACCTCTGCCGGCGCATGGGCTTCGACATGGATCGCCCGGTCGGTGAGATGCCCGCCCGCCTGCGGCAGGCGCTGCTGTACGGGACCGGCGGCGAGGAGTTCGAGGATCTGCGGGATGGCGTGCAGGGTCACGAGCGTTTCCTCGGCGACTTCGAGGGCTTCATTCCCCTCATCGAACGGCGCTTCACCCAGACCCGGAGTCCGCGCATCCGCCGTTGGTGCGAGGGCTTCATGGAGGAACAGCTCTGCCCGGAGTGCGGAGGCACGCGCCTGTCACCGCAGGCCCGCAACGTCTTCCTCTTCGATCACCAGCTCGGAGAGCTGAGCGCGCTGTCCCTGGGCGAACTGCGCGAGCTCGTCGATGGCTGGCACTTCGAGGGCGCGGCCGAGGCCGTCGGTGCTCCTCTCGTGCGCGAGATCTCCGCCCGTCTGGGCTTCCTCGTCGAGGCGGGCCTGGGCTATCTGCGGCTCGACCGCAGCGTCGACTCGCTCAGCGGTGGAGAGGGACAGCGGGTGCGCCTGGCCACCCAGGTGGGCGGAAGGCTCACCGGCGTGCTCTACGTGCTGGACGAGCCCAGCGTGGGCCTGCATGCACGGGACAACCTGCGTCTGATCGGCCTGCTCCGCCGCCTCGTCGACCGGGGCAACACCGTGGTGGTGGTCGAGCACGATCGGGACATCATGGAGGCGGCCGACCATCTGGTCGATCTCGGTCCGGGGGCGGGCGACCATGGGGGGCGGATCATGGGAGAGGGCTCCCCTTCCGAACTGCGCCGTCAGAGCGAGAGCCTGACCGGCCGCTGGCTGCGGGAGAGGCCCGTCGTCCCGGCGGCGCGCCCGCGTCTCCTCTCCGGCGAACGCATCGTGGTGCGGGGGGCCCGCGCCCGCAATCTCAAGGACATCGACGTGGAGTTCCCCCTGGGGGCCCTGATCGCCGTCACCGGTGTCTCGGGCAGCGGCAAGAGCACCCTGGTGCACGAGGTCCTCTACCGGGCCCTGGCCGCCCGTCTGCACCGCGCGCTGGGCCGCCCCGGCGAGCACGACGGCATCGAGGGGGCCGAGCGGCTCAAGAAGGTCATCCTCATCGACCAGGAGCCCATCGGGCGCTCGCCGCGCAGCACCCCGGCCACCTTCACCGGTGTGTACACCCATCTGCGGCGCCTGATGGCGATGACCCCGGCGGCCAAGGCCCGTGGTTTCGGCCCCGGCCGTTTCTCCTTCAACACCAAGGGCGGGCGCTGCGAGGCCTGCGCGGGAGCGGGCGTACGCACCTTGAGCATGGATTTCCTTCCCGAGGTGAAGGTGCTCTGCGACCTGTGCCGGGGACGGCGTTTCAACCGCCAGACCCTGGAGGTCACCTACAAGGGCCGCTCGGTCGCCGATTTCCTGGAGATGACCGTCGAGGACGCCCATTCCCTGCTCGAATCGATTCCCCCCATCCGCCGCATCCTGTCCACCCTCATCGACGTGGGTCTGGGCTACCTGCATCTGGGCCAGGCGGCCGATACCCTCAGCGGCGGCGAGGCCCAGCGATTGAAGCTGGCCCGCGAACTCAGCCGCCCCTCCTCGGGGGACACCCTGTACCTCTTGGACGAGCCCACCACCGGACTACATTTCCACGATGTGGAGATGCTGTTGACGGTCCTCGATCGACTCGTCCAGCGGGGCAACACGGTGGTGGTCATCGAGCATCACCCCGATGTCATCGCCCGGGCCGACTGGATCGTCGATCTGGGGCCCGAGGGTGGAGCCGAGGGCGGTGGAATCGTGGTTGCCGGGCCCTTGCCCGAGGTCCTAGATTGTCGCGCGTCGTACACTGCGGAGATGCTCCGCCGTCACCTCGACCCATCCCGTTTCCGGTGATCGGTCCCACTTCCACCACGAGTCGGCCGTAGAGGAGGCCCGGGCATGACACAGACACGTCGCACTCCCTTGAGCGACTGGCACGAGGCCCATGGCGCCCGGATGGTCGATTTCGCCGGCTATCTGATGCCCCTCCAGTACGAGGGCGTGATGGGTGAGCACCGGCGGGTCCGCCGTTCGGTTGGGCTCTTCGACATCAGCCACATGGCCGAGTTCCACCTGCGGGGTGGACAGGCCCGGGCCATGCTCGACCGCCTGGTGACCAACAACGTCGGCCGATTGGCCGAGGGCCGGGTCCTGTACACCGCCATGTGCCGCGAGGACGGCGGCGTTCTCGACGACCTCCTGGTGTATTGCCTCGCTTCCGATCACTTCCTGGTGGTGGCCAATGCGGCGAACCGGGAGAAGGTCTTCCGCTGGCTCGACGATCATCGGGACGGCGATGTCGAACTGGAGGACGCCAGCGACGCGACGGCGCTCATCGCCATCCAGGGGCCCGACAGCCTGAAGCTGTTGCAGCAGTGGCCGCGCGCGCGTCATCTGGCCGACGAACTCACCGCGCTGGAGTACTATCACAGTCTGGACATCGAGCTCGGAGGGGTACCGTGCGTGCTCTCACGCACCGGCTACACCGGCGAGAAGGGCTACGAACTGTACCTGCCCGCCGACGAGGCGGTCGCGGTATGGGAGGAATTGCTCGAGGCCGGCGCTGTCTTCGATGTCGCTCCGGTGGGTCTGGGGGCGCGGGACACCCTGCGCCTGGAGGTGTGCTACAGCCTCTATGGACATGAGCTGGACGAGGAGCACACGCCCTGGGAGTCGAACATCGGCTGGGTCGTCCGTCTGAAGAAGCCCGTCGATTTCATCGGCAAGCAGGCCCTGTCGCAGCAGAAGAGTGAAGGTGTCCGCAGCGGCATCCACGGTTTCCAGTTGGAGGGGAAGGCCATCGCCCGCGCCGGGGCCACGATCCATGCGGGCGGACGCGAGGTGGGGCGGGTCACCAGTGGAACCTTCTCACCCACCCTCGAACGGGCGATCTTCCTGGCCCGGGTGGAGAACTCCGTTCTCGATGAGGCACTCGAAGTGGAGATCAGGGGAAAGCGCATTGCCGTGCGGCAGGTGGAGATCCCCTTCGTCCCCGTCCGAGTGAAGGACTGAACGCTCCGGCCAAGTGGGGGCGTTCGATGCAAGCCAAGGAGAAGACATGAGACCCACCGATGTCCAGTACACCCGCGAGCACGAGTGGATCCGGATGGAAGGAGACGAGGCGGTGATCGGCGTCACCGACTACGCCGCGGCCGAACTGGGGGATGTCGTCTTCGTCGAGCTTCCCGAACCCGGTACGAAGATCTCCACGGGACAGTCCTTCGGCAGCATCGAGACGGTCAAGGCGGTGGAGGATCTGTACGCGCCGGTGGACGGCATCGTGCTGGAGGCGAACCCGCTGCTGGACGGCACGCCGGAGAAGGTCAACGAGGATCCCTTCGGCGACGGCTGGTTGATCCGGATCGAGGTCAGCGGCACCGCCGACTCGGAGTTGTTGAGCGAACAGGAGTACTCGGCCGAAGTCGGTGAGGCCTGAGCCATGGCCTATGCTCCGCACACTTCCCAGGACGTGGCCACGATGCTGCGGCGGCTGGGCCTCTCCTCGGTGGATGAACTGTTCACCAGCATCCCCTCCGAGCTGCGTCTGGAGGAGGGACTGCCCCTGCCCGAGGGGGTGAGCGAGGCCGAGTTGCGGCGTCGCCTGGGGGGCATGGCCCGGCGCAACCGATCCACCGGTGAACTGGTGTGTTTCGCCGGAGCGGGCAGCTACGAACACGATGTTCCGGCCGCGGTCTCGTTCCTGGCCTCACGCAGCGAATTCGCCACCGCCTACACGCCCTACCAGGCGGAGGTGTCCCAGGGCACCCTGCAGGCGATCTTCGAGTATCAATCCTATATATGCCGCCTCACTGGGCTCGACGTGAGCAACGCCAGTCTCTATGACGGCGCCACCGCCCTGGTCGAGGCGGTGCTGATGGCGGTGGCCCAGACCCGGCGTCGCAAGATCCTCGTCCCCCGGGCCCTGCTGAGCTCGTGGCGGACGGTCCTGGACACCTACCTGCAGGCCCGTGGACTCGAGCTGGTCGAGCTGCCGGCGGGAGAGGACGGACGTCTCGATCCGGTCGCGCTGGACGATCATCTCGACGAGGAAACGGCCTGTTTGGTGCTGGTCCAGCCCAACGCCTTCGGGGTGCTCGAGGACGCCGCCGCGATCGGAGAACGCGTGGCGGCCACCAAGGCGCTGCTGGTGGCGGTGGTGAATCCCATCACCCTGCCCCTGGTTCTCGAGCCCGCCGCCTACGGCGCGTCGATCGCCGTGGGGGAGGGCCAGCCCCTGGGTCTTCCGCTGTCCTTCGGCGGTCCGAGGCTGGGCTTCATGGCGGTCCGCGATGCCCTCAAGCGTCGCATGCCCGGACGGCTGGTCGGCGAGACCGTCGACCGCGACGGCCGCCGTGGTTTCGTGCTCACCCTGCAGACCCGCGAGCAGCACATCCGCCGCGAGAAGGCCACCTCCAACATCTGCAGCAACCAGGGTCTGGCCGCGACCATGGCCACCATCCACCTGTCGCTGCTGGGGAAGAAGGGCTTGAGCGAGGTCTCCCGCGCCTGTCTCTCGCGGGCCCACTACCTGGCCGAGCGTCTGAGCGGGATCGAGGGCTTCGAGCTTCCCCTGAGCGGGCCGTTCTTCCACGAGTTCGTCCTGCGCACCCCCGTTTCGGCCCGTGACTTCCTCGCCGCCATGGCCGGAGAGGACATCCTGGCCGGCGTCGCCCTGGCCGACGCGGTCACCGGTGCCGACGAGAGGGACGTCCTGGTGGCGGTCACCGAACTGCGCACCCGCGAGGAGATGGACCGCTACGTCGAAGGCGCCCGGGGCGCCGTCGCCGCGCTCTCCACGGAGGCGAGATCATGAGCCAGCGCGAAGTGCTCACCATCTTCGAGCGCAGCCGGAAGGGCCGACCGGGCTATCTCCCTCCGGCGCTGGACGTGCCGGAGTGGGAACTGCCGGCCGGGCTGGGGCGCTCGACCCCGGCGGATCTGCCCGAGGTGTCCGAGAGCGAGGTCGTGCGGCACTACACGAACCTGTCGGTGAAGAACCATCACCTCGACCGCGATTTCTACCCGCTGGGATCGTGCACGATGAAGCACAATCCCAAGGTGAACGAACAGCTCGCCGCTCTCGATGGCTTCACCTCCCTGCATCCTCTCCAGGACGTCTCCCAGGTGCAGGGCGCGCTGGAGGTGATGGTGGAACTCGAGGAACACCTGGCCGCCATCACCGGCATGGATGCGGTGAGTCTGCAGCCGGCGGCCGGCGCCCACGGCGAGCTCCTGGGCATGATGGTGACCCGTCAGTACCACCTGGCCCGCGGCGATGCCCACCGCACCCGGGTGCTCATCCCCGATTCGGCGCACGGGACCAATCCGGCTAGCGCCACCTTGGTGGGTTTCACCGCCGAGTCGATCCGGACCGCGCCGGACGGAAGACTGGACGTCGATGCCCTGAAGGAGAGCCTGGGCGACGACGTGGCCGCGCTGATGATCACCAATCCGAACACCCTGGGCATCTTCGAGTCGCGCATCGTGGAGATCGCCGAGGCGGTGCACGAGGCGGGTGGCCTGCTGTACATGGACGGGGCCAACATGAACGCCATCCTCGGGCACGCGCGGCCCGGGGACATGGGCTTCGATCTGGTGCACCTGAACCTGCACAAGACCTTCGGCACGCCCCACGGCGGAGGGGGACCGGGCAGCGGTCCCCTCTGCGTGGTGCAGCGCCTCGAGCCCTACCTGCCCTATCCCCGCCCGGTGCGCGAGGGGGACGGCTTCACCTGGCGTCTGCATCCCCCCGAAGGCATCTTCGAGCAGCGCATCCACGGCACCTACGGCAACTTCCTGGTCCTGGTGAAGGCCCTGGCCTACATCCTCCGCAACGGGGCCGACGGCCTGCGCCGCATCAGCGACATGGCCGTCCTCAACGCCAACTACCTGAAGGTGCGTCTGCAGGACGTCTTCCCCGTCGACTACCCCGACGGCACCCTGCACGAGTTCGTGGCCAGCGGCCGTGAACTCAAGGAGAAGGGTCTGCACACCCTCGATGTGGCCAAGCGTCTGCTCGACCTGGGCTACCACGCCCCGACCATCTACTTCCCCCTGGTGGTGGACGAGGCGATGATGATCGAGCCCACCGAGACGGAGACCCTCGAGACCCTCGATGCCTTCGCCGAGGCCATGATCCAGATCCGGCGCGAAGCCGACGAGGATCCCGAGCGCCTGCGCGAGGCTCCGGTGACCACCCCCGTCCGGCGTCTGGACGAGACGCGGGCCAACCGCGCCCCGGTCGTCTGTTGGGGGGGGCATTGCGATTGAGGCCGTGAACCCCGTGGACTCGAGCCGCCCGCCGCTGCTCGTGCTGTGCGATACGGCCCGTCCGGGCCGGGAGAACATGGCCATCGACCGGGCGGCTCTGGCCGCGGCCGAGGATGGGGGGCTGTCCTCGGCCTTTCTGCGCATCTATGCGTGGGATCCACCGGCGGTCTCCCTCGGCTACCACCAGCGTGAAGAGGTGCTCGACCTGCCGGCGCTGCGCCGGGACGGGATCGAGGTGGTGCGCCGGCCCACCGGCGGCGCCGCGGTCCTGCACTGGCAGGAATGGACCTACGCGGTGGCTGGACCGCGGCCTCTGGAGGGGCTTGGAGAGGGCTTCGCCCAGATCTACACGAGCCTCGCCGCCGCCCTGGTATCGGCCCTGCGCGCTTTGGGGGTGCCGGCCGAGAGCGGGGGAAGGGGAGGCCCGGACACCTTCGCCTGTTTCGAAGCGGTGGAGGGACACGAGATCACCGCCGGCGGGCGGAAACTGGTGGGCAGCGCCTTCCGGCAGACCCGCCGGGCCTTCCTGCAGCACGGCAGTCTCCTGCGGGACGATGCCCACGTCGCCCTGGCCAGCTACCTCGCCGGGGCCGATGAGCCACGCCGCGACGCGCACCGCGAGCGCCTGCGCCGACGCACCACCGACCTCGCCCGGCTCGGGCGGGACGGCATCGAGGCCCGGGACTTCGCGCAGGCCCTCGGAGGGGCCCTGGCCGAGGCCATGGGCGTTTCGTTGAGGTGGATCGACCGTCTGCCCGAGGGGGTGCTTCGGCACCGACAGAAGGGGATGGGGATTGCCCCTTGACCCGCCCCGCACCGTCCGGGCACCTTGGCAACGAGAACCTCAACGCTGGCGCGACCGATGCTTCGTTATCTCTTCCGGCGCATTCTGGGCTCGATTCTCCTGCTCTGGGGCGTGGTCACCCTGACCTTCGTGCTCCTGCAGGTGGCTCCGGGAGACCCGGTCGACCTGCTGGTCGATCCGAGCTTTCCCCCGGAGGACGTCCAGGCGGTGCGCGATCATTTCGGCTTGGACCGTCCCTTCCACCAGCAATACCTGTCGTGGATCGCGGGTACCGTGCACGGCGATCTGGGCATCAGCCTGCGGCACAAGCGTCCGGTCCGGGACGTCCTGGCCGAGGCCGTTCCCAACACCTTGCGTCTGAGCGTGATCTCCCTGCTCGCCTGGCTGGTCGTCGGGGTGATGCTGGGGGTCTGGTCGGCGGCCCACCGCGGGAGCCTGCGCGACCGGGTGGTGACCGTCTCCACCCTCATCGTCTACAGCCTTCCATCCTTCTGGCTGGGCCTGATGCTGCTGTTGATCTTCGTGTGGAAGCTGCACTGGTTCCCCTCGGGGGGCATGTCCGACGGCACCGTCGCCGAGCTGGGGTGGTGGCGGTGGCTGCTCTCCAGCATCCGGCACCTGGTCCTGCCGGTGGCGGTGCTGGGCCTGTCCGGCGCGGCCGGCCTGGCTCGCTACATGCGCTCGTCCATGCTGGAGATCCTCTCGGAGGACTACATCCGCACCGCGCGGGCCAAGGGCCTTGGCGAGCGCAGCATCCTCTTCAAGCACGCCCTGCGCAACGCGGCCATCCCCCTGGTGACCCTGTTGGGCCTGAGTCTTCCCTTCCTCCTGAGCGGGGCGGTGGTGACCGAGGTGATCTTCTCGTGGCCGGGCATGGGACAGGTCGCCGTCCAGGGTCTGCTGAGCCGGGACTACCCGGTGATCCTGGCCACCACCCTCCTGTCCGGGGGAATGGTCATCCTGGGGAACCTGCTGGCGGATCTGGCCTACGGCCTGGTGGATCCGCGGATCCGGGTGGGATGAGATGGCGCAGCAGGCCGCCCGGCAGGCTTCCCGATCGGTGGCCCCGTGGTGTGGGGCCGCAGGTGTCGTGGCGGCGCTTCCCCTGATGGTGAAGGGGAGTGGGGCGGGGGCCTGGCTGCTGGGGCAGCACGGGGCGGAGGCCGCGCTGGTGTCGTGGATCTCCCTGCTGACGGCGGTGCTGCTGCTGGTCGCCTGTTTGCTGGAGCGCGAGCGGGGCCTTCCCGTCTGGCTGGACGATCCCTCGGCCCGGCTGGGTCTGTCCCTCGTGCTCGTCCTGGCCTGGGTCGCGCTCATGGCCCCCCTGCTGGCCACCCACGACCCGTCGGCCCTGGGCGCGTCGGTGCGCTCGCGTTTCCTTCCCCCCTCACTGGAGCACTGGATGGGCACGGACATCCTGGGCCGCGATCTGTACAGCCGCGTGGTCTTCGGGGCGCGGGTGTCGCTCTTCATCGGGGTGGCCAGCGTGTTCACCTCGGTGGTCCTGGGACTTCTCGTGGGCGGTCTGGCCGGTTTCACCGGCGGGGTGGTCGACACCGTTCTCATGCGCTTCACCGACCTCATGCTCGCCTTTCCCCGGCTCTTCCTCATCCTGGCCCTGATGGCCTTCTTCTCGCCCTCGACCTGGCTGGTGGTGCTGGTGCTGGGCACCACGGGCTGGATGGGGGTGGCCCGGGTGGTGCGCGGCGGTGTGCTCCAGGTGAAGAACATGGAATTCGTCGAAGCGGCCCGGGCCCTGGGCCTGCCCCCGGCCCGGGTGCTGTGGCGTCACGTCTTTCCCGCGGCGATGGCACCGGTGATCGTGGCGGCCACCCTGCGGGTGGGCAACGCCATCCTGGCCGAGAGTTTCCTGAGTTTCCTGGGCCTGGGGGTCCAGGCCCCGGCGGTGAGCTGGGGTCAGCTCATCGGCCAGGGCCGCGATACGCTCTTGACGGCATGGTGGATCTCCACCTTCCCTGGCCTGGCCATCACCCTGACCGTGGTCGGATTCAATCTGCTCGGTGACGGCCTCCGGGACGCCGCCGATCCGCGTCTCATCGTGAGGAGTTCATCGCGGCCATGAGCGAGACCCTGCTGGCCATCGAGGATCTGCGTGTCGCCTTCGCCACCGAGAGAGGCGAGGCCGTGGCCGTCGACGGGGTCACCCTCGATGTGGCCGAAGGGACGGCCCTGGGTCTGGTGGGCGAGTCCGGCTGCGGCAAGAGCGTCACCGCCCTGTCCATCCTCCGGCTGCTGCCCACCCCGGCGGCGCGGATCGTCTCCGGCCGCATCCTCTTCGGGGAAAGCGATCTGCTGCGGCTGGACGAAGAGGAGCTGCGGCGGGTCCGCGGGCGGCGGATCGGGATGATCTTCCAGGAACCGATGACCAGTCTGAATCCCGTCTACACCTGCGGCGAGCAGATCGACGAGGTGCTGCGCCTGCACGAGGGTCTGGGCCGGCGCGAGGCCCGCGAGCGCACCGTCGAGTTGCTTGCCCAGGTGGGGATCGCCGACCCGGCCCGGCGCGCCCGGGACTATCCCCACCAGCTCTCCGGCGGGATGCGCCAACGGGTGATGATCGCCATGGCCGTGGCCTGCCGGCCGGCGCTGCTGATCGCCGACGAACCCACCACCGCCCTGGACGTGACCATCCAGAGGCAGATCCTCGAACTGCTCCAACGTCTGCGCGAGGAGATGGGGATGGCGCTGTTGCACATCACCCACGACCTGGCGGTCATCGAGGGCAGTGCCCAGGAGGTGGCGGTGATGTACGCCGGAGTGATCGTCGAACGTGCCCCGGCTGCGGAGATCTTCTCCCGGCCCGCCCATCCCTACACCCTGGGTCTGCTGGCCTGCCGGCCGGACGGCCGACGGGCCGGCGAGCGTCTGCCGGTGATCGGGGGCAAGGTCCCCGATCCCCTGGAGCGGCCCGGCGGATGCCGTTTCCACGACCGCTGCCCCTTCGCCCGGGAGCGCTGCCGGAACGAGGAACCCGCCCTGGAGGAACTCGACCGGGGACACCGGGTGGCGTGTTTCGAGGCGGCCCGGGTGCAGGCCGAAGGGAGGTGGCCCGATGAAAGCTCTTCCTGAACCGGAGGGAGATCTTCGGGAACGCCCGGCCAGGGGCGGCGAGGCCGTCTTCTCCCCCGATGCGCCCGTCCTGCGGGTGCGGGGTCTGGTGAAGCACTTCCGGCGCCGGGGAAGCTGGTTCGGTCCACGGCCGGCGCCCCTGGCCGCCGTCGACGGTGTCGACCTGGAGATCGCCGCCGGCGAGACCCTCGGCCTGGTGGGCGAATCGGGTTGCGGGAAATCGACCCTGGCCCGTTGCATCCTCCATCTCGTCCCGCCGACGGCGGGGGTGGTCGAAGTCGGGGGTGTCGATCTGGGGACCCTTCGGCAGCGCGAGCTGCGGCGCTTCCGCCGCCACATGCAGATCGTCTTCCAGGATCCCTACGGCAGCCTCAACCCCCGGCTCACCGTGGGACAGGCCCTCGAGGAGCCCCTGGCCGTCCACGGGGTGGGCGATGGCAGGGAACGCCGGCGGAGGGTGGAGGCCATGCTCCAGCGGGTGGGCCTGCGCAGGGACCAGGCCCGCCGCTACCCGCACGAGTTCAGCGGGGGCCAACGCCAACGCATCGTCATCGCCCGGGCCCTGATCCTCCGGCCCCGGCTGGTCATCGCCGACGAACCGGTCTCGGCCCTGGACACCAGCGTGGCCGCCCAGATCCTCAATCTCCTGCAGGACCTCCAGGAGGAGATGGGCCTGGCCTACCTTCTCATCGCCCACGACCTGGCGGTGGTCCGGCACCTGAGCCATCGCATCGCGGTGATGTACGCCGGCCGCGTCGTCGAGGAGGCCCCGGCCGAGGAACTCATGGACCATCCCCTGCATCCCTATACGCAGGCCCTCCTGGCCGCTGCGCCCCGTCTGGGCACCTCGCCCGCGGGGGCCGTCCCCGCCGGGGACGTCCTCTCCTCCTCCCGGAAGGGTCTTCCGAGCCCGGAGGATCTCCCGTCTCCGGAGAGCCTGGAGGGGGCTTGTCCCTTCCATCCACGCTGCCCGCTGGCCATGGATCGTTGCCTCACCGAGGAGCCCCATCTGCGCCCCTCGGTAGGGGGTCATCGGGTGGCCTGCTGGGCCGTCGAGGAGACAGATCCTCCAGTGCCGCCCCAATAGTGTGTACTGCAAGGGCTTACAAGGCCAAAGGCAGGGTTGACTCGCTTTGGGCCGCCCCGTATATTTCGCACGTGACGTCGGAGCCCATGGACGTCGTGACCTCGCCAAACCCCTGGGCTTGCCGGGCTTTGGGCCCAAGGCTTTGCCACGGGGGTTTCAGTGCGTAGAGGGCCTCAACCGGGTCTTCGGGGTCGTCGGCGAAGCCGGGCTCCTCGGTACATCCCCACTTCAAGTGCCCCACATCCGATCTCGGTGGTGGATCCGGTCGTTCTTGTTTCTCGGCCGGGGTTCTCGACAGGATCGAAGTCGTGGGTGGGATCTGCAGCCCTGGGTAGGGTCACGGAGTTGTTCCATCGGGGAACAGCAAGGAGCGCCGTCATGCCGAATCGGCCATTCGCACGTGGGATCAGTTGGGTGCTGGGCCTGCTCCTGCTCATGGGGGCGACGGCCGCGTTCGCCCAGGGAACGGGAAGCATCTCCGGAACGGTGCGAAACGGCGAGACCGGCGAACTGCTCGACTACGCGAACATCGTCCTGACCGATTCGCAGGGCAACCACTGGGGAACGATGTCCCTCGGCGGCGGCCGTTTCTTCCTGCGCGATCTGCCCGCCGGCGATTACACGATCACCATCCTCTACCTGGGCTACAAGAAGGTCACCCAACCGGTCACCGTCAAAGCCGGCGAGTCGCAGCAACTCACCTTCGATCTGGAGGTGACGGTGGTGAAGACCTTCGACGAGTTCGTGGTCGAGGGTGAAGCGGTGATGGTCGAGGTGAAGGAGACCGAGTTCAAACAGACCGTGCGCAGCGAGGACCTCACCGACTACGCGGTCGACTCGGTGGAGGAAGCGGTGGCCCAGCAGGCGGGAATCGTGGCCCGCGGCGGCGAGCTGTACGTGCGCGGCGGCCGCTCCGGAGAGATCTCCTTCCGCATCGACGGTGTGGCGGTCGACGACCCCCTGGGCGGTGGCGCGATGGGCGTGGGCAGCCTCGGCGTGGCCAATGTGGAGACGGTCACCGGTGGTCAGGATCCCGAGTACGGAAACGCCCTGTCCGGGGTGGTGAACATCACCACCCGTGAGGGCGGTGACCACTTCGAGGCCCGTTTCCGCTACCTCACCGACGACTTCGGACGGCAGGACCGTACCTACACCAACTACGACCGCTTCGAGTTCGCCTTCGGCGGTCCGACGGGTATTCCCCGCTTCACCTACTTCGTCAACGGTGACCTGTCCTTCTCCGACAACGAGAACTACAACCGTGCCGACCGGCCCGAGAGTGACGTGCAGCTCTTCGGGGTGACGCTGTGGAAGTGGCGTCGCCGCATGACGAACCAGGCGCGCGGTTCGGTGAAGCTGGCCTACCGTTTCGACGAGTCCGGGGCGCGCAAGATCACCGGTGAGTTCACCACGAACTTCAGCCGCCGTGAGTCGTACTTCCCCAACTGGGACGCACAGGGTTACGCCCAGAAGCTGCTGCGGCTGCCGGAGGTCGAGTCGACCTCGGCCGGCTACCGCTATACCGGCCGCATCCGCACCGTGTACTACGGTCCGTGGGTGGAGACCATGCAGCAGAGGGCCCACACCGTCCGCGTCGCCGTCGACCGCGGTGAGGGAACGGTCTACGAGGCCATTCCGGTGCTGGAGGTGCGCGATATCCGCGGCAGCACCTTCCTGGCCGGTATCCAGCCTCTGTTCGAGGGTTTCCAGTATCCGTATTCGCGCTTCTCGACGGTGCAGGAAGACTCGAGCTACGTGAAGTTCAACGCGGCGAACCACGGTCCGCAGTACCAGCGCTGGAGCACCCAGGCCAAGATCGTGTGGCGGCAGGCGCTCAACGACACCGATTTCTACACCTTGCGGCTGGCGCGTCTGGAGTTCGACAACTTCAACACCGTCACCCCGGACAAGATGCCCTATCAGTTCAACCACGGGGGCATCGACGGAGCGGGTTTCTTCTTCGACACCCACAACCTGTACCAGATGGGCCAGGACTTCGCGACCGACCAGGACAACCCGCTGTACGTGACCAGCGGTGACTTCTACGCGTTCCGCGATCAGAACACGGTGCAGTACACCACCAAGTTCGACCTGACCAGCACCCGCTACGCCGGCCACAAGCTCAAGGCGGGTTTCCAGTTCGTCTACAACGATCTGCGGGACAACAACATCCAGAGCCCGGCGCGCGAGCGCCAGAACCGCTTCACCGGGGAATTCTCCCAGGGCACCAACCGCAACCAGTTCCACACCTTCAATCCCGAGGGCTCCTTCTACATCCAGGATCGCTGGGAGCACGAGGGCATGGTGGTGAACGGGGGCTTCCGCTGGGACATGTTCTCGCCGGGCTCGGCGGCCAAGATCGAGCTGACCAACGAGGACGTCAACCGCAACGTCACCAAGTACAAGACCCAGTTCAGCCCGCGTCTGGGCTTCGCCTTCCCCATCACCGACCGCGACGCCTTCCACTTCCACTACGGGCGCTTCATCCAGTTCCCCGACCGCGAGGTCCTGTTCGCCAGCCAGGATCCCATCGGCAACCAGGGTTTCCTGGGCAATCCCAACCTCGAGTCGGAGCTGACCATCAGCTACCAGGCCGGGATCCGCCGCCAGTTCAACGACTTCATCGCCGGTCAGATGGTCGTCTACTGGAAGGACTTCTACGGCGGTGTGGCGGGGACTCCGGTCACCGACGAGACGACCGGCAACACCCTGCGGCGCTACATCAACAAGGCCTTCTCCAACGCCCGCGGCATCGAGTTGACCCTGGAGAAGCGCTACAGCAACCGCTGGGCCTTCGAGTTGGCCTATACCTTCGCCTACGCCGACGGCGTGGCGAGCAGCCAGGAGTTCGGTGCCAACCCCGAGGGCCTGCAATTCCTGCCCAACCAGGAGCTGCCGTTGGACTGGGACCGCCGTCACAGCCTGAACCTGCGTCTGCGTCTGGAGGAGCCGCAGGAGTGGGGGGCGAGCATGACCTTCCAGTACGGCTCGGGATTCCCGTGGACGCCCATCTTCCGATTCGAGAAGAAGCTCGATCCCCTGCTGGAGAACAGTCGTCGTCACCCGGACGAGTACAGCCTCGACGTGCAGGCCGAGCGCCATGTGAACATCTACGGCCAGAAGGTGACGCTCTACCTGCAGGGCTTCAATCTCATCAACCAGGATCAGGTCGCCAGCGAGACGGCTTTCCTCGCCCCGGTGGCTCCCAATGCCGGCGCGGCCTATACCCCATATCTCACCGACACCGGGAAATACGGCGGTGCCTTGCTCTACGACGTCGACGGCGACGGCCGCAACGACTACGTACCGGTGAACGACCCGCGGGTGTTCCAACGTCACCGTCTGTTCCGGGTGGGTATCGGCTGGCAGTTCTAGGCCGGCACCAGGAGATCGAAGGAGGATCTGAAGTATGCGGTCCAATGCCACAAGCGCTCGCCGAAGGGGTCCGGGCGGAGTCCTTGCGCTCTGCTGTCTGATCCTGGGTCTGTCGGGCGCCCTTTCGGTGGCCCAGGCCAGATACGATGGTCCCGACGCCGCTCCGCCCCAGGACAAGAGCGGCCAGGGGATCTACACCCTCCACGGCAATTTCGTCCACAACGTGGGCAATGTGCAGTGCAACATCACCAACTTCGGTCTGATCGGCTCGCAGCCGTCCACGAGAACCACCTATTCGGACAAGCCGTCGATGATGTGGCCCGCCGGCAGCGGTGTCGACTACCTGTGGTCGGCCGGTCTGTGGGTGGGGGCCATAAAGAACGGCGTGCCCGCGGTCTCCACCGGGCAGTACACCTACGAGTTCCGGCCCGATGCGCAGAATCCCCTGGCCACCATCTACGTGTCCAAGCAGGGCGAGCCCAATGGAGCCCGTTATCCCGATCCGGCCGAAGATGACGACCAGGACGGTCTCATCGACGAAGATCCCAAGAACGCGCTGGATGACGACGGGGACGGTCTCATCGACGAGGACTTCGCCGCGATCAGCAATCAGCAGTTCGCCTGCGTGTACACCGACTACTCGCCCCAGGCCATCGAGTCGTATCCCGACCACGAGCCCCTGTACCTCGATGTGCTGCAGGAGAGTTTCGCCTGGGAGAACGCGACGGTCCGCGACTTCATCGGTTTCCAGTTCACCATCACCAACACCGGTGTCGCCCCGCTGAACGACGTGTTCCTGGGCTTCTTCGCCGACCCGGACTGTGGGCCGCGAGGAGGCAGTGAGATCGCCAACGACGACCTTCCCGGCTTCTGGTCGGGGAACTTCCGGGCCAAGGACGGCTCGTGGGTTCCGATGGACATCGCCTACCAGTACGACGCCGACGGGGACAACGGACAGACTCTCGGCTATTTCGGCATGATGTTTCTCAACCACGACACCGATCCCACCGGCGAGACCGCCCCGAAGAAGGTGGGGGTGACCTCCTTCCAGACCTTCAGCGGGCAGGCACCCTTCGACCGCGGGGGTGACCCCACCAACGACGCCGAGCGCTACGAGCTGATGTCGCGCGTGGAGCGCGACCAGTTCCCCACCGATCCGCGACGCGCCAACGACTTCCGTCTGCTGCTGGCCACCGGACCCTTCGCCATCCTCGAGCCCGGTGAGAGCCTCCAGTTCCAGGCCGCCTTCGTGATGGGTGAGGGCCTGGAGGGCATGAAGCGCAACGCGGCCGAGTCGGCGTTGACCTACTACGGCGCGTACTTCAACCGCGACCTGGATCGCGATACCGGGATCAAGGGCCGGGAGAAGAAGATCTGCATCGACGATTTCGGCCCCCGGGGATCGAACAATCCCATCTACTCGCTCTTCGTCGACTGCGTGGACAGTCTCGACCTGATCGGCGACAACCCGCCCGCGCCCATCTCCGACGACGACCTCGACGACGACGGTTGCGTGTTCATCAACGGCGACTGCGACTTCGAGGCGGTCCGTACCGGCCAGGCCATCCGGGGTCTCGACCAGAACCCCTGTCTGCTGGACGGGACGGGCGTCGACCCGTCCGAGCTCGCCGGCTGCACCGGGGTGGAGGGCAAGGAATACCAGGTCACCTGGCTGGTGGGATTGGCTCCGTCTCCTCCCACTGTTCGGCTGTGGAAGACCAACAACCGGGTGCACGTCTTCTTTGACAACAAGAGCGTGGTCGAGAAGGACGTCCGCTCGCAGAAGAGGGACTTCGAGTCGTTCCGTATCTGGCGTGCGGACGGCTGGGACCGCCCCTTCGGATCGTCGATCGAGAACGGCCCGGAGTCGAAGCTGTGGCGCCTGGTGGCCGAGTACGACATCGTGGACAGCTTCACCACCACCCGCAAACTCGCCGACGGGACGGTGGTCAAGGAGACCCTGCCCCTGGGGCGGAACACGGGCCTGGAACCCATCGAATACACGCCCATCGTGAACCGGCCCGACTCGTACGAGGCGGCGAAATTCCGCGATCTGGCCTCGCTCCTGGATCAGATCATCCAGGAGAACAAGCTGGTCCTCAGCCCGCAGACCGTGCTGAGATACCGCGACCCCAACGGCGAGGTGACCGAGGAGGGTATGCTGTATCCGGCCCTGGCCGACTGGGAGTGCTGCTACGATCAGCTCGACACCCTGTACTGGTCCAAACTCGATCCACCGGTCCAGTTCTATGAATACATCGACCGGGACGTCCATAACGGCATCTACTACTTCTACTCGGTGACGGCGAGCGACTTCGACATGGATCCGGTCACCGGCGAGGCCACTGGCCCGGGCCTGGTGGGCGATCCGCAGAGCAATTTCGAGTTCGCCATTCCGAAGTCGGACGCCCAGACCCGTGAGGAGCGGGCCGCGTTCGGAGCCAACATCTACGTGGTTCCGAATCCGGCCACGCGTGAGGCCCTGTCCGAGTTCAGCCAGCTCTATCCCGACGCGAACGACCCCACCGGGGTCAGGGTCGAATGGCGCAATCTGCCGCGGGCGAAGAACACCGTGCGCGTCTACACCCTGTCGGGCGATCTGGTGGTGGAGCTTCCCCACGACGGAACGGACGGGGACGGCTCGCTGTCGTGGAACCTGGTGTCCCGCAACGGTCAGGAGATCGTCAGTGGGTTGTACCTGTATTCCGTGGAATCCGAGGATACGAACTTCAACCGGGTGGTGGGCAAGTTCACCGTCGTCCGGTAGAACCCGAAATCTGGGGACCCGGTTTCGGGTCTTTGAGCTGCTCTTCGTGAGCGGAGGTTGATCCGATGAAGCTGCGCAACGTTGTCCGTGTTTTCATCCTGGGCCTGAGCTTGACGGCCATGCTCAGTGAGGTGGCTGTGGCGGCTGAGGTCTTCGAGAAAGTGGGTACCTACGGTGCGCAGTTTCTCAAGATCGGCCCGAGTGCGCGCGCAACGGCGATGGGTGGGGCCTTCACCGCGGTGGCGGACGATGGGACTGCGGTGTACTGGAACCCGGCCGGAATCGTGTCGATCCGCGGCAATGAGCTGAGTCTGAACCAGACGATGTGGCCGGCGGACATCAAGCTCAGTTACGCCTCCTTCGTGTTCAACCCCCGTTCGATCCCGGGAACCTTCGCGTTGAGCGCGCGCGCCCTGTGGATGGATCCACAGGTGGAGAGAACCGCGTACCGCCCCGAAGGTACCGGCCGTACCTTCGATTCGGGCATGAGCACGCTGGGATTGACCTACAGCCGCTACTTCACCGACAAGTTCTCCGCCGGTTTCACCGGTACCTACATGCACAGCGGTCTGGCGGAGACCTCGGTGAACACCTTCGTCATGGACGTGGGCATCCTCTACCGGGTGGGCATCCGTTCGATGAAGATCGGCATGATCATCCAGAACCTCGGTGGAGAGGTCAATTACGACGACCGCTCGGCCCGTATGCCCACCACCTTCAAGGTGGGAGTGAGCTTCAACGCCATCCGGACCAAGCGTCAGCGGGTGCTCCTGTCCGCGGAATTCCAGCATCCGGCCGACAACGCCGAACGCGCGAACTTCGGGATGGAGTACAGCATGGACGAGACCTTCCTGCTGCGCGGCGGGTACTACCTGAACTACGACGCCGAGACCTTCTCCGCCGGTGCGGGCTTCCAGATCCACACCGGGGAGAAGAGCGTTGCCATTCTCGACTACTCCTACGTGGACATGTCGAGCCTGGGCGGCGTTCACCGAATCACCGTGGCCTTCCGCTATTAGTGGCCTCCCCACCAGGAGAGTCATGACGGAGGCCGGCCCCGGGCCGGAGATCATGAGGAGCCGACACCAGCAGGTGGAGATCCAGCCGGCGGGACGGTTGCGTGTCGCTGTTGTGCTGCTGCTCCTGGCGGCCTCGATGTCGCAGGGACCGGAGGCGTGTGCCGGAGTGATGGCCGCCCTGCACGCGGCCGACACGCCGGTCTTCGATGCCGACCTTCCGGTGTTCTTCGAGGACGGCGCTGCCCGGATCGATCTGGCGGTCTGTGTCCACCACCCCCAGCTCCAATTCGAACGGTCGGCGTCGGGCGACTACGTGGCCCGCGCCAAGGTCCATCTGAAACTCGCCCGCAAGGGTGAGGTCGCTCTCGATCTGGAGCAGCTCTTCGTGGTGCAGGCGGCCGATGAGGCGGCCGCCGTCGATCCCGAGCGCTTCGCCCTGTTCGAGCTGAGCCGGCCGGTGGAGCCGGGTCTGTGGGCGGTGACCGTCCAGGTGGAGGACCTGCAGGGGACGGTGGGACTGGCCCACGAGCGCTCCGAGGCCCACGGCGTGCTCTCCGTTCCCGTCCCCCCGCCGTCCGGGAGCTACCTGAGCGATGTGGAGTTTCGCTGGAGTCTTCCCGACGGCAGCGAGCTTCCCGCACCGGAGCGTCTCTACGGGGTGCGGCAGGACACCCTCATCGTGTATGCCGAGCTGAACCGGGTCGACCAGGACCGTACGGCCGTCGCCGTCCGCATCGAGGATCCGGCCTTCGGCTATGCGCAGGGCGACACGCTGTGGGTGAAGGGAAGCGGCCCGCGCCGGGCCTTCCGCTACCGGCTGGCCCTGGGGAGCTTTCCCGAGGGGAGCTATCGTCTGACGATGATCCCGCTGCGGGAGGGCGCTGCCTGTCGTCAGGGCGACTTCGCCGTGTCCTGGGACATCGAGGGCGTGGCCGACACCGGGAGGAATCCGGCCCTGGAGATCCGCCTGCTCTTCGAGGGTGAGGAACGCCAGCGCCTGCTGGCTCTGCCCCGGAGCGGCCAGGTGGCGGCCCTGAACGCGTTCTGGGCGCGTCATGATCCGACTCCGGGGACCCGGGCCAACGAGCTCTACGAGCGCTTCCTGAGGCGGGTGGACCACGCAGAGCGCTTCTTTTCCGAGCAGGGCACTCCCGGGGCTTTGAGCGCTCGCGGCCGCGTATATATTCGTTTTGGGCCTCCGGCGCAGAAGCAGATCGAGGTGCTTCCCAATGACAGCCGGGATCTCCAGGAGGCGGTGGTGAAGGTCCACGATCCGACCCAGGTCGACCGGGCGGGTTGGATGGCCAAGACGGCGATTCCGCTCAATAGCGGCGGAATCGAGGCCCGACAGGACCTTCGGCGCATCGCTCCCGGTTCGGCGATCACCCAGGCGGCCTTCGAACTGTGGATCTACGACGGAGTCGGCGATCCACTCTTCGCCGACCAGGCGGCCGGATGGACGGAAGGCGTGGATCTGCGCTTTCTTTTCGTCGACGCGCTGGGCACGGGAGTGTACCGTCTGGAGACCTCCAACGACCCCTTCCACCAGAATTGATGAGAGGCGTGACATGAGGAAGCTGCCCTTGACACTGAGAAACCGGGCTCCGTATACTACCGCCTGTTTTTCGGACGATCTTTGGTCGAGGTCGACTGCCCCACCGTCGCCTGCGGCCTCGCGAATCCCGCACAATCCGTCACTCGAGGAAAGGACAAGGCAGCCAATGGCTCGCAATGGTCTGTTCAAGTGGGCCCTCCTGCTCCTGATGGCCCTGATCCTGGTCTCGCCCACCGTGGCCGTGGCCCAGGACGAAGCATCCGCCGATTCCCTCAACTTCGAGGGAGTCATGAACACCGCCGACTCGCTCGCCTGGTCGCTCTCGGACTCCACGGACGAAGTCGTGGTGGTCGAAGAGCCCGTCGGCGGATTCATGGGCTGGTTCGAGCGGAGCATGCCCTGGCTCGCCAAGAGCGGCGCGGGTCAGCTCTTCATCAAGGGCGGCAGCTTCATGCCGTGGCTTCTCCTTTCGGCCATCGTCATGCTTGCGGTCCTCATCGAACGTTCGGTGACGCTCGCGCGGGCGAGGACGAACACCCGCCGGCTCATCGGTACCGTCATCACCACCTTGAGGACGGAAGGGGTGACCGCGGCCGCCCAGGTCTGTGAGCGCACCCGGGGACCGATCGCCGCGATCCTGCACAGCGGTCTGCTCAGGGCGGACCGCGGTCCCGAGGCGGTGGAAAAGGCCATCGAGACCTCCGGCACCATCGAGATGTCCTTCCTCGAACGTGGTCTGGTGGCCCTGTCGACGGTGGCCAATGTGGCTCCGCTGCTGGGCTTCCTGGGAACGGTGTCCGGGATGATCAACGCCTTCGAGGCCATCGCCAATGCCGACCAGGTGAACGCGAAGCTGGTGGCCAGTGGTATCTCCGAGGCGCTCATCACCACCGCCACGGGTCTGGTCATCGCCATTCCCGCCAGTATCGGCTACAGCTTCTTCCTCTCGGTCATCGACCGCTTCATCATCGAAATGGAAGAGACCTCGTCCGAGCTCGTAGAGGAACTCACCCAGTTGGGACCGGGTGCCTGATCGCCCGCCAGCGGGCGATCATGGCTCTCCGGGGAGTGTGAGATCATGGCAGTCAATCTGAAGAGGAAAAAGGAAGGAGTCGCCGAGATCAACATGGCGTCGATCTCGGACATTGTCTTCCTCTTGCTCATCTTCTTCATGGTGGCGACGATCTTCAACCAGGAGCTGGGTCTTCCCATGATTCTGCCCGCCAAGACCGACGCGCAGAATCAGGAAATCAAGATCAAACAGTCCAACGTTGCCGATCTGAAGATCGACGAATTCAACCAGATCACCCTCGATGGCGTGCCCATCCGGGTGAACCAGATCGAGAACGAGTTGAAGCGCCGCTTGCGGGCCAACTCCAAACTTGTCGTTATTCTGAGTACGCACCCCAAGGCGAAGTACGGCACCATGGTGGCCGTTCTCGACGAGATCCGGTTGGCCCAGTGCCGACGGATGTCGATCAAGATGTTGAAGGTCTAGGGAGAGTCCACGTGAACTTCGAAAAGAACATCCAGGCCAAGACCACGATTCCAACCGCTTCGATGGGTGACATCGTGTTCATGCTGCTGCTCTTCTTCATGGTGACCACTGTGTTCAAGACCGAGGACGGTCTGCCGGTGGATCTGCCCCGGGCCGAATCGGGGGTGGAACCCAAGCGTGAGCTGGTCACCCACATCTGGATCGACCGGAGGGGTCGCATCTCCATCAATGACAAGATCGTCAACCTCGACGCGGTCTACGCCATCATGTCGCAGAAGTACAAGGAGAACCCCATGATGATCGTGGCGTTCCAGAGCGACAAGGATGTCGAGTACAAGGTCATGGACGATGTGATGGAGAAGCTCAAGGAAGCCAACGCGGTACGGGTGAGCTTCAACGACAAGTTCGAAGCACCCCAGCCCAAGTACTGAGGGATGTGATGGCCCAAGCACACGCGGCGAACGCGCCCGATGAGGGCGCACAGAAGCTGCTCTTCATCAACGAGAACCAGCGTTTCAAGGCAGGCTATCCGAGATACCTGCGGCGCTCGTTCTATGCGTCGATGTTGATCTGGTTGCTCGTCTTCCTGTTCTCACCGGTCTACCGTCCCACTCCGTACCGTCTGCGCGAGGAGAAGATCGAGGTTCTCGACATTCCCGACGCCATCGACATCCCGCCTCCACCGAAGGAAGTGCCGCGGCCCCAGGTGCCCATCGAAGCGGCGCCGGATGCCGAGGTCGAGGATGACGTGGAGATCACCGAGACCTTGCCCGATACCTGGGAGACGGCTCCGCCTCCCACCACCGGTGGCGGTGGCAGCGCGTCCGGCAACAACTTCGTGGCCTTCGACACCAAGCCGGAGATCATCAAGTGGGTGGCGCCGAACTATCCGGAGACCGCCCGCGACATGGAGTTGCAGGGTACGGTGATGGTGAACGTCCTGGTGGGAACCGATGGGCGTGCCAAGGCGGCCGAGATCGCCAAGAGCGTGCATCCCATCCTCGACCAGGAGGCCCTGAAGGCCGCCTTGCGGTGCATCTTCAAGCCGGGCAAGCAGCGGGACATCCCCGTCGAGGTGTGGGTGACCCTGCCCTACAAATTCAAGCTCTACTAGGCCGTCGGAAACGGCCGAAGTGTGCAACCCCGGAGGCGCTCTTCCGTAAAGGAAGGGCGCCTCTTTCACAGGAGGGATGCGCGTGTCTCCCGCTTGTTGCTTGATGCCGCGGCGGGTCCCGGAGTAGCTTGGGCTTCGGGCCGGGCCGGGACGTGCCCGCGCCCTCGTTGGATTTTACCTGTCTCCCCAAGGGGTGATGTGATGAAGCGGTCTTCCGCCCTTTGCATCGTGTTCGTCCTCACAGCGGTCCTGATCCTGGGGGTGGGCATGATTCCGCCCGCCCATGCTCAACTCGAACTGAAGCTGCAGAAGCTGCAGGAGTCCATCTCCGGTCTCTACGATGGCCATCCGGTGACCTTGCAGGAGTGCATCGAGGTGGCCAAGGTGGGTTCGGCCACCCTGGGGGTCTACGAAGAGGACCTCGAGGCGGCCCGCAGCGAGAAGCGCGCCGCCAAGGCCCAGTGGTTGCCCGATCTGACCGCTTCGGCCGGTTGGCAGCGTTCGGAACGCACCGACTTCGATGTCGACGACTACAGCAACTTCGACATCGTGGCCGGAGCACCGATGATCTTCGTCGACGAGAACGGAAACTTCCTCGGCCAGCTCGAGATCGGCGGCCAGCAGGCCTATCAGCCGCAGCTCGTGCCGCTGGGCACGCACAACGAGAAGGTCCTTCAGACCTTCAGCTCGGCAACCCTGCGTTCCACCTGGACGGTCTTCGACGGCTTCGGCCGCATCTCCGGGATCAAGGCCACCTCAGCCGCGTTGCGGGCCTCCGAAGCGGCTCTGGAGTACCAGGAGACGGTCCTGGTCCAGGACGTCAGCGAGGCCTTCTACAACGTCCTGCGGGCCCAGAAACAGGTGGAGGTGGCCCAGGAGACCCAGAAGGTCGCCCAGGAGGAACTCAAGCGTAGCCAGACCTACTTCGATCTGGGCATCGCCACCCGCAGCGACGTGTTGCAGGCCCAGGTGCGCTACAAGCAGACCCAGCTGGACACCGTCCGGGCGCGCAACGGCGAACGCCAGGCCTTCGTGATGTTGACCCACTTGATGAACATCCCCGGCGCCCAGCGTTTCAAGCTGGCCTTCGATCTGCCCGGGGACATCTCCTCCGCCGAGATCCCCGAGTTGACCTCCCTGCTGCAGGAGGCCAGGAAGAAGAGGCTCGACCTGGTCTCGTCCCGGGAGCAACTGCAGGCCAACGGCTACCGCATCACCGAGGCGCGTTCGAGCTACTGGCCCCAGCTCAGCATCTTCGGCTCGGCTTCGTACAACCGGAGCGAGACGCCCTATCGTTTCGGTGCGCAGAAGAACCGCTCGTACAGTTGGGGTGCCCAGCTGAGCTGGAATCTCTTCGACCGCTTTGTCACGCGGAACCGGACGCGCCAGGCCCTGGCTGCCAAACGCCGCGCCGAGTACAATCTGCGTCAGTCCGAACTGGTGATGGAGAGCGAACTCAGCGGCTACCTGAACAACCTGATCGAGGCCAAGGAGAGCTTCGTCGTCGCCATGGAGACCATCGACCAGGCCAAGGAGGACCTGCGTCTGGCCACCGAGCGCTTCAAGGTGGGCGCCGGCACCAGTCTCGATGTCATCAATGCCCAGCGAAGTCTGGCCCAGGCCAAGGTGGATGCAGTGAACGCGGTGGCTGACTTCTACATCACCCGGGCCAAGATCGAACGTGCTACCGGCCGCTGAGCCGCCGAGGATGGAAGCGCCCTTGCTCATCGAGTTGTCCGACATCCACAAGATCTACGAGGTCGGCGCCGATCGGGTCCACGCTCTGCGCGGCGTGGATCTGCGGATCGAGGAGGGCGAGTACGTTGCGGTGATGGGCGCCTCGGGTTCGGGCAAGTCCACCCTGATGAACATCCTGGGTTGCCTGGACACGCCCACCACCGGCTCGTACCGCCTGAAGGGTCGTCTGGTCAGTGACCTGGACGACGACGCCCTGGCCGGCATCCGCAACCGGGAGATCGGCTTCGTCTTCCAGACCTTCAACCTGCTTCCACGGTCGACGGCGGCGCAGAACGTGGAGTTGCCCCTGGTCTACGCCGGCCGCGATGCCGGGGAGAGGGAGCGCCGTGCCCGGGAGGCGCTCGAAGCGGTGGGGTTGGGCGATCGGGCCAAACATCGTCCCAACGAGCTCTCGGGGGGACAACGCCAACGGGTGGCCATCGCGAGGGCCTTGATCAACCATCCCTCCCTTCTGTTGGCGGATGAGCCCACCGGCAATCTCGATTCGACCACCAGCGAGGAAATCCTGCGGATCCTCGACGGTCTGCACGAACGCGGGCATACTGTGCTCATCGTCACCCATGAGGAGGACATCGCGGCCCATGCCCACCGTCTCATCCGTCTTCACGACGGTGCGGTCGTCGAAGACCGCACCGCGACCGCCTAGCCCTTCCAGAGGCCGGCCCGTCGCGGCCGTTCTCTTGCCGGCGATGCTTCGTGCTCTCGTCCTGGCGGCGGTGCTGATCCTGACGGCGGGAACGGCCGCGGCCCAACAGAGGTGGCCATCCTCGGACTGGGGAGGGGGAAGGCCCGGCTGGTTCGACGCCGTCGCCGAGGGGAACTACGACGCATCGGGCCGGCCCGTCGCCCATCTGTCCCTCACCATTCCCTACCGCAATCTCATCTTCCTGCGCGGGAAGGACGGCCGTTTCCACTGTGACTACCGTGTCCGGGTGGTGCAGTACGACGAAAGCGGACGGGACGTGAGGGTGAAGGAGTACGACGGGGAGGTGGTCGTGGACGACTACGATGCCACCCGCGACACCACTCCCCTGAAGCGCACACTCGATTTCCCGCTGAGGATCCCTCCCCATCCGGGCGCGGAGGAGATGCCCTCGAAGATCCGTCTCGTCGTTCAGGTGGAGATCGATCACAGCCATCGCTGGGGCCGGCGGGAACTCACCATCGGTGTTCCCCGTGCGTCGAGCCAGGGAGTGGCGTTGGGTGATCCGATCGTCTACCGCAGCCTGCTGCCCCGTATCGGCGAGCCGGATGCCTCATGGATGGTCCGGGTCGAGGGGGAAGTCGATCCGGCCCGCTTCGTACGGGTGAGCCTTCCCGTCTTCGACCTGTCGTCGGGCCCACCCTTCCTTCTGGTGAGGGTCTACGATCTGGGAGGGAAGGCGGAGGACGACTCGGTGACGGTGGAGTTGCGGACGCGAGCCGACGACTCCAAGGAGAGCGGATGGAGCCGCATCGTTCGTCTTCCCGCGGGCAAGGGAGGGGCGGCGGCACTGGTGAGGGTCCCTCCGTCGGGCTTGCAGCCGGGACGCAACCACCTGTGGCTGCACTGCAGCGGCGCCGACTCGCGTGAGGTGGAGGTGGAGGACTTCGGTCTCGATCCCACCGACGACAGGCAGTGGAAGCAGAACCTGAGGGTCATCGAGGCGGTGGCCAGCCCGGAGGAGATGGACACACTCGAGGCCGCGCCGCCCCAGCGTCGGGTCCTCCTGTGGGAGGAGTTCTGGAAGCGCCGCGATCCCGATCCCAGGACGGCGGAGAACGAGGTCCTGCAGGAGCACGTTCGGCGGGTCGCCTATGCCCGGCGGAACTATCGTGACGGGGGCAAGGACGGAGCGATCAGCGACCGGGGCCGGGTGTACGTGGAACTGGGTCCTCCGGACAGCATCGAGAGTCAGACCATGTTGCAGGACGGCAGCAGTGAGTACGAGATCTGGCACTATCTGGGTCCGGGTGTCTCGTACTGGTTCCGTGACGACGATGGTCTGGGACACTGGCGTCTCATCCGGCGCCAGGAGAATTGAGGACGCCATGATCGATCGTCGGCTGGATCGGAGGGTGCGCGGCGAGCTTTCCTCCCTGGACTTCGACTGGGGGAACGCCTACGTGGGCCCCGACGGCGAGGGTGGCTGGGTCGCGTGGCCATCGGAGGCAGCCGAGATGGCCGGCGCGGCGGCGCTCGAGGTGGAGGGACGAGCGATCCTGGAGAGCCCGGTGGAGCCCCTGCGCGAAGAGCCTGCGCACGCGGCGGCCCTGGTCAGCGAGGCGCGTCAGGGTGAGCTTCTGATGAAGCTGCGGCAAGAGGGTGAGTGGTGGCTCGTCGCCGGTGAGGACGGCTACGTCGCATGGATGCGTTCGTGGAATGCCCGCTCCCTCGGGGAAGGGGAGCTGGAGGCGATGCTGCGCAGCCAGGTTGGCGTGTACGCGCCGGCCGGTGGATGGTTCCTCCCGGAGGACGGTGGCGGCGTCCTCCTGACCGGGGGCACGCCCCTGTTGGCCCCCCAGGGCTTCGACCCCGAAGCCTCCGCGGCGCTCGTGCTCGTGGAATTGGTGGACGGCAGGAGGGGTCGCTTGAGGAGCGATGAGGTGGAGAGCTCGCTGCCCGATGCCGATCCGGAACGGCTGGTCCACTGGGCGGCCGAGATGGTGGGAAGCTCCTACCGCTGGGGTGGCCGCAGTGCAGGCGGGATGGACTGCAGCGGTCTGGCGCAGTGGGCCGCCCTGCGTGCGGGCTTCGATCTTCCCCGCGACGCCCGGCAGCAACGCGGCCGGGGCCGGCCGGTGTCTTCCTCCTCCGGGTGGCGAGCGGGTGACCTGTTGTTCTTCGGCGATCCGGCCGATCACGTGGCCATCTACGACGGCCGCGGAGGGCTGGTGCACGCCCGGGGACGGGTGGTCCGTCAATCTCTGGAGGAAGTCGGCGATCTCCTCGGGCGGCTCAGCGCGGTGCGCCGTCTCGGTGCCTCCGATGCCATCGAGGGAGAGAGCCTGTGGCGGCGGCGCCCGGGGGTTTGAGCGGGAAGCGTGTGGCCAAGGAGGCGCGGCCTCGAAGCCGGTGCGCGCCGATGGACCTTCAGGGCCGGAGCAGACTCTGATACAGACTCGTGAGCCAGGCCGTACCCTCCGACTCGTCCACCACGAAGGCGCGATGACGCGCACCCTGGAAGGTGAACGAAGGAGGGCCGAAGCGGGAGCCGGCCTGTTCGACCGCAGTGGTGGCCTTGCGGCCGGCGACGCCGTTGCCGACCATCGTCACCCTCCGGCGATGGCGCTGGAGAATGGTGGTGACCTGGCTCTCTTCCCTCAGGAAGTCGTCCAGTTGTTTCTTGAGGGTCTCCCCGTCGCGGTCGGGAGCCTGGATGGTCAGGCGCAGGCCCTGGTGGGTCTTGTTCAGGGCGGCGTCGATGGGGAGGTCGGTGCGGTCGAGCAGGGCGGTCAGACGCGCCAGAACGCGAATGTCGGGGGACAGTCCCTCGAGGGTGAGCAGACAGATCGACGGCGACAGGGAGACGCTCCACACCGGATGGGGGGTGGGGAAGGGACCCTCGGCCACGAGGGTGCCGCTGCCTCCTTCGCGGAAGCTGCGGATCTCCAGCTCGATGCCCCTCGCCCGGGCGATCTCCAGGGCCTGCGGATGGAGGATGGGGACGCCGGCCTCGGCCAGGTCCATCATCTGTTCGTAGTCGAGGCGGTCGATCTTCTCGCCGCGCCAGGGCAACAGCTTCGGGTCGATGCTGTAGAAACCGTCGGCGTCCCGGTAGTAGACGATCCGGTCGGCCTGGAAATGGGCTCCCAGGGCCGCCGCGGTGATGTCGGTGCCCCCGCGTCCGAGGGTGGTGATCCGTCCGTCGCGGGTGCGCCCCTGGAAACCGGCGATCACCGGAACCTCCTGGGCCTCCAGGGCGGCGGCCACCGGATCGGCCACGAGCTCGACGATGCGTGCCCGCCCGAAGTTCTCGTCGGTGATGATGCCGGCCTCGCCGCCGGTGAAGGATCGGGAGGAGACCCCGAAGCGTTGCAGGGCGATGGCCAGCAGGGCGGCCGACTGGATCTCACCGGTGGCCAGAAGTCGGTCGAGTTCGGAGGCGGGTGCCTCCAGGTGGATCTCCCTGGCCAGGGTGAGCAGGCGGTCGGTGGTTCCACTCGGCGCGGAGACCACCACGATGGGGCGCAGGCCCCCGTCGAGGATCCTCTTGACCCTTTCCGCCGCGGCCTTGAGCAGCCGGGTGGTGGCGAGGGAAGTCCCGCCGAACTTGAGAATCCTTGAAATCACCGCCGACCTCGAATCGTCAGGGATTGCCCCTGAATCGCAAGGATCGGGCCGACGGGAACCGCCGGCCGCCAGGAAGGTACCCCAGCGCCCGCTTCGTTCCAAATAACTGTTGCTGCGAGGTGGGCCGCTCTGCTATCTTTCGCCTCAGCCGGCGACATAGCGTGTTGTCAGAAAAGAACTTACATGCTCCTCGGCTCGGCCAGGGCGCTTCCCACCACCCGGCCTCCTTCCCCTTTCGTGAAGTCATCCGGACGGTTGGGAACGAAGGAACTCATTCAGCGCTGCCAGAAATGGGGTCCGGCGGAGCTGTCTGCCGTCGAATTGTTGGCGCTGGTCCTGCAGGGGGGTGGCTCGAGGCCTCCGGCGACGGCGATGGCGCGGTCACTGCTCGAGGACCTGGGCGATCTGCGGTCCCTGGCGCGCGCGGAGAGCGGGGAATTCTCTTCGGTGGCGGGTATCGGTCCCGCCCGGGCGTGTGCATTGACCGCGGCCTTCGAGCTGGGACGCCGGGTGGAGAGAGAGGACGTGGAGTCGCTGGACGTCGTGGAAGGGCCCTCCGATGCGGCCCGATGGTTGCGTCTGGTCCTCGGTGGACTGCGGCAGGAGGGAATCGCGGTCCTGCTCCTGGGCGCACGGCATCAAGTGCTGCGGGCGCAACTCGTTGCCCTGGGGGCGTTGAATGCGGCGTCGATCGAGCCTCGCGAGGTCTTTCGAAGCGCGGTGGCGACGGCCGCGGCGGCCGTTGTGCTTGCGCACAATCATCCGTCGGGATCTCCCGAGCCCAGTCAGGACGACCTGCGTCTGACACGCCGGCTGGCCGCCTGCGGCGAGACCCTGGGAGTGACCCTCCTGGATCATCTGGTCCTGGGGGAAGGAAGAAGCTACGTCAGCCTGCGCGAGCGCGGTGCGCTCTGAGCAGGGGGAGGAACGATGACCCAAATGGCCCCTGGCTCGAAGGGCGTCGGCCTGTGGAGCCGATTCAACAACCTCTTCACCAACGACATCGCGATCGATCTGGGTACGGCGAACACCCTGGTGTACATCAAGGGCAAGGGCATCGTTCTGAATGAGCCCAGCGTGGTGGCCGTCGACAAGTCCACGCGCAAGGTACATGCGGTCGGAAGCAAGGCGAAGGCGATGCTGGGGAAGACCCCGGATCGGATCGAGGCCATCCGCCCCTTGAAGGACGGCGTCATCGCCGACTTCGAGGTGACCGAGTACATGCTGCGCGAGTTCATCAACATGGCGCAGAAGAAGCGGCACTTCATCGCGCCGCGGATCATCATCTGTGTTCCCAGCGGCATCACCGAGGTCGAGAAGCGCGCGGTCCGTGACTCGGCGAAGCACGCCGGAGCGCGCGAGGTGTTCCTGGTGGCCGAGCCTATCGCGGCCGCCATCGGCGTCGGCCTGCCGGTCGATCAGCCCAGCGGCAACATGATCATCGACATCGGGGGCGGGACGACGGAGATCGCGGTCATCGCACTCAACGGCATCGTCTGCGACAAGTCGATCCGCGTGGGCGGGGACGAGATGGACGAGGCCCTCGTCGGCTACATCAAGAAGAACTACAACCTCCTCATCGGGGACCAGACGGCCGAACAGATCAAGAAGGAGATCGGCAGCGCCTTCAAGCTCGACGAAGAACTGGAGATGGAGGTGAAGGGACGCGACCTGGTGGCGGGAATCCCCAAGACCCTGCGTATCTCCAGCGACGAGGTGCGGCAGGCCCTTCAGGAACCGGTCGATCAGATCCGTGAAGCGGTGAAGGAGGCGTTGGAGAACACGCCTCCCGAATTGGCCGCGGACATCGTCGATCGGGGCATCGTGATGACCGGGGGCGGGAGTCTCCTGCGCGGCCTGGGCGAATTGTTGCGGGAGACCACGAACCTGCCGATCAATCTGGTCGACGATCCGCTGTACTGTGTCGTTCTGGGCACCGGCAAGATCCTCGACGACGTGAACGCCTATCAGGACGTGATCATCCACTCCGCCAGGGATTGACATGGCCAGGCTTCCGGAGGGTATCTCCCGTTTCGGCGACCGCATCATCCTGGCCGTCTGCGTGGTGCTGTCGCTGTGGGCCGCTTCCCTCGATGAGCCTTCCCGCGTGGCGGTGGGAACCCGCCTCGCCCATGGTCTCCTCACCCCCGTCGAACGCTCGGTGGATTTCCTCGACGACCTGTCCACCCTCAAGGCGGAGAACGAGGAACTGCGCCGCCGGGTGGTCGCCCTGCGTCTGGATTTCCAGCAGGTGGAGAACGAGCGCCGGCACCTGGACGAGCTGCGCCGCCGGGCCGGATTCTACGAGAAGAACCGCGGCCGCCTCGCCCCGGCCCGCGTGCTGGAACTCATCTCGCCGCGCATTCCCATCCAGGCCAAGATCCAGTGTTTGAGTGGAGACAGCCTGCGGGTCCTCCAACCGGTCTTGACGGAGAAGGGACTGGTGGGAAGGATCAGCCAGGTCCTCTCCGGTGACACCGCGCTGGTGGAGCTGTTGACCAACGACGACGCGCGGATCAGCGTCGAGTCGGTGGCCAGCGGAGTCACCGGCATCCTTCGTTTCGACGGCCGCAGTTTCTTCATGGACTACGTTCCCCAGGGCGATCCGGTCTCGGTGGGGGACGCGGTCATCACCAGTGGTCTGGGTGGGACCGTGCCCCGGGGCATTCCCGTGGGGATCATCTCGCGGGTGCAACCTTCCGAGGTGGAACTGTTCCAGCATATCGAGGTCCAGCCGGCGGTCCACTTCAGCGCCTTGTCCCAGGTGTACGTCATCACGCGTGACGGTCCGTGGTACTCACGGCGCAGTGACATGATCCTGCCCGACGAGGGCGCGGTCACCGGGGAGGGGAGACCATGAGTTCGATCCGCCTGGGTCTGGCCGCCTTCCTGGCCCTGGTCCTTCAACTGGCCTTCGTCGACCATCTCTCGGTGCTGGGAGTGCGTCCGGACATGACCGTCCTCATCGTGGTCATGCTGGGATTGCGGCGGGGTCCGGTGGCCGGGACGCTCATCGGTTTCTTCCTGGGCCTCTTCCAGGATCTCCTCGCTCCGGCCACCCTGGGGATGAACATGCTGGCCAAGAGCGTCCTCGGCTATCTCTCCGGACGCCTGGGTCAGAACCTGGCCCTGTCGGGCCTGGCGCTGTATGCCCCTCTCTTCGCCATCGCGGTGCTCGTGCACGACCTCTTGTACCTGATGGTGTACACGCGGCTCGATCTGTACCGCGTCCTGAGGATCTTCCTCGTCGAATCCCTTCCCACCGCAGTGTACACGGCGGTGGTCGGAGTGGTGATCCTCGCCGTCGCCATCGTCCTCGGAGGAGGAGTGTTCGCTTCTCGACGGGAGGCGGGCGGTGGTCTCTGACGGCGGGGGAATGGAATCGAGGGCGAGACTGCTCCTGCTGGTGCAGTTCCTGGCCTACGCGATGGTCGCCCTCTCGTTGATCTCCACCCAGGTGATCCGCCGCGACTACTACACCGGTCTGGCCCTGCGGAACCGCCAGGTCACCCAGCGCATCCGGGCCCCCCGCGGGATCATCGCCGACCGCAACGGGGTCGTTCTCGCCGACAACGTGTATCAGGCCCGCCTGACCATCGCCAGCAGCCGGGCGCATCCGGGCGACCCCGCCCTGGAGAAGTTGATCGAACTGCTGGGCTTCGACCGCGACGTCATCCTCCAGCGGGTGGCGGCATCGAGCGAATCCGATCGGGTGACCATCCTCCGTCATGCCGACCCCAAGCAGATCGCCGTCGTCGAGGAGCACTTCTCGATGCTTCCGGACGTCCAGCTCGATGTCCAGCCCCGGCGCCGCTATCACTTCGGCTCGCTGGCCGCGCACCTCTTGGGCTACGTGGGTGAGGTGAACGCCCAGGACATGGAGAACGATCCCACCGGTTTCTACCAACCGGGGGATGTGATCGGGCGCAGTGGAGTGGAGGGCCTGGCCGAGGAACAACTCCGCGGGGTACACGGCCGGCGGGTGGTGGAGGTCAACGTCGCCGGCCATGTCGTCGGTGAGGTTCCCAAGGGTTCGAGGCAGGCCGTCCGCGGGGTGAAGATCTATCTGACCTTGAGCCAGCCCCTGCAGGCCAAACTGGAGAGTCTGCTCGAGGGGAAACGTGGAGCCGGCGTGGTCCTGGAGGTGAGCACCGGTGACGTGCTGGCCATGGCCTCCGCTCCCACCTTCGACCCGAACGAGTTCACCGGAGGTATCAGCGCCGACCGCTATGCCGAACTGCGCGACGATCCGGCCACTCCGCTCTTCAATCGCGCTCTGCGGGGCACCTATCCTCCCGGCAGCCCCTACAAGCTGATCACCGCCGCCGCCGGACTGGAGACGGGAAAGGTGACGCCCAGCACCCGTTTCGCCGCCTGCACGGGCAGCTACCGTCTGGGCAACCGGATCTTCCGGTGCTGGAAGGCCTCCGGTCACGGTACGCTCGACCTCATGGGCGCCATCGCCCAGAGCTGCGACGTGTACTTCTACCAGTTGGCCGAACTTCTCACCATCGACGAACTCGACCACACCGCCACCCGCTTCGGTCTGGGACGGCCCACCGGCATCGAACTCAGCGGGGAGGCCTCCGGTCTGGTTCCGGACAAGGCCTATTACGACCGGCGCTTCGGACCGCGAGGGTGGACCCGCGGCGTGCTGTTGAACAACGCCATCGGCCAGGGCGAGTTGCTGGTGACCCCCCTGCAGATGGCCCGCACCTTCGCCGGCATCGGCGGCGACGGGCATCTCTATCGCCCGCATCTCATCCTGGCCCGGGACTACGCCTCACGGGCCATCGAGAAGCGTCAACCCCGCCGGGTGAGCGACGCGATGGCGTCCACTTCGACCCTGGAGTTCCTCCGCAAGGCCCTGGTCGCGGTGGTGGGCTGGCAGGAGGGGACGGGGGGCCTCGCCCGGGTGGAAGGGGTGACGGTGGCGGGCAAGACCGGCACCGCCCAGAACCCCCGCGGCGAGGACCATGCCTGGTTCGTGGCCTATGCCCCGGCCGAGCGCCCGGAGATCGCGGTCGCGGTCATCGTGGAGAACGCCGGCCATGGCGGAGAGATCGCCGCGCCCATCGTCGGTGAACTCCTGCGGACCTACTTCCACTGGCAGAAGGAACAGGTGTCGCTCCTGCAGCCGGGGAGGTCGGGACGGTGAGGCGCTACCTCCAACTCCTCTCGCGGATGGACCTGACCACCCTGGGCGCCTGGGCGGCCCTGGTGGTGATCGGCCTGGCCACGGTGTACTCGTGCACCCAGCCCCTGCCCGGGGGGGCCGAGGGTGTACACCGCATGGTCGGGGTGGGGATCTTCTACAACCAGATCCTGTGGCTGATCCTGGGCGTGGCCATGGCCGCGGTGATCTTCGCCCTGCCCCTGCGTTTCTTCGAGACCTTCGCCTTCCTGTTCTACGGGCTGGCCATCGTGGCGCTCATCGCGGTCTTCCTGTACGGACCCCAACGGGCGGGGACCCATCGCTGGTTGAGCCTGGGTCCCCTGTCGCTGCAACCCTCCGAACTGGCCAAGGTGGCCTTCCTCTTCGCCCTGGCCCGCTTCCTGGCCGTCCGCCGGGGCAAGGGGGCACTGTTCACCGTCGCCGGCGTGCTCCTGTTGGCCCTTCCTCCTTTCCTCCTCGTCCTGAAGGAGCCCGACCTGGGGACCGCCCTGATGTTCCTCGCCCTGGGGGTTCCCATGATGTACTGGTCGGGGGTGAGGGCCTCCTTCCTGCTGGCCCTGGTCTCGCCGCTGATCAGCGCGTTGATCATGTTCTACGGGCAGGAGGTCCTGCTGTCCAACTGGGTGTGGGCCATCTACATCATCGTGCTGCTGGTGACCATGTTCACCTCGCGGCTGTACATGTTGCAGAGCGTCATCCTGGTGGGCGTGAACCTGGCCACCGGACTCGGTGTCCCTCTCCTGTGGGCGAAACTGAAGCCCTATCAGCAGGAGCGCATCCTCACCTTCTTCAAGCCGGGCGAGACCGATCACCTCGGCACCGGCTACCAGGTGTACCAGAGCAAGGTCGCCATCGGATCGGGTGGCCTGCTGGGGAAGGGTTATCTGCACGGAACCCAGAAGGGGCTGGCCTTCCTTCCCGAGCGGCACACCGACTTCATCTTCAGCGTGGTCGGTGAGGAACTGGGCCTGTGGGGAGCCCTCCTGGTGCTGGCCCTGTTCTCGGTGATCTTCTACCGGGCGGTGAAGATCGCCCTGCAGGCGAAGCGATCGTTCGCCAGTCTGGTCGCCATCGGCGCCGGCTCATACTTCTTCTTCCAGTCGGTGGTGAACGTCTCGATCACCCTGGGCCTGCTTCCGGTCACCGGCCTTCCCCTTCCCTTCATCACCTACGGAGGCTCGTCCATGCTCGCCTCGTGCCTGATGATGGGCATGCTCCTCAATGTCTCTGCGCGGTGGTCGGAGGTGTGAGATGGCGCTGGTGTGTCGGGGCGGAGTGCTTCGGGAGGATGCATCCGGTCGGGAAGTCGCGTGGCCCCGCCTGGCCCTGTTCGGCCAGGAGGTGGCGCACAGCCTGAGTCCGCGTCTGCACGAAGCGGCCCTCCGTGCCCTGGGTCTTCCCGGCGATTACCGGGCGGTGCAGGTGGACGAGCGCGACTTCGATGCCTGTCTGCGCGCTGCCCACCAGGCCTCGGTCCTGGGCTTGAACGTCACCTTCCCCCACAAGCCCAGGGCGTTGGAGGTCGCTGCGTCGAGTGACCGTGACGCCCGTGAGGTGGGGGCGGCGAACACCCTGGTGAGACAGCCCGAAGAAGGCTGGAAGGCCTGCAATACCGATGTGGCTGGTTTCACCGACGCGCTGCAAGAGCGATTCCCGCATCGTCCCTGGCGGGGGGTGTGCGTCGTCGTCGGCGCAGGCGGCGCGGCTCGGGCGGTGGTGACGGCACTGCTCCGTCTGGGCGCGGAGGAGCTTCGGGTGGCGGCGCGCGATTCCCGGCGGGCAGAGTGGGCCCGAGCACGCGGGATCGCCGTGGAGGAGATGGGGCGTGTCTCCCTCGAGCGGTGTTCGCTGCTGGTGCAGGCGACACCGGTGGGTTGGCATCCCGACGATCCCAGCCCGGTGGAGGTTTCCGCCCTGCCCGAAGGGTGCGCGGTCATGGACCTGAACTATCCCCCCACACCTTCCCGTCTCCTGCGATCGCACGCGCCCTCGGGTCCGGTGGCCGACGGACGGGCCATGTTGTTGGCCCAGGCCGTCCGCTCCTTCCGTCTGTGGTTCCCCGGCACCGATCCCGCTTGGGCCATGCGCCGTGCGCTGGAGGAAGCCTTCCACCGCTGAAGTCTCCCCGACCGTGGTGATGGTGGTGAGAGAAACGGCGACGAGAGGGTGGATCCGCTGGCGGAGTGCCCTTCTCGAGTTGATGTGGCCCGCACGCTGTCCCATCTGCGGGCGATGGCTCGATGTGGCGGGCGAGGACGAGCGGCGGAATGGGATCCATCACAGCTGCCTGGGCGGGCTGCTTCCGTCGGGCCAGGTGGTTCCCTCCCGTCCACCGCGGCCGCGTGGGCCGGTCCCGGTGGTATGGCGCTGGAAGGACGACCCGGCCTTCTTCGCCGTGCTCCACGCGATGAAATACGAGGGCCGCAGCGATCTGGCCGTCTCGCTGGGGAAGGCCCTGGCCGCGTGGGCCGGTCCGGTCCTGGCCGCGTGGCCGGGGGGGATCGTGGTCCCCGTGCCCGATGATCCGGTGCGGAGACGCCGGCGCGGATTCTCGCCGGTTGGGATCCTGTCGCGTTCCCTGGCCCGGGCCGCCGGACGCCGCTGGTCGGACGGACTGCTGGTGCGAAGGCGACCCGCTCCGGCGCTGGCCACTCTCGATTCGGCGCAGCGGCGCCGCCGTGCGCTGGGTTCGGTGATCGGGGTCTCGCGTCTGGCGGAGATCCCCGGTGGCTGTCCGCTGGTCCTCGTCGACGACCAGGTCACCACCGGCGCGACCCTGGCTGCCTGTGTCGAAGTGCTGCAAGCGCGCGGGCATGCGGTGCTGGCGGTGGCGTTGGCCGGCGCGCGCGGGGCGCCCCGGCAACTGGGATCTTGACAAGGCCGGGGCGGCGTTCCTATCCTCTGCACAGGGATGGCCCTGGTAATCCTTTGTAGGTCAACGAGATACAGCATCGATTCCCGCTCCGCCGAAGACATGTCCCCATGTCTCCGCGCGGGGATGGGAACCCAGCGAGGAGATGGCGGCAACCATGAAGAAGCTATCCGTGCAGGATGTCGATCTGCAGGGCCGCCGCGTGCTCATGCGCGTGGACTTCAACGTGCCGATGAGTTCGGCCGGCGGAATCACCGACGACACCCGGATCCGCGCCTCTCTTTCCACCATCGAGTTCATCCGGGCCCGTGGCGGACAGCCCATCCTGATGAGTCACCTGGGTCGTCCCAAGGGAAAGCGTGTGCCCTCGATGAGCCTGCGTCCGGTGGCCGATCGTCTGGCCGAACTCAGCTCGACGCCGGTGCGTTTCGCCGTCGACTGCGTGGGCGAGGAAGCCCGGATGGCTCTCGAAGCGCTGCACCCCGGCGAGAGCGGCCGCCTGGAGAACCTGCGCTCCCATGCCGGGGAGACGGCCAACGATCCCGAGTTCGCGCGCGAACTCGCCCAGTGGGGTGAGATCTACGTGAACGACGCCTTCGGCACCGCCCATCGGGCCCACGCCAGCACCGTCGGGGTGACCGAGTACTTCGACCTGCGGGTCTCCGGCCTGCTCATGGACAAGGAGCTGGAGAACCTCGGCAGCCTGCTCGCCGATCCGGCGCGACCCTTCGTGGCGATTCTCGGCGGGGCGAAGGTGAGCACCAAGATCGGGGTGATCTCCAATCTCCTCGATCGCGTCGACTCCATCCTCATCGGCGGTGGGATGGCCTTCACCTTCTTCGCCGTCCACGGCCTGGAGATCGGGGCCAGCATGGTCGAGCGCGACCACATGGACACGGTGCGGGAGCTTCTGCAGAAGGCCAAGTCGTCGCGGACCGAATTGCTCCTGCCGCAGGACGTGGTGGTGAGCAGCACCTTCGGTGAGGACGGGGAGACCCGGGAAGTGCTGGTGACCGACATTCCGGAGGGTTGGCAGGGTCTGGACATCGGTCCCAGGACCACCCGTCTCTTCTCCGACACCATCGCCGGGGCCCGCACCATCTTCTGGAACGGTCCGATGGGTGTCTTCGAGATGCCCACCTTCGCGCGGGGTACGCGGGCCATCGCCCGTGCCATGGCCCGGGCGACCGACCAGGGGGCGCGCAGCATCGTCGGTGGCGGCGATTCGGTGGCCGCCATCAACCAGATGGAGCTGGCCGACCGCATCTCCCACGTCTCCACGGGTGGTGGCGCCTCCCTCGAATTCCTGGCCGGCAAGAGCCTGCCCGGGGTCGAGGCCTTGTCCGACGTGAGCTCGACTCCGGTTTGAGGTAGTTCTCCATCTGACCGGTCGGTACCGGGAGAGGAGGGGGCCATGCGTCGGCCTCTGGTCATCGGAAACTGGAAGATGAAGCTGGGGCTGGCCCAGAGTCTCAATCTTGCGCGCGATCTCAAACGGCGGGTGGCGAGTCTCCATTCGGAGACGGAACTCATGGTGTGTCCGTCCACACCCTTCCTGCTGCCGGTGATGGAAGCGCTCCAGGGTTCACCCATCGGTGTGGGGGCCCAGGATCTGGTCTCGCAGGAGCCGGGTGCGTTCACCGGAGGGGTCAGCGCCGAGCAACTCCGTGAAGTGGGCGTGTCATGCTGCATCATCGGTCACAGCGAGCGCCGGCAGTTCTTCGGCGACACCGACGAGGTGGTCGCGGCCAAGCTCCGTGCGGCCCTGAGGGTCGATCTCCTGCCGGTGGTCTGCTTCGGGGAGAGCGAGGAGACGCGGTTGCAAGGCAAGACCGAGACGTTCATCGCCGGCCAGATTCATGCCGCTTTGGATGGTCTCGATCCGGTGCAGGTGAAGCGGCTCGTTCTGGCCTATGAGCCTATCTGGGCCATCGGAACGGGCAAGAGCGCGATGCCGGACGATGCGGAAGCGGTGCATGGACTCATGCGATCGATCCTCCAGGAGAGCTTCTCCACCGAGACCGCCGCATCGGTGCGGATCCTCTATGGAGGCAGCGTCACCCCCGCGAACATCGCTTCCTACATGGAGCGGGAAGACATCGACGGCGCCCTGGTCGGTGGGGCGAGTCTCGAGGCGGAGAGTTTCCTCCAGATCGTCCAATTCCGCTGATCTTGCCGTTTTCAGGGCTTTTCTGGGGGTTTGAAGACGGCCGGATTTGACAGGCCGAGGAGGGAATGCTAGCTTACGCACCCCTTCTTCGGGGCGTGTTTTCCGTGTTCCTGAGCACCGATACCCGATTCGAGGACCAGACCATGTATGTCGTAGCGATCATCTTCCATCTCGTTTTATCCATCGTGCTCTGTGTGGTGGTGCTCTTGCAGAATTCCAAGGGTGACGGTCTGGCCGGCGCCTTCGGTGGGGGCGGCGCGGGTCAAGCGGTCTTCGGGGCGCGTGGCGTCACCACGATCCTGCACAAGGCAACGATCTATCTCGGAGCCGCTTTCATGGTCAGCAGTGTCATCCTCGTCTTCCTGACCATGCACGAAGGAGCGCCGACCGCAACGAAGGCGCTCAGCCGTCAGGCCGCCGAGCGGGTGCCGGTCCACAGCGGTCCGGCGACCCAGGGTGATGTGGTTCCGTTGAGTCCCGAGCAGATCCCGGCTGACGAGAATTCGGCGCCACAGCAGCCCGCAGGCGATACCAGACAGAGCGGGAGCGATGCTCAGGAGAACTCCGGTTCGACTTCACAAGGACAGGGTTCGGAGTCCGGCGGTGGAGGACAGTAGGCATTGGACAGTCACGCCCGGGTGGTGGAATTGGTAGACACGCTATCTTGAGGGGGTAGTGGCGAGAGCCGTGCGGGTTCGAATCCCGCCCCGGGCACCAGTGTGACGGAGGTTTCGAACTTGTCGAAACCTCCGTTTTTTTGTTTGACACAAAAATGCCGGATTAGAATAATCCGGAGGATTTCAAGATTGGAACGTGAGTTGCTCTTGCGTATCGATCTGGAAATCGTTCCGGGGGGCGTCGCCCCTCAAGGCTGCACACAAAAGCGAGGCTTGAGAAATGGAAGACGGAATCATCATGGAGGCGGCGGCGAAGAAGAAGACCACCGCCCGTAGGAAGAAGAAGACCACGGCGCGGAAGAAGACCACCGCCCGGAAGAAGAAGACCACCACGCGCAAGAAGAAGACGACGACGCGGAAGAAGAAGAC
>JAOZPE010000005.1:61211-73714 GCA_029932915.1 Candidatus Krumholzibacteriia bacterium
ACCGCGCGGAAGAAGAAGACCACCACGCGCAAGAAGAAGACGACGACGCGGAAGAAGAAGACCACCGCGCGGAAGAAGAAGACCGCGGTGCGGAAGAAGAAGTAGCGCAGCTCTCTACTCTCGCTACGGAAGAGGCGCCCATCGGGCGCCTCTTCTCTTGTGTGCCTGTACGCGGGGATCCGTCGGTGGCGACCCCTCCAGGGGGCAGCCGTCAGCTCAGGAGGATGGCTTGTCCTCGGCCGTGTCCTCGGAGGCCGGCTCCTCGTCCATGTAGACCTCGGGCGGAACGTGATACTTCCAGATCAGGCCCAGGCTGGCCATGGGGTACTGGACGGTCTGGTTCAGGGAGACCTCGTCCTGATCCCAGGTGAAGAGGCTCGACGAGAGCCCGAGCTTGACGTCCAGGGCATCGCTGAGCTCGTAGCGGAAGCCTCCACCGTACTGGAAGTACAGGGCTCCGGTGCTGGTCGAGTTGGGGAAGCTGTTCAGCAGGCCGCCGATTCCGAGCAGCAGGTAGGGCTTGAACTTCCGGTGCCCGAAGACATAGACCATGTTCACCCCACCCTGGATCCAGCTCATGTCCGACTGGTCCCACTGGAACGAGCCTTCATCCTGCGAGGGGTCGTAGAAGGGGTGGTCCTTGTCCACGAGATCGATATCGCGGTACTGCCCGGTCACCACCGCCTGGGACTTCCCGTAGGCCCCGATCAACTCGAGCCCGAAGGCGTCGGAGACGAAGAAGGTGGCGGTGATCCCTCCCCAATAGCCGTCCTCGACGTATTTGTGGGTGGCGTCGATCTGCCCCGGATACTTGGGCGGTGCCAGCGGATCCCCATCGAAGTCGAGGATGTCCGAAGCGCCCAGGTCGGTGGTCTGGGGGGCGATGGGGGGGAGACTGAGGAAGGTCACCCCGCCGAACCAGCCGCCGAAGAGCGAGAGTTCGATGCGTTTGATGGTGCCGCTGGGGAGGGTTTGTTCCTCGCCCTTCTTCGCGTCGGCGCTCTTCTGGGCCCAGGCCGTCCCAGCGGCCGTCGCGACCACTGCGGACAGGGCCACGGCGAAAGCGGTGCGCAGGATGGCGCGGGCGCTGATTTGCGGGAAAGATGCTGTCTGGTGCATGGCACTGGTTGGCCCGGCAGAAGCGGACCGGAAAAGTGGTGCAGGCCCACGCGGCTCCAGGAACGGCCGCCCTCGCGTCCACCGCAGCGCTCGCCGGATCGGGCGGGCCTGGAAGAACGCGGGCGAGGTCACGGACCGGGAGAATCTATCGTCAGCAGGGAGCGGATGTAAAGGCCCAAACCCCACCGCATCACCCGTTTTCCCCGGACCGCACTCCAATATACGGTGTCCCCTGCCTCGGGGAAAGCCCGGCGGAAGGATCGATCTTCTGCGCTGGAGGCTCCCGGTGGGGCCGGCGAGCCCTTCTTCGGTGTCCTCGCGTTGACACTGCACCTGCCGAGGCGCTAGATTAGGCGTTCTGACCGCGGACGCCGTCCGCCCGGGCCCGCGCCTTCCCAGGCCGGGTCGAGGGAGAGGAACGGCCCAGAACCCCATGCACGACCACGAGCCGGGAGGAATCGGCTTGAAGACCTATCAACCCGCCCAGATTCGCAATATCGCCCTCCTTTCGCACCAGGCGGCGGGAAAGAGCACCCTCGCGGAGGCCATCCTCTTCAAGACCAAGGCCATCGGCCGGATGGGCAGCGTCGACGAGGGAACGAGCAACCTCGACTACCACCCCAACGAGATCGAACGCAAGACCAGCATCTACCTGGCGCTGGGCGCCTGTGAGTTCGAGGGCACCAAGTTCAATCTGTTGGACACGCCCGGCTTCGAGGACTTCCGCGGCGACGTCATGGCCGCCCTTTCGGTGGTCGAGAGTGCGCTCCTGCTGGTTCGCGCCGATGGTGGGGTGGAAGTGGGCACGGAGAGCCTGTGGGAGAACACCCAGCAGATGTCCCTGCCCACGATGATCGTGGTCTCCAAGATGGACAAGGAGCACGCCGACTTCGACGACACCATGGAGCAGATCCAGGAGCGATTGAGCAAGAAGGCCGTGCCCATCCAGATCCCCATCGGCCAGGGCGAGGACTTCCGCGGGGTGATCGACGTGGCCGAGGGCAAGGCCTACCTCTACGACGACAAGGGGGAGCCCCAGCAGGCCGACATCCCCGACGAGATGAAGGACGCCTATGAGAACGCCCGCGAGGAGCTGCTGAACGCCGCCGCCGAGCACGACGACGAGCTGGTGGAGAAGTTCCTGGAGGAGGGCACCCTCAGCTACGAGGAGATCGTCAAGGGCATCCAGATCGGCGTACGCGATCGCAGCTTCTTCCCGGTGTGCGCGGTGAGTGCGCGGAGCCTGCGGGGCATGAAGAAGCTCCTGCACTACGTGAAGGAATACCTGCCCGCGGCCGATGCCTTCCCCACCGTTCCGGCCATCGGTCCGGACGATGAGGAGACCACCATCGCCACCGGTGCGGACAAGCCCACCGCGGCCCGGGTGTTCAAGATCTCCCTGGAGCGGGAAGCCGGCGAATTCGCCATCATGCGCGTCTACGCGGGCAGCATCAGCACCGGCGACGAGCTGAAGAACGTCAACCGCAACCAGACCGAGCGCATCACCCAGCTCTTCCAACTCAAGGGGAAGAACCGCGAGAAGATCGAGAGCATCGGATGCGGTGACCTGGGCGCGGCGGTCAAGTTGAAGGACACCCACGCCGGTGACACCCTCGCCGACAAGAGCCTCGATGTGCGCTTCCCACCGATCCCCTATCCGCCGCTGAACAGCCGGGTGGCCATCCGGCCGGTCAACGCGGGTGAGGAGGAGAAGATGGTGAACGGGCTGCACAAGATCGCCGAGGAGGATCCCACCTTCACCGTCGACATGGACCCGCAGACCCACGAGATGGTGCTGCAGGGCCAGGGCGAGCTGCACTTCGACATCGTCCTGCAGAAGCTCAAGGAGTCGACGGGGGTGGAGGTCATTCGCGAGGAGCCTCGCATTCCCTATCTGGAGACGATCAAGGGCAAGACCGAGGTCCAGGCCCGACACAAGAAGCAGACCGGCGGCCGGGGCCAGTTCGCAGACGTGGCCATCCGCTTCGAGGCCCTGCCCCGCGGAGGCGGCTTCGAGTTCGTCGACGCCATCGTCGGCGGCGCCATCCCGGGCAAGTTCATCCCCGCCGTCGAGAAGGGCTTGCGCGAGGCCATGCAGAAGGGGCCTCTGGCCTCCTGCCAGGTGGTCGACATGAAGGCCACCCTCTACGACGGCGGTTTCCATCCGGTCGACTCCAGCGAGGCGGCCTTCAAGACCGCGGCCTCGCTGGCCCTGCGCGAGTGTTTCGCCAAGACCCAGGCGGTGCTGCTCGAGCCCATCTACGAGATCGAGGTGAAGTGCCCCGAGGAGGTCATGGGCGACGTCATGGGCGATCTGAGTTCGCGCCGCGGACGGATCATGGGCAGCGAGACCCAGGGCAGTTTCGCGGTGGTGAAGGCGCAGGTTCCCTTGGCTGAGCTCTACCGTTACAGTACGGTATTGAGGAGCATGACCCAGGGCCGCGGTACCCACACCCGCAAGTTCAGCGGCTACGAAGAGGTTCCGGCCGACCAGATGGCCAAGATCGTCGCCGCGGCCAAGAAGGAGCAAGAGGAGGGCTAGAGCCCTCCGATGGCTGGCGGGACCCCACCCGCAGGAGGAAAGCGTGTCCGGACATTCCAAATGGTCGACCATCAAGCGGAAGAAGGGTGCCGCCGACGCCAAGCGGGGGAAGCTGTTCACGCGCCTGGGCAAGGAGATCACCATCGCCGCCCGTGACGGCGGTGGCGATATCGAGAGCAACCCCCGTCTGAGGGCCGCCGTGGACAACGCCCGCGCGCAGAACATGCCCAAGGACAACATCGAGCGGGCCATCCGGCGCGGCACCGGTGAGATCGAGGGTGCGCGCTACGAGGAGATCACCTACGAGGGCTACGGCCATGGCGGCGTCGCCATCCTCGTGTCGACGGTCACCGACAACACCAACCGCACCGCGGCGGAGATCCGCCATACCTTCAGCAAGTACGGCGGCAAGATGGCCGATCCGGGCAGCGTCTCCTACCTCTTCGAGACCAAGGGGATCTTCACCATCGACGAGAACGTGGCCGACGAGGACCGGGTCATGGAAGTGGTGATCGACGCCGGGGCCGAGGACGTCGAGTCCGGGGACGGAGTGGTCGAGGTGACCTGCCCCCGGGAGGCCTTCCACGCGGTGGCCCGGGCCTTGAGCGACGCGGGGATCGCCACGCTCTCGGCCGAACTCACCCCGGTCCCCTCGACGACGGTCCTGGTCACCGGTGAGGACGCCCGCAGTGTCCTGCGGCTCATCAACCACCTGGACGATCTGGACGATACCCAGCAGGTCAGCGCCAACTTCGACATCCCCGAGGAGGAGATGGCCGCCTTGCAGGATGATCTGACATGACCCGTATCTGCGGCCTCGATCCGGGCAGTCTGCGCCTCGGATACGGGGTGATCGAGGCTTCGGCCGGTCGCCTGCGGCACCTTGCCCACGGCACCCTGAGCGCCTCCGCCGGCCAGCCGTTGCACGAGCGGCTGGCCGTTCTCTATGATCAGCTCACCGCCGTCCTCGACGAGCACGAGCCCTGCGAGGTGGCCATCGAGAAGGTGTTCACCGCCAAGAACATGGCATCGGCGCTGGTCCTTGGGCAGTCCCGCGGTATGATCCTCCTGGCGGCCGGCCGTCGGCGGCTCGAGCTGGCCGAGTACAGTCCCGCCCAGATCAAGAAGGCGGTGACCGGCAACGGCCGGGCGAGCAAGAGCCAGGTGGCCTCGATGGTGAGCCGTCTGTTGCAGATCCGGCTGCCCGACGACGAATTCGACAGCACCGACGCGCTTTCCATCGCCATCTGCCACGCGGCCGTGGTACAGATGGAGCACAGTCTGGCCCATCGGGCGGGCTCGTAGACGCCGGGGAGGATCGATGTACGCCTTCATCCAGGGCCGGCTCGAGGAAGCGGGTGCGAGCGGAGTGGTCATCTCCAGTGGGGGGGTGGGCTACGCCCTGCTCGTTCCCGAGCGCCTGCGGCGCCGTCTTCCGCCGGTGGGCGAGGAATTGCGCCTGTACACCCACCTGCACGTCCGCGAGGACGATCTGACCCTCTTCGGCTTCGCCAACGCCGACGAGCGAGATCTCTTCCGGGCTCTGATCGGCATCAACGGGGTGGGGCCGAAGCTCGCCCTGGCCATCCTGGGCGACGAGGACTTCGAGTTGATCCTGGCCGGCGCGCGCGCGGGCGACGCCACTCCCCTTACCCGCATCAAGGGCGTGGGGAAGAAGACCGCCGAGCGCCTGGTGGTGGAGTTGCGCGACCGCGAGCTGCAGGTCTCGCCGGTGGCGCCGGTGCACCTGCCCCGTCCGGGCACGCCCGAGGAGGAGGCGGTGCTGGCGCTGGAGGCGATGGGCCTGAGTCCGGAGAGCGCCCGCCGCGCCGTCGAACAAATCGGCGCCGAGGATAGGGAGGATCGCCCCGTCGAGGAGATCGTCCGCCGGGCCCTGCGGGCGGTCGCCGGCTGAGTGGCGGCCGATGGCATGAGGCCGAAGACATGACAGGAAGAGCCGCCGTCGGCTGGGACCGGACGATGCGGCCACACCGGGGAATCGTCGATGAAGCAGCAGCCTGAACGTGTCACCAACCCCCGGCCCGCGCCGGCCGAGAAGGGGGAGGACCGCACCCTGCGCCCCACCCGGCTGTCCGACTTCATCGGGCAGGAGCGCGTGAAGTCGCAGTTGAGGCTCTTCATCGACGCCGCCCGCGGGCGCAACGAACCCCTCGACCACCTTCTGCTGCACGGACCGCCGGGGCTGGGCAAGACCACCCTGGCCGGCATCGTCGCCCGGGAGATGGACGCCGAATTGCGTGTCACCAGCGGCCCGGCCTTCAGCAACAGCGCCGAACTGCTGTCCATCCTCACCCGTGAGGAGGGCCGCCAGTGCGTGTTCATCGATGAGATCCACCGCCTCAACCGCGTCGTCGAGGAGCACCTGTACCCGGCGATGGAGGATTTCCGCGTCGAGCTGGTCATCGACAAGGGACCGGCCGCACGCCACTACCAGTTGGATCTGGAACCCTTCACCCTCGTCGGGGCCACCACCCGCGCGGGCTTGTTGACGCCGGCCCTGCGCTCGCGCTTCGGCATCGTCCTGCACCTCGATTTCTATCCACCGGCCGAACTCTCCCGCATCGTCCAGCGCAGCGCCGAACTGCTCGATCTCGACCTGAGCGCCGATGGGGCGATGGAGATCGCCCGTCGCAGCCGGGGCACCCCCCGGGTGGCCAACCGCCTGCTGCGGCGGGTGAGGGACGTGGCCCAGGTGGAGCAGGCGGCCGCGGTCGACCGCAAGCTCGTCCAGCGCGCGCTCCAGCTGCTGGAGGTCGACCATCTGGGGCTGGAGAGCCTGGACCGTTCGTATCTGCGGGTCATCGCCGACGCCTTCGACGGCGGTCCGGTGGGCATCTCCACCCTGGCGGTGAGCCTGGGCGAGGAGGTCGACACCCTCGAAGACGTGGTCGAGCCCTTCCTCATCCAGGAAGGGCTGGTGCACCGCACGCCCCGTGGACGGGTGGCCACCCGCAGGGCCTTCGAACACCTCGGACTCACGCCTCCTCCACGCGACGGCTCACCCGCCCTCTTCTGATGGACTTCGCCCAGCTCCTCTCGAACTACGACTACGAACTTCCCCCCGAGCGCATCGCACAGCGCCCGCCGCCGCATCGCGGCGACAGCCGTCTGCTGGTGTGGAACGCTGATGGCTCGCTGCACGACGGAACGATCCGCGACGTGGTCGGGTTGCTCAACGAGGGCGACCTGCTGGTGCTCAACGACACGCGGGTGTTCCCGGCCCGCCTGATGGGGGAGAAGGAGGGGGGCAGCGCCCGGGTGGAGATCCTCTTGCTCGAGGAACTCGCGCCGGGACGTTGGGCGGCGATGGTGCGGCCCGGCCGGCGTCTGCCTCCGGGCACCGGCGTGCGTCTGGGTGGAGAGGTGAGGGTGACGGTGGAGGAGGCCTTGGGTCAGGGCCGACGCCGGGTGGATTTCCCTTCGGGGGTGGAGGTGATCGACTACGCCTGGAAGTGGGGTCACGTGCCCCTGCCGCCGTACATCCGTCGTCCCGACGAGGAAGCCGACCGCGAGCGCTACCAGACCGTCTTCGCCCGCACGACCGGTTCGGTGGCTGCGCCGACGGCCGGCCTGCATCTCGATGCGACCCTGCTCGAGCGCTGCCGGAGCAAAGGCGTGGAGCAGGCCTTCCTCACCCTGCACGTGGGGCCGGGCACCTTCCGTCCCCTCGACGAGGAGGACCTGCGGCGCGACCGTCTGCATCCCGAACGCCTGCTCGTCCCCGACGCGACCGTGGAGGCTCTGCACGCCTGCCGCCAGAGGGGGGGACGAGTGGTGGCCGTGGGGACCACGGTGTGCCGAGCGCTGGAGAGCCTTCCCCCCGACGCCCACGAGGGACTGGACGCGAGCACCTCGCTCTTCATCCATCCGCCCTATCGATTCCGGTGGGTCGACGTGCTGCTGACCAATTTCCATCTGCCGCGCAGCAGCCTGCTCATGCTGGTGGCCGCCTTCGCCGGTGAGCGGTGGAAGAAGGCCTACGAGCACGCCGTCTCCTCCGGGTACCGCTTCTACTCGTACGGCGACGCCAACTGGATCGAACGGGAGGAAAGGGCATGAGCGGCTTCTCCTTCGAAGTGTTGCAGCGCGACGGCGCGGCGCGGCGCGGCCGCCTGCACACCGACCACCAGGTGGTGGAGACCCCGGTGTTCATGCCGGTGGGGACGCAGGCCACGGTCAAGAGCCTGGACAACGAGAGGCTTCGCCAGACCGGCTCGCGGATGATCCTGGGCAACACCTACCATCTGTACCTGCGGCCGGGGCACGAGCGCATCCTCGAGCTGGGCGGCCTGCACCGCTTCATGGACTGGGACGGGGCCATCCTCACCGACAGCGGCGGCTTCCAGGTGTACTCGCTCTCCGATCTGAACCGTATCGACGAGGAGGGGGTGCGCTTCCGCTCGCATCTGGACGGCTCGGCCCATCACTTCACCCCCGAGCGGAGCATGGAGGTCCAGGCCGCCCTTGGCGCGGACGTGGTCATGGCCTTCGACCAGTGCGTGGCCCTGCCGGCCGAACGCGAGGTACTCGAGGAAGCGGTCGACCGCACCACCCGATGGGCCCGGCGCTGCCGCGACGCCTTCGGCCCTCGGCGCCGCCACGAGGCGGGCCACGAACAGGTGCTCTTCGGCATCGTCCAGGGGGGGCTCGATCGCGATCTGCGCGAGCGCAGCGCGGCCGAGCTGAGCGCACTCGACCTGCCGGGCTATGCCATCGGAGGGCTCTCGGTGGGCGAGAGCAAGGAAGAGTTGCACGAGATGGCCGCGTTCTGTGCGCCGCTCCTGCCCCAGGAGAAACCGCGCTACCTGATGGGGGTCGGTTTCCCCGAGGACATCCTGGCCGCCGTCACCGCCGGCGTCGATCTCTTCGACTGCGTCCTGCCCACCCGCATGGCCCGCAACGGGACCCTGCTCACCCACGACGGACGCCTGCCCCTGCGCAACGCCCGCTTCGCCCTCGACGAGCGGCCGGTGGAGGAGGGCTGCCCCTGCTACACATGCCAGCACCACAGCCGGGCCTACCTGCGCCATCTCATCGTCTCCGGGGAGATCCTGGGACTCGTGCTGGGAACCCTGCACAACCTCACCTTCTATCAGCGACTCATGGAGGGCATCCGCCGCGCGATCGAGGAAGGGCGCCTGGAGAGCTACCGCCGGGACTTCCTGCAGCGCTATCTGTCCAATGAGGGGAAGGTCGACTGAGACGCTCGACACCGTGCAGACGGCTTGCCTGCGGCCAGGGGGCGGAATCCGTCGAGGCCGTGTCAACAGCCTGCTTGCCGCCGGCGGCCGGCGCTCCTAGACTGGGCCCGCAGCAAACCCCATCCGGAGGTGGCTCTTGAGTCCGATGAACCTGTTCCCCGCCCTCACCCTGGCCCCGGCCATGGCCGCGCCCCAGAACGGCTCGAATTCGAGTTCGCCGCTGGCGATGCTTCCCTTGCTGTTGGCCTTCCTGGTGATCTTCTACTTCTTGTTGTGGAGGCCGCAGGCCAAGCGGCAGAAGGAACACAAGGCCATGCTCGCGGCGCTGAAGAAGGGCGACCGCATCGTCACCAACGGCGGTCTGTACGCGACCGTTCTCAACGTCAAGGAGAACGAGGGCGTGGTGGTGGCCACCATCGCCGACGGCGTGAAGGTGGAGATCGCCCAGGTCAGCATCGCGACCGTGGTGAAGAAGAAGTAGGACCTCCAACCTCCCTGGCCCGGTGGCCATCGCCAGAGCAACGCCATGAGTGACGAGCTGGAGATCTATCTCTACGGCAGCGAGATCCTGCGGACGCGCTGTGATCCGGTCGATTCCTTCGACGACTCGCTGCGCGAGCTGTATGAAGGCATGGTACGGGCGATGAACCGTGAGGAGGGAATCGGCCTGGCCGCGCCCCAGGTGGGCCGTGCCCTGCGCCTGCTCATCGCCCGCGACGAGAGGGACGGTTGGCCCCGGGTCCTTCCGCTGGTCAATCCGGAGTTGATCTTCCTGAGCCGCGAGCGCGGCGGCCTCGAAGAGGGGTGTCTCTCCCTGCCCGGCATCACCGCCGAGGTACAGCGTCCCGTGCGGGTGAAGGTGCGCTACCAGGATCTCGAGGGGAAGGAGCAGGAGCTCGAAGACGACGGCCTGCTGGCCCGGATCATCCAACACGAGCACGATCACCTCGAGGGCATCCTCTTCGTCGACCATCTCTCGCTGATCAAGCGCAAGCTCCTGTCGAAGAAACTGAAGGCGCTGCAACAGCGCGCGCGGGAAGTCTGAGCGTGCGCCTGGCCTTCCTCGGCACCCCCGACTTCGCCGTCCCCAGCCTGGAGGCGCTCGCCGCCAGTTCGCACCAGGTACAGTTGGTGGTCTCCCAACCGGACAAGGCACGTGGCCGCGGCCGCGCGCCGCTTCCCACCCCCGTGCGCCGGCGCGCCCGCGAGCTGGGCCTGGAGGAGACCACCCTGGAGAAGGGCGGCCGCAAGGCCCTGTACGAGCGCATCCTGCGGCTGGATGTGGACGTGGTGGTGGTCGTCGCCTTCGGGCACATCATCCGCGAACCCCTGCTGCACGGTCCCCGTCACGGCTGTGTGAACCTGCACGCCTCGCTGCTGCCGCGATGGCGGGGTCCGGCACCGATCCACCGGGCCATCGTGGCCGGCGACGAGCGCACCGGGGTGTGCACGATGCAACTGGAGGCGGGCGTGGACACCGGTCCCGTGTACCGCTGTGTTCCCACTGCGATCGGGCCCGACGAGACGGCCGGCGAGTTGCACGACCGTCTGGCCATCATCGGTGCGGGGCTGTTGGTGGAGACCCTCGACGCCATCGAGAACGAGGGGCTGCGGCCGCGTCCGCAGGACGAGGAAGGCGCGTGCGCGGCGCCGCGGCTGGACAAGAGCGAGGGGACCGTCGACTTCGCCCGCCCGGCCGCCGAGGTGCACGACCGCATCCGCGGGCTCACTCCCTGGCCGGGCATCACCGTCCGCTCTTCGCTGGGGCCGCTGCGCCTGGCCGGCAGCCGCCGGACGGACGAGCCGGCGGCCGGTGCACCCGGCGAGGTCCTGTCGCTCGACGAGCGGGGCATGCTCGTCGCCTGCGGGGAGGGCGCGATCCGTATCGAGAGGGTCCAGGCACCGGGGACGCGGTGGATGTCCCCCGTGGAATTCGCCCGCGGCCATGCCTTGCAGCCCCGGGAGCGCCTGGAGGCTGTGGGCGAGGTGCCGCCCCGCCGGACGCTTCCATGAAGCGGCCGGAGAGAGTGGACGAGGTCCGCCTGGCGGCGGCGCGCATCCTCCTGGATTGGAAGAAGGGACGCGGTGAGGCCGATCGCCTGCTGGCTGCCTTCGAGGACGGCCGGGAGGAGGCGGCCCGGCCGCTGAGCGTCCAGCAACGGGGCCGGCTGCGCGAGCTGGTCTTCTCCTGCGTACGGCTGCGGGGACGCTACGACCATCTCATCGAACAGCTGAGCCACCGCGCTCCGGCCGACCGGGCGCGGGTGGTGCTGTGGCTGGGGCTGCACGAGCTCCTCGAGATGTCCACTCCCGACCATGCCGCCATCTCGCAGAGCGTGGCCCTGATCCGCCGTCTGGGCATGGAGCGGGCGGCCGGCTTCGTGAACTCCCTGCTGCGGAGGGTGAGCCGGGAAGGTGTGGCGTCCTTCTTTCCCCGCCGCGAGGACGATCCCATCGGCTGGGCGGTGCACTGGTTGAGCCACCCCCGCTGGCTGGTGGAGCGCTGGGCCCGTCGTTGGCCCATCGAAGAGGTGCTCGCGCTGTGCGAGGCGGACAATCGGCGCCCGCCGGTGGTGTTGCGCTGCCGGCCGGGCATGGCCGAGGCGGTCCGCGGCGAGGCCGAGGCGCGGGGATGGCGGCTCGAGCCGGGCGGAATCGCTCCGGATGCACTCGTCGTGCGCGAGGCGGTTCCCCCCTCGGTGCTCCTGCGCGAGCTGCCCTCGCTGAGTGCGATCCAGGACGAAGGCGCGCAGATGGTGGCCCCACTTCTGGCCTTGCCCGCCAGTGCGGGCCGGATCCTCGACCTGTGTGCGGCGCCCGGCGGCAAGAGTCTCCATCTGGCCGAGCTGTGGCCGGAGGCCACGGTGGTGGCGTCCGATCTCTCGGTGGCGCGTCTGACCGCCGTCGCCCAGACCCGCCGCCGGGGGAAGGAGAAGAGGGGGGTGGCGCCGACCCATTCGTCGAGCGGCGGATCGGCGGGGTCGAAGGACGGCCAGGCGCTTGCGCGGAGCGGAGAAGGAGAGGGGAGGGTCGATCTGGTGGCCGCCGACGGGCTGGCGCCGCCCTTTCCTCCCGAATCCTTCGATGCGGTCCTGGTGGATGCGCCCTGTACCGGGACGGGAGTCCTGGCCCGCCGCCACGAGGCGCGCTGGCGGCGCAGCCCACGGGATCTGGACGAGCTTCCCCGCCTGCAGCGTCGTCTTCTGCACTCGGCGGTTGACCTCTGCGCCCCGGGCGGCATCATCGTATATTCCACCTGCTCGCTCGAGCCGGAGGAGAACGACGAGGTGGTCGACGCGGTCCTGGCCGAACGGGACGACCTCGTCGAAGTGGGGGTGCAGGATCGCTGCGATCCCCGAGTGGTCGACGTCCGGCGCATGCGCGTCCTGCCGCAGCGGCACGGGGTCGATGGAGCCTTCGCCGCGGTTCTCAGCCGACGGGAGAGATCGTCTTGAGCCTGGCTCGCTTCCTCTTGCTCCTGGTCGTCCTGGTGGCGGCGGTCATCGGTGGGGCCCTGCTGGCCAATCGTACCGTCCTGCCCTGGATCATCCACCGCCAACAGGCGGTGCTGGTGCCCGATCTGGTGGGCATGAAGCTGGAGGACGCCGAGAAGGAGGCCA